>JAFAAN010000045.1 GCA_023426545.1 Pseudomonadota bacterium
CACTAGCGCCGGGTTCCCCCCCGGCCCCCCCCCCCGCGGGCCGGGGGCCCCGCCTCCCGGTGCCGGGCCGCTCCACGAGATGAAGAAGCCGACCCTCTTTGGGAAGTACCTGCTCCTCGAGCGCATCAACGTCGGCGGCATGGCGGAGGTGTTCATCGCGAAGGCCTTCGGCGTCGAAGGCTTCGAGCGCATCCTGGCCATCAAGAAGATCCTCCCCACGATGGCCGAGGATGAAGAGTTCATCACGATGTTCATCGACGAGGCGCGGATCAGCGTTCAGCTGAACCACGCCAACATCGTGCACATCAACGAGCTCGGGAAGCACGACGACACCTACTTCATCGCCATGGAGTACGTCGCTGGGCGTGACGTGCGGACCATGTTGGAGCGCTACCGGCGGCGCAAGGAGATCATGCCCACCGCGCAGGCGGTGTTCATCGCGTCCAAGATCTGCGACGGCCTGGATTACGCGCACAGGAAGAAGGACGCCCGCGGTCAGGACCTCCACATCATCCACCGCGATGTGTCTCCTCAGAACGTCCTCATCTCGTACGAGGGCGAGGTCAAGGTCATCGACTTCGGTATCGCCAAGGCGGCGAACCGCTCCCAGAAGACGCAGGCCGGCATCCTCAAGGGCAAGTTCGGGTACATGAGCCCGGAGCAGGTCCGTGGCATGCCCATCGACCGGCGCAGTGACATCTTCGCCGTGGGCGTGCTGCTGTACGAGATGCTCACGGGCGAGAAGCTGTTCGTCGGTGAGTCGGACTTCTCCACGCTGGAGAAGGTGCGCAACGCGGAGGTTCCGCTCCCCAGCGAGTTCAACCCGAGCATCCCCCAGGGCCTGGAGAGGGTGGTCCTGAAGGCGCTCACGCGAGAGCCCGAGGACCGCTACCAGTGGGCGTCCGACATGGCCGAGGACCTGATGCGGTTCCTCCTGGCCGGCGATGCCATCTATTCCTCGAAGCACCTCTCCGGTTTCATGAAGGAGGCCTTCGCCGAGGACATGCTCCGTGAGGCGGAGCGGATGGAGCGCTACGCAGGTATCGAGCGCCCCGATCAGATCGAAGCCTCCGGTATCACCGTGGCGCCAGGTTACAACCGGCAGGCGGCGCGGCGCGCACCTCCGCCCTCCGTGGTCGTGACGGGAACGCCCGCAGGCCGGGCCGCCACTGCCCCGGCTCAGCCCGCGCAGGACTACATCCCACCGCCCACCGCCGATGAGCTCGACGAGATGGACGTTGGCGCGAGCGACAAGACCCAGATCGTCGACTCGACGCAGGCGTTCATGTTGTTCGAGACGCGGGTGGCCGACAGCAGCGTCGTGGTGGATGACAGCATCACCGGCAGGACGGAGAACCCCATCCAGGAGGACGGTGCCAGGGGGGCTCCCGCCAAATATTCCCGAGCCCCTGCGCCCGACACGTCGTCGCGCAAGCGGAAGAGCGGTCCGAAGGCCCAGGTGGTCATCGGCAACGACGACGGCGAGGCCTACGCCGGTGCCACGATGATCGGCCCTGCGCCCTCGGCCCCGCCGACGCGGTCGCGCGGCTCGTCGCCCTCCCTGGACGAGGAGACGGGCAGCCGGCCCGCTCCGGTATCGGCCCGCGGCAGCGGCTCGAAGCGTGCTCCAGAGCCCGAGGACTCCTCGGACTACGAGCAGCCGCTCGAGGACGACGACGGTGGCGGGTACGACGACTACGCGGATGATGTCCCTCCGCAGGATGACCTCGACGAGCCGGAGGAGGAGGTCACCGGCTCGATTCCGGTCGCCGCCGAGGAGCCTCCTCCCCCCTCGAAGGCAACGAAGGCCGCTGTCGCTCAAAAGGCGAAGCCGAAGGTCTCCTCCAAGGGCAAGCCTACCCTCAACATCAAGACGCTGCCCAAGCCCGTCCTGTTCGCGGCGGCGGCGGCCATCGTGCTGGTGCTCGTGGTGGGGGCGGTGCTGCTCAGTCGGCCGTCGGTGGGCGAGGTCACCTTCATGGTGTCGCCGTCCAACCCCGAAGCGCGCATCCAGGTGAACGGGCAGGAGGTGCAGCTCAACACGCTGCTGTCGCTGCCGGCAGGCCAGTATCGTGTCACCGCGAGCGCGCCTGGCCAGCAGGGGGCGGCCAAGACGGTGGATGTCGTCGCCGGGAGCCGGATTGTCGTTTCACTGCCGCTCGAGGCGGATCCCCAGGCCGCGCCGCCGCCTGAGCAGCAGCCGCCCCAGCCGCAGAACCCTGGCATCGTCATCGCCGCGGGGACGACCGAGGCGCCCCAGGGCGCGGAGCCGGCCGCTCCGGACGCGCCCAGTGCGAACGAGGAGACACCGTCCACCCCCGAGGCCGCGCCTGCCGCGCCGGCCCAGGTCGCCGCCGTCTTCGAAGGAGAGGAGGGCGCGGAGATCGCCGTGAATGGTGAGCGGCTGGGCCGCATTCCCGGCGCGCGCATGGCGAACCTCGAGGTTGGGAAGACCTACAAGTTCACGGCGAAGCTCGCCGGCTACAAGCCGTACTCGGGCGAGTTCAAGGCCGATGGCAGCCGCGAGCAGGTCACGGTCGAGTTCGCGATGACCAGGGAGCCGGAGCCGGTGGCCGCGGAGACACCGCAACCCAAGCCGCCACCGAAGGCCCCTGCGCCCGTTCCAGCTCCCCGGCCGCCGCCGAAGGTCGCCAAGGCGGTGATGGGCAAGTTCGCTTGCAGCACCAAGCCGGCGGGCGCGGACATCTACGTCGACGGGAAGAAGACAAACCGTCAGACGCCGGTCACACTTGGAAGCCCATTGATGCTACCGGTGGGCAAGCGCAAGATTTCCTTCAAGCTCAACGGCAAGGCGACCAAGCCCGTGGTGGTGGATATCACCGAGGATGGCGTGGCGAAGTTGGTCAACGTTCCCATCGAGTGAGAAAGCGGGCATCCGATGCCCTCTTCGATTGTTGACCGAAGTGGGGCATTGGCGCGCTATGACGCCTCGCCCGCGAGCAGTAACAAGTAGAGGTGACGCGCCATGCAAACGACGCCCATCCGGGCCACGCCTGAGGCTGGCCCTGCTGAACAGCCTTTCATGTATCCCCACCGCCGGGAGTTCTTCGAGCCCGACTGGAGGCGGATACCCGGCTACAAGGACGTGTCCGCCGCCGACTGGGAGAACTCCGTCTGGCAGCGGAAGCACACCGTCAAGAACCTCAAGGAGCTCAAGGCCACACTTGGGCACCTGCTGCCCGACGACCTGGCCGAGAGCATCGAGCATGACCAGCGCGAGCGCGCGACCATGTCGCTGCTCGTGCCGCCGCAGATGCTCAACACGATGAACGTCGAGGACCTGTGGCGTGACCCGGTGCGCCGCTACATGCTCCCCGCGTTCGCCGATCGCCTCACGGAGTGGACCAACCACCCCAAGGCCAGCCGCGACAGCCTTCACGAGCAGGACATGTGGGTGGTGGAGGGGCTCACCCACCGTTATCCCACGAAGGTCCTGGCGGAGATGCTGCCCACCTGCCCGCAGTACTGTGGGCACTGCACGCGCATGGACCTGGTGGGCAACGACGTGCCCCAGGTCAGCAAGCACAAGTTCGGCATCGGTCCGAAGGACCGCTACGCGCAGATGCTCGACTACCTGCGTCGTACGCCGACGGTGCGCGACGTGGTGGTGTCGGGTGGTGACATCGCCAACCTGCCCATCCAGCAGCTCGAGCCGTTCGTCAGCGCGCTGATGGACATCCCGAACATCCGGGACATCCGCCTGGCCAGCAAGGGGCTGATGGCCATTCCGCAGCACTTCCTCCAGGACTCGGTGCTGCAGGGGTTGGAGCGGCTGGCGAAGAAGGCCAACGAGCGCGGCGTGGACCTGGCGCTGCACACGCACGTCAACCACGCGCAGCAGCTCACCCCGCTGGTGGGCAAGGCCGTCCGCAAGCTCCTGGACATGGGCTTCCGCGACGTGCGCAACCAGGGCGTGTTGCTGCGCGGCGTGAACGACAGCGCGCACGCGCTGCTGGACCTGTGCTTCACGCTGCTCGACCACGCGAAGATCCTGCCGTACTACTTCTACATGTGCGACATGATCCCCAACAGCGAGCATTGGCGGCTGTCGGTGGCTCAGGCGCAGCGGCTGCAGCACGACATCATGGGCTACATGCCCGGCTTCGCCACGCCGCGCATCGTCTGCGACGTGCCCTTCGTCGGTAAGCGCTGGGTGCACCAGGTGGCGGAGTACGACCGCGAGCGCGGCATCTCGTACTGGACCAAGAACTACCGGACGGGCATCGAGATGAACGATGCCGATGCGCTCAGCCGGAAGTACGAATACTACGACCCCATCGACCAGCTCCCGGAGGCTGGGCAGGCCTGGTGGCGGGAGCAGCAGAAGGCAGCGTAATGGATACCTCAGTGCTTCCGGCGGGCCTCCCGCCGGAGCCGGCGACTTCTCGTGCGTCCCTCAGCGCCGAAGGGCGCGAGCGGTTGTTCCCCAACGCCACCGACGCGGAGTGGTCGGACTGGCGTTGGCAGCAGCGGCACGCGGTGCGTGGGCTGGAGCAACTCGAACGCTATGTGCCGCTGACGCCGGATGAGCGCGCGGGCGTGCAGGAGACGTCCGCGCTGTTCCGTATCGGCATCAGCCCGTACTACCTGTCCCTCATCGACCCGGAGCATCCGTTCTGCCCGGTGCGCATGCAGTGCATCCCCGTCCGGGCCGAGGCACGCATCCGTCCGGGCGAGCTCGCGGACCCGCTGGGCGAGGACAAGACGCGCCCCGAGGAGTGCATCGTCCACAAGTACCCGGACCGGGTGCTGTTCCTCGCGCTGGACACGTGCTCCGTCTATTGCCGCCACTGCACGCGGCGGCGGATTACCCAGGGCGGCGTGGCCGAGCTCTCCAAGGAGCAGCTTCGCCGCGGCGTGGACTACATCCGGCGTCATCCCGAGGTCCGTGACGTCCTCATCTCCGGGGGCGACCCCTTCCTGCTCAGTGAGTCGCGGCTGGAAGAGCTGCTCGCGGCCCTCAGCGAGATTCCGCACGTGGAGATGATTCGCATCGGCACGCGGGTCCCCGTGTGCCTGCCCATGCGTGTCACGGACTCCCTGGCGCGGACGCTCCGGCGCTACGCGCCCGTCTTCGTCGTCACGCACTTCAATCATCCGAAGGAAGTGACGCCCGAGGCGAGGGAGGCGTGCGAGCGGCTGGTGGACCATGGTGTGCCCGTGGAGAACCAGGCCGTGTTGATGCGGCAGCTCAACTCCGAAGCGCGCATCATCAAGGAGCTGTCACACCTGCTGCTGCGCACCCGCGTGCGGCCGTACTACCTGCACCAGATGGACGTGGCCGAGGGCTGCGAGCACCTGCGCACGCCCATCTCGAAGGGGTTGGAGATCATCCAGCAGCTCCGGGGCCACACCACGGGGCTCGCGGTGCCGCACCTCGCGGTGGATCTCCCCGGAGGGGGCGGGAAGGTGACGCTCCAGCCCGACTACGTCGTCGAGTACGGCGAGCAGGAGACGGTGTTCCGCAACTACAAGGGCGAGCGTTACGCCTATCCCGAGCCGGAAGCGACGGACTGTGCCTGCCCCTATGACGGTGTCTGGCAGGAGCAGGCCCGGCAGTACGGCTACAGGAAGGGCTGAACTTGCGGGGCCGCGCTGCCAGCGGGCGGCGCGCCCCGGGGGGAATTGGGACGCGCCAGCACGAGGCGCAGGGGCTACTCGAGGGAGGCGTTCGGCGGCACGCCCACGTCGACTGCAGGCTCGGCGCCTTCCTCGGCTTCCAGCTCCACCGGGTCCTCGTTGCTGAAGCCCTGCTGGACGTGGACCTCGTCCTGGATGGCCGGAGGCGCTTGCTTCGCGGCCTTGGCCGCCTCCGCCAGGCGCTTCTCCTCGGCCTTCGCGCGGGCGTTGTCCTCGGGCGTCATCCGCGCCTCGTAGCGCGCGAAGTCCTTGGCCGACACGCCGTGCTGCTCCAGGACGGAGCCGGAGGCGGACCGCTGCTTCTCGATGACCTCCCGGCGCTCCGCGGTGCTCATCTCCGAGGGCTTCCGGTTTCCGTACTCCTCGTCGACCTTCGACAGGGCCTCGGCCTCGTCGCGGCGGATCGCCGCCACCTTTTCCGGCGTCAGCTCGGCGCTGTCAGCGGCGAGCGCCAGGCCCGGGAGGACGAGCCACGAGGCGAGCAGGAACAGCGCGGGGCGGGGAGACATTGCGGGAAGACCTCACGTTCAGACAGACAGAGGAAAGCGGCGCCATTTAAACACGGCGGCTCTCGCCATGCACCGGCGTCGTCATCCCCCGCAGCGTGCGCAGCCGTCCCGGGCGCTCGCGCACTGCTCACCCCCCTGGGCACAGCGAGGCGGCAGGTCATCGCGGTCGGGGTGACGGTCCACGAGCGCGCACAGTGCCTCCGCCAGCTCGCACGTGCGCGTCGACGTGGCGCAGTGGTCCGCGCAGGACACGGCGTCCTCCCCGTCGCGCGTCCGAAGCTCCTCGAGCCGCGCCGACAGCGAGTCGATGGCCGTGTCGTCTTCGCCCGCGACGCGGGCATTCACGTTCTTCGCGCAGCCCGCGAGCACGATGCAGGCCAACAGCATGCGCAAGAGGGCAGGGGAGGCAGTCATGGCCGTTCCCCATATGCGCCCGCGTCGCCTCGCGTCCATTGGACGCTGGCCCGCTCCATCGCCTGCTCAGGGCCGGGATGGCTCGGTGTGAACCGGTGGACGTTGGCGGCGCGCCTCGGGGCTTCCGGGCTTCGACAGGTACAGCCAGGCCGTCAGCGCCAGCAGGACCGCCACCGCGAGCCGCCGCAGCCACTCCTCCCGGCGCCGCTGGGGGGATGCCCGGGCCTCTTGCTCGACGGCCTCGAGGCCCGCCGCGACCTGAGGTGCCAGGGCCCGGAGCTCGCGGCACGCTTCGACAATGGGGCCCAGGGCCGTGGGGAGGCGCGCGTCCTGGCGCTCCAGTGCGTCGGAGAGCATCCGGGCCCAGGCGGCCTCTTCGTCCGCGCTCGCGGGCTCCCTGGCGGGAAGCCCCCGCCGCCGGGCCAGGGGGATGGCCGCGCGCAGCAACAGCACGGAGAAGGCCTGGGGAGAGATGCCGTAGTGCGTCGCGCAAGCCGCGAGCGGGTGCCCCTCCACCAGCCGGTGGATGAGCATCGCGGAGGGGCGGGGCTCCAGCTCACGCAGCGCGGCGATGGTGACGGCGGCGGAGCTGCCTGGGGGGAGGGGGCGCGAAGGAGACGTCACGGGTTCGCCATCCTCGCCCATCCGCGGGCCGTTTTCTTGTGACGCGCGAACCCACCCCTAGACTTCCCACCCATGTTGCGACTTGTTGCACTCAGCCTGCTGCTCCTGGTCCCGGTGAGCGCGAGCGCCGTGGAGACCTTGCGCATCGCCATCGAGGACACCGGAAGCGAGGTGCAGGTGCGTGGCCGAGGGCTCGCGTCCGGCCCCGATAGCGAGGAGGCGGCCTTCGTCCCCATCGCCTCCGGGCAGGCGACCATCCGCCGCAAGGGCGGACGGCTGGAGGTCAACGGCGCGCTGGTGGAGGGGGACTCCGTCCGCTTCCGTGCTGGCGAGTCCGAGGACTCCGCCGCGCCCGGCACCGAGCCGCTGAAGGCCGGCGCGGCGCAGGTCCGCGGGGACGTCGTGGTGCGCGCGCACAGAAACGGGCTCCAGCTCATCAATGTCATTCCTCTCGAGGACTACCTCGCGGCCGTGCTCGGCAGTGAGATGCCCGTGTCCTTCCCGGCCGAGGCGCTCAAGGCCCAGGCGGTGGCCGCACGGACCTATGCGCTCCAGAAGAAGCTGGATGCGTACAGCAACGATTTCCACCTGGGCAGCAGCGTGCTCCATCAGGTCTACGGCGGCGTCAACCGCGAGGACCCGCGCACCCGCGCCGCCGTGGAGGCCACCCGGGGGCAGGTGCTCACCTACGAACTGGAGCCCATCGAGGCCTACTTCCACGCCTCGTGTGGCGGCCGTACCGAGTCCGGGCTCGACGCCCTCCAGCGCAACCTGCCGTACCTGAGGCCCGTCGATTGCCCATGCGGCAAGCTGCCTGCCAGCCGCTGGTCGGCGACGCTCTCCGACGCGGACATCAAGGCGGCGCTCCATCGCCCGGCGCAGGGGCTGAAGGTGGCCTCGCGTACGCGGACGCGGCGGGTGACGCGCGTCACGATGGGGGATGGCTCCTCCATCGACGGCGTGGAGCTGCGCCGCAGGCTCGGCTACACGCGGCTCAAGAGCCTGGATTTCGACGTGGAACGGACCGAGCGCGGCTACGTGTTCACCGGTCGTGGCTATGGCCACGGGGCGGGCCTGTGTCAGTGGGGCGCCAAGGCGCTCGCGGACAAGGGCCGGGACTACCGGGAGATCCTCTCCCACTACTACCCCGGGGCCGAGCTGCAGCAGCTCTACTGACGGCTCCCGTGTCCGGCGCGCTTTCCGCGACGGCATGGGGGCTGCTACAAGCGCCAACCCCGTGTCGTCCCGCCTCTCTGACTACGACTTCGCGCTGCCCGAATCCCAGATCGCCCAGGCTCCCCTGGCCGAGCGGGATGCGTCGCGCCTGATGACCATCAGCCGCTCCAGCGGCACCTGGTCGCACCGCCGGTTCTCCGACTTCCAGGAGCTGCTGCGGCCCGGTGACGTGCTCGTCCTCAATGACGCCCGCGTCATTCCCGCGCGCCTGCTCGGGCAGAAGGCTGGCACCGGGGGCCGGGTGGAGCTGCTCGTCGTGCGCCCCGCAGCCCAGCACACCTTGACCTCGGCCGCGCTGGGGGAGGCTCCCGAGTCGCTCGATTGGATCTGCCTGGGGCAGGCCTCCAAGGGGCTCAAGCCCGGGCAGCGCGTGACGTTCGCCAGCGGCCTGGAGGCCGAAGTCCAGGAGGCGCTCGGCGGCGGTGAGTACCGCGTGCGCTTCCACGCACCGGAGGGCGCGTCGCTGGCGGCGCTGCTCGACGCGGCGGGACGCCTGCCGCTGCCGCCCTACATCACCCGCGAGCCGGATGCCGCGGACGCGGAGCGCTACCAGACCGTCTACGCACGGGCCTCCGGGGCCGTGGCCGCGCCCACCGCGGGGCTGCACTTCACGGAGGAGGTGCTGGCGGCCCTGGATGCGCGAGGCGTGCAACGGGCGCTGGTGACGCTGGACGTGGGGCCGGGCACCTTCCTGCCGGTGCGCGAGGACGACCTGGACAAGCACCACATGCACCCGGAGCGCTACACCGTGCCGGAGGCCACCGCGAGGGCCGTCAACGCGGCGCGCGCGGAGGGCCGGCGGGTGGTGGCGGTGGGGACCACGGTGGTGCGTACCCTGGAGTCCGCTACCGACCCGGAGACGGGGCGGCTGCGCGCGGGCCCCGGGGAGACGACCCTCTTCATCCGTCCCGGCTTCGCGTTCCGCCAGGTGGACCTGCTGCTCACCAATTTCCACCTGCCGCGCTCGACGCTGGTGGTGCTGGTGAGCGCGCTGCTCGGACGGGAGCGTACCCTGGAGGCCTATGCGGAGGCGGTCCGCGCGGGCTACCGGTTCTTCAGCTACGGCGACGCCATGCTGGTGTCGGAGTGAATGCAATGGGCGAGCAGCAGGAAGTGAAGCAGTCCGGAGAGAAGGGTGACACGCGCGTGGCGCCGGGGCTGGTGCGCTTCGAGCTCCTCCACGAGGACTCGGGGACGAAGGCCCGGCGAGGGCGCCTGCACACGCCGCACGGCCCCGTGGAGACGCCCATCTTCATGCCCGTGGGCACCGTGGGCAGCGTCAAGGGCGTGGGGCCGGACGACCTGCTCACGCTGGATGCGCAGATCATCCTCGGCAATACGTATCACCTGATGCTGCGCCCCGGCGAAGCGCTGGTGGGAGAGATGGGCGGCCTGCACCGCTTCGTGTCCTGGGACCGGCCCATGCTCACCGACAGCGGCGGCTTCCAGGTGTTCAGCCTCTCGGAGAAGCGGAAGATCACCGAGGAGGGGGCCGCCTTCCAGTCGCACCTGGACGGCGCGCGGCACTTCCTCACGCCAGAGCGCTCCATCGGCATCCAGGAGACGCTGGGCGCCGATATCATCATGGCCTTCGACGAGTGCCCGCCCTCGACCGAGAACCGGGCCTACCTGGAGGCCTCGCTGGCCCGCACCACCCGCTGGCTGCACCGCTGCGTGAAGGCGTGGAGCCGGGAGCGCTCATCGCTGTTCGGCATCGTCCAGGGGGGCCTCCACGAGGACTTGCGCAAGCGCCACGCGGAGGAGGTGTGCGCGGTGGACCTGCCCGGGTATGCCCTGGGCGGCTACTCGGTGGGCGAGGCGCCCGAGGCCATGCACGACGGCGTGGCGTACTCCGCGCCGCTCCTGCCCCGCGACAAGCCCCGCTACCTGATGGGGGTGGGCACGCCCTTGGACCTGGTCAACTGCGTCGAGCACGGGGTGGACATGTTCGACTGCGTCCTGCCCACCCGGTGCGCGCGCAACGGCCTGCTCTTCACCTCGGAGGGCAAGGTGGTCATCCGGAACGCGGCCTACGCCCGGGACCCCCGGCCGGTGGACCCTGCGTGCACCTGCTACACCTGCCGCAATTTCAGCAGGGCCTACCTCCGGCACCTCTTCGCCGCCCAGGAGCTGTTGGCCATGCGGCTCAACACGATTCACAACCTCCACTACTTCCTGGGACTGATGGCAGAAGTCCGGCGCGCGGTGGCAGAGGACCGGTTCGCCGTATTTGCCCGGGAATTCAGAGCCCGCACGAAGGCACAGGAGGCCGAACGGACCCGCGGTCGCTGACCGGGCGGATGGATTGCTCGGCTTCCCGCGTTCACTTGCTCACATGGGCCCCCCTTGCTAAGAGGGCCCCCTTTCGGATGCGGTCCTCAGACACAATGGGGGGGCTGCCATCCCAAGCTTTCCTCAACCGACGAGGCAGTGTGTGGCTGAGAGCTTTCTGATTCTGGCGCAGGCCGGCGGCGGAAATCCGCTGGGCACCCTGGGCTTCCTGGTCGTCCTGGTGGCGATCATGTACTTCGTGATGATCCGCCCGCAGCAGAAGCAGCTGAAGGAGCACCGTGCGCTCCTCTCGGCGCTGAAGAAGGGCGATGAGGTCGTCACCTCCGGGGGCATCCTCGGGAAGATCCACCTCGTGGAGGACCGCACCGTGACGCTGGAGGTGTCCAGCGGCGTGCGCATCCGCGTGCTCAAGACGGCCATCAGCGCCAAGGGCGCGGTGCCGGAAGGCGCACCGGCGGCCCCAGCGGCGGCGGCCGACGAGAAGAAGAAGGAGGAGAAGTGATGGACCGCGGCTGGTGGTGGAAGTTCGGTCTGATTGTCGCGGTGACGCTGGGCTGCATCTGGTTCCTCATCCCGACCTACTACTCGCTCGTCGTTCTCGACCGGGACCAGCGCAACAACCTGGCCGTGCTCGAGGAGCGGATGCCGAAGTGGGCGCCTCCCGCCAAGTACCGCCTCAACCTGGGGCTGGACCTGCAGGGTGGCATCCACATGGTGATGCGGGTGGACACCAAGACGGCGCTCCAGAAGCGGACCGAGCGCCGGGCCCTGCAGATTGTCAATTACGTCAATGACAAGAAGCTGGGCGAGGTGACGGCGGACACGGACCCGGAGCGGATGGAGGTCACGCTGACCGCCAAGGATCCGGCGACGATGGACGCCATCCAGAAGGAGGTGCTGGCCACCTTCACCGACTTCAAGCAAGTCAACCGCAACGGCGCTTCGCTGGTGCTGGTGCAGGACGAGAACCAGGCCAACGTCTTCCGCACGGAGGCGGTGGACCAGGCGATGCTCGTCATCCGCCGCCGCATCGACAAGTGGGGTGTGGCGGAAGTGGACGTGCGCAAGCTGGGCTCGGACTCCATCCAGATTTCGCTTCCGGGCCGCAGCAACCCGGAGCAGGCCAAGGAGCTGGTGGGGACCACCGCGCAGCTCGAGTTCCGGATGGTGGATGACTCCAACCCGCAGTTCTTCGCGCAGCTCTTCCAGGCGAACCCGCCGCCGGCGGGCAGCGACATCACGGTGACCACGGAGGGCGGCTTCCCGCAGCTCCAGGCCCCCACGCGCGAGGCCATCATCGACTACACCAAGGACAAGGTGCCGGAGAACCGGGTGGTGCTCACCGAGTGCATCGCCAACCCGGCGAAGAAGAACGAGTGCACCTCGTACCGCTCCTACCTGCTGGACAAGAACGTGCCGCTGACCGGCGAGAGCCTGGCGAGCGCGGACGCCAACATCGGTCAGCTCAACGAGCCGGAGGTGAACATCTCCTTCGACCCCGCGGGCGCGCGTGAGTTCGAGCGCCTGACCGAGCAGGGCGTGGGCCGGCGCATGGCCATCGTCCTGGACGACAACGTCCAGACGGCGCCGAACATCAACGAGAAGATCAGCGGCGGCTCGGCGCGCATCACCATGGGCCGGATGGGTGGCCGCACCTTCGAGGAGTGGCTGGGCGAGGCGCAGACGCTGGCGCTGGTGTTGAAGGCGGGCGCGCTGCCGGCCCCGGTGACGGTGGGCGAGATTCGTCAGGTGGGCGCGAGCCTGGGTGACGAGCTCATCAAGAAGGGCGGCATGGCGGCGATGCTGGGCGTGGGCCTGGTCATCCTCTTCATGGCGGTCTACTACAAGGCCTCCGGTCTCATCGCGGACGTCGCGCTGCTGCTGAACGGCCTGCTCATCCTGGCCGGTCTGGCCTTCTTCAACGCCACGTTGACGCTGCCAGGCATCGCCGGCTTCGTGCTGACGCTAGGCGTGGCGGTGGACGCCAACGTGCTCATCAACGAGCGCATCCGCGAGGAGCTGGGCCACGGCAAGCCGGCCCGGACGGCGGTGGACCAGGGCTACGACCGCGCGTTCTGGACCATCTTCGACTCCCACGTGACGGCGCTCATCTCCGCCTTCATCCTCTTCTTCACGGGAACGGGCCCGGTGCGCGGCTTCGCCACCACGCTCATCATCGGCCTGCTGGCGTCGCTGTTCACCTCCATCACGGTGACGCGAGTCATCATGACCTACTTCGTCCACGGCCGTAACGCGAAGGTCGTCTCCGTCTGACCGACCGGAGTCCGGGAACCGTCATGCAGATTCTCAAGAACAAGACGAACATCGACTTCATCGGCAAGCGTAAGCCCGCGCTGTTCATCTCCACGCTGCTGAACCTGGCGATCATCGTCGGCATCGCCGCTTTCGGCTTCAACTTCGGCGTGGACTTCGCGGGTGGCACGGTGGTGGAGGTGAAGTTCGACCATCCCATCACCGCCGAGAACGTCCGTGAGCGCGCGGAGAAGGGCGGGCTGCCCGACGTCAGCGTGCAGAACATCGGCGCGGCCGAGGAGAACACCTTCCTGCTCCGGATGGGCGGGGTGACCCAGCTCAACGAGGAGAGCGGCGCGAAGGGCAAGGCGGCCCTGGAGGCCCTGGGCGGCGTGCGCAACGTGTACGTGGACCTGCCCAACGGCATCATCCGCTTCCGCGCGGCGCAGGAGGTCCCGGCGGATGCCGTCAAGAAGGCGGTGGAAGGCGCGGGCGTTGGTGTGCAGGAGGTTCGCGACCTGGGGGAGGCCCAGGGAGGCACTGGCTACGACTACCAGGTGGTGGCCAGCGGCATGGCGGACCGGGTGTTCGCCGCGCTCGGGCAGGGCCTGGAGAAGCCGGACTTCGAGCAGCGCCGCGTGGACTACGTGGGTCCGCAGGTGGGCAAGCAGCTGCGCAACCGCGGCATCATGGCGCTGCTGTACTCGATGGTCGCCATCCTCATCTACGTGGCGTTCCGCTTCGACTTCAAGTTCGGTCCGGGCGCGCTCCTCTCGATGGTCCACGACGTCATCATGGTCGCGGGCTACTACCTGGTGAGCCGGCGCGAGTTCAACCTGACGGGCATCGCGGCGCTGCTGACAGTGGTCGGCTACTCGGTGAACGACACCATCGTCATCTACGACCGCATCCGTGAGGACATGGTCAAGTACAAGGGCAAGCCCTTCGCCGAGGTCATCAACATCGCCATCAACGACACGCTGGGGCGCACCATCCTCACGTCCACCACCACGGCGCTGGCGCTCGTCGGCCTGCTCATCTTCGGCGTGGGCGAGATCTTCGACTTCGCCATGGCGATGCTGGTGGGCATCGTGGTCGGCGTGTACTCGACCATCTACATCGCCAGCCCGCTGACCATCTGGCTGGATGAGCGCGCCGCGGCGAAGGAGGCCCGGCAGCGCGAGGGTGGCAACATCGACCAGCAGCACCCGAAGGTGGCGTGAGCCTCCCTTGAGCGAGGCCTTCCTCTCGTTGAGGAAGGTCTCGCCGGGCGCGGATGCACGAGGGCCCTCTTCCTTCACGGGAAGCAGGGCCCTTGGTGTTTCTGGCGCTGCGCTGGGAGCGGGCGCCGGTGCGCGTGTGAAGCCGCGTGCCGGCGGCCAACCATGCGTGAACCAACGGGCCACGATGCGTGCATTTGCCTGGACGCCTGTTCAGGAAGGGAGGTGTCGTGCTCAAGGTTGGACTGTCCTGGTCAGACGTCTGAGGTACTGTCGCCCCGTAGCCAATTCATCCCGCCCGCACCTCCTGGAGGCGTAGGCGAGGAGGGGTGTCGAGCGTGCGGTGGTTGCTTCCAGATGTGGTCGAGCAGGAAGTGGCGTCCCTGGCTGGGGAGCTATCGCTTCATCCGCTCGCGGCGCGGGTGCTCCTGCACCGCGGCTACCGCACGCCCGAGTCCGCGTCGGCGTTCCTGTCCGATCGGCTGGCGGACCTGCCGGACCCGTTCCGGATGAAGGGCATGCCGGCGGCGGTGGAGCGACTCACGCGCGCCATTCGCGCGCGGGAGAAGGTGACGCTCTACGGTGACTACGACGTGGACGGCGTCTGCTCGACGTCGCTGCTCTACCTCTTTCTCAAGGAGCTGGGCGTACCGCCCGCCACGTACATCCCGCACCGCCTGGACGAGGGCTACGGCCTCAACGTCAACGCGGTGGAGCGCATCGCCGCGGAGGGCACGCGGGTGCTGGTGACGCTCGACTGTGGCATCACCTCGGTGGCGGAGATCACCCGCGCGAAGGAGCTGGGGCTGGACGTGCTGGTGGTGGACCACCACACCGTGCCGCCCACGCTGCCTCCCGCGGTGGCGGTGCTGAACCCGCACCAGCCCGGCTGTGAGTACCCCACGAAGGCGCTGTGCGCCGCGGGCGTGGCGTTCAACTTCTGCATGGGGCTGCGCAAGCGCCTGCGCGACGAGGGCTTCTTCGCCCAGCGCAAGGAGCCCAACCTCCGGACGATGATGGACCTGGTGGCGCTGGCCACCGTCGCGGACGTGGTGCCCCTCACCGGCGCCAACCGCATCCTCGTCTCGCACGGCCTCCAGGAGCTGAGCGCGGGCCGGCGTCCGGGCGTGCGGGCCCTGAAGGAAGTGGCGGGCATGGACCCGGACGCGTCCGTCACCGCGGGGCAGGTGGGCTTCCGCCTGGGGCCTCGCATCAACGCGGCGGGCCGGCTGCATGACGCGTCGCTGGGGCTCCAGCTCTTGTGCTCGGAGTCGCCGGAGTCGGCGCGCTCGCTGGCGGCGGTGCTGGACCGGGCCAACGCGGAGCGCCAGGGCATCGAGAGCAGCATCCTCACGCAGGCGCTGGCCCAGGCGGCCTCCCTCAAGGACGCGCACGGCCTGGTCCTCTATGACGAGGGGTGGCATCCGGGCGTCATCGGCATCGTGGCCTCGCGTGTCGTGGAGCGCTTCTACCGGCCCACCGTCATGGTGGGCGTGAAGGATGGCGTGGGGAAGGGCTCGGCGCGCAGCATCGAGGCCTTCCACCTGCATGACGCGCTCAGCGGCTGCGCGGAGCTGCTGACGCGCTTCGGCGGACACAAGCACGCCGCGGGGCTCACCATCGACGCGGACCGCCTGCCCGCCTTCCGGGAGGCCTTCGAGAAGATTGCGGCCCAGCGCTTGGCGCCGGAGGACCTCATCCCCCGCTGCCGCGTGGACGCGGTGGTGAATCCGAACGACCTGGACGCCGACGCGGTGGAGGCGCTCCAGCGGCTGGGGCCCTTCGGCCAGGGCAATCCGGAGCCGGTGCTGGTGCTGCGCCGACAGGTGGCCCGGCCCCGGGTGTTGCAGCCCAAGTCCGGCACGGGCAGCGGCCACCTCAAGCTGGCCCTGGCGGATGCTCCGGAGCTGGACGCCATCGGCTTCAACATGGCGGACCGGGCTCCGCTGGTGGAGGGGCCCGTGGACCTGGCCTTCCAGGCTGGCTTCGACACCTTCCGAGGCCAGCGCAAGCTGTCCTTGCGGCTCAAGGACCTGCGCGTGGCGGCTTGAGGCCGCCGCTCAGGCAATGCCCCAGCGGACACGGCCCGGCGTCATCAGCGCGCCGACGCGGGCCAGCTCGTTGAAGCGGAAGCGCTCCGCCTGTTTCTCGAAGGCGTGGCGGCACCGCTCCGAGCAGAAGAAGTACCGGCGCTTCTTGTACTCGGCGGTGGGGTGGCCCTCGGGTGTGTCCAAGGCCTTCCCACAAATGGGGTCCAAGTGCTGTCCCTGTCCCTGCGCGTTCTTCATCGCTCGCCTCCCAGCCCCCAGGGGAATCCACGTTCCCGACCCGGTTGAAATTGGAGCACGTGGCGTGCCAGCGCCAACTCCTTGAACTCGCAAGGAGAGGGCGCAGGCAAGATGCGGCGGCAGGGGAAGATTCTTCAGGGCCGCTCGCCAGCCAGACGCGGGGCGGCGAGCGGCACGTGAAGGGGCTTCAGAAGGCGGTGCCGAGGCTGCCGCCGAGGAAGAAGTCGTTGTGGTAGCCGCGGCGGAAGCCCATGGCCTCCACGCGGAAGGCGAGCCGGAGGTTGCCGGAGGCGGTGAGCTTGGGCCGTCCGCGGAAGCCCACGCCGTACTGGAACAGGGGCTTGATTCCGCTCACCTTGGTCTCCACCGTGTCGATGGTGAGGGTGGAGGCCAGGTACGCGATGCCACCGCCGAGCTGGCCGAAGAAGCCGAAGTCCGACTTGCCGAGCTTCAGCTCATAGGCGGGCGCGATGGTGAAGTAGTGGATGTTCGTGTTGCCCTGGATGAACTCGGTGCCGTCGCTGATGCCGCCGTAGGTCCAGCGCAGGTCGGCCCAGAGGGCCTCGCGCAGCGACTCGTTGTCGAGGATGCGGCCGTACTCCCAGGTGGCGCGGATGCCCAGCCCCACGCGCGTCTCCGCGGCCCGGCCGCGCGGGCTGTCCAGGAAGAGCGCGCCGGTGATGAACTCCATGGCCACGCCGAGGTTCGGGTCATCCAGGCCGGAGAGGGGCTTGAAGTCGTCCTCGCCGTCCTCGTGCTCCTGCTCGGCCACGCGGCGGAAGTCGTCCGCCTGGTCGACCTTGGGGCGGACGCGGTCATACGACTCCGAGGCGTCGTAGCTGGGGGGCTCGTCCGGATAGGCATAGGGGTCGTCCTCGTCCTGGGCCAGGGCGGGAGCGGACAGAGCGAGGCTGCCCAGGGCGCAACGCAAGAGCCACGTCTTCACGGAAGCAGTCCTCATGCTCACAGGTCCAGGCGGGGGCAGGTGGTGCCACCCGCGGCGCTGGGCGGGCACATGTTGGGGTCGTTACCGACGAGCTCGGCGCGAGGAATCTGGAGGTGGTCCATCAGCTCGTTGCAGACGGCCTCCTTCAAGCGCAGGTCGGTGATGTGGGTGATGATGGCGCTGGCGGCCACGGACAGGGTGAAGCGGGACTGGTCGGCGATGTAGGCCCGGGCCAGTTGATAGAGGCCGGGCGTGGAGATGCTCTCGTCGTTGTACGCGGCGACGATGGCGCGCAGCAGCACGTCGCGCTGCCCGGTGGCCTCGCCGGCCTGGTAGAGGGCGCTCGCGAGCAGGGTGCCCACGCGGTACTCGTTGCCGCTGAACTCGCTCAGGTTCTGGTTGTAGAGCTGGCTCAGCAGCGACAAGTCCATGCAGCGGTCCACGCGGGCGAGGTCCCGGTCCTCGGTGACCTGGCCGAAGATGTTGCCGTGGAAGGACGTGGAGAAGAAGCGCGTGTCACAGCCCTTTCCGCCCTGCGTCGTCTGACAGGTGGTGCCGTAGGCGTGGTAGTCCGCGAGCCCCTCGTCGAAGGACTTGAGGATGTTGGCGCCCGGGCTGGCACCAGCGGCCTGCCACGTGGTGAGCGCCTCGGGGAACTGGCGGCCGCCGTAGGCCTTCAAGTTGAAGATGCGGTGCGCGTACTCGTGGGCGATGACGCCGGCGTTGATGGCCAGCGGCGCACGCTGGAGCTTGTCGAACGGCAGCACCAGGAACGACTCCAGCACGGAGAAGTACATGGCGTTGTCGCTGAGCGGGTCCTTGTCCAGGTCGGCGAGGACGAACTCCGGGAAGTAGTAGGTGGTGACGGGCTCCTTGAAGTCCGCCGCGGGGATGTTGCCCACGACGCGGAAGTAGTCGTACGCGCGCTCCATGCTGTAGTACGCCGTCACCATGTTCCAGGTGTGGAAGTCCGCCGGCCAGAGCACGCCGTCCTGGGAGATGTAGCTGGCGCTGACATCCCGGCCCGCGTTCTTCAGCAGGGCGTTGGCGTAGCCTTCCGGCGTGGTGGCGTTGTTGAGGTCCGGGTCCCGGGAGTCAATGACGATGCGTGCGCCACCCTGGAAGTCGGCCACCGTGCCCTTCATGCCGACGATGTCGGAGATGGTCTTCAGCTCCACCTCCTGAGGGACGTACTGGCCATTGCTGGAGAGCACCAGGGCACTGACCTTGACGGGCGCGGTCGAATCGGGCGCGCAGCCGGCGGCCAGTCCCAGCGCGGCGGTGGCGGCGATGACTGTTCGGAGCATTCCGCCGTTTTACTCCGGACGGCCCGGAACGTGTATCCGCCGCCGTCAACAGCCGATCGCTGACCAGCGCCGCCGGTGCGCGCGTCGGCTGTGGCCGGGCCGTCCTGGGGCAGCGGAGTGAATCCGCCCTGAATCCGACGGTTTGAGCCCTATCCGGGGCGCTCGGACTCCTTGACGCGTCGTTTCCGCGATCCGTATGGTGCCTCGCCTTTTCCCCTTTGCATCCAGCAGGCGGTGTCCATGGCAGTCCCGTTCATCTCCGAGGTCAAGCGTACCCACACTTGCGGTCAGCTCACGGCGGCCAATATCGATGAGGACGTGGTCCTCTTCGGCTGGGTGCACAACCGCCGGGATCACGGCGGCGCCGTGTTCATCGACCTGCGGGATCGGGACGGGCTCACGCAGGTGGTGTTCGAGCCGGACCACGCGGAGGCGCACGCGCTGGCGGGCACCCTCCGGCTGGAGTTCTGCGTGGGCGTGCGCGGCAAGGTCGTCTCGCGCGGCAAGAACGTGAACCCGAAGATGAAGACGGGTGAAATCGAGGTCCGGGCGAGAGACCTCACCATCTTCAACCGCTCCGAGCCGACGCCGTTCCCCATCGAGGACAGCATCGAGACGTCGGAGGACAAGCGTCTGGCCCACCGCTACCTGGACCTGCGCCGCGCGCCGCTCCAGCGCTCGCTGATGACGCGCTCGAAGATGAACGCGCTGACGCGCTCGTACATGGTGGACAACGGCTTCCTGGAGCTGGAGACGCCCTTCATGGGCAAGTACACGCCGGGCGGCGCGCGCAACTTCCTGGTCCCCAGCCGGCTCAACCCGGGCAAGTTCTACGCGATGGCGGAGAGCCCCCAGCTCTACAAGCAGTTGTTCATGGTGGCGGGCTTCGACCGGTACTTCCAGATCGTGAAGTGCTTCCGCGACGAGGACCTGCGCCTGGACCGCCAGCCCGAGTTCACGCAGATCGACGTGGAGATGAGCTTCGTCCAGCAGGACGACATCTTCACCATGATCGAGGGCCTGCTGAAGAAGCTGTGGGGCGAGGTGCTGGGCATCGACATCCCCACGCCGTTCATGCGCATGGACTTCTACGAGTCCATGGCGAAGTACGGTAACGACAAGCCGGACCTGCGCTTCGGCCTGGAGCACGTGGTGATCACCGACGTGATTCGCGAGCACGGCGAGTCCGGCGGCGTGCCGATGATCTGGGAGGCGGTGCAGAACAAGGGCATCGTCAAGGCCATGGTCATCCCCGCGGACAAGGCGCTGAGCCGCGCGGAGAGCGACAAGCTGGAGGAGTTCGCCAAGCAGGCGGGCGCCAAGGGCCTGGCCCGCGCGAAGGTGGGCGAGGGGGGCGAGTGGACGCAGTCGCCGCTGTCCAAGACCATCAGCCCGGCGCTGCGGCAGGCCATCAACCAGGCCGTGGGCGCGAAGACGGGCGACCTCATCCTGTTCCAGTTCGGCAAGGAGGCCCTGGTCCACACGGTGATGGCCAACCTGCGCGTGCACGTGGCCAAGAAGCTGGGCCTGATTCCGGAGTACGGGAGCGGCGGCCAGTGGAAGTTCCTGTGGGTGGTGAACCCGCCGCTGTTCGAGTTCGACGACGAGACGAACACCTGGGCGGCGGCGCACCACGCCTTCACGCGGCCGCATGACGAGGACGTGGCCTACCTGCTCACGGACCCGGGCCGGGTGAAGTGCCACCGCTACGACGTGGTGCTCAACGGCTTCGAGATTGGCGGCGGCTCCATCCGCCTGCATGACCCGAAGGTGCAGGCGGAGGTCTTCAAGGCGCTGGGCATCGGCGACGAGGAGGCCCGGGCCAAGTTCGGCTTCCTCCTGGACGCGCTGAAGTTCGGCGCGCCCCCGCACGGCGGCATCGCGCTGGGCATGGACCGCCTGGTGATGCTGCTGACGGGCGCCGAGTCCCTGCGTGACGTGATTCCGTTCCCGAAGTCGAAGACGGGCACGGACCTGATGACGGGCGCCCCGGGCGACGTGGACGAGCGGCAGCTGCGCGAGGTCCACGTGCGGTCGGTGCCCGTGCCGCAGAAGGCCTAGTCCGCCAGACGCGAGCCCTCGTCCGCGCGTTGTCATGCCACCCCGTTTGACGCGGGGTGGCAGGGGACCCGCCATGCCCTGTGCAGGGACATGGAGTGGAGTGCCAGCGCGCAACCGCGTAAACAGGGAGGGTACAGGGAGGGGTAGGGCCAGATGAAGACGTTCCTCGTGGTCAATCCGCGCAGCGCGAACGGGCAGACGGGAAAGCGCTGGGCGGAGATCTCCGCGCAGGTGGGAAGGTCGCTGGGAGAGTTCGGCCACGGTTTCACGCAGGGGGGGATGGACGCCGCGCGCATCACCCGGCAGGCGCTCCTGGACGGGTATGAGTGCATCGTCGCGGTGGGCGGCGACGGCACGCTCAACGAAGTCACCAATGGCTTCTTCGAGGATGGCAAGGCGCTCAACCCGAACGCGGCGCTGGGGTTGATTCCCCGTGGCACGGGGGGTGACTTCCGCCGCACCTTCGGCTGGGAGCTGGACCTGGAGTCCTCCCTGGAGCGGCTGCGCTCCGAGGCGACGGAGCCCTTCGACGTGGGCCGGCTGGACTTCGTGGACAACGACGGCCGGCCCGCCACGCGCTACTTCGCGAACATCGCCTCGTTCGGAGTGAGCGCGGTGGTGGCTCAGGAGGTCAACCGCAGCAGCAAGGCCATGGGCGGCCACCTGAGCTTCATGTGGGGCACGCTGAAGGGGCTGGTGAAGTACACGGAGCGGCAGGTGCGCCTGTCGGTGGACGGTGGCCCGGACGAGGTGGTGGGCATCACCGCGGTGGCCGTGGCGAACGGCCGCTACTTCGGCAGCGGCATGTTCGTCGCGCCGGAGGCCATCACCCATGACGGCCTCTTCGACGTCACCATCTGGTCCGGCTACGGCCTGAGCGACTTCGTCCTCAAGTCGAAGGGCGTCTACAACGGCTCGCACGTGAACTGGAAGGGCACGCGCCGGCTGCGCTGCCGCACCCTCCGCGCCGAGCCCGTGGACGGCGGGGACGTCTTCCTGGACGTGGACGGTGAGACGCCGGGCCGGCTCCCGTGCACGATGACGCTGCTGCCGGGGGCCATCCGCCTCAAGGTGTAGCGGCGCGCGGGGGACCGGCGGCGGGGCGATGCGGCCGGGGCCTCGGGCGGCCACGGATTGTCGCCAGGCCGCATGTCCAGCGACATGGCACTTGGGAAGTCAGGCCAGATTGGGGCAACCTCCTGCATCTGGTGGCGTCCAGCGTTACCTCTGCTGGACGCACGGCACCGTGCCCGCGGTGCCTTCTGGCCCAGGAGACGCGCCATGCCTCAAGAGCGAGGCCCTGCTCAGCTCGACCTGTTCACCGGTGCCGCCGTGGAGCCCCCCAGCAAAGGGCGCAGGGGCGCGCAGCCGGTAGGGCCCGCGGCCGTCTCGGACGCGATGGCGACCCTGGGGCGGGAGCTGCCGCCCGGCGTCTTCCTGGGGACCTCCTCGTGGACCTTCCCGGGCTGGGCCGGCATCGTCTACGACCACGAAGCCGCCGCGTCGCAGCTGGCGCGTGAGGGGTTGTCCGCGTACGCGCAGCATCCGGTGCTGCGCACGGTGGGCATCGACCGGACCTTCTACGGCCCCATCTCCGCCGCCGCCTTCGCCGAGTACGCCGCGCAGGTCCCCTCCACCTTCCGCTTCCTGGTGAAGGCCCACGAGGTGTGCACCCTGGCGCGCTTCCCGCTGCACGAGCGCTACGGCGCGCAGCGCGGGCAGGCCAATGAGCGCTTCCTCCATGCGGGCTATGCGGCCGAGGCGGTGGTCGCCCCCTTCGTGGAGGGGCTGGGCGAGAAGGCGGGCCCGTTGGTGTTCCAGTTCCCGCCCCAGGACCCCCAGGCGCTGGGCGGTCCCGCGCGCTTCGTGGAGCGGCTGCACGCCTTCTTCACCGCGCTGCCGAAGGGGCCGCTGTACGCCGTGGAGCTGCGCAACGAGGAGCTGCTCACGGAGGGGCTCGCGCAGGCGCTGGCCGATGTGTGCGTCGCCCCCGTGCTGGCGGTATGGGCACACATGCCGCCCGTGGGGCGCCAGGCGCGGCTCACGCGCGCCTTCGAGTCACGCGCGCTGGTGGTGCGGTGGATGCTCCCGCCCGACCTGGGCTACGAGGAGGCTCGCGCGCGCTACGCCCCGTTCAACCAACTGGTGGACGAGGACGTGCCCACGCGGGATGTGCTCGCCCGCGTGTGCCTCGCGGCGCTGCGCCGGGACAAGCCCACCTTCATCACCATCAACAACAAGGCCGAGGGCAGCGCTCCCCTGTCGGCTGTCAAGCTGGCCGAGCGCGTTGTGTTGGAGAGGAAGGAAGAGGTCGCCCGGCAGGCCGCTCCTCCCTGAGCGCACTTGCCTCTGTGCACGGGGCTTGCTTACTTGTGTCCCATGACAGCCATTTCGGTGGCAGCTCTGCTGGTCCAGCTGATGTCCGCGGGCGGTGCTGACGGGCAGGCGGCCGGGCGCTCGCCTGGTGATTCGGGCAGCGTGTCCACGCACTTCTCCGCGTTGAAGAGTGAGGTCTCCTCGCTGTCGGAGCGGTTCAAGGCCGCCCGCGAGCGCCGCCGCCTGCAGGCGGAGCAGGAGCGGGAGGAGTGGCAGCGTGAGTCGACGGCGCCTGCCCAGCCTCCGCGCCGATGAGGCGCCTCTCCCTCCCGAGGGACCGGAGCCGCCTCCCTTCGAGGACGAGGCGGTCGAGATTCCCATCGACGGGAACCTGGACCTGCACCTCTTCCACCCGCGCGAGGTGAAGGACCTCGTCGTCGAGTACCTCTGGGCCTGCCGCCAGAAGGGCGTGCTCGACGTGCGCATCATTCATGGCAAGGGCACCGGCGCGCTGCGGCGCACCGTGCAGGCGCTGCTGCCCAGGTTGCCGGAGGTGGAGTCGTTCCGCGCCGCGGGCGAAGGGGACGGGGGCTGGGGCGCGACGTGGGTGCGTCTGCGCCCCGCGGACTACGACAGCCAGAAATAGGCGGAGGCGATGAGGGAGCGCTTCTCCGTCACCTTGGCCTTCTGGGCCAGGTCCGCGAGCTGCCGGTCTTTGGAGGCGTAGCGCTTCTCCTCCTCGTTGCGCAGCGAGGACAGCTTGCGGCGGTACTCGCGCTCCATCCGGTCCGAGTGCGCGCGCGCCTTCGCCTTGTCGGCGATGTCCTCCGCGAGGCCCACCTGCTTGCGGGCGTCAATCCAGGTCTGCCGCGCCGCCTCGACTGCTTCGCGCGACTCCATCAGGCAGTCCTCGACGTAGCGGTCCGCGCGCTCCTTGGCCTTGTCCAGCTCCAGGGCATTGCGCCGCTCGGCGGCCCGGACGATTTCGTCCTTCGCCGCCATCAGCGCCTGTTCCTGCATGAGCTGGACGGACACAGGGGCGGGCTGGCGCCGGCGCTCCGGCTTCGCCGCCAGCTTCACGAAGTGCGCCCCGTCCGCGAGGGACAGCGCCCGGAAGCCGCCGTCCCTGTCCCGCACGAGCACCAGGTGGGCCAGCTTCTCCTCCGGCTTCAGTCCCGTCGTCTCGAACTTGTACGCGAACCACCAGCCTTCGCTGCCGGCCAGCCGGGCCAGGCGCGACGGAAGCCCCGACGCGTCCAGTTGCAGGTAGCTCACCGCGTCCTGCGTGCGCTCCTTGACGGCATAGGCGGCCTTGGCCACCTCCAGCCGTCCCGCGCTGCGGCTGCCCAACACAGAGGCGGTGAGGGCGCGCGCCTCCTGCTGGCGCTTGGCGAGCACCTCCTTCGTCTGCTCGTTCTGCCCGCGCAGACGCCGCCTCACGTCGCCGTCGAAGCGCTCCATCACCACCGAGCGCATCTGCGTCATGCGCTGGTTGATGCGGCCCTCCAGCTCCTCGCGCAGCTTGTCGAAGGCGGTGTTGATGTCCTCCGGCTTGCGGCAGGACTGGTAGATGTCCAGCACGCGCCGCTCGAAGTCGACGCCGCTCTCCAGCGCGCCCAGGATTTCGTCGGACGCGCCGAACACGCCGTCGAAGAGGTTCAGCTTCTTCTCCAGCAGCTCGAAGAGGCGGGCGTCCGCCGCGTTGCTCCGGTTGAGGAAGTTGATGACCAGCACGTCCCGCTGCTGGCCGTAGCGGTGGCACCGGCCGATGCGCTGCTCCACGCGCTGTGGGTTCCAGGGCAGGTCGTAGTTCACCACCAGGTTGCAGAACTGGAGGTTGAGGCCCTCGGCGCCCGCCTCGGTGCAGATGAGAATCTGGGTGCGGTTGCGGAAGTCCTCCACCAGCGCGCGGCGATCCTCGGGCGTGCTCGCGTCGCCCGACAGCATCGAGATCTTCCCCTGGTAGCCGCTCTCCGACAGCAGGTTGAAGAGGTACTGCTGCGTGCGCTTGGACTCGGTGAAGATGAGGGCCTTCTCCGGCCACCCGTGCGTCTTCATCACCGCGAAGGTCCGGTCCAGGCCGCGCTTGAGCGCCTCGCCCTTGGCGTTGACCTTGATGGAGTCCGCCAGGTCCGCGTACTGGCGCAGCTCCCAGACCTCCTGCTCCAGGGCGCGGATGTTGGGCGCCTTGGCCGGGTCATCCGACCACTCCTCGCCCTCCTCGACGTACTGCTTGGCCTCCTCGGGCTCGAACATCGCCAGGGCCTGCTGGCCCAGCTTCGCCGCCTGGAGCCGCTTCTCCAGGTTGTCGGACAGCCTCCGCAGGGTGGGGGCGATGGCGTAGGTGGAGGACGCCAGCAGCTTGCGGTAGCAGAGCGTCAGCAGCGTCTTCTTGCCGGGCTCGATGGCCGCGGCTTCGGAGCGCTGGAGGTACTCGCTGACCTTCTCGTAGAGGTCGTGCTCCTCGGGGGAGGGGGTGAAGTCCTCCACGATGGAGCGGCGGTTGGTATAGCGGACGTACTCGCGCACCTGCCGGCGCAGGGTGCGCTGCACCACGGGCGCCAGCCGCTCCTTCAGCTCGATGGCCGCGGCCTCGGGCATGCCGCCGGCCTCGTCCACCCGGTAGCGGCTGCGGAAGGCGTGCTCGGGCCCGAGAATCTGCTCGTCCAGCAGCGACATCAGCCCGAACAGCTCCATCAGGTCGTTCTGGAGCGGGGTGGCGGTGAGCAGCAGCTTGGGCCTGCCGGCCAGGGCCGCTTTCAGCGCCTGGCCCATCTTGTTGTTGGGCCGGTGCGCGTTGCGCAGGCGGTGGGCCTCGTCGATGACGACCACGTCCCAGGGAATCTCCACCGCCAGGTGGGCCTTGTTGGCCGCGAAGGGGTGCGAGCAGATGACGGGGAAGGGCTGGTCGAAGCAGTTGCCGGTGGCGCGCACGGTGCGGCCGTCCACCATGACGCTGTCCAGGTCGAACTTCTCCCGCAGCTCGCTGTTCCACTGCGCGCGCAGCGTGGCGGGCGCCATGATGAGGATGCGCGACTTCCCCTCGGCCATCAGCTGGGCGATGACGAGCCCCGCTTCAATCGTCTTCCCCAGCCCCACCTCGTCGCCCAGCATGCAGCCGCCGCGCGACAGCGAGTCGAGCGCGAACATGGCGCCCTCGACCTGGTGCGGGTTGAGGTCCACCTTCGCTTCAGACAGCGCGCCCGCCAGCCGTTGCTGCGTGTCGCCACTCCGGGCCAGCAGCTCCTCGGCCAGCAGCCGCTCGTGGAAGGGCGTCAGCTCGGGCGCCGCCACCGCGTTGCTGGACTCCATCCGAGCCGCAACAGCCGCCGTAGCGTCCGCCTCGACCTCCACCCTGAATCCCCTCGCGACCTCCGCCAAGACCGTCTCCATCCGTGGTGTTTTCGAGGTTGCCCGCCGCCGCGGCGGGCGAGGACCGGCCATTTTGTTGACGCGGGCCTATCTGTAAAGGGGGTCGTATCCCAAGCCGAAAAATCGGCCTCCGCGCGCTTGGCACGCTTCTTTGCGAGCGACGTCGATACATGTTGCCAGCACACTGCGTACAAACTTTCCGCTGGACTTGACGCAGAGGCCTAGAGTTGCCCGCGTGCCTTCACGTCCAGATAGGCGTTGAGCGTGGCCGCGCCGAAGGCCCGGGCGGGGGCTCGAACCACCAGCGCGCCGGCGTCCCGGAGGGTGGTGGCGGTGCGGCGGAACTCCGCTTCCAGGCGCGCCGCGGCCTGCCGCGCATAGGCGTCCTGCGTCTGCCTGGGCACGTCCTGCGCCGCGGCCTGGACGTCTTCGTCGAGCAGCGAGGCGACGACGGGCAGGTGCCGGGGGCGCAGCGCCAGCGTGCGGTTGAGGAGGCTGGCGGAGGCGTCCGGGTCCACCAGGTCCGTGAAGAGGACCACCAGGGCCCGCCGCGTCTGCCGGGCGAAGGCGAAGTCGAAGGCGCGGCCGTAGTCGCTCTCCTCGAGCGCGGCCTCGGTGCGGTAGAGGGACTCGGTGATGAGGCGCAGGTGCTCACGGCCCTTGCGAGGCGGCAGGTAGGCGCGCACGCCGCTGGCGAAGGCCAGCACGCCCACCACGTCTCCGGCCTCCAGGCCCACGCGCGCCAGCCGCAGCGCCGCGTCCACCGCGTGGTCCAGCTTGCGTCTCGCCTGGATGCGGCCCGCCATGTGCCGGCCGCAGTCGAGCAGCAGCAGCACCGGCTGGTGCCGCTCTGGCTGCCACGTCCGGACCAGCGTGTGGGCGTGGCGCGCCGAGGCCTTCCAGTCGATGTGGCGGTAGTCGTCGCCCGGGCGGTATTCTCGCAGGGATTCGAACTCCCGGCCCTCGGCGGCGCGGCGCCGCTGCGTGCGCGCGGAGGGGGACTCGGCGGCGCGCGCCAGGGCCAGCGCCTCACGTGTGAGTGCGGTGAGGTCCGGGTACACCTTCACGGCCTGCTCCGCGGGCACGCGGACCTGCCGTGCGCAGAGGCCCAGGGGCCCGAGCAGTCGAAGGTGTACGTCCCCGAAGCGGGCGTCGCCGCGGGAGGGCGGCGTGACGAAATAGGTGAGCTCGCGGGGCTGCGAGGCCGCCGGGGGCAGGGTGAGCGGCAGGCGATGCCCGCTGCTGGCCATGTTCACGGGGGGCTCGTCGCGGACCTCGACGTGCAGGGGGCTGGCGCCGGCATCCCGCCGTTCCAGCACCACGCGCACCGCGTTGCGGGTGCCGGAGGAGAGGATGGGCTCCACGCGCCGCCACACCCGCACGTCCTCCGCGCGGGGCGCGCGCAGGAAGTCCACCGCACACAGCGCGAGCACGGCCACGTCCGCCGCCAGCGCGAGCCAGCCGAAGGCGGGGCTGGCCACCGCGAGCGCGGCCGGAAGGAGCCCCGCCGCCAGCAAGGCGACGGCGAGGCCGGTGGGGACGGGGCGTCCGGCGCTCACCGCGGCACTCGCACCCGCTCGAGCGTTTGCTTCAGCACGTCGTCCGCCGTGAGGCCTTCCACCTCGGCCTCGGCCTTGAGGAGCAGCCGGTGATTGAGGACGCTGAACGTCACCGCCTTCACGTCGTCAGGCGTGACGAAGTCGGTGCCCATCAGCGCGGCGCGGGCCTTCGATGCCGCGAGCAGCGCCTGGGCCGAGCGCGGGCTGGCGCCCAGGCGCACCCGCGGATTCGCGCGCGTCTCGCGGACGAGGGACACCACGTACTGGAGGATGGAGTCGTCACACGACACGCGGGCGGCGCGCGTCTGCAGCTCCATCAGGGTGGGGGCATCCAGCACCTGCTCGGTGGTGGCCGGCTTGCCCTCTCGCTGGTGGAAGGCGCGGAGCATGGTCGTCTCCGCGTCCGCGTCCGGGTAGCCCACTCGCACGCGCATGAGGAAGCGGTCCAGCTGGGCCTCGGGGAGCGGATAGGTGCCCTCCAGCTCCAGCGGGTTCTGGGTGGCCACCACGAAGAAGTGCGGCGGCAGCGCGTGGGACACGCCGTCGATGGTGACCTGCCGCTCCTCCATGGCCTCCAGGAGCGCGGCCTGCGTCTTGGGCGGGGTGCGGTTGATTTCATCCGCGACCACCACCTCCGTGAAGATGGGGCCCTTCACCAGCCGGAACGCGTGGTCCTGGGGCTGGAAGACGTTGGTGCCCAGGATGTCCGCCGGCATCAGGTCCGGCGTGAACTGGATGCGCGTGAAGAGCAGGCCCAGCGCGCCCGCCATGCTGCGCGCGGTGAGCGTCTTGGCCACGCCGGGCACGCCCTCCAGGAGGACGTGGCCGCGCGCGAGGAAGGCCGTCACCAGGTCCGCCAGCACGCGCTGCTGTCCGAAGACGGCCGCGTCGAGCGCGGCGGTGAGACGGGAGAGTGGGGTGGCGTCGGACATGATGGCCAATGACGCTAGTCCGCCGCCACGGGCCGCGGCAGCGAATTCCGCCGGAGCGGCGGCGCGCTCAGTGTTCGGACTGGCCCTTGAGCCCCAGCAGTGTGCCGCCCAGCGCCGCGATCGAGCCGAGGACGGCCACGTAGACGCCGAAGCTCGGGGACGAGTTCATCATCTCCGAGTTGCCAATGGGCGTGGGCACCATCGTCGTGTCGGACGCCATCTTGATGTAGACGACGCACCAGATGAGGCACACGATGCTGGTGATGAGCTGACCCATCCACGGCACCACGGGATTCACGTTCGGGAAGGAGCCCTTGACGCGAACCGTGACGGCCGTCAGCAGGAGGATGGAGAGCACGAACGCCCCGGCACCCTGGCTCATCAGCCCGAGCACGTCGCCGTCCACCGCCGTCTCCTTCCACGGCAGGAAGCACGACATCAGCACGAGGGCCGAGCCCCAGAAGGCCACCTTGTCGCCACCGTGCAGCATGCCGAACAGCTCCTTCGCGTCGCGGAGGAGCTCGTCGGGGTCGGCCACGGCGCCGCTGCTCTCGCTGGAGTCCGCGCGGTCCCACGGATCGGCGGCGGCGGGCTCGGGCGCGGCGGCCCGGCGTGGCGCGGGACGTGACGGCGCCGGACGGGCGGCGCGCTGCTGCGGCGCGTTCCGGACGACTTCGTCCATGCTCCGGATGTTGGTGGCATCCGCGCTCGGAGGGGCGGCCGCAGGGCGGCTGCCGGAGCGTCCGGAGGACGGGCGGGGGCGCCGCGCAGGAGGAGGCTTGGCGGCCCGGCGGGGATCTTCCGCCGCGTCCGTGGACTCCTCCGGGCTGTCAGCGGGTGGCTCTCCGGAGAGGAACGAGCCATCGATGATGAAATCGCAGACGGAACAGATGGACGTGTTGGCGGCTACCTGCGAGCCGCAGCCAGGGCAGTTCAGAACCAACGCTCCCGAGGAGAGGAACCAGCGCCCATCTTCGGAGCGCCGGGCCATGCGTGTCAAACCCCCTTGGGGCTAACCCCTGGATTTTCGCGGGGAATTGACCTAGGCCCGCGCCATGCGCCGCTCGCACTCCGCCCGTGCCCTGTCCGCCTGTGCCGTCACACTCGCGCTGTTCTCCGGCTGTGTCCGCGCCGTGCCGCCGGTGGAGGTGCCTCCGGTGGATCCAGGGGCGATGGCGCGCATCCAGGACTGGGAGGATTCCCGTTCGCTGGGTAGCGGCGCGCTGGTGGCACTGGCGGGGAGCGCGCCGGATGCCCGGGTTCGCGCGCGAGCGCTGCGCGCGCTGGCCCGCATCCAGGACCCGGCCACGCTGGACGCCATCCTGGCAGGGCTGAAGGACGCCGAGGCGGCCGTGCGTGGCGAGGCCGCCTTCGCCTCCGGCGTGCTGGCCCTGTCCTGGGAGCCGCTGATGGAGGCGGAGCTTGCGTCCCTGGAGGCCGCGCTGCTGGCCGCCGAATCCAGCGAGGCCGACGCGGCCGTGCGTCGGGCGCTGCTGGAGGCGCTGGGCCGACTGGGGACGCCCGGGGCGGTGGCGCGGCTGTCGGAGCGGACGCGGGAGCAGGACGTGTCGCTGGCGGGCCGGGCCGCGCAGGCGCTGGGCGTAGCCGCGCGGATTCGCGGCGTGTCGGTGGCCGCCCAGGTGCCCCTGGCGTCCGTGGAGGCGCTGCTCGGGGCGGAGCAATCGGTAGAGGCACGTCAGGGCGCCGCATACCTGCTGGCGACGGTGAAGCGGCCGAGGGCAATGTCCGCGCTGCGCCGCTGCCTGGATGACGCGGACGCGGATGTGCGGGCCCTGTGCGCGAAGGGCCTGGGAGACGTGGGCGGGCCCGAGGATGCCGCCGTGCTGGGGCGGCTGCTGGAGGATGCCTCCCCGCGCGTGGCGGCGGAGGCGGCGCGCTCGCTGGCGAAGCTGGCGGCGTCGTGCAGCGGCCCCTGCACGGCGGTGGACTCGCTGGAGTCCCTGGCGGCGCGCGCCAGGCGGGTCGCTCGCGGGCTCCCGCCCCCGGAGGCCGTGGGGGACGCCAAGGCGGCCGCCGGGACGCTGGCGAGGTCCGCCGAGGGCCACCCGCTGCTGGCGCTGGCACAGCAGGGGTTGCCCGCCTTTGGACGGCCCGTGATGGAGTCGCTGCGGCTCGCGCTGACGGACGCGGAGCGCGGCGCGGCCTCGGACGTGGCGCGCGCGGACCTGGCGTGGCTGGACTGCCGGCTCGCGGCGGCCATGGACCGGCAGGAGGGGACGCTGAAGGAGGTCCTGACATGCGGCTACGGGCGCGTGCCGGAGCCGCGCCGGCTCGCGCTGGGGTTGCGGGAGGTGGCGCAATCCGGTGGCCGGGGCGGCGAGACCTTCGCGGTGGAGGCCCTGCGTCACCCGGACGCGCGGGTGAAGCTGACCGCGCTGGAGGTGGTGGCGGCGCGGCCCGTGCCCGAGGCGGCGGCGCGGGTGCGCGAGCTCATCGAAGGCGAAGACCTGGTGGTGGCGGGCGCGGCGGCGGCCACGGCCGGGCAGTTGAAGGACGCGGCGGCGCTGCCCGCGGTGGAGGCCCTGGCGGCGCGCGTTCCCCAGACGCCGGGAGACCTGGCGGAGCCCGTGGCGGGCGCGCTCGTCGCGCTCCAGGGGCAGGCCGCGGAGCCGCGGCTTCGTGAGTGGCTCCAGCATCCGCAGGCCAACGTGCGGAGGGTGGCGGCCCAGGCCCTCGGTGAGCTGACGGGACAGCGCGTGCGCTCGGAGCGGGTGGCGCTGCCGGCGTATAGCTTCCGGCCGCCAGCGGCGCCGCCGCGCGCCGGGCTGGTGTTCCGCACCGACAAGGGCGACATCACGGTGCGGCTGGACGCGGACGAGGCGCCCCTCACCTCGGGCAACCTCCACGCGCTGGCGCGCAAGGGCTACTTCAACGGCGTGACCTTCCACCGCGTGGTGCCCGACTTCGTGGCGCAGGGAGGAGACCCGCGCGGAGATGGGGAGGGCGGGCCCGGCTACTCCATCCGTTGCGAGGTGACGCGGCGCCCGTACCTCCGCGGCACCGTGGGCATGGCGCTGGCGGGGAAGGACACCGGCGGCAGCCAGTTCTTCTTCACGCATGCGCCGCAGCCGCACCTGGACGGCCGCTACACGGCCTTCGGCGAGGTGGTGTCCGGCATGGACGTGGTGGACGCGCTCCTGGAGGGTGACGTCATCCGCGAGGTGCGCGCGGTGGAACTGGCTCCCTGAGGCGTGGCCTCACGCGCCGCTGGCCTTCGCGAGCGGTGCCGGGGGACCGAGCGGGTCGCTGTTCCAGCGCTCGTGCTCCGCCGCCTCCATGGCCTCGACCTCCTGGCGGATGCGCTGCCACTCCGTCTCCGGGATGTCGAGGAACGCCTCCGCCAGCGCCGGGTCGAACTGCGTGCCGGCGCAGCGGCGGATTTCGTCCCGCGCGACGCTCATGGGCCGGCCCTTGCGGTAGGGGCGGTCCGACGTCATCGCATCCACCGTGTCGGCGATGCAGAAGATGCGCGCGCCCAGCACGATGTCCTCACCCGACAGGCTCTGTGGGTAGCCCTTGCCATCCCAGCGCTCCTGGTGCTGGAGCACGATGAGCGCCGCCTCGTGCAGGTAGGGCATCTTCGCGAGCATCCGGTAGCCGAACTCCGGGTGCTTGCGCATCTCCACCCATTCGTCCGGCGTCAGCGGTCCGGGCTTGAGCAGGATGGAGTCGCGCACGCCAATCTTCCCGATGTCGTGCAGCAGCGCGCCTTGCTCCACCACGTCGAGTGCCGCCCCCGTCAGCCCCACCTCTTGCGCCAGCCGCCGGGAGTAGAGCGACACGCGGCGTGAGTGCCACTGCGTCTCCGTGTCGCGGTAGTCCAGCGCGCTGATGAGGCCGTCGAGCAGCCCGGTCGTGCGCTCCACCACGCGGCGCTCCAGGTCGCGGTTGATGGCCACCAGCTCCGCGTTCTTCTCCTCGACCTCGCGCTGCAGCCGCTCGTTGGCCTCGACCAGCCGGTAGTGGGCGAAGGCCTGACGCACGCTGCTCGTCAGGTCGCTGAGCGACCAGGGCTTGCCCAGCAGGCGGAACACCTCGCCGCGGTTCACGGCATCGGACGCCGTGCGGAAGTCCGCCGCGGCCGTCAGCATCAGCCGCACGGCCCTGGGGTTCGTCTTCCGCAGGACCCCCAGCAGCTCGATGCCGTTGAGGTACGGCATCATGAAGTCCGTCAGGACGACCTGGAACCCCACTTCGCGGGCGGCCACCGCCGGATCGCTGTGCGTGACGACGTCGTAACCTTCGGCCTGGAGGATGCGGGACAGCGCGGCCAGGATGAGGACGTCGTCGTCCACGACGAGGATGCGATCCATACCCGAGGTGCCTCCAGGACAGCGTGCCTGTACAGCTTTATACACGCACGTTGCGGCCCCCAAAAGGCCCCCTGGTCCCCAGGCGTGCTCCTAAGTCTTGGAAATCCTTGGGGGTTCTTCCATCCAGGAACAGTGATAGAACCACGTCACGCTTGCCTGGCCGCCGAGGTGTGATTTATGGTTCGCGGCAACGCTGGACTGTAGCGCTAACCCCTTGGAATCGTGGAGCAATCTCCGATGGCAAAAGCCCCGGAAGGGCCGGTGCCGGTGGTGGTGATGGGGCTGGGGTTCATCGGTCAGGAAGTTGCCCGGGCCGCCATGTCTTCACCCGAAGTGGAGCTCATCGGCGCGGTGGACGTGCAGTCCAACCTGGTAGGCCTCCCGCTGGGAGATGTCCTGGGCGGTCCTGCGCCTCGCCTCAAGGTGGTCGACTCCCTGGAGAAGGCGGTCGGCAAGCGCAAGGGCGTGGTGTTGCTGCACGCCACGGGCTCGCGGCTGCCGCAGGTCATCGACCAGGTGATGGACGCGGTGAAGCGCGGCATGCCGGTGGCCAGCACCTGCGAGGAGCTGGCGTTTCCGTACCTGAAGTACCCGGAGCTGGCGGACAAGCTGGACCAGGCCGCCCAGAAGGCGGGCGTGGCGGTGGTGGGCACGGGGGTGAACCCGGGCTTCATCATGGACCGGTTGGTGGCGGTCGCTGGCCAGGCCTGCGGTCCGGTCCGGCGCGTGACGGTCACCCGCGTGGTGGATGCGCGCACCCGGCGCGTGGCGCTCCAGCGCAAGGTCGGCGCGGGGCTGTCCGAGGACGAGTTCTTCGAGCTGGTGGACAGTGAGCAACTGGGTCATGTCGGCCTCGTAGAGTCGGCGGCGCTCGCGGGCCTCGGCCTGGGGCTGGATTGCGACGACTTCGAAGAAGAAGTAGCCCCCGTGTTCGCCGAGGAAGACATCTCCGGCGGCGCGTTTCCTGTCAGGAAGGGGCGGGTGGCTGGCATGTTCCAGTCGGTGGTGGGGTTGGAGGATGGGCAGGAGCGGGTGCGTCTGGAGTTGACCATCGCCGTGGGGGCGGACGAGCCCAAGGACCGTATCGAAATCGACGCTGACCCGAAGCTGGTGTTGGAAATCCCGGGGGGAGTGGCGGGCGACCGGGCCACCGCGAATGCGCTGGTGAATGCCGCGCCACGCTTGACGGCCGCCGAAGCTGGGCTCCTCACGGTGCTCGAGCTTCCGGCCGGACGCTAGAGTCAGGAGAGGAAATGCTGGACAAGAACGCGATCGGCCGTGCCTCGCCGCCGACGCTGAACGAGGTCGAAAAGGGCGCCATCCGTCGGTTCGCGGAGGCCATCGGGGATTACAACCCCATCTACTACGATGAGGAGTATGCCCGGGCCTCGGGCTACCCGACCATCATCGCGCCCCCCACGTTCCCCGCCTCCTTCCACTCCGCGGCGGACCTGCGCGAGCTGCTGGGGGTGGGCATCAAGAGCCTGCTCCACGCGGAGCAGGGCTTCGACTACGAGCGGCCCATCTTCGCCGGGGACCGCATCTACGTTTCCACCCGCGTGTCGGATGTCTTCGAGCGCCCTGGCATGTCCGGGAAGATGGACATCGCGGTCATCGAGGACGAAGGCCGCGACGAGGAAGGCAACCTCGTGTTCCGCGCCCGCCGGACGCTGGTGGTCCGCGCCGCCAAGGAGACCCCGTGATGCCCGCGCGCAAGCTGTACTTCGAAGCCATCCGCGTCGGGGACGATCTGCCCGCGCTGGCCAAGGCGCCCGTCGACCGCGTCCAACTGGCGCGCTACGCCGGTGCGTCCGGTGACTTCAACCCCGTCCACGTCGACGAGCTGTACGCCAAGAGCGTGGGCATGCCGAGCGTGTACGCCCCGGGAATGCTCGTCATGGGCATGCTCGGCCAGCTCATCAGCGACTGGGCGCGCGGCGGGCAGATGCGCCGCTACAACGTGCGCTTCATCAAGATGGTGTGGCCGGGCGACACCGTCGTCTGCAAGGGCCGCGTGAGTGACCGGCACGGCTCGGGCGGCCGGTACTTCGTCGAAGTCGACCTCTGGGCGGAGAACCAGAAGGGCGAGCTGGTGATGAAGGGCTCCTCGCAGATCCAGCTCTTCTACTCGCTGGAGGACGAGAACCGTCAGCGCTCCGGCCAGTCTCCCATCGTGGTGGAGGTCCCGCGCGAGAGCCTGACGACCGCCAGCGCCGCGGCCCCCGCGGCAGCGGCCAGCGCCTCCACCAGCGATGGTGGCGAGGAGGCGGACGAGCGCCGCACGGGCGTCTCGTCCAAGAAGACGGTTCCCCGGGAAAAGCCGGCTGCCAAGACAGCCACGCTTCCTGCGTCCAAGCAGGCGAAGTAGAGGGCGGGCGCCGCGCGTGTTGAGAGGCGGTTCTGACCGCCCCTCAACGCGAGGTGTCATTCAGGGTTGACTCAAAAATCAGTCGCCGCCACACTTCCTGCGTCTCAAAGCGCCGCTGACCTCATCCCTTTTCAATGAGGGCGGGCAGCGAGCCGTCACGCAGGAGTGGCCATGTCCGCCGGGATCAACACCTACAAGACCGACCTTCGAGAGATCTTCTTCACGTTGTTCGAGCAGTTTGGCTTCGGCCAGGTGGCCGGCCAGGCTCCCTTCGAGGCCTGGGGTCCCGACGAGGCGAAGGCGGTGTTGACGGAGACGTACCGCTTTGCCCGCGAGGTCCTCGGGCCCCTCAACTCGGTGGGCGATCGCGAGGGCTGCCGGGTGGAGAACGGCGCCGTCTATACGCCCAAGGGCTTCAAGGACGCCTGGAAGAAGCTCTACGAGCAGGGCTTCAAGACGGTGGCGGTGAGCCCGGAGCACGGCGGCCAGGGCTCGCCGATGATGCTCCAGGTGTCGGTGGAGGAGCTGCTATCGGGCGCCAACACGGCGTTCAACATGTACCCCGGTCTGGCCTTCGGCGCCGCCGAGGTCATCGCGGAGTGCGGCACGCCCGCGCAGCAGAAGCAGTTCGTGGAGCGCATGCTCAACGGCACGTGGGGCGGCACCATGTGCCTCACCGAGCCGCACGCCGGCTCCGACGTGGGCGCGGCCAAGTCGACGGCGCGCCGCAACGCGGACGGCACCTACAACATCCGCGGGACGAAGATCTTCATCTCCGGCGGCGACCACGACATGGCGGAGAACATCATCCACCTCGTGCTCGCGCGCATCGACGGCGCCGCGCCGGGCACCAAGGGCCTGTCGCTGTTCATCGTCCCCAAGCTGCGCATCAACGCGGACGGCAGCGCGGGCGAGGCCAACGACGTGGGCGTGGGCTCCATCGAGCACAAGATGGGCATCAACGGCTCGGCCACCTGTGTCATCAACTTCGGTGAGAACGACAAATGTGTCGGCGAGCTCGTGGGCACCGTCGAGCACGTCGGCATGAGCCAGATGTTCAAGATGATGAACGGCGCGCGCATCGCCGTGGGCATCCAGGGCATCGGCCTGGCGTCCGCCGCGTACTACAACGCGCTGGACTACGCGAAGGACCGCAAGCAGGGCTCCCACTTCACCAAGTGGAAGGACCCCTCCGCGCCCCGCGCCTCCATCATCGAGCACCCGGACGTGCGCCGCATGCTGCTGGACATCAAGGCGCACGTGGAGGGCATCCGCTCGCTGATCATCAAGCTGGCCATGCACCTGGACAAGGCGCGCCAGCTGGCCGGCAAGGATGACGACGCGGCCACCTACCACAAGGGTCAGGTGGAGCTGCTCACGCCGCTGGTGAAGGCCTATAGCTCCGAGCAGGCGTTCCGCCTGTGCGCGCAGGCCATCCAGATCTACGGCGGCGCTGGCTACATCCAGGACTACCCGGTGGAGCAGTACACCCGCGACTCGAAGATCTTCTCCATCTACGAGGGGACCACCCACATCCAGGCCATGGACCTGGTGGGCCGGAAGATGGGGCAGGCGGGCGGCATGCACTTCCAGCAGTTCATGGGCGACGTGGGCTCTTTCATCGAGGCCCACCGCGAGCACGCCGTCTACGGCGATGCCGTGAAGGCGCTGGCCGCGGCGCAGGAGGCCCTGATGGCCAGCGCCATGATGGTGTTCGGCTGGTCGCAGGACGGCAGCAAGTTCCCGCTGATTCCGCTGTCCGCCAACCGCTTCCTCACGATGATGTCCGAGGTCGCCGTGGGCTGGCTGCTGCTGGACGCGGCGCTCATCGGGGAGAAGGCCAAGGCCGAGCTGTCCGCGGATCACCCGGACGTGGCCTTCTACGACGGCAAGAAGTACAGCGCCCTCTGGTACGCGCGGAACGTGCTGCCCAACGTGGAGCAGGCGGCCAAGCTGCTCACCCTCGAGGACACCTCGCCGATGGACATCTCGGACGCCGCCTTCGCGACCGTCTGAGGCGTTCGCTGATTCCGTGCCCCGCGTGAAGCGGGGCACCCGGCGCACCGAGGCCACCCGGGCATCCGCCCTGGGTGGCCTTCGTGTTTCATTCGCCTTCGCGCACGCCGATGGCGAGTTGGGCGAGGCCAGCCTTCTTGGCCAGCTCCATCACCTGCACCACCGTGCCGTGGGGGACGCCCTCGTCGGCCTGGACGATGACGACAGTCTCTGCGTCCTTCTCCTTCGCCTCATCGAAGGCCTGCTGGAGCTCGTCCTGGGAGACGACGTTGCCAGCGAGCATGAAGCGCCCATCCGCCAGCACCGCCACGGACAGGTCCGTGGTGCGCGCCGTGACGTCCGCCGCGCCGCCCTTGGGCAGGTTCACCTTGAGGCCGGCCTTGGCGCCGCCGCCGGGCCCCTGCTGGACGATGACGGAGCTGGTCACCATGAAGATGATGAGCAGCACCAGGAAGATGTCCGTGAGCGGGGTGATGTTGATTTCAGCGAAGACGCCATCCTCGGCGCCGTCGTCACTGCCCGGAGTCCTTCCCATGGCCATGGTGCGTTCTCCTCCCGGTCAGGCGGGCTGGGCGTCCGCGCGCGCCGCGCTGGTGCCCTGGGGCTCGGGGGTGGGGGGCGAGGGCTCTGCGGGGGGCAGGCCGGCGGCCCGCTCCTTGAGCAGCTCGACGAACTCATCGCCAATCAGCCGCAGCTCCACCAGCACGCGCGACAGGCGGGCCTGGAAGTAGTTGTAGAAGACCATGGCCTGCACGGCGACGAGGATGCCGACGGCGGTGGCCACGAGCGCCTCGGAGATGCCGGTCATCACGGCCACGCTGCCGCCGGTGCCGCCCGCTTCCACGTCCAGGCCCAGGTCCTTGAAGGAACGCATGATGCCGGCCACGGTGCCGAAGAGGCCCACGAAGGGGGTAATGGAGCCGATGGTGGCCAGGATCCACAGGTAGCGGCGCAGCTTGAGGGCCACCTGGGCGCGCTCCCGCTCCACGGCGGCCTCGATGCCGGCGCCCCCGGCGATGCGCGTGCGCTCCAGCCGGTCGAAGCCCGCCAGGAAGATGTCCGCGGCCACCGCGTCGGAGCGCTCGGCCGCGGTGCGGGCCGCCGTCACGTCCCCTCGCAGCAGGTGTTTGTTCACTGTCTCACCCAGGGCGCGTGAGCGCTCCCCCACGCCCCAGAGTGCGATGATGCGCTCGACAGCGACAATCAGCGCCGCGACCGAGGCGAAGATCAGCAGGGCGAGGGTGACGCCGCCCAGGCGGAGGTAATGGAGGATGTCGTTCAGGCTCATTGGTGGGTGACCGGGCAGGGCGGCATGGCCCAGACTAGGAGATATGAACCGCGCAGCCGCCGCAATCTTCCTGGTAGTGCTCTGTTCTGCCTGCCCCAAGCGAATCGAGTTCGGCCCCGAGGGCGAGCTCACCGACGCGGACACCGTGTACCAACGCGTCCTGAAGAACCAGGACAACGTCGTATCGCTGGAGGGCGACGCGAAGCTGCGCGCGGAGCTGCCAGACCAGAGCGGGACGCTAAGCATGTTCGTCGCCGTCACCCGGCCGGCCATGCTGCACCTGGAGACGTTCGACTTCTTCAACCGTCCGCTCGCCTCCTTGACTTCCGACGGACAGCGCTTCGGCCTGTACCAGGCGGAGACGAACACCTGGTACCAGGGCCCCGCCAGCCCCGCGAACGTGTCCCGCTTCCTGCCCGTCATGCTGCCGGGCGAGGAGCTGGTGCCCATCATGCTCGGTCAGGTGCCTCTCATCCCTCCCGAGCGGATGACCCTGGAGCTGGATCACAAGAAGGGCGTCTACGTGCTGACCCTGTACCGGGGCGAAGCGACCCAGATCCTCCACGTCCACACCAAGTACCTGCGAGTGATGAAGAGCATGGTGCGGGGCATCCCGGGGTATGATCTGGGCTTTGGCGATTTCCTGGAGCGGGGAAACCTCATCTTCCCCGGCCGCGTGGAGCTGGAGGCGAAGCAGGCGCGGACGAAGCTCCAGGTGCGCTACCAGCAGATCAAGCTCAACGCGCGGCCGGACCTCACCCTGTACGAGGTGGTAGCGCCCGAGGGGGCCCGGGTGGTGGAGGTCGACGAGGCCGGTAGGGAGCTGCCCGCTGGGGCGCCGGCATCCGGGTCGTCCGCGCCCCTGGCGCCGGGCTCCTGACCGGCCAGGCGCGGAAGAAGCGGCGCACGCTGCCGAGACAGTCTAGAGTGACCGGCACGACATGGCACAGATCAAGCTTGGAGAATTGCTGATCAAGGCGAACGTGCTCCAGGAGAGCCAGCTCAAGGCCGCGCTCGCGGAACAGGCGAAGTGGGGCGGCAAGCTGGGGGAGATCCTGGTCCGGATGAGCCTCGTCTCAGAGGACATCCTGGTGCGCGCCCTGTCCAAGCAGCTCGGAATGCCGGCGGTGAACCTGGACGCGGTGCAGATGGTGCAGCCGCACGTCAAGGCGAAGATTCCGGCGCAGACGGCGCGGGACTTCTCCGTGCTGCCGCTCCAACTGCGCGACGACGGCAAGTCGCTCGTGGTGGCGATGGCGGACCCCCTCAACGTGCGCATGCTCGACGAGCTGCGCGCTATCGCCAAGTGCCGCATCATCCCCAACGTGGCGGGCCGGACCTCCATCGCCCGGGCCTTCGCCCGCATCTACGAGCAGAACCACGAGCTGGAGGACGCGGACACCAACTTCAAGGTGGTGGACGCCCAGGGCCGCACGGTGGTGAAGAACCTCAAGGACGTGGACCCCGCGGCGGCGGCGGCCGCGCCCCGGCCCGCGCCCGCCCCGGCTCGCGCCCCCGCGGCGGATGCGCCCTCGGCCCGTTCTGCGGCCTCCGGCTCGCCGGCGGAGCTGCTGCGCAGCGTGGAGGAGGTGCAGCGCAAGGAGGTCGCGGCCCTCAAGGCGATGGTGGAGCTGCTCATCGAGAAGGGCGTGTTCAGCCGCGAGGAGTACCTCGCGAAGGTCAAGCGGTAGTCCTCCATGCGCAAGAAGATTGGTGAGCTGCTCGTCGAAGCCGGCGTGGTGACGGAGGAGCAGGTCCGCGTCGCGCTGGGGCGCAAGGGCGCCTCCTACGGGAGTCAGCGGCTGGGCGAGGCGCTGGTGGCGCAGGGGTTCTGTACGCCCACGCACATCGCCCGCGCCCTGTCGGTCCAGCACGCGCTGCCCTTCATCGAGCTGCCGGAGGAGATTCCGCCGGCGGTGTCGGGCCTGGTGTCGCTGGACTTCCAATCCGAGCACCGCATCGTGCCCTTCCGCATGGAAGTGGAGGGCCGCAGCGAGCGCATCCATGTCGCCGTGGACGACCCGGGCGACGTGACGCTGGTGGACGAGCTGAGGTTCCAACTCCGCAAGCAGATGCGTGTCTACGTGGCTGCCGCCGACGACCTGGACGCCGCGCTGGCGCGTGCCCGGGGCGAGCCGCTGGACATCGTGGAAGCGGTGGCCCTGGACGAGGACGACGGTGGCGTGGCACCGGCCTCGGCTGCTTCGCTCGAATGGGATTTCCCGGAGGCTCCGAAGCCCGTGCCCAAGTCCAGACCGCCTGCTCCGCCGCCCGCCGTCCGTCCCCCCGCGTTCCGTGGCCCGTCCTCGCCGCCTCCCCCTCCACTGGAGGCCACGGAGGACGAGGCCGGAGTGGACGCACTGGATGATCTCCTGGGCCGGAAGGCCCCGCCGGCTGCCCGGCCTCCGCCTCCACCTCTGGCCGACGCGGACGGCGACGCGGCCGGGGGGAAGCCCCGGGTGCCGGTGGTGGTGTTCGGCGGCGCCGCGCAGGGCTCGCGGCCTTCCGTGTCGCTCACGCCGACGCCGCAGTTCTCCGATGAGGACCTGGCGGTCCTCGATGACATCGAGCGCATCTCCCGTGGCGAGGACGCCTCGCTGGACACCGAGAAGGTGAAGCCGGCGCGCATGGTGGCCAGCCTCATCCGGCTGCTCATCCGGAAGGGCGTCATCCAGGAGGCCGAGTTCCTGGAGGAGCTGGCCCAGAAGTGACAGCCGCCGTGACACCCGCGGGCGAGGAGCTGCTGCTCGACGTCCGCGGGCTCACCACGGAGCTGGCGCTGGAGGCGGGGACGGTGCGCGCGGTGGACGGCGTGTCCTTCTCGCTGCCCCCAGGCGGGACGCTGGGCGTGGTGGGGGAGAGCGGCTGTGGCAAGAGCCTCACCGCGCTGTCCCTGTTGCGGCTGGCCCCCGAGCCGCCGGTGCGCGTGGTGGGCGGCGAGGTGCGCTTCCAGGGGCGTGACCTGCTGACACTGTCCGAGCCGGAGCTGCGCCGAATGCGCGGCCGGCAGGCGGCGATGATCTTCCAGGAGCCGATGACGTCGCTCAACCCGGTGTTCACCGTGGGCGAGCAGATTGCCGAGGGCGTCCGCCTCCACCTGGGCGCCTCACGCGCGCAGGCCCGGGAGCAGGCGGTGGAGATGCTGCGGCAGGTGGGCATCCCCGCGCCGGGCGAGCGCGTGGACGCCTATCCCCACCAGCTCTCCGGCGGGATGCGGCAGCGGGTGATGATTGCCATGGCGCTGGCATGCGACCCGGTGCTGCTCATCGCGGACGAGCCCACCACCGCGCTGGACGTCACCATCCAGGCGCAGATTCTGGACCTGCTCGCGCGGCTTCAGGCGGAGCGGGGCATGGCGGTGCTGCTCATCACCCACGACCTGGGCGTGGTGGCGGAGAGCTGTGACGCGGTGGTGGTGATGTACGCGGGCCGCGTGGTGGAGCGCGCTCCGGTGCACGCGCTGTTCTCCCGCCCCGCACACCCGTACACGGCGGGGCTGCTGCGGTCGATTCCATCCAGGCGCGGCGCGACGGCGGCGGGGGCTCCGGCTGGCCGCGAGCGCCTCCGCGCCATCCCTGGCATGGTGCCATCGCTGCGGAAGCTGCCCCCGGGCTGTGCGTTTCGCGAGCGCTGTGAGCGGGCCCTGGACGTCTGCGCGCACGTCACGCCCGAGCTGAGCGCGCCACGTGCCGGACAGCTCGCGGCCTGTCACAACCCGGTGCCCGCCCCATGAGCGCCGGGCCGCTCCTCCAGGTGCGCGACTTGCGGGTGTACTTCCCGGTGCGTGGGGGCGTCTTCGGGCGGGTGCGCGGCGCGGTGAAGGCCGTGGACGGCGTGAGCTTCGAGGTGCTCCGCGGCGAGACGCTCGGGCTGGTGGGGGAGAGTGGCTGTGGCAAGAGCACGCTGGGGCGCGCGGTGCTGCGCCTGGTGGCGTCCACCGGGGGCTCCATCCATTTCGACGGGCAGGAACTCACCGGGAGGTCCCAGCGCGAGCTCCAGCCGCTGCGGCAGCGGATGCAGCTCGTCTTCCAGGACCCCTACGCCTCGCTCAATCCGCGGATGACCGTTCGCGAGATTCTCGAGGAGCCCTTCGTCATCCACGGGCTGGCGCGAGAGCCAGGGGCGCGGGAGCGTGAGGTGGCGGCGCTGATGGACGCCATGGGGCTGCCGCGCGAGGCGCTGGAGCGCTTCCCCCATGAGTTCTCCGGGGGCCAGCGTCAGCGCATCGGCATCGCGCGGGCGCTCGCGCTGCGGCCCGACCTGGTGGTGGCGGACGAGCCCATCAGCGCGCTGGACGTGTCCGTCCAGGCGCAGATCGTCAACCTGCTGGTGGACCTCCAGCGCGAGCGGGGCCTCACCTACGTCTTCATCGCCCACGACCTGAACATCGTCGAGTACGTCTCCACGCGCGTGGCCGTCATGTACCTGGGGCGCATCGTCGAGCTGGCCCCCGCCGCCGCGCTCTACCGCCAGCCGCGCCACCCCTACACCCAGGCGTTGCTGTCCGCGGTCCCCGTGCCGGAGCCCGGACGCGCGCGCACGCGGCTGCTGGTGCCCGGTGAGCCGCCATCCCCCCTGGCTCCGCCGCCGGGTTGTCCCTTCCATCCGCGCTGTCCTCATGCCATGGAGCGGTGCAGGCGAGAGGCGCCTCCGGCCTACCCACTGGGCGGGGGGCACTTCGCGGCTTGTTTCCTGGCGGAGCCCGATGCGCGAGAGGCCCCGGCCGAGGCACCCTCTGGAGGAAGCACCGGTGTTCTGGCTCAGCCACCATCATCCAGATGAGTACAACCGCACCTACCTGTTCGGCGGTGTGCGCGTCTGCGCGCGCTGCCTGGGCACCTATCCGGTGATGCTGGCCGCGCTGGTGGGCCTGTTCGCCCTGCGCGCGCCGTTGCGGTGGCCGCTGGACGTGCCGGTGGTGCTGGCGCTCACGATTCCGGCGCTGGCGGACTGGGCGGTGGGACGCTTCCGCCCGGCCTCCGGCTCCAACGCGGTCCGGACGCTGACGGGCGTGCTGTTGGGCTTGGCGCTCGGCCGCTCCTTGCACGTGCACCTGCAGCAGCCGCTGCCCGCGGTCCTCCTGGCGCAGGGCGCGTTGGTGACAGCGGTGGCCGTCCCTGTCATTCTCGCCACTTACCAGAGACCTCGTCCGGGATAGACCCTGGCGTCCCGCCGCCCGTTAAGTGGGCACGGAGGGTGGAGCGGGCAGGGGACGGGTGGCTCCAAGGAGAGTTGGGGGAGTATTGGGACCGGAAACCTCAGACGAGCGGCTGATGCTCGCCTTCCAGGCGGGGGACGCGCGCGCGTTCGAGGCGCTGGTGCGCAAGCACCGGACGCCGGTGTTCAACTTCATCCTCCGCTTCACCGGGCACCGGGCACGGGCGGAGGACGTGCTGCAGGAGACGTGGCTGAAGGTGGTCCGGAGCGCGGGCGACTACACGCCCAAGGCGAAGTTCACGACCTGGCTCTATACGATTGCGAGGAACCTCTGCGTGGACAGCGCGCGCAAAGAGAGCTACCGCCAGGCGACTTCCCTGGAGGCGCCCGCGCCGGGCTCGGAGCGGGATGAGGCACGTCCCCTGGGCGATGGGCTCCCCGACGCGGGGGCCAGCCCCGAGCGCGGCGCCTACAACGCCCGCCTTCGCCCCCTGCTGGAGCGCGCATTGGCCTCCCTCCCGGAGGAGCAGCGCGAGGTCTTCACCCTTCGTGAGTACAGCGGCATCCCCTTCAAGGACATCGCGGAGGTGACGGGAGTGTCCGAGAACACGGTGAAGAGCCGCATGCGCTACGCCCTCGAGGGGCTTCGGCGCCGCCTGGCGGAGATGGGCGTGGACGGCGACCTCGCCGAGGATGGAAGGACGGTGGTGGGATGAAGCCGCAGAACGCGCACGCGCAGGAGGACCGGCTGCTCGACTTCGCCTATGGCGAGCTGCCCGTGTCCGAAGCCCGCCTCGTCGAGGCGCACCTGGAGGGCTGTGCCCGCTGCACCCAGGCCCTGGATGACATCCGGGGCGTGCGCGCCACCATGTCTCAGCTCTCCGTGGAGGCCGCGCCGGATGCGGGGCTGGAATCGCTGATGGCCTACGCGCAGCAGACCGCGCGCCGCGCCGCTGCTGGACCCGCGCCCAAGCCGAGCCGCTGGCGCCGCTGGCTGTTGCCCGTGGTGGGGCTGGCCTCGGTGAGCACGTTGGGCGTCCTGACGTTCCACGCCCACGCCCCCGAACTCACCCGGCCAGACCTGAGCGCGGCCGCGGTGCAGGAGCCCTGGAGCGCGAAGGAGACCCAGCCGGCCCCCACGGCCGCGGTTCCGGCCGCGGCCCCTGCTCCGCCCCCGGCCGCCGCTCCGGCCGCGCAGGTGATGTCCGCCGAGGCGGAGTGGGAAGGGAAGGGCGCCAGGGAGCGAGCCGCGCCGAGCAAGCGTGCGGTGGCGGCCGAACTCAAGGGGCGTGAGCCGCTGCGCGCGGACGACTGGGCCAACGCGGGCAGCGGCGGCGGGTTCGACACGCGCGTTCGCCGTGGGACCGCGAGCAAGGCGAAGGCCGCGCCCCCCCTGAGCGTGCGCGCCCGCTCGGAGCAGAAAGCGGACAAGGCCGACGCGGCGAAGCCCGCGCAGGTGACGGCGGATGAGGCGTCCGTGGACGAGGAGTCCGTCGGCATGGCCGAAAGGCGCGCCCCGGAGGCCCCGGCGCCCCAAGAGGGGCCTCCGCGCGACGCGCTGCGGCTGGGGACGCCACGGCCGGTGGCGCGGGCTGACGCTCCAGGGGAGGCGCCGATGGCGTCGGCTCCCGCCGCGATGAAGGCCGAGGCCGCGTCCATTCCCAAGGCAAGGGTGTTCGGGGCGTCCGTGGCGGAGGCTTCTTCCGGGGCGGCCGATTTCGAGGCGCCGCCGCCACCTCCGTCCGCCCCGGTCATGAAGAAGCAAGCGCCCTCTGCTGATCAGATCCCGGCGGTCTCCGTGGCGGAGCTGTCCCGGCAGGCGCGGGCGGCGCACCAGGCAGGAGACCGGGCGCGGGAGGCCGGGCTGATCCGCGCGGCGCTGGCGGCTGGCGCTTCAGGAGCGGAGCGGTGGGAGCTGCTCAACCAGCTGTGTGAGTCCGAGTTCGCTCTTGGTATGCATTCGAGGGCCGTCGAGGCGTGTAACCTCGTGATACACGAAGCGCCGGCGTCTAGCGCGGCCAGTGCGGCCCGCCGTCGGCTCGCGAGTGAAACAGCACCCGCACAGCCCGGCAAACCCTCGAAATAGTTGTCGGTATTTTCTCAGCAATTGGGAGGGAAACGTAGGCGCAGGTCTGTCCATTTGACCGATGCGCTTCTGACACCGCTCCCTCGATAATGGCTTCATGGGACAGGAAGCACAGGAGCCGGGGGCGCAGGGGGTGTCTCGGCGGCAGTCGGGGCAGGCCGCAGTCGAAGCGGCGATGATCATGCCGCTCGCCGTCTTCATGACGCTGGGGATCATCCAGCTCACGATGATGCAGCACGCGAAGCTGATGACGGAGTACGCCGCCTATCAGGCCGCGCGCGCCGGCATCGTGTGGAACGGCAACAACGAGCGCATGCATGACGCGGCCATCGTGGCGCTGCTTCCCACCATGGGGCGGACGGACGACATCGTCGAGCTGGGCAAGACGTTCATCCTGCACCAGCTCTACGACTCCGGCATGCGCACGCTGAACTTTGGCGGCGGCCGCGTGCCCCGGACGGTCAACGGCTCCAACCTGTTCGGCATCATCCGCGTGGACACCATCAGTCCGGCGTACTTCACGCCCATCGACTCGATGTGGAAGCTGCGCAGCGGCTACAACTGGCAGGAGCTGGACTTCGACGGCGCCGACTCCTTCCCCGAGGTGCCGTCGCTCGAAAACCACATCCGCAAGTTCTTCAACCTGCCGGAGCCGGACGACGCGGAGCTCGTGTATCGCAAGTCCACGCGGCTCACCATCCGCCTCCGCTACTGGTACCAGCTGCGCGTACCCTTCGCGAACTCCATCATCTTCTACTCCTGGTTCGCCTCGAACGCGGGCATGGCGCTGCGAGGCGCCATCGACCGGGGCACCGTGGATCCGCGCGCGAACATGATGAACCGGCGCGGCAACCTCACCCCGTTGCTCGGGGGCGCTCGCGGTATCGAGCACGAGATGGGGTACGACTCCGTCTATCCGCTCGAGATGACCGTGCTCTGGATGCTCGCCAACGGCAGCATTCCCATCGTTTCCAACCTGGCCGGCAAGCGGTACTTCATGCCGCTGACGGCCACCTACAGCATGCGCATGCAGTCCAACTTCCACCGCAAGTGGATCATGCACCTGAACCCCGACTGGGGTCTGTAAGAGGAAGAGGACTCCCGACCCATGTTCACCCGGACCCTCCGACAGAGTTTCCGCCGCCAGGAAGGCCAGGCGCTCGTCCTGGCCGCGCTGATGGTGCTGGTCATGTCCATCGCCGTGTTGACCACCGTCAACATCGGCCACACGGTGCATGAGCGCATCCGCCTGCAGAACACAGCGGACTCGGCGTCGTACTCCATGGCCGCCATGGAGGCGCGCGCGTTCAACTTCTACGCGTACGCCAACCGCACGCAGGTGTCGCACTACGTGTCGGCGATGATGTGGCAGTCGCTGCTGTCGCTCATCTATTCCGCCGAGGCGTTCCTCACGGACATCTACGGCTTCATGCGCACGCTGAATCCGTGCGCAGGCAAGACGAACAATCTCTTCTGGAAGATAGCCTGTCCCATTCTGGAAAACGTGATTCCGTACGTGAGCGCGGTCATCAAAGCGATTGGCCGGATCATGGATGCGTACAGGAACTACTTCCTCAAACCCATCCAGCAGGTCATCAAACGGCTGAATCCAGATCGCATCATCGGTGAGTGGATCATCCCTGCTCACCGGGTCATGAACGGCGTGATGTACTTCGCGTCGCAGGCGGTGATGATGTCCGCGTCCACGCACGTGACGCAGACCACGCAGACGGTCATCGACGACAACGACAGCAACATCTCCTCGCTGGCGAGCCAGCTGGCGACCGGCATCTACAGCCAGTGCCTCTTCAGTCAGGCGCACAACCCGCACGCGGGTGGCAAGCCGCTGGCCCCGAACACCTGGAAGAACCCCTTCGGCGCGCTGGACGTGACGAAGAAGGCGGCCAACGACCCCATCGCCCGCGCCAAGCGCGCCATGGGTGGCATCACCAACGCCACGCGCTACGCGTGCGACGCCAACGGCGGCGCGTGCCCCCAGGGCTTCATCACCAGCCGCCGCATGGGTGACCTGTTGCCGCTGCCGGACATGCTCAGCTTCATGCGGGACTTCTTCAACGGTGGCGTCGACATCCCGGGCATCTTCGAGTTCGGGAAGATCGGCCAGACGCGCATGCTCTCCACCGGCTTCCCCAACGCCAATGCGCTCCGGGCGGGGCGTGGGCCGGGCCAGGAAGGCCGCAACTACATCCGCGACTGGAACGACAACCTCAACCCCTGGGGCATGACGGCGCAGGGCGACAACATCGGCTCGGACGACCCGTACTGGCTCAAGTTCGGCCCGGCGGAGATCGACGTGGGCGTGGGCAAGGCCGACAACCCGGTGTCGTGCACCAAGAACGACGACTACTGGAAGTGCTTCGGCGACAACCGCAAGGGCAAGGGTGACAACAACAGCACCAAGCTGCCCTACAAGCACATGACGAAGACGAGCATCTGGGCGCTCAACGACAGCGACAGTGGCCGCCATAAGGGTGGTCTGCACTGGCGCGTCAACTACCCGGACAACCCGGAGCGCTGGTCTGGCCACATGCGTCCGGGCGGCCCCGAGCGCGAGGTGGGGCTGCACCGCTCGAAGATCTGCGTGCTGGAGCTGGCGTGGGTGTGCTGGGCCCGCACCGACGTCTTCGCGGCCAACGTACGGCCGGTGCAGGACGGTCACCACCCCTGGGGCGGCCTGACGCCCTTCATGCACTTCGAGCCGGGTCAGCTCGGCTCCGTGTGCAACCCCACCGCCAACGCGTCGATGACGAACGCGGCACAGCGCCAGGCGGACTTCAACCAGCCCACCGCCTGGGTGGCGCTGAACAAGGACCCCGAGCAGGTCGTGAACCGTGAGAACAAGGACGGCACCGGGACCAATGCGCCGGCCCTGCTCAACCAGGACGGCAAGGTGAAGTTCGCCTTCACGCCCGACACGGACGGCCTGGAGATGCTGAACAACCGGAAGAAGTTCCTCGGCCTGGTCGAGGGCCTGAACGTCATCTCGCGCGGGCAGTCCTACTACCACCGCCCCGGCAACTGGGCGGAGCAGCCCAACTTCTTCAACCCGTACTGGCGGCCGCGTCTGGCCTCCGTGTTCCAGGGCCGTCACTCGCTGCCGAAGGTTGGCGAGATGTTGGATGCGCTGCCCGGCCCGCTCCAGGGCATTGCCCCGAAGATCATTACGCACTGAGGACTGTCATGCGTGCCCGTCTCAAAATGCGCTCGCGCTCACGAGGTGCCGCCACGGTCGAGTTCGCGCTCTCCGTGCCGCTCCTCGTGACCATCCTGATGTTCAGCATGTACCTCACGGAGCTCGTGAGGGCGAAGCTCAAGCTCCAGGAGGCGGCGCGCTACGCCGTCTGGGAGATGACGAGCTACGCGCTGTCCGACTTCGCCAATGGCAAGCACGACGACGCCTTCGAGGACGCGCGTAAGGAGGCGCACAAGGAGTTCGTCGAGCGCTACAAGGACATGGACTCGGTGGAGCCCAACGGCCGCCCGGGCAACTTCATCGCCCGCTACACGGACGTGACCGCGACCATCTCCAACAAGGAGATCGCGCTCCTGGAGAGCGGCATGCTCAGCCGCCCGAGCACCAGCGAAGGCGGCGGCCTGGCGGGCGCCATCCTCAGTCCGTTGAACAACGGCATGGGCTGGGTCCTGAACCAGTGGGGGTTCAACAACAAGGGCTGGGTCGAGAGCCAGGTCGAGATGAACTACGAGAACACCATCCTGCCCAGGAGCTACCTGGACAAGAGTGGTGGGAACGGCGGCTTCTTCAAAGAGAACATGATGGGGGGCCGCGACCTGGGCAGCTTGAGGCTCAAGTCGAAGTACTCCATGTACGCCAACGGCTGGCACATGCCGGACGGCGGTGATGCCATCGTCCGGGGCCGCCGCGCCGGTCAGCACACCGGAGGCGACCTGAGCCAGCCCCACGGCCTCTACCGTCAGGTGGACCGCATGGTGTTCCTGGGCTTCAGCTCCACGCTGGACAGCCTGGGCATCGGCGGGATCCTGGACGTCGTCGCCTCGGTGCTCCCCAACTTCCTGGGGACCTTCGTGGTGTCGCGTAACTACGGTGTGGGTGCCTCGCAGAAGGGCGATTGCACCGGCCTTGCCCAGTATGATGCGAAGGCGAGCAGCGGCCTGCACGTCATGCACAAGCGCAACTTCAAGCTGACCGACCACGAGCGGCCCAACTGCTTCGACACCGCGCCGTTCCGCGACGAGATGACGTACAACAACAGCAACTACATCAAGGTCTTCAACGCGCGCGGCGAGTTCTACATGGGGTGCAAGCGGGCCATGGCCGACGACCCCACCGACCCGGATGCCCGGCCGGAGTCCACGCGGAATGATGAGCAAGACCTCAAGATTCCTTGCGAGTAGGGTGGGGGCGCTCCGGGCGGGCCTCCTGGGCGCGCTGCTGCTGGCCTCCGGGCCGGCGGCGGCCGAGCAGGAACTGCCCATCTACCCGGGCACCCTCCACACGCGCATCGGCAATGACCTCGTCATCGGCGGGGAGTACTACCGCCTCGCGTACTTCACGACGCCGGACTCCATGGAGAAGGTGGCGGCCTACTTCGCCCGCAAGTGGCAGGACGAGGGCTACCCTACCGTGGTGGAAGGGGACATGAAGGACGAGGGCGTGGTGTCGGCGCTCTATACGCGCGAGGGGCTGCAGCGTGGCGTCGTGCTGCGCAAGCACCTGGGCAAGACGGTGGGCTTCACGGTGCTCCGGGACTTGTGGGTGCGGCCGCCGAAGAAGCCGGCGCCCGGCCTGATTACGCTGGAAGGCGCGCTGTACAGCCAGGACCTCGCCACCCGGGATGACCCCGGTGGCTCGCAGAGCCGCACCACGCTGGTGACGGGGGAGCTGACCCAGGTGCAGCAGCAGGTGAGCGCGGAGCTGGAGAAGCGGGGATACGCCCCGGTGCGCCACTCCGCGATGAAGGTGGGGGGCGGAACTCAGCTCACCATGGAGCACGCGCGCAAGGGGGAGCAGGTGGTGACCACGCTGTCTCCCGCGGAAGAGGGCATCACCGCGGTGGTGCAGATGTGGATTGGCTCGGACCGCCCGGACGCGGTGCCCAACGACGATGCCGTCCGCCAGAGCCGCGAGGCCTGGGAGAAGGCGCAGAAGCGGGAGGGCGCGAAGTGAGGGCCTTGTGGCTGGTGGCCGCGCTGGTGTTGAGCCTGCCCATGCAGGCGGAGGCGAATCCCGCGCGTGAGCTGGTGCAGCACATGTCCCGCGGCGCCCGGCCGGCCCGGCTGGGCGACTGGGTGACGTATCGCTTCAACGGTGGAGGGCTGCGCGTCTACTACTGGCGCCTGGCCGTCGTGGGTGAGGAGAAGGACAAGGAAGGGCGCGACGCGGTGTGGGTGGAGATGGAGGCGGGCACGCATCCGGCCATGAAGTCGCCGCTGGCGCAGATGCGCATGCTGGTGGCCCGGGAGGGCAACGAGATTCGCTATGACGCCATCTCCCGCCTCTACATCGGCACGGGCTTCAATCAGCCGCAGGAGTACTCGGACGAGGCGCTCCAGCATGTGCTGAAGCAGCAGCAGGCGGAGGCGCAGAAGCCGCAGAACGCGCCGCCGGAGAAGCCGGCTCGGCTGCCGCAGGGCGTGAAGCCCACGACGCGGACGGGCAAGGAGTCCCGGCTGATGACGCTCGCCGGGACGGTCGCGGCCGTGCCCGTCGAGGTCGTCATGAAGAACACCGTCATCAAGCGGATGTGGCTCAGCCGAGAGATTCCGCTGCTCAACCTCGCGAAGCTGGAGATTCCCGGCATCGGCCACGCCATGGAAGTGGCGGAGTACGGCATCGATGCCAAGCCGCGCATGCGCATCCCCGCGCCAGACGCACCGAAGGTCCGCTTGGAGTACGCGGATGCTATAATGGACGACCTGCCCGGCGACGCGGAGGCCGGGCACGGACATGACACTTCAGAGGATTCGCCGTGAACCACCCGAAGACGCTGCGTTCCCGCGCCCGTAACCGTCGCGGGCAGGCCATGCTGGAGTACTCGCTCCTGAACTGGATTCTCGTCGTCGCGCTCATCATCGGCGCGTCGGTGAAGGTCCGCTGGACCGAGGATCGGCAGTCCAACGTCATCGACCTGTTCATGGAGGCGTACCAGATTTATTACGACTCCTTCTATTTCGTGCTGAACCTGCCGTTCCCGTGACGGCGCGCAGCGAGGTGGGGCAACCGTCCCCACTGGGGTTGCGGCTGGTGCACGCCGCGCTGTTCCTCGCCTTCGCCGCGGGCGTCGGCGTGGTGGCACTTCCCGAGTGGACGCACCTGGTGCATGCCCTGGGGCAGCCCTTCCACGTGGGCGCTGCGCCCCGGTGGTTGGTGCTGCTGGGCTCGGTGCTGGCGGCGGTGGGCACGGCGCGCCTGGGCTGGGAGCTGGCCCGGGGACGCTCCGCGCCGCTGTGGGCCTCCGGTGTCATCCTCCTGGGCGTCATGTCGGCGCTGGCCGGGGGGGATCCCCGGGGGCTGGAGATGTCACGCTCCGAGGTGGCGGCCAACATCGAACTGCTCCGCGTGGCCCGCCGCGTCCACCTGCAGATGGTGCATGAGCTGCAGACCCATGGAGAGACGCCGCTCTCCCAGGACGTGTGGCGCACCGCGCTCCAGCAGGCCGGCGGAGGCGAGGCCTGGGCGTCCACGCGCGCCTTCCGGGCGATCCGGCCCCAGATTGCCTGGCTGCCCTCCGAGAGCGCGCTGCCGGACCCGCTCGTCCCGGGGCAGTTGGCTGTCCACGTGACGCCCGACGGCGTGGCCTTCTCGGTGCGTCTGGTGGGGCTCGAAGAGGGGAGGCCGGTGCTGCTCAAGGATGACCAGGGCGGCACACTGCTCCTGCGCGGCCTCTACAACCCGGACCTTCCGCCGCCTTCGGCGCCCCTGTTTCCGCCCACTCCCTGACATCTCGCCAGAGCAGCAGGGTTGCGGGTGTTCGGAGACTCGGCCAGTCTCGTCCGACCTCATGACGCGGCGTCCCGGCCGGCGGGGTGCCCAGGCTTGATGGAAGGAGCGCGAAATGGCGCATGCGGCATGGAAGTGGACGGTTGTCGCGGCGGCGGTGGGGCTGGGGTTCCTGGCGTGCGGCGACGACGATGACGACGGACGCGGTGGAAACCCGCCGCCCTCGAACCAGTTCGATGCGGGTGTGAACGTGTTCCGCCCGGGGCTGGGGGAGGATGAAGGCGAGCCGCAGGGCACGGCCTTCAGCCTGCCGACTGGCGTCAGCTACGCCGGGACGATTCGCGGCGCCGCGGAGCTCAGCGGCGAGTGTGAGAATGCCAGCACCGACCCGCGGGGCTCGGGGGCGTACGTCCGCGTCTGCGTCCCGCTGCGAAACGACACCGGCGTGTCCATGGAGGTGGAGTTCCCGCCCGGCCTCATCGTCGTGGCCACCTCCGAGGGCCGCAACCAGAACGGCCTGCTGATTGAGCGCTCCATCATCACCGTGCCGCCCACGCCTCCGGGGCCCGGCGGGCGGGATGATGCGGGCACCCCGGACGGCGGGGTGGAGGAGAACGCGTTCATCGTTCCGCTCTACATGTACTGCCTCAACGAGGAGCGGGACCCGTCCAGCCCCTACATCACGTACGCGGTGGGCCCCGTCACCACGGACGACGCGCTGCAGGAGCTCCTTCGCCTCCTCGACGGGAAGCGCATCGACAGCTCCGAGGACGTGAGCGTGGTCCAGAACGCCCTCTACAGCATCACCGAGGGGCGCGGCCTGACGACGCCGGACCGCAACGCCATCAACGGCCTCTGACGCGGCACCCCTTCAGGGCCCGGATTGCGCGCGATACAGGGCTGTCGCGAGAGGTGGTTTTGACACCCGGTGTATCGCACGGCTAACATCGCGCGCCATCCGCTGATTGCACTGCACTGTATTCCAACACCCGCTCTGGACTCCACGTCGGACTCCAACATCGCCGCCGAACGGTTCCCCCCCGTTCTGGAGGTTTCTGAACCATGCTGAAGGGCAAGACTCCGCTCGTCGTCGCGCTCGTGCTGGGCCTATTGGCCGGCGTCATCGCGTATTCCGCCATCAAGAAGAAGGAGGCGGACGTCCGCCGCGGATGGAACCTGGTGCCCGTCGTCGTGGCGGCGCAGGACGTCCCTGAAGGCACGGTCATCACCTTCGAGATGATCTCCCAGCGCTCGGTGCCGGAGCAGTTCGTGACGTCGTCGGTGGTGCGCCCGGATTCGGCGTCCTACATCGTGAACCAGAAGGTGCTGGTGGCGCTGCAGGCGGGTGATCCGCTGCTGTGGAGCCAGTTCGAGACGACGAAGGCCGCCGAGCGGCTGTCCTCGAAGGTTCAGAAGAAGGCGCGCGCCATCACCATCGAGGCGAAGCACACCACGTCCGTGGGCGGCTGGATCCGTCCCAACGACCACGTGGACGTGATTGGCACCTTCCGCGATCCGCAGACGGACGAGAACGTCGCCGTGACGCTGCTCCAGAACGTCATCGTGGTGGCCACGGGCAAGATTACCGGCACCACCAACGTGAACCTCATCCCGGAGAACCAGCGCGAGTACAACAACATCTCGCTGATGGTGCTGCCGGAAGAGGCGGAGATCCTCGTGCTCGCGACGGAGCTGGGCCAGCTGACGCTCAGCCTCCGCAACGAGGACGACGTGGACCTCATCGAGGAGCGCGGCCGCGCGACCATCAGCACGCTGCTCTCGGGTGAGCGCACGCGCGTGCTGGAGCAGAAGCGCCGGGAGATCATCCAGATCATCAAGGGCGGTGCGGAGCGTGCCGCGGGCGCTGGCGTGCCTTGATGGCGGGCGTCCACCCTCGCTCCTAGGGAAGCGCGCACATGCTTGCTGGAATCGTCCTCCTCCTCGTCACCGGCTCGGTCTTCTTCTTCAGCCTGGTGATCTTCAGCGTCCTGTCGAAGGCGTACGAGCAGTATCAGGAGCGCTACGTCGCCAAGTCGATGAACGACTTGAGCGACATGTTCCTCTTCATCGACCCGCGCCAGATGTTGATCCTCAACATCGCGTGCATGTGCTTGTTGGGGATCCTGACGTACATCCTCTTCAACCCCATCATGGCGGTGGCTGCCACGGTGTTCGGCTTCTTCCTGCCGATGCTGATGGTCAAGCACTACCGGAAGCGGCGCATCAAGAAGTTCAACGTCCAGCTCGTGGACGCGCTGCAGGCCATGGCCAACGCGTTCAAGGCCGGTCTCACGTTCCCGCAGGCCATCGAGCACGTGGCGCGCGAGGCGCTGCCTCCGCTGTCCCAGGAGTTCGGTCTCTTCGTGAAGGAAGTGAAGCTGGGCGTGCCGCTGGAGGAGGCGCTCATCAACATGGGCCGCCGCGTGGGCAGTGACGACCTGGAGCTGGTCGTCGTCTCCACGAACATCGCCCGTCAGCTCGGCGGCAACATGGCCGAGATGTTCGAGACCATCTCCACGGTGATTCGCGAGCGCTTCCGCCTGGAGGGCAAGATCGACGCGCTCACCTCGCAGGGCAAGCTGCAGGGGTGGATCGTCGCGGCGATGCCGGCGGTGCTCGGCATGGTGCTCAACTACATGCGGCCCGATCTCATGGAGCCGATGATGGACCACATCTTCGGTTGGATCCTCGTGATCATCATCGCCATCATGGAAGTGATGGGCATCCTCATCATCCGGCGCATCGTCAACATCGATATCTGAGAGGTGCACCGTGGACGATGTCCTGACGCCAATCTTGATCGGCAGCTCGGCGCTCCTCTTCGCGGGAGCGGTGGGCTTCCTGGGTCTCGGGCTGTACCAGGCGATGCTCGAGCGCTTCCTGTCGGAGGTCCGTGACGAGTCGACGGGCGGCATGAAGGGCTTCGGCTCGGTGGCCATCCGCCGGCTGGGCGCGATGAACCGCCGCTTCATCTGGCCGGGCTACGAGGCCAAGGCGCGCCGCAACCTCATCAAGGCCGGCGAGCCGCAGATGTACAAGCCCGAGGACATCATGGCGCTGCAGGAGGTGAGCGCCGTGATGGGGCTCATCATGGGGCTCATCCTGCTCAACGGCGTGGGCGTGAGCCTGGTGTGGGCGCCGCTGTTCCTGCTCTTCGGCATGTACTACCCGCTGATGTGGCTGAACGACCAGGTGAAGAAGCGCCACCTGCTCATCAGCCGCGCGCTGCCCTACAGCCTGGACCTGCTGACCCTGTCGGTGGAGGCGGGCCTGGACTTCACCGCGGCCCTGGCCAAGGTGGTGGAGAAGGGCAAGCCGGGGCCGCTGCGCGAAGAGCTGCAGCTGGTGCTCAAGCAGCTGAAGATGGGCAAGACGCGTGAAGAGGCCCTCAAGAGCATGATTGTCCGCGTGGACCTGATGCCGCTGACGACGTTCGTGACCGCGCTCATCCAGGCGGACAAGATGGGCACCAGCCTGGGCAAGGTGCTGCGCATCCAGTCCACGCAGATGCGCGTCGACCGCACCCAGCGCGCGGAGAAGCTCGCGGGCGAGGCCCCGGTGAAGATGCTCTTCCCGCTCATCGCGTGCATCTTCCCCACGGTGTTCATGGTCCTGTTCGGGCCCATCGTGTTCCAGTTCATGTTCGGTAACGTCGCGGGGTAGCGCCCCGTGCCCATCCTCCTGACCATCACCCAGGGGCTCCAGAAGGGACGGGAGCTCGTCTTCGAGCAGGCCGAGGTGAACATCGGCCGCACCTCGGAGAACGACCTGGTGCTGCACGACCATGGCGTGTCGCGCCGGCACGCGCGCATCTTGCTCCGCGACGAGAAGTACTACGTCGCGGACATGGGCAGCTCGAACGGCACCGTGCTCAACGGCAACCGGCTGCCCGGCGAGCAGCAGCTGCGCGACGGCGACAAGATTGGCGTGGGGCCGGTGGAGTTCACCTTCGTCTGGGTGCCGCCGGACAGCGATGAGGACGCCACGCGCCCCATCCGCCGGGGAGACCCGCTCCCGGATCCGGACGCCACCCGTCCCATCCTCCGGGGTGACCCGCTCCCCGACCCGGACGCCACCCGTCCCATCCGCCGGAACGACCCGGTCCCCGCCGCGAGTGGCATCGTGCTGCCGGAGGGCTACCCCACCGCGCAGCAGCAAGCCGTGGTGCCGGTGCGGCCGGGCGCGCCCACCGTGGCGAAGGCCGAGGATGGCGCGGGCCTGACGGCGGCGGAGCGCGCGCGGCGTCGCAGGGAGCTCTCGGGCTCCAGCGCCGGCAGGTTGCTCCTGTGGTGGGGCGGCTTGTCGAAGCCCACGCGGCTGGGCATGGCGGTGCTCGGGGGGGGCTTGGTGCTGGCCCTGGTGGGGGCGCTGAGCGTGCTCTCCGTCCCCCGGAGCGAGGGCCTGTCGTCAGGCGTAGAGCCCGAGGACCTGGGCTTCGAGACCATCGCGGACTCGTTCGGCCTGGGTGAAGGCGTGATGTGGGAGAACCCGGACCACAAGTCCTTCGCGTTCCAGTTCGTCACCCCCACGCGTGCGGTGGCGGTGATCCACTACATGGCCAGCGGCATCTCCCAGGAGGAGGTGGCGCTGGTCGCCAACGGCGTGGACCTCGGCTGGGTGCCTCCGGACTTGAGCACGTCCACGGAGCGGGAGCTGGAGCATATCCTCCCGCCCTCGGTGCTCCGGCGGGGCGAGCTCAACTCCATCGTCTTCGACAACGTCCGCAATCCGCCGGGACGGGAGACTTGGCGGGTGTGGAACCTGCGCCTGGAGATCATCCCAGTGCCGGAGCTGCCGCAGGAGGAGCTGCTGGCCAGGGCGCGCCAGTACGTGGCGGCGGGCGCCCGCTTCTACGAGTCGCGCGACGTGGGCGCGGAGAACCTCTTCAAGGCGTGGCAGCAGTACCGCTTCGCGTGGGTGACGCTGGAGGCGCTGGACACCAAGCCGGACATCTACCAGGACGTGCGCTTCCAGCTCGGCCAGGCGTCCGCCGAGCTGGACCACAAGTGCAGCCAGCTGATGCTCGATTTCCAGCGCAGCGTGCAGTACCGGAACGCCAGGACGGCCCGGGCGGCATTGCAGGAGATGGGACGGCGCTTCCCTACGGCCGAGCATCGCTGCCACAATCTCGGTTTGCAGTTGGCTTACGAGCACGAGCTGTAGGCCCGTGCTCCCTTCGTCAGGAAGTCGGTGATTCGCATGACCAACGGTTCCCCTCCGGCACGCCGCAGGCCCCCTCCGGGGGCGTCCTCGGGTGGGACCGGGTCCCGTCCCGCCGTGCGCAGGACGGCCGCCCGGCCCGCGCCCGCCCCCGTCTCCGCCACGTGTCGGCTCACCTGTATCGCAGGCCCCAAGGACGGTGAGGAGTTTGCCCTGTCCGGGGACGAGTACGTCATCGGTCGAGCGACCGATAACGCCATCTGCATCCCGGATACCTCCGTGTCCCGCAAGCACGTCGTGCTGCGCAAGGGGGACTCGGGCTGGACGGTGAGCGACCTGGGCTCCGGCAACGGCACGCTCGTCAACGGCGACGCCATCAACGATGAGACGCCCCTGGCCAACGGCGACGTCATCACGCTGGGCGACACGGAGCTGCGCTTCGAGGACCTGGCCAACTCCACGATGATGGTGGGGGCGCCGCCGCCCGGCCCGCGTCCGCGTCCGGCGGGCTCTGGCAGCCGGGGCTCGGTGCCTTCCCGTCCGTCTGTGCGAGAAGGGGGGCGCGTGCGTACCGGCCGCTCGGCGGCGATCGCCGCGCCCAGCCCGGAGGCGCAGAAGAAGAAGAAGCTCATCATGCTGGGCGCGGCGGGCGTGGTGGTGCTGCTGTTCGCGGGCCTGGGCATGGTGCGGATGAACGTCCAGCAGCAACAGGCGATGGCGGCCGAGGAGGCCCGGCAGGGGAAGAACCGCCGGGAGATGCTCGGCAGCCTCTTCCAGGACGCGAAGAACCTGGTGCGCGAGGGCAAGTGGGTCGAGGCGAAGGCCAAGCTCGAGGAGCTCCAGGGCGAGGCGCCGGAGTACCCGGGCGTGGCGGACTACCTCAGCCATGCCGCGCGTGAGATTCCCATCCAGGAGAAGCTGACGGCGGCCCGCGCCGCCCTGGCGAAGAAGGAGCTGGGCAAGGCCAGCTCGTTGCTGGCTAGCGCTGGCGACAGCCAGTTCCTCTACGAGCAGGTGAACGCGGCGAAGCGCGAGCTGTCCGAGTCCGCGGACGCGCGCACCCGCGAGTCGCGCAAGCTGCTGGACGAGGGCCAGCTCGACATGGCGAAGGCCATCACTGATGACGTGCTGGCGGCCTTCCCGGAGCACCGCGACGCGAAGGTCATCAACGAGCAGGCGGCGCAGGCCATCATCGTCCGCGACACGCCCCGGCCGGTGGTCCAGGGGCCGGCGCCCAAGCCGTGGGAGCCCGCCGTCGACCGCTTCCGCGACGGGGACATGTCCGGCGCGGTGGCCATGCTCAACGCGTGCATGGCGCGCACGCCTCAGTGCAAGAAGCTGCTCGGGCAGATGACGGAGTTCGGCAACCTGTACAAGCGGCTGGAGGACCTGGACGCCAAGGGCCTGTCGAAGCTGATGGCGCTGGACAAGGACATCACCGGCGGCCGCCCCAGCAAGATGGCGCGCAACGCGGGCACGCGCGCGGCCACCATCTTCTACAAGGGCGCCACCGCGGCGAAGGCGGCCGGACAGTGGAGCCGCGCCATGGACTACTCGCGCAAGGCGCTCCAGGCGGACCCTGGACACACGGGCGCCAGCAACATCATCAGCGAGCTGAAGGCGAAGGCGAAGGACGTCTACCTCCAGGCCTACTCCCTGAAGGACGGCAGCCCCGACGAGGCCCTGCCCAAGTTCAAGGACGTGGTGGCCATGACGCCGCCCGACGACGAGTACCACGAGAAGGCGAAGACCTGGGTCGAGAAGCTGTCCCGATGACCCGGCGCAAGGCAGGCGACGGAGCGCTGCCCCCCGTGGGGCGGCAGGGAGACCTGTTCGGCGGTGGCGCCGCTGGCCCCCGTGCGGCGACACCCGTGCGGAAGGCGGCGGCCCGCAAGCCACCGCCCCCACCGCCGCCTCCGGATGCGGACGGTACCTCCCTGCTGGGGCCGCTGGAGGGCGCGCCCCCGCCGCCGCCCAAGCCCGAGCGCGTGGTGCTGTCGGTGGGCGAGCTGACCCGGCAGCTCAAGCAGACCCTGGAGTCGCGCTTCGCCCGGGTCATCGTGCGCGGCGAGGTGACGGGCTTCCGGGGGCCCAATGCGCGCGGGCACTGGTACTTCTCGCTGAAGGACGCGTCCGCCGCCATCGACGCGAAGGTGTGGGCGTCCATGGCGGCCCGGCTGCGCTTCGCGCTGCGCGACGGCATGGAGGTGGTGGCCGAGGGCAGCGTGGACCTCTACGAGCCCCAGGGGCGCTACAGCCTCATCGTCCAGCGGCTGGAGCCGGTGGGGGAGGGCGCGCTGGCGCTGGCCTTCGAGCAGCTCAAGGAGCGGCTGGCCGCGGAGGGGCTCCTCGGCCCGGGGCGTGTGCGGCCTCCCAGGCCGCTGCCCTTCCTGCCCCGGCGCATCGGCGTGGTGACGAGCCGCACGGGCGCGGCGCTCCAGGACTTCCTCCGCGTGCTGCACTCGCGCAACCCGCGGCAGAGCGTGCTGGTGGCTGACGCGCGCGTGCAGGGCGAGGGCTCGGCCGTGGAGGTGGCGCGCGCCATCGAGCGGCTGTCCCGGACGGACGTGGATGTCATCGTGGTGACGCGCGGCGGCGGCTCGGTGGAGGACCTCTGGACCTTCAACGAGGAGCTGGTGGCGCGCGCCATCTTCGCCTCGCCGGTGCCGGTGGTGTCGGCCATCGGGCACGAGATTGACTTCACCATCTCCGACTTCGTGGCGGACCTGCGCGCGCCCACGCCCAGCGCCGCGGCGGAGCGGCTGGCGCCGGTGCTGGCCGACCTGGAGCTGGCGCTGGCCACCCAGGCGGGGCGGCTGCGGCGCGCCATGGAGCGGCGGGTGCTGGAGTTGCGCGAGGCGCAGGGGCAGCTCTCGGCGCGGCTGGAGGACCCCCGCCGGGCCATCAACCATCAGCGGCTGCACCTGTCGGAGCAGGTGGAATCGATGATGCGGGTGCTCAGGCCCTCGGTGCGGGCGCACCGGGAGAGCCTCCGGGGCCTCACGGAGCGTCTTCAGCGGGCGCGGCCCCAGGCACGCCTGGGCGAGCAGCGGGCGCACCTGCTGAAGTTGGCGATGCGGCTGTCGGAGGCGGTGCGCGCAGGGGTGGCGACGCGGCACGGGGCGCTGGCGGCGGCGCGGCTGGACCTCGAGCGGGCGTCACCGGCGGCGCAGGTGTCACGAGAGCGCGCCCGCCTGGCCGCGCACCGGGCGCGCCTGCTGACGCTCCAGCAGGGGGCCCTGGCGGATGCACAGAAGCGGTTCCAGCGTCTGGAGGGGCGCCTGGACGCGATGAGCCCCCTGAAGGTGATGTCGCGCGGGTATTCGGTCGTGTTCCGCCAGCGCGACGGCGCGGTGGTGCGGACCGGGGCGGACGTCCAGGTGGGAGAGCGCCTGGGGCTGAAGCTCGCGTCGAACGGCGCCAAGACGCTGGGTGGGTGTGAAGAAATCGAAGCCACCGTCACGGCGGTGAAAGGCCCGGTGGACTGCTGACGGGCCACCCTCTAGAGTCCCGCGCCCCACAGGGGAGGTGGATGTCAGTGGCGAAGTCGGACAAGGCGCCCAAGGCGGACAAGGTGGCGGAGACCGAGGTCCCCGAGCAATACGGGGACGTGGTCTCCCGGCTCGAGGAGACGGTGGGTCGTCTGGAGAGCGGGAACCTCTCTCTGGAGGATTCGCTGAAGGCCTTCGAGGAGGGCATCCGGCTGGTCCGCCGGGGTGAGAAGCTGCTCACCGAGGCGGAGCAGCGCATCGAGCAGCTCCTGCTGGACGAGGACGGCAAGGACGTGGTGGCGCCGCTGACGGCGGCCGTGCGCCCACCGGCGGCTCCCGCGGCCCCTCGGGCCCCTGCTCCCCGCCCGCCTCCGGAGGATGACGTCCCGTTCTAGGTGGCTCGGGCGCGTGTTTGCCGGCATGTCGAAGCCGAAAATCACCATTGTCGATGATGACCGCGACACGCGGGAGCTGCTGGCGGCCGCCCTGGAGGACGAGGGCTTTGACGTCACCCTGGCGGCCAACGGCCTGCGGCTCATCGCGTCGCTCCAACTGCACCGGCCGCACGCCATCCTCCTGGACGTGAACATGTCCTGGATCGACGGCTTCGAGCTGTGCCGGGCGGTGAAGAAGAACGAGCAGTTCCGCGACATCCCCGTCATCTTCATCAGCGGCCGTGGCGAGCCCGAGGACAAGCGGCACGGCATGGCGGTGGGCGCCGCGGACTACTTCGTCAAGCCGCTGGACATGGACAAGCTCGTCAGCCGCATCCGCGAGCTCGTGCCGGCGCAGATTCCATAAGAGGAGCACGGACACCCGTGGCGACGTTTCAACTGAAGACCTTCCTGGCCGCCCAGCAGGCGCGCGTCGAGGCCCTGTTGCGCGAGCGCGTGGAGCGGCTGGGGCCCGCGGGCGCACCGCCGAAGCTCACGGAGGCCATGCGCTACTCGCTGCTGGCGGGGGGCAAGCGCCTGCGCCCGGTGCTCTGCCTGGCCTTCGCGGACCTGGCCGCGCGCGAGAGCACCGTGTCGGACCTCGCGGGCGATGCGGCGTGCGCGCTCGAGTACGTGCACACGTATTCGCTGGTGCATGACGACCTGCCGGCGATGGACAACGACGACTACCGCCGGGGGCGCCTCACCAATCACAAGATTTATGGCGAGCCCCTGGCCATCCTCGCCGGGGACGCGCTGCTGACGGAGGCCTTCACGCTGGTGGCCAGCGGGCCGGAGCCCGTGCGCGCCGCGCTCTGCCGCGAGCTGGCGGTGGCGGCTGGCGCGGCGGGCATGGTGGGCGGGCAGGTGCTGGACATCGCAGAGGACCGTCCCGCCGCGCTGGACTACCTCATCCGGCTTCACCGCATGAAGACGGGGGCCCTCATCCGCGCGGCCTGCCGCATGGGCGTGCTGGCCGGCGGTGGCGACGCGGCCATGCTGGCGCGCGCCGAGACCTACGGCGACGCGGTGGGGCTGGCCTTCCAGATTGCCGACGACGTGCTGGACGTGACGGCCACCGCGGAGCAACTGGGCAAGCCCGCGGGCGCGGACGCCGCGGCGGGACGGTTCACCTTCCCGGCGGTGGTGGGCCTGGACGCGTCCCGGTCGCTCGCGAACGAGAAGGTGGCGGAGGCCATCGCGGCCGTGCGCTCCCTGGAGGGCGAGGATGGGCCCCTGGCCGCGCTGGCGCGCTACACGGTGGAGCGGACGTCCTGATGTCGCAGCTGCTGCCACGCATCGGCTCCCCCTCGGATGTCCGCGCGCTTCCGGAGGAGGACCTGCCGCGCCTCTGCCAGGAGCTTCGCGAGGACATCATCTCCATCTGCGGCCGCGTGGGCGGCCACCTGGGGGCCTCCCTGGGAGCGGTGGAGCTCATCGTCGCGTTGCACCGCGTGTTCCACTCACCGGGGGACGCGCTCCTCTTCGACGTGGGGCACCAGACGTACGCCCACAAGCTCCTCACCGGGCGGCGCGAGCGGATGCACACGCTGCGGCACGCGGGGGGCATCGCGCCCTTCCTGGACCCGAAGGAGAGCCCGCATGACGCGCTGCTCGCGGGGCACTCCTGCACGGCCGTGTCCGCCGCGCTGGGCGTCCTGGAGGGCCGGCGGATGCTGGGGCACCGGGGCCACGTGGTGGCGGTGCTGGGCGATGGCGGGCTCACCGGCGGCCTCACCTTCGAGGGACTCAACAACGCGGGGGGGGGCGACCTCCCGCTGGTCGTCGTCCTCAACGACAACCAGATGTCCATCAGCGCCAACGTGGGCGCCATTCCCGCGCTGCTGCGCACCCGCGAGGCGCGGGGCTTCTTCGAGGGGCTGGGCTTCACGTACCTGGGGCCCGTGGATGGGCACGACCTGGGCGCGCTGATCCAGGCGCTGCGCGAAGCCCGGACGTCCTCGAGGCCGGTGGTGGTGCATGCGCTGACGCAGAAGGGGAAGGGCTTTCCTCCGGCGGAGGCCGACACGCAGACGCGTGGGCACGCCATGGGGCCGTACGAGTGGCGGGATGGGAAGCTGGTGCGCTCGCGTGGGGGCCAGCTGACCTTCAGCGAGGCCTTCGCCTCGGTGCTGGAGGAGGCCATGGCCCGCGATTCGCGCGTGGTGGCGGTGACGCCGGCGATGCTGGAGGGCTCGGCGCTCAACGCGCTCAAGGCGCGCTTCCCGGACCGGGTGCACGACGTGGGCATCGCGGAGCAGCACGCCGTCACCTTCAGCGCGGGCCTGGCCGCCGCGGGTGCGCGGCCGGTGTGCTGCATCTACTCGACGTTCCTTCAGCGCGCCTACGACCAGATCATCCACGACGTCTGCCTGCCGGGGCTGCCCGTCGTCTTCGCCGTGGACCGGGCGGGCCTGGTGGGCGCGGATGGCGCGACGCACCAGGGCACCTACGACGTGTCGTCGCTGCGGGCGTTGCCAGACCTGCACCTGTGGTCGCCCATGGTGGGGGAGGACCTGGCCCCCATGCTGGACACGGCGCTGGCGGCGCCGCACCCGTCCGTCATCCGGTTCCCGCGGGGCACCTTGCCTCCGCTTCCGGAGGGCGCTGGGGTGGGGGAGGTGCCGCTGCAGGGCGCGCGCTGGCTGCTTCGGGCGGCGTCACCCCGGCTGACGCTGGTGACGCTGGGGCCCCTGGGGATCGCCGCGCTGGAGGCCGCGCGGGGTGAGCCGGGCTGGAGCGTGCTGGATGCGCGCCGGGCCTCGCCGCTGGACGAGGCCGCGCTGCTGGAGGCCGGGCGGGCTGGACCGGTGGTGGTGGCCGAGGAAGGCACGACACGCGGCGGCCTGGGCAGCGCGGTGCTGGAGCTCTTCGCCGCCCATGGCGTCATGACGCGGGTCCGGCTGGTGGGCCTTCCGGACGCCTTCGTGCCCCATGGGGACGCGCGGGTGCAGCGCGCGGAGCTGGGGCTGGACGCGGCGGGCCTGCGCCGCGCGGGCCGCGCGTTGCTGGAGGGAGGCGCCCGGTGAAGCCTCGGAAGGAGCGGCTGGACGTGCTGGTGGTGGAGCGCGGGCTGGCGGAGTCGCGCGCCAAGGCCCAGGCGCTCATCCTGGCCGGTCAGGTGGTGGTGGACGACCAGCGGGTGGACAAACCGGGGACGCTGGTTCCGCAGGTGGCGGAGCTGCGCCTCAAGGGCGAGGTGCTGCCGTATGTGTCGCGCGGGGGCCTCAAGCTGAAGGGCGCCATCGACCGGTTCGGGCTCGACGTCCGGGGCAAGGTGGCCGCGGACATCGGCGCCAGCACCGGGGGCTTCACGGACTGCCTGCTCCAGCACGGCGCCATCCGCGTTCACGCGATTGACGTGGGCTACGGGCAGCTCCACGAGAAGCTGCGCACGGACCCGCGGGTGCGCTCGCGGGAGCGCGTCAACGCGCGCTACCTCACGGACGAGGACCTGCCGGAGAAGGTCGGCGTCGTCGTCATCGACGTGAGCTTCATCTCGCTCACGCAGGTGCTGCCCTCGGTGCTGACGTACCTGGAGCCGGGAGGCCTGCTGGTGGCGCTGGTGAAGCCCCAGTTCGAGGTGGGGCCTGACCGGGTGGGCAAGGGCGGCGTGGTGCGGGACGCCGCCGCCCGGCAGGACGCCATCGACTCGGTGACGGCGTTCGTGCGGGAGCAGGGGCTGGAGGTGCTCGGGCTGATGGACTCGACGGTGCCTGGGCCCGCTGGAAACGTGGAGGCGCTCCTCGTCGCAAGCAGGCCCTGAGCGGGCCGGCGCCCGGGCGTTACGGCCGGTAGCGGCGGTAATCGGTCAGCGGCAGCGTCTGCACCAGGTCGAAGCCGGTGCGAATCCACAGGCGCCCATCCGCGTCCAGGGCGCCGCCCAGGCTGCCGATCACCTGATGGCGGAACAGCTCGCGCGCCTCACCGCCGGCCGTCTGGTCCACCGCGACGATTTCATTGGGCAGCGTGGGGTAGCCGTCCAGGCCGCGCGCTGGGGCGTTGAGCAGGTAGAGCTCCGGCGAGTTCGGCCGGCGCAACACCTGGAGCACGTTCAGCGCGCCATTCGCGTCGATGGAGCGCTTGTCCCGGTTGCGAATCTGGCCGGACGCATCGAGGAACCAGACGCGCTGCTGGCCCACGGCCACCACGCGAGATGCGGCCGGGTGGTACAGGACGTGAACGAGCGGCACCGGCAGCGCGTCGCTGGTCCACTGGAGCCGCGAGCCCTCGCACTCGTCCTGGTCGGCGGCGCACGCGATGACCTGCGACTGCTCGGAGCCGAGCTGGAGGCCGAGGTAGAGCGTGCTGCCGGTGTCGTTGAAGGCCCCCAGCGGCAGGCGCTCGTTGCGGGCGAAGGTGCGCAGCTTGTAGGCGTTCCGTGGCGTGCCCGGCGCGCCCTGCTCACCGTTCTCTCCCGCGTAGAGCTCGGTGACGGTGACGTCCGTGCGGAAGGAGTCAGGGCCCGGGCCGAGCGACGCGATGACGATCATCCCATCCTCGCGGATCAGCGGTGGCGCGATGACGCTCTCCAGCGTCGGGGGCGCGTAGAGCCACTTGACCTCGGCGATGCTCTCCGAAGTGCCGTTGGGGTTGTGCGACAGCCGGCGCACCTCGTCGATGCGGTTGACGATGATGGCATCGCCCCCAGCGAGCACCGTGAGGTGGGTAGGGCCGATGTCCGTCGTGGTCCGCGCGGTGATGCGCAGCTCCTCGTCAATGGCGAAGGCGCCCACGTTCGGGGTCCACACCCAGCGCTTGCCGCTGACGGGGTTGCGCTCGGTGATGACCGTCTCGGGGGTGCAGATAATTGGCATCCCGACGGTGCCCGTCACGTTGCCGCTGACGTCCACGCGGTACATCGTGGAGATCTCCGTCGGCGGGACGCCGCAGCCGAGGAAGGTGGTGCCTCGCGACGGGTTGCTCGCTGGGGGCGGATCGATGACGAAGTGGTCGGTGACGACCTGCCCGGCGTTCTGCGGATCCACGATGAGCCGCTGCACGGGGAAGTACGTGACGGGCGCGGGCTGGGAGCGGTTGGTGCGTCCGTCCGAGCACGTGGCCACCGCGTTCAGCGACAGGTTCGCGGCCAGGCCCACCGTGGCGTAGGGGATGTCGTTGCGCTCCAGCGTCAGCGTCATTGTCCCGCCGCCGTGCGGGAACGTGCGGAGCAGGGTCTCCCGGTCGTTGACGTTGAGGGTGGAGCCTCCCTCGCAGCCGGACACGGTGACGATGACCTGGAGCTTGACGTCCGCGATGATGCCCGCGGGCACCGTCAGGGCGACCTGGGGGGGATCCGGCGTGGGAGGGGGCGGTTCTTTGCCGCCACAGGCTGCGGCCACGCTGCTGGCAACGAGGAGTGCGGGACGCCAAGCGCGCCGCGTCAGGGATGGGAGGGCCATGGCGCTTGACTCTATCCCGTACGTGGCGTCCCAGGCATCCACGCACGCCGCGACGGGCGCACGTGAAGTGCAGGCACACGCAGCGATGCCGGTGCGGAACGTCCTCCCAAGGCCCGTTGGCTGTGGTAGTTCCCGCCCCGCCGTCGGGACCTCCATTCGGTGGGCGGCGTCACACACGAGGGGTGCGCCAGGGCGCTGCCGTCGCGGCCCTGCTCTGGCGCCTGATTGGCGGTGGGGCGGGCAGCCGTGCGCGGCTCGCGGGCGGTAGGGAAGTGACGTCCATCGTGTACGCTCGGCGCCGGGCCGGGTTCGGGGCGATGAGAACCGCGATGGCCACATCCTCCCACCCATACCCGCTGTTCTGGCTCCAGGGCGTGTTCAGCGGCATGATCGGGATCCGAACCATGAACTCTTTCGCACGCAGCGGTTATTTGCAGCCTCTCTCCCCGGGGCCCTGTCACCGGGGCTGGGGTTCACCGTGAGAGTCGAGATGCAGGCTGATCAGCGGGGACGCGTGCTGGTGGTGGCCGCCAAGGAGGCGGGCGATGCGCTCATGGAGCGGCTCACGTCGAGCGGCTACCAGTGCGCCTCGACGGAGAAGGAGAGCGGGCTGGCGCAGGTCGCCGACACCTTGCAGCCGGAGGTCGTCCTCCTGGCGGTGACGGCGAAGCGGGCCGCGGAGATGCTGGAGTCGTTGCGCAAGGTGGACCGCCTGCAGCGCCTGCCGGTGCTGGTGGACCTGGGCCGCACGCGCTCGGCCGAGGCCTTCAAGCGCCTGGCGGTGGACGACTGGATTCGCAGCGCGGACGAGGTGGTGCCCCGGCTGGAGGCTGCGCTGCGCGTGGGCCGGCTGCGGGACCGCGAGGAGCGGATCCGCCTGCGCATGGGGATGCTGCTGGAGATCACCCAGGCGGCCACCAGCTCGCTGGAGCTGGAGGAGATCCTCCGCATCGCCGTGGACAAGGTGGGCCGCGTCACGGGGACGGACCGCTGCTCCGTGGTGCTGGTGGAGGGCAGCCACGCGCGCACGGCCAAGGTGGTGGCCACGCAGGAGGACCCGAGCCTCGTCCAGTTGGACATCGAGGTGATGCGCTACCCGGAGCTGCGCCGCGCGCTGGAGACCCGGGAGGCGGTGGTCATCGACGAGGCGCAGCGGGACCCGCTGATGGCGGAGGTCCGCACCAGCATCCTGCCGCTTGGCGTCAAGTCCATCCTGGTGCAGCCGCTCATCTGCCAGGGGGACCTGCTGGGCGCGCTGTTCCTGCGCATGTCGCGCGCGGACGCGTCGTTCGGCCGGGACGAGCAGGAGTTCGCGCAGGCCGTGGCCGGCGTGCTGGCCAACTCCATCCGCAACGCGCGCCTGCACACGGCGGTGAAGAAGAAGCGCGAGGACCTGGAGGAGGCCTATGTCCAGCGCTACCAGGAGCTGAACGAGGCCAACCGCCGCCTGAAGGAACTCAACCGGCTGAAGGATGAGATCATCGCGGTGTGCAGCCACGACCTGCGGGCGCCGCTCCAGGTGCTCCTGGGCCACGGCCGGCTGCTCCAGGAAGGTCCGCTGGAGCCGCAGCAGCGCCAGTCCGCCGAGGCGATGATTCGCCAGGGCAAGAAGATTCTCGGTCTGGTGGAGTCGCTCCTAGAGAAGGGCAAGGGTGAGGCGGCGCGGCTGTCCATCGAGCCGCGCGTGCTCGACGTGGCGCAGCTGTGCCGCGACGCCGTCAGCGAGCTGGAGATTCTGGCCGCGGACCGGGGCGTGTCCCTGCGCGCCGACTGCCCGGACAGCCTGATGCTCATCGGTGACGAGGTGAAGCTGCACGAGGTGCTGCAGAACCTCATCACCAACGCCATCCACCATGCGCGCCAGGACGGCGAGGTGGTGGTGAGCACCCAGCGGCTGGGGCGCCCCGATGGGGACGCGGCCAAGGTGTGCGTGCAGGACGATGGCGTGGGCATTCCGCCGGACGAGCTGCACCTCGTCTTCGACCGCTACCGCCACGGCGGCAAGGGCGGCACCGGGCTCGGGCTGGCCATCTGCAAGGAGTTCGTGGAGCTGCACGGCGGTGAAATCTGGGCGGAGAGCCCGCCGGACACCGGCTGCATCTTCGTCTTCACGCTGCCGCTGGCCCAGGAGGCGCCTCGCAATCCGCGTCCGCCCCCCGCCGCCGCGCCTACGTCGCAGGAGCAGCCGCGCGTGCTGGTCGTGGAGGATGAGCCCGAGATCGCCGCCGTGCTGTCGGAGGTGCTGCGCTCCAAGTACCGCGTCGAGGTCGCGCGCGACGGCGCGGAGGGCCTGGCCCGCGCCAAGGCCCAGCGGCCGGACCTGGTGGTCATGGACGTGTTCCTGCCCAAGCTGGACGGCCTGGACGCGGCCATGGCGCTCAAGTCCTCGACGGACACGGCGCGCATCCCCGTCATCCTGCTGTCCGCCCACCAGGGCGTGGCGGAGAAGGTCCGCTCGCTGAACCTGGGCGCGGTGGACTACATGAGCAAGCCGTTCAACGCGGTGGAGCTCCTCAGCCGCACCGAGCGCGCCCTCAAGTTGCGCCAGGGTGAGCGCGAGCAGCAGGAGAAGGAGAAGTCCAGCGCCCTCCAGCGGCGCACGGGGAGCGACCCCGCCACCGGCCTGCACGACCGGCGCGGGCTGCTGCTGCGGCTGGAGCAGGAAGTGGCGCGCAGCCGGCGCTACCATCGGGCGCTCAGCCTCGCGGTGCTGCGGCCCGACCGGCCGGTGGACCCGGTGCCGTCCAACATCGCCGACGTCATGCGCAAGCGGGTGCGCCACCCGGATGCCATCTCCCACCTGGGCGCCGGTGTGTTCGCCGTGGTCCTCCCGGAGTGCACGGCGGAGGCGGCGCGCGCCGTCATCAACCGCATGCTGCCGGACGTGGAGAAGGTGACGGACACGGAGTACCGGTCGGCGGTGGCGGACGTGAGCCAGGACAGCGACTCGGTGGAGAAGCTGCTGGAGAAGCTGGGCGCGCCCGGGCCCGAGGAGACCTGAGGCGCCTGCAGCCTGGACGGGCTCACGCTAGACTCGTGCCTTGCGTGAGCCCGTTCCGTCTCCTCGTGACCGCCTTGCTGGCCGCCCTCGTGGCGCCGGGCGCCCTCGCGGCCGCCCCGCCGCGGAGGCCGCGCGTGGACCAGGAGGCCATGCGGGAGGCCATCGACGCGGCCGCCACGGATGAGGGCCACTACGCCTCCTCCGCCAGCTACACGAACTTCCTCCAGTCCCGCCTGCGGCACAATGTGGGGGACCATCGGGGCTCGGCGGACGCGCTCCGGCTGGCCCTGGCCACGGATGACGGCAACCCCCTGCTGCTCACCCGGCTGGGCGAGGAGTACGCCCGCATGGGCGACCTGACCCGCGCCGAGCGCGAGCTGCGCCGGGCGGTGCTGCGCTCCCCCGCGTACTACCCGGCGCACGTCCTGCTGGGGCGCGTGCTGCTGGAGTCGAAGCGCTTCGCCCGGGCCCGCCTGCACCTGCGGCGCGCGATGACGCTGAAGCCGCGCGAGCCGGAGGCCTACCTGGTGCTGGCCCAGCTCCACATGGAGACGGGGGCGCCGGACGAGGCGGTGAAGGCCGTGGATGCGCTGGCCCAGGCGCTGCCGGGGGAGGCCTCGGGCTACCAGCGCCTGGGGCTGGCCCTGGCGGAGCGGGGCGACGCGGCGCGCGCGGAGCGGCTGTTGGTGGAGGCCGCGGCGAGGGCTCCGGGGGACGTGGAGGTGCTGACGGCGCTGGCGCGGCTCTACGAGGACAGCGGGCGGCCCGCCCAGGCGGAGGCAGCCCTGGCGCGCGCGCTGGAGCGGGACCCGGACAGCCGGGAGGTGCTGCTGGCGGCGGGGCGCGTGGCGCTGAAGGCCGGCTCCGTGGTCCGGGCGCGGGCGTATTTCGACCGGCTCCTGTCCCTCTCCTCCGAGCCGGAGACGCCGGTGCGCGTGGCGTTCAGCTACCTCGCGGCGCGAGAGCCCTCGGCGGCGGCGGAGGTGCTGGAGGCCGCCCGGCGGGGCGCCCCGGGCGAGCCCCGGCTGGCGTACTACGCAGGGCTCGTCCATGAGCGGATGCGCCGCTTCGCGGATGCGGCGGCGGCCTTCGCGGGCGTGCCCCCGGAGTCGGACGTCCACGGCGACGCGCGCCTGCGCCGGGCGCGCAGCCTGTCCCTGCTGGGCGAGCACACCCACGCCCTCAGGTTGTACCGGGCCGCCATGCAGGACGCGCCCGACGACCTCGACGTGCGCATCCAGTTCGCCCGCGCGTTGGAGCGCGGTGGCTCGCCGGGCCGGGCGGAGGCGGTGCTGCGCGAGGGCCTGGAGGCCGGACCCTCCGCGGCGCTCTATGACGCCCTGGCCGCCACGCTGCACCGGCAGGAGCGGGGACGCGAGGCCCTGCGCCTGCTGCGCGAGGCGGTAGCGCGCTTTCCCCGCGATGTGGAGCTGCTCTACGTATTGGGCGCGGCCCATGAGCGGCAGGGGGACGTCAACGGCGCGCTGGCCCGCATGCGGGCGGTGCTGGCCGTGTCACCGGACCACGCGGCGGCGCTGAACTTCCTCGGCTACCTGCTGGCCCAGACGGGGCAGCACCTGGACGAGGCCGAGCGGCGCGTGCGGCGCGCACTGGAGCTGCGGCCGGAGACGGGGGCCTACCTGGATTCACTGGGCTGGGTGTACTTCCGGCGCGGCGACTACGCGCGGGCCGTGGAGTCCCTGGAGCGGGCCTCGATGCTCGCGCCGGATGAGCCCGTCATCCTCGAACACCTGGGAGACGCGTACCAACGGGCCTCCCGGGTGGACGACGCCGAGGCGGTGTGGCGCCGCGCGCTGGAGGTGCTGGCGCTGGACCCCGAGTCCGCCGAGCCCCCAGGGCAGCGCGCCGCGTTGGAGCGCAAGCTCAAGGCGCTACCCACGCGTGCGCCAGACCGGTAAGTTGGTGCGCCTATGGTGCGTCACGATGAGGGCTTTTTTCCCGGCAGGGACGGGACGCGGCTGTACTGGAAGTCACTGCTTCCGGAGGCCGAGCCCCGCGCGCATGTCGCGGTGGTGCATGGCTATGGTGACCACTTCGGGCGCTATGGCTTCGTGACGGATGCCCTCCTGGCGGACGGCTTCGCGGTGCACGGCTTCGACTACCGGGGGCATGGCCGCGCGGACGGGCGCCGGGCGTATTGTGAGAAGTGGCCGGACTACCTGGATGACCTGACCGTCTTCTGGGAGCGGGTCCGGGCGGTGTCGGAGGGGAAGAAGGCCTTCGTGCTGGCGCACAGCCACGGAGGGCTGATGGCGGCGACGTGGGCCTCCAGCCTGCAGGTGGAAGGGCTGTCGGGCCTGGTGCTCTCGGCGCCGTACCTGAAGCTGGCCATCACACCGCCGGCCGCGAAGGTGATGGCGGCGCGGGCGGTGGGGAAGGTGGTGCCGTGGCTGAGCATCGCCTCCGGGCTGAAGGTGGAGGACCTCACCTCCGACGAGGAGGTCCAGCGGACCACCCGGGAGGACCCGCTCCACCAGGCCATCGCCACGCCGCGGTGGTTCGTCGAGTCCAACCAGGCCCAGGCCCGCGCCTTGCTGCTGGCGCCGAAGATTCAAGTGCCGCTGTTCGTGCTGTGCGGCGCGGAGGATGGGGTGGCTGCTCCGTCGGCGGCGCGGGAGTACTTCGAGCGGGCCGGGTCGATGGACAAGAAGTTCAAGGAGTACCCCGGAATGCGGCATGAGCCGCTCAACGAGGTGGGCCGTGCGGAGGTATTCCGGGATATCTCCGGCTGGATCTCCGCGCATCTCTGACATAATCAGGTCGCCCGGCTCCTCGGGAGGAGCTGGCGCTGGGTGAGGTCACCGCATGGCAACGGGTGAAACGGGCATCATCGGCAAGGGCATCGTCATCAGGGGAAACCTCACGGGAGGTGGGGACCTGGTGATCGAGGGACGGGTGGAAGGGCAGATTGCCCTGAAGAACCACCTCACCATCGAGAGCACCGGCAAGGTGCAGGCGGACATCCGCGCTGAGGAATTGACCATCAACGGCGAGGCCAGCGGCAACATCGACGCCTCGTCGCGCGTGGCCATCAACGCCTCGGCCAAGGTGGCCGGCGACATCAAGGCGCCGCGCGTCATCATCGAGGACGGGGCCGTGTTCAACGGCTCCATCGAAATGGACGTTCGGCTTCCTGACGACATTTGAGCTTCAAGCCGCGCACGGCACGGCACACACCTTTCTAGAGGCGGACAACACTCATGGCGAATACGGTCATTGGCTCGAGCATCGTCATCGACGGGGAGATTTCCGGAGACGAGGACCTGGTCATCCAGGGCACCGTGAAGGGGAAGATTTCCCTCAAGGAAAGCCTCTACGTGGAGGGCAGCGGTGTCGTTGAGGCGGACATCGAGACCCAGAACGTGGAGATCGCCGGCCGCGTGACGGGCAACATCGTCGCCAGCGACAAGGTGGAGCTGAAGACGGACTGCCGCGTCGTGGGCGACATCAAGGCGCCCCGTATCCTCATCGCCGACGGTGCCTCCTTCAAGGGCAACGTCGACATGGACATGAAGGAGCGCTGATTCGTGGCCACTGCGAAGGAGCTCTCAGGCAGCAACGTCGTCGACAACACCGTGGTGGGGCCATCCATCCTCATCAGCGGCCGGTTGACGGGCGATGAGGACCTCACGGTCCGTGGGCGCGTCGAGGGTGAGCTGACGCTCAGCCGAACCCTCATCGTGGAGCCCTCGGGCGTGGTGAAGGCCAACGTGGCGGTGAAGAATGCCATCGTCAGTGGCGTGGTGGTGGGCAACATCAACGCCACCGAGAGCGTGGAGCTCACCCGCGAAGGCCGCATGGTGGGCGACATCCGCGCCCCCCGCGTCATCATCGTGGATGGCGCCAGCTTCCGTGGCCGCGTGGACATGGGCGACGTGGAGCCAGGCCGTCTGCCGGCCGAGCGCCCCGCGGTGGTCCGCCCCACGGCGGTGAGCCGTCCCACGGCGACGCCGGCGCGTCCGACCATTCCGGCCGCGCGTCCGATGCCGCCGCCCCCGCCGGCCCGTCCCATGC
>JAFAAN010000054.1 GCA_023426545.1 Pseudomonadota bacterium
CGGGCAGGTGCCGCGACTTCCGGTTCATCGGGGGCGAGGACGGGGGGGGGCGGGGGGTCGTCGGCTACGACCCGTCGCGCCCCGGGGACAACTACAACATCATCACCTTCCGCGAGACGTCATGCCCGGAGGTCGTCGCCTCCGATGACCCCTGCTGGGACGATGAGTCGTGTGGCAACACGTACAAGTGCTGGGAGCATGGGGACTCCACCATCGGCCTCACCACGTCCACCTTCTCGTTTCGTGACGGGCGGGTGCTGGACTCGGACATCGAGCTGAATGCCTCCGTGAGGGCAGATGGCTCCGGGTTTCTCTTCACCACCGTGGATTCACCGGTGTGCGAGCGCGGGCCCGCGGTGGACTGCGTGTCCACGGACCTGCAGAACACGATGACGCACGAGATCGGGCACGTGGTGGGGCTGGACCATGTCTTCGTCCGGGGAGCGACCATGGAGGCCACCGCGCCGCTGGGGGAGACGCGCAAGCGCATCATCGACGCCGGCTCGGCGGCTGGCTTCTGCTCCATCTACCCGAAGCACCTCCCGCCCACGCAGTGCTATGTGCGCGAAGGGGCGGGCCTGGCCCTGAAGGCGGAAGGGAGGGGCACCGGCTGTGCGGCGGCGCCGGGCCCGAGGGCGCTGATGCCGCTGGGGCTGGCCGTGCTCGCCCTGGCGAGAGGCCGGCGGCGGACCGGTCGCCGCGCGGACCACGTCGTGGCGCCGGGCACGCGGGCTTATTAGAGGACCGGGCGTGGCTGTCGCATTCTTCGACCTGGACAAGACGCTCATCGCCGCCAACTCGGGCTCGCTGTGGATTCGCAGGGAGCTCGAGCTGGGGCACATCTCCCGCATGCAGGCGTTGCGCGCCAGCCTCTGGATTGCGCGCTACCACCTGGGCTTCGTGTCCATGCAGGACGCCGTGGCCCGCGCCATCGCCCAGCTGGCCGGCACGCCCGCGCAGCCGCTCCAGGCGCGCACCGCCGTCTTCTACGAGGAGCAGGTGCGGCTCCTCTACCGGCCCGGGGCGTGGGCCGCGCTGGAGGCGCACCGCCGCGCAGGTGAGCGGCTCGTCCTGCTGACGTCATCCACCGGCTACCTGTCGGAGCTGGTGGCGCGGGAGCTGCGGCTGGACGCGGTGCTGTGCAACCGCTTCGAGGTCGACGGCAATGGCCTGCACACAGGGCGCGCGCTGGGCACCATCTGCTTCGGTGAGGGCAAGCGCGTCTGCGCCGAGTCCTACGCACGCGAGGCCGGCGTGGCGCTGTCGGCGTGTACCTTCTACACCGACTCGTTCTCGGACCTGCCGGTGATGGAGGTGGTGGGGCGGCCCGTGGCGGTCCACCCCGACCACCGGCTGCGGCGTCATGCCCGCAAGCGGGGCTGGCCGGTGGTGGATTGGGGCGTACCGCCCGGAGGCGGCGCTCCGTCGATTCCACCGGCGCCGCCCGTGGTGCCCACCGGACCCTGACGCACGTGGGCCGCGCCCGGGCCAGCGGCCCTTCAGCGGCGTGGAGCCACGAGCCGCATGCTGAAGGTGTAGTCCACGTTCACCGGATAGCCCTTGTAGATGATGGGCTTGTAGGTGCGGGACTGGAGCGCGTCGAGCACCGCGCGCTCCATGTGGGGCACGGGCTTGATGATGCGGCACTTCTCCACGCGGCCCTGCTGGGTGATGGTGCAGCGGACAATCATCACCCCGCTCGACTTCGCGGCCATGGCCTCACGCGTGTAGATGATGTCCTTGCCCTGGTCGACCATCTCCGGGCGGGGCATGTCCTCGTTGTACGGGAGCACGTCGCCGCGCGCCGACGCCACCGCGGCGGTGGGAAGCACGGGCAGCGCGAGGCCCGTGGCCGCGCCCTTGGCCGGGGATGGCTCCGCCGCCGAGGCCGTGGCGCCGCCGACCGCGGCCGCGATGGGCAGTTCGGCCGCGGGAGAGGCGGTGGGGGCGAGCATCACCGGCGCGGACATGCCACCTGGGGTGGCCACCGGCTCGGCGTCCTCGATGGTTCCATCCGCGGTCACCGAGGCCACCTCGACCTGCCGGCTGCCGCCCGAGCCGCCGCGGCGCCGCTGCAGCTTCTGGGAGAGCACCACCTCGCCGGTGCCGCCCGTCACGACGGTTTCCATCTGGTAGCCCTCCAGCGCGAAGGTCAGCTCCACCGTGACGGAGCCATCCTGTCCCGAGGGAATCTCCAGGGTGAAGGGCGTGACGCCGCGCTCCTTGCCCCGGTAGAAGACGCGGGCGCCGGAGGGTTGGCTCATCAGCTTGAAGCGCACGTTGCCCGAGCTGGCCGGTACGGGCTCGGGGGCGGGCTGCGCGGCGGGAGCGGCCGCGACGGGCGCGGGGGCTGGTTCGGGCGCGGGCGCGGGGGGCGCCTCTTTCCGTGACATGAAGAAGATGGCGCCACCCGCGATGAGGCCCGCCACCACGAGCCCGCCCAGGCCGCCCGTGAGCAGCGTGCGCTGCCGGGCGCGCTTGACGTCCTGGGGGACCTCCACGCTGATGTCCACCGCCAGCGTGTCGCCGGATTCGGTGTTGTTGCCCACGTTGGAGAAGAGCGCGGGGGACGGGTAGGGGCCCGTCGTGGTCGCGCCGCCGGGCCGCTTGAAGATGCCGCTGGTGGCGCCGGAGGCCATGCTCGCCTCGCGCAGGCCCTCCAGCAGCTCGTCCATCGTCTGGTAGCGGCGCGCCGGGTCCTTCTCCAGGCAGCGGCGCACCACCGTCTCGATCTCCGGCGGGATGTGCAGGTCCGGCCGGATCTGCTGGAAGGTGGGCGGCGCTTCCTTGTAGTGGGCGAAGATGAGCTCGATGTGGTCCCGCGCGATGAACGGCGGACGCCCCATCAGCATCTGGAAGAGCACGATGCCCAGCGAGTACACGTCGCTGCGCGCGTCGGTGGCGTTGCGCGCCTGCTCGGGCGCCATGTACTGCGGGGAGCCCAGGAACGTGCCGTTCTGGGTGATTTCGGGGGAGAGCTGCCCCTCCTGCGGCGCTGCCACGGACTTCACGAGGCCGAAGTCCAGGACCTTCACCAGGTCCTGATCCTGCTCGTTGAGGAGCATGATGTTGGCGGGCTTCAGGTCGCGGTGGATGATGCCCTGGCTGTGCGCCTCACGCAGCGAGCGGCAGATCTGCTGGGTGATGGCGATGGCGCGTGGCCACGCCAGCGGCCCCACCTGCCCCAGCACCTGCGCCAGCGTGCGGCCGTCCAGGTACTCCATCGCGATGTAGAAGATGCCGTCGTCCGTCTGCCCGTAGTCGATGACGGTGACGGTGTTGGGGTGGCGCAGCTTGGACGTCAGCGACGCCTCGCGCAGGAAGCGCTTCTGGAACCCCGGGTCCCGGCTGCTGGGGAAGCTGGGATTGAGAACCTTGAGCGCCACCACGCGCTCGAGCGGCGCCTGGAGGGCGCGATAGACCCGCCCCATCCCGCCAATACCCAGAGGCTCCAGGATGCTGAAGCGGCCATTCAGGGTGCGGCCGATGAGAGGATCCGCGCCCGCGCCAGCGGGGGTCTCGGGATTCGGCGAGTCGCCCTTGATCATTCGTAGCCCCAGACTGCAAGCAACATCGGTTCTCCGGAAGTGCCGCCCTACTTCATCAAACCATATCTGGGGTCGGCTACGCACCAGGGGGCTGTCCGATCCAGCACGTCTGATGCCTTCCGTTGGCGCCATCACTCGTCAGAGATGAGAGAGTGAATGCCGGTTAGCCCGCATTGACGCTTCTTTGTCTGACGGATTACCGTGCTCCAATCCCCTGCTTCACTGAGCAGCGGGAGTTCCCCCGATGGCAGACACCCCAGACAATTCCATGGTCGCGCAGTCGCGCCGTTTCTCCGTCGAGGAGCGCCTGCGCCAGCTCGAGGAAGAGCAGGCCCGGCTGCGCCAGGAGCTGACGACGCTGGCGGGTGGTGAGCTGCGACTGCCGGGCATGTACCTGACGGTGGACGCCGCGGGCACCAGCGCGCTGATGGACACGGAGTCGGTACAGGAGGTGGTGCGGCTGGTGGAGCTGGAGCCGCTGCCCGGGGCGCCGGAGCACGTGGCGGGGACCTTCGTCTACCGCGGCAGCCCCGCGGTCGTGGTGGACCTGGCTGCGCTGCTGGGGGTGAAGCGGGAGGCCTCGCTGGACGCGCACCTGGTTGTCTGTGGCGGCGCCCGGACGGTGGCGTTGCTGGTGGACCGCGTGCGCGATTTGGTGGAGTCCCCCGTGCTGGTGGACGGGACGCCGGATGGTTCCGAGCCGCTGCCGTGGGATGCGAGCGGATTGATGGCGGGCCTGTGCCGGACGCCCGAGGGTGTGCGCCCGCTGCTGCGGATGTCCGCGGTGCTGGTGAGCCCGGAGGCGCCGTGAGCGAGGGCGTTCTCGATGACGCGACGCTGGTCCGGGTCGAGGAGGTCCTCCGGTCGGCCTGTGGCGTGACGTTGGCCCGCAGCCTTCGCCGCTCCCTGGAGACGGCGCTGGGGCGCGCCGCGCGCTCGCTGGGGTTGGAGCCCGAGGCCTTCCTGCGCAGGCTGCTGGTGCGCGAGGCCGCGGCGGTGGAGTGCTTCATCGAGCACGCCGTCATCGGCGAGACGTACTTCTTCCGCCACCCCGAGCACCTGCGCACCGTGGCGCGGCTGGCGCGGGCCCACTCGGCGCCGTGCTTCCACGTGTGGAGCGCCGGCTGTGCCAGCGGAGAGGAGCCGTACAGCATCGCCATGGCGCTGCTGGCGGAGGGGCTGCCCGAGAGCGGCTTCCGCGTGCTGGCGACGGACGTGTCAGGCCGGGCGCTCCAGCGTGCGCGGGAAGGCGTGTACGGGGCGTGGTCGCTCCGCCGCGTCGAGCCCGAGCAGGAGAAGCGCTTCCTGGTGGCGGACGGGGAGGCGTACACCGTCGTCCCGCAGGTCCGGCGTGCCGTCGAGTTCCGCCGCCACAACCTGGCCGTGGACGCGCCGCCCTTCATGGGCCTGGGCGCCATCTTCTGCCGCAACGTGCTCATCTACTTCCCGACGGAGCTGGCGCGAGAGGTGCTGCGCCGCTTCGTCGACGCGCTCGCGCCCGGAGGGCTCCTCTTCGTTTCGCCGGCCGAGGTGCCCCTCACCAACGGGCTGGGCCTGGAGGTGGTGGATGCCGAGGGCAGTGTGGCGCTGCGCGTGCCCGTTCCGGGTGAGGCGCGTGCGGCGATGGCGGACACCTCGCAGCCCCGCGTGGCGCGCGCGGCACTGACGAGGCGCGTACCGGCCGCGGTGCGGTCTGGGGGCGCGTGGGCCTCGTCCGGCGAGGCCGCCGCCGCGCGGGGAGCTTCCTGGAACTCCTCGGCCGTCGTGGGCGAAGGAGCGGCTTCGGTCGCATCCGTGCAGGCCGTGCTGGGACGTCTGGGGAGAGCATCGCACGGCGCCGAGGACGCATCCGGGTTCACCGCACGTGGCGAGGCAGGCCCTGGGGTGGTGGCATCGCCCGGCGCCGAGAATGCGTCCGGGTCCACCGCACGTGGCGAGGCAGGGCCTCGAGTGGTGGCATCGCCCGGCGCCGAGGATGCGTCCGGGGCCACCACGCGTGGCGAGACAGGCCCTCGGGTGTTGGCATCGCCCGGCGCCGCGGACGCGTCGGCCCTGGAGCGCGCCATCGACGCCGCCCGCGCGGGCCGCTTCGAGGAGGCCGAGGGGCTGGCCCGCGAGGCCGCGAAGGACTTGGTGCCGGAAGCCTACCTGCTGCTCTCCATGGTGGCTGAGGTCCGTGGCGACCTGAATGGCGCTGTGGAGGCGGTCCGCAAGGCGCTGTACCTGGAGCCCCGGCTCGCGCTGGGGCACGCCACGCTGGTGGCGCTGTATGGCCGCATGGAGCGCCGTGAGGACGCGGAGCGTGCGCGGCAGAACGCCCTGCGCGCGCTGGACGGCTTGGATGATGAACACCCCCTGCGTGGGGTGGAGACGATGACGGCCGGTGGCCTCAGGCAGGCCCTGGCGCCAGTCGAGCAGGCTGGCTGGTACGGGGTGCGCTGAGTCGTGCGCGCTCCACATGAGGTGGGAGGCAACGTGGACGTCAAAGGGACGCACCTGACACCGCCGGGCCGGGCGCCGGGGGGCAGGCTCAGTCTGCGGATGAAAATCCTCGCGCTCACGGGCGCGACGGGAGGACTGGTCGCCTTCATCCTCATCGTGACGACCTGGGTGCAGATGGGCGACGCGCTCCGCAACGACCTGTCCCGCCGCGCGGGCTCGGTGAGCTCCGAGCTGGTGAAGGCGGTGACGCCGCTGATGGGCGCGCGGCGGGACCCCGAGCGGCTCCAGGAGGTGGTGCAGGGCGCGCTGAGCCTCGGGCCCGAGATCGCCTTCGTGCGCGTGCACGACGCGGACGGGGCCCTGGTGAGTGAGGCCGCCGCGGACCTGTTCATGGGGGAGGCGCAGTCGCCCGCCGCCATCGAGGGGGACGCGTCGGTGCTCCGCCGACGCTCCGTCAAGGGCGTGGGCCTGATGGAGACGACCGCGCCGGTGCTGCAGCCGGGCACCACGACGCATCTGGGCACCATCCAGGTGGCGCTCCACGAGGACGGCCTCAGCACGACGCTTCGCGAGGCGACGCGGCTGACTGCCATCGTCAGCGTGCTCGTGCTGGTGGCGTGCCTGGTGGTCGCGTGGCTGGTGTCGGGCGTGCTCGTCGTGCCCTTGGAGCGGCTGGCCCGCGCGGCGGCGGGCATCGCCTCGGGGGACCTGCGTCAGCAGGTCGACCTCGATGGCTCGGACGAGATTGGCGACGTGGCGCGCAGCTTCGCCGCCATGACGGACGCGCTGTCCCACCTCCTGCAGGACCTGCGGAGCGCGGCGGCGGAGATGGAGCGCGAGGCGGCGGGCGTGCTGTCTACGTCCACGCAGCAGTCGGCCATGGCCCACCAGCAGGCGTCCGCCATCAACGAGACCAGCACCACCGTCGCGGAGATTGCCCAGACATCCAAGCAGGCCACGTCCTACGCGGACTCGGTCATCTCCCAGACGCAGAAGTCGGAGGTCCTCAGCGCGGAGGGGCAGAAGGTCGTCAGCGAGAGCGTCGCCGGCATGGAGAAGCTGGGCGAGCAGGTCAAGGCCATCGCCCTGTCCATCACCGAGCTCAACGAGCGCACGCTCCAGATTGGCGACATCATCAACACGGTGAAGGACGTGGCCGAGCAGTCCAACCTGCTGGCGCTCAACGCCTCCATCGAAGCGGCGAAGGCGGGAGAGCACGGGCGTGGCTTCGCGGTGGTGGCCACGGAGATGCGCACGCTGGCGGAGCAGTCCCGCATCGCCGCGGAGCAGGTGCGCGGGCTGCTCAACGAGGTGCAGAAGGGCACCCGGCAGGCCGTCAGCACCACGGAGGAGGGCAGCCGCCGTGCGCTGGCGGCCATGGAGCTGGCGCGCGAGGCGGGCACCACCATCCTCGGACTGTCGGAGGTCATCCGGGAGTCATCGGGGGCGGCTCGGCAGATCGCGGGCAACACGCGTCAGCAGACGATTGGCGTGGAGCAGATCTCCACCGCCATGGGCGAACTGACGTCCGCCATGGGCGACGCCGTGGAGAGCACGCGGCGCATCGAACAGGTGGCGGGCAATCTGACCAATCTCTCGAAACGGTTCTCGGACCTGGTGGGTAGGTACCAGCTATGAACGCAAGGGTGCTCATCGTCGAAGACACGAAGACCATCACCAACCTCCTTCAGGTGTACCTGATGGGGTGGGGGCTGGAGTTCTTCGACGCGCCGAATGGGGTGCTGGGGTTGGCCAAGGCGCGAGAGCTCAAGCCGGACCTCATCATCTCCGACGTGCAGATGCCGGAGATGGATGGCTTCGCGCTGTGCGCGGCGGTGCGGGCAGACCCGTACCTGCACGACACGCCGTTCATGATGCTCACCTCGCTGAAGGACGACGCGAGCCGGCAGAAGGGAAAGCTGGTGGGTGCCAGCGCATTCCTCAACAAGCCGGTGTCCGTGGACGACCTTCGTTCGAAGGTCCGAGACATCCTGAAGCTGCCCGCGACCCGGTACTGAGCGCATGTCGAGCGACGACGGCAAGATCGACTACGTGGGGCTGAAGCGGCAGCTCGCCCAGGCGCACTCGCTGCTGGATGGCCGGCAGGCGGTGAGCCCGGAGAAGCGGCGCGAGGTGCTCAGCGCGCGCGCCCGGGCTCTGGCCGAGTCCCGCCACGAGGAGCGGCAGGAGGTGCTCTCCGTGCTCGCCTTCCAGGTGGGCGGCGAGCGCTACGCGGTGCGCATCGAGCACGTGGACCACGTGCTGGAGGCCCGCGGCATCGCCTCGCTGCCGGGCGCGCCCCGGCACGTGCTGGGCGCGCTGGTGAGCCGCTCGCGCGTGGTGCCGGTGCTGGACCTGCGCCAGCTGCTGGGCCTGGAGGGCGGCGGCATGTCCGACCTCAGCAAGGTGGTAGTGGTCGAGACCGGCGACAGCGAAGAGACTTACGGCCTGGCGGCGGAGTCGGTGGAGGGGCGCAAGGAGCTGCCGAAGGTGGAGCTGTCGCAGCCACCCCCCGGTCCCTTCTTGTTCCTCACGCCGGACCGGCTGACGGTGCTGGACCTGGAGCAGCTCGGGGGCCCGTCCGCCACGCGGCCCGATGGGGAGTAGGCACGCACCATGGATCCTCAGCTCTTGCGCAGCATCTGGCCGGTGTTCTCCGCGGAGACGCGAGAGCAGATCCAGGCCATCGGGTCGAAGGTGTTGGGGCTGGAGGGGCCGGCGCAGGGGCGTGAGCCGGACCTGCTCCCGTCGCTCAAGCGGCTGGTCCACAGCCTCAAGGGCTCCGCGGCCAGCCTGGGGCTCGACGACATCGAGCAGGTGGTGCACGCCATCGAGGACGGGCTGGCCACCTTCAACCAGGAGGAGCGCCTGCCGCGCGACACGGTGGAGGCCATGCTGCGCGGCCTCTCCGCCATCGAGGGCGCCATGGCGCGCGGCGACGCCGGACAGGCGCCGGCGGTGGACGGGCTGGCCTCGCTGCTGGCGGCGCTCGGCCACGCGGCGCCGGAGGAGGTCCCGGCCCGCGCCTCTTCGGGGGCCGCTGCGCAGGGGCTGGAGGTGCTGGATCAGCTCGAGGCGACGCTGAGCGCCTTGTGCTCGCCCGACGTCCCGGACCGGGCCGCCGTGGTTCGCACGGCCGTGGAGCGGGCCCGGACGTTGAAAGCGTCCGCCGAGGCGGCCGGGGCCCAGAAGGTGGCCGCGCTGGCGGAGGCGGCGGCCCTGGGCTTCACGCGCATGGAGCCGGGAGGGGATTCCGCGGGGCTGGCGGCATCGGACGTCGCCGGCACGTTGGTGGACCTCCGCACCGCACTCGAAGCGGCCGGTGGCGTCGGCGCGGTGGCGCGTGCCGTCCAGACGCTGCGCGAGGCACCAGCGCCCGCGCAGGCCGAGAGCCCGGCTGCGCAGCCGGGGGCCGCTGGCGCCATGGCCGCGCAGGAGTCGCGCGGGGCGTCGGACCAGGTGGTGCGGGTGTCACTGAAGACGCTGGAGTCCATCGCGCTCCAGGTCGAGCTGCTCCTGGCAGGCCGGGCGCAGCAGACGCGGCGCGGCGCGGCGCATCGCCAGTTGATGGACGGCATGCGTGAGGTGCTCATGCACCTGGAGCGCTCGGCGTCGCAGCTGGCCATGGCGGGGGGAGGGCCCGCGCTGGAGCCGTTGCGCGCGGGGGTGACGCAGATGCGCGCGCTCCAGAAGCAGCTGCTGGAGCTGACGAAGGAGTCCCACCGGGATGGGGAGCAGCTCGCGCTGGTGGCGCAGGTGGCCCGTGACGACCTGCGGGACTTGCGCATGGTGCCGGCCTCGCAGGTGCTGGAGCCGCTGCGGCGCACCGTGCGCGAGACCTCCGCGCGCCTGAACAAGGACGTCACCCTGGAGCTGTCGGGCGGCGAGGTGCGGTTGGACCGGCGCATCCTCGACGCGTTGAAGGATCCGCTGCTGCACCTGGTGCGAAACGCCATCGACCATGGGCTGGAGTCCACGGAGGAGCGGCGCGCCGTCGGGAAACCGGAGGCGGGCCACCTGTCGGTGCGCGTGGAGCCGCGGGGCTCGCGTATCGCGGTGGTGGTGGAGGACGACGGCTCCGGCCTGTCCCCGGACAAGGTGCGCGCCACGGCGGTGAAGCGAGGGGTGCTGTCGGCCGAGGCGGCGGAGGCGCTGACGGACACACAGGCGGCGCGGCTGGTGTTCCAGCCGGGGTTCTCCACTCGGGATCAGGTGACGGCGACGTCGGGCCGGGGCGTGGGCCTGGACGTCGTGCAGGCGACGGCGCAGCGCCTCCAGGGTTCGGTGGACGTGGCCTTCACGGCGGGGCGGGGGACGCGCTTCACCGTGGACCTGCCGCTGACGCTGGCCGCCGCGCTGGGCCTGCTGGTGCGCACCGGCACGACGGTGTCGGCGATTCCCTCCGACAGCGTCAACCGCATCCTGCGGCTGGCCCCGGATGACGTGGGCACCGTGGCGGGGCGCGTGGTGGCACGGCTGGACGGGGAGCAGCTCACGTTCCTGTCGCTGGCGGAGGCCATCGGGCTGCCCCGCCTGCCGCTGGCGCTGGACTCGGGGAAGATGCAGGCGGCCGCGCTCCTGACGGTGGGCGACGACAAGGTGCTGTTCGCGATCGACGAGGTGGTGGGGCAGCAGGAGATTGTCGTCCGCTCGCTGGGGCGCCACCTGCGCTCCGTGCGGCATCTGGCGGGCGCGGCGGTGCTGGACGACGGCCGCGTGGTGCCGGTGCTCAACGCGCCGGAGCTGGTGCGGGCGGCGCGGCCGGAGACGCGCTCGGCTGCGCCGGAGACGGCGCGCCCGCGCATCCTGGTGTGCGACGACGCGCTCACCACGCGCTTCGCCATGAAGTCGCTGCTGGAGATCGCCGGCTACCCGGTGGTGACGGCCGCGGACGGCGAGGAGGCGTGGGGCATCCTGGAGCGCACGGCCTGCCAGCTGGTGGTGAGCGACTGGCAGATGCCCCGGCTGGACGGTGTCGGGCTGGCCCGGCGCATCAAGTCCCACCCACAGCTGCACCGCACGCCCATCATCCTGGTGACGTCGCTGGACAGCCCCGAGGACCGGGCCGCCGGCCTGGAGGCGGGCGCGGACGGCTACCTCGTCAAGCGCGAGGTGGAGCGGGGGCGCCTGCTGGAGCTGGTGCGTCAGCTGCTGCCCGCTTCCTGACCGCGGGACTCACTCACTACGAGGCGCTACGGGCACCGTGTCGTCCACCGGGAGGCGGACGACCAGCCCGTCGCTCGTCGCATCCGGAAGAGAGAGGCCGCCACACAGCCGCCGCGTCAGGTGTCTCAGCGTGGCGACAGTCTTCGCCGGCAGCGCGTTGCTCCCCCGCAGGTCCACCCGCAGCAGCCACATGCCCGTCTCCCCAGCACTCTCCACGCGCACGGTGGAGGGGGCCCCCGAGGCCGCGACGGCGCGCGCCAGCGTGCGCACCAGCAGCGCCAGTTCTTCCGGGGGACCGGGCACGGCCATGGGCTGGTCCGGAAGCGTCAGCGCCGTCGCCACGGCGCGGCGGCTGCGCGGGGTGGGAATGAGCGCCGTGCGCAGCAGCGGGCGCAGGTCCTCCACGCCCTCGACGCTCGGCTTCGCGAGCCGGCGCTCGATGATAGCGGCCTGATCCTCCGCCGAGCGCTTCAGCCGCTCCAGGTAGCGTTGAATCGGCGCCGTCAGCGCGCCCGTCGTGCCCTTCAGCATCATGTCGACGTATCCCTTGATGACCATCAAGGGCGTCCTGAGGTCGTGCGCCGCCCGGGAGCGCCGCTGCTCCTGGTTCGCCGCCCGCCGCTCCAAGCGCCGCTGCGTCTTCAGGAGCCGCGCCTGCCGCGCCGCCGCGTCCTGTTCCCGGGAATGCGCTGCCAGGAGGAGGGCGCCGAACGCCGACAGCCGTGACAGCACCTGCGCCTCGGGCGCCGCGGGGCGCTCCGGCCACACCACGAGCATCGGCCGGCGGCGCGACCGCGCGGGGAGACTCGCCGGTGCGACGTGTCCGGCTTCCGCCAGGCAGACGCGTCCGTCATAGAAGGCGGCCCCGGAGGCGCCCGTCATCCGCAGTGCCTCGCGGACCAACGCCTCCAGCCCGGCGCGTGCGCCACACCGCAATGCGCGCTCGGCGACACGCGCCAGCGCCTGCTCCACCCCAGCATCGAGCTCTCGCT
>JAFAAN010000102.1 GCA_023426545.1 Pseudomonadota bacterium
CACAACCCCACCCCCCCCCCCCCCCCCTCTCCCCCCCCCCGCCCGCCCCCCCCCCCCCCCGCTTCCAGTTGCCTGGGCGTCAGCCTGAACGGCTGCTGCGCGCCCATCCCCCCTTTCACCAGTTCAACTGCGCTGGTGTTTAGGGGACATCCCTAAACGAACGATCTTGATTCTCGAACGACAGCCCACGAGGGGCTGCCCGCCGCTACAGCGCCGACCAGGGCGGGCGCCCCGAATTTCCCTTTGAGCGGCGGCCTCCACTCAGTCACAGGGCGCTAATCGACCGGAACCACGACGGAACTCGGCCGATCGAGAATCGCGAACTTTGGTTTAGCGGCAACTCCTGTCGAGGACGTAGCCGACGTACATGGAGGTGTTCGCGCTGTCCACCGCGAGTCCGCGGAGATAGCCGTTTGCACCACAGCCGAAGGAGTACTCGGTGTTGCCCACCTTGCAGTTAGTGTCCCCCCCGCCCACCTTGGGCATCTCCGTGACTTTCCCCGTCTGGAGATTCCTGCACGACAGCACAATCGTCGACAGGTTTAGTTCACTGCACCATGTTTGATTTTGCGCGTCCTTTGCCCAGCCGTTGATTCCGGTGACCCTCTGGACGACTTCTCCCGCCGCGCAGTCCTGGGTGAAGAGGTTGCCGCCCGTGCCGCCAATCGAGGGGGCGCTCGTGGTGGCACCGATGATTCCTCCGGAGTCGAAGCGGGCACAGCGCATCCCGAGCGCATCCAACCATTCGCCTGCCCGCCCGTGGATTCCGACCGCTACCTCGTCGTCCCCGCACGTGAGGACCTGGACGGTGTCGTTCTTCTCGCACTTCGTCCCAGTGGCGTCGCGCAGATACCCGGCTTTGCAGGTCCAGGGACAGTCCTTCTTGGCAGCGGTTGGACTCGTATACACCGCATTCACGGGTGCGTTCGTGCAGGCATTGCGGGTATTGGAGCTCGCGGGCGACCAATACCCGATTCCCACGTCGACACAGACTTCATTGGAGAGGTATTGTCCCGCGCCGCAGAGGAACGACACACAGCGGTGAGGACTGGTCGACGTATCGCACTCCAGACCCGCGGCGCAGTCACTCTGTTGGAGACACACCTTTCCTTGAGAACAAGGTGCGCAGGGCCCTCCGCAGTCCACGTCGGTCTCATTCCATTCCTTCTCCCCATTATCGCACTTCGAGGGAATGCAGGCCCGAACGTTATTGGAGGCTTCGTAACAATACATGTAGTACCCCTGCACCCGCAGCATACAGTCGGAGTTCTGCTTGCACGCCTTGAGGACATTGCAGCGTGCACAGACGGAACCGCCGCAATCCACGTCCGTCTCGTCACCGGATTTCTTGCGGTCCTGGCAGGAGCTCGGGACACAGAAGGTGCCGTCGCTCACCCCGGACGCACAATCTGCCGCCACCGCGCATCGCGCTTTCACCTTGCACTTCGGGCAATCCTTCCCACCGCAATCGATGCCGCTCTCGTCCGCGTCCTGGACACCCGTGTTGCAGTGGTTCTGCACACAGACTCCAAAATTCACTCCAGACACCTCGGACTTCTTGCAGTATCCGGATGCGCAATCCTCGGGGCGAATGCAGCCCTGCTTGTTTCCGCAGGGCTTGCACTTCGAACCACCGCAGTCAATGCCTGTTTCATCTCCGTCCACGACGCCATTGGCGCAGTGGTCCTTGGCCGAGCACTTACCCGCATTGCAATACCCAAGTGCGCAGTCCGAGTTGACCAGGCAGCGCTTGCCCGCAGCACAAGCGCCGCAGGAACCACCGCCACAGTCTACGCCCGTCTCACGTCCATCCCGCTTCCCATTGCTACACGTGTTCGCGCAAAAGCCCAGGCCATCCTTCAGGCTGAACGTCTCGGGCCCCCAGAGAGAAAGCTGAGTGGTGTAGACTTCGAGGGGGCCAATGTCCCATCCAAGCCCCGCCCCGGAGGAGCCCAAGTAGCTGGTTCCCGGGGGCTGGACCCGCCCGCCCACCTGGACACCGAAGTTGGCGTCGAGCCCCAGGGTGATGTCCGCATTCGCCTTCTTCCCCTCGCAGCGTGACGCGTACTTCGCACTGGCCACCAGTGACGCGCGGACACCGGCATTCACACCGAGGGCGTCGTACACGTACACGTTCAGGCGGGGGATGAGCCCGCAGACGACCACCAGGCTGCCTTCGCCAGTCACCTTGACTTCGGTGTTCTTCGCAGTGCTGAGCACGGGCTCGGTGTTCGTCAACGCTCCGTTCTCGTATTTCGCCGTGAACTTGAAGGTCGCGTTCTGCTCATACTCCACCTTCGCCTTGATGCCCGCCTTCGCCTCGAATCCACACTCGAGGTCCAGCTGGAGGGTCTGGGTAAAAACGACTGGCACGGGCCCGACGAGGACGGTCTGCACGGCTGGCTTCGTGACGAGGATGTTGCGCTTCCAGCCTCCCGCGGGCCGCATGTCCGGATCGCCCAGGTACTGCTGCTTCGCATCGGCAAGGGCTTTCTCGGCGAACGCCGTTCTCTCCGCGAGCTTCTTCGCGAGTGCGGGGCCCTGCTCAGTGCCCACGGATGCTATCGTGGCATTCAGAATGGCCTCGAGGTCGAGCTTGAACTGGGCCTTGCTATCCACGTTCAGCGTCATTCTTGTCGAGTCGCGTCCCGCCAGAAGGCCGGGCACGTGCAATTCCACCTGCGCGCCTGGGTTGAAGGTGTACTCCACCGCCGCGCTTCCGCTGCCCGAAATGGAGAGCGTGACCGGAGTCTTGCCTGTCCCGTTGAAGGTCTTGCTGTATTCCTTGAGCGTGAACAAGGGGCTGGCGTAGCTGTTCTTGATTTCGGGTTTGATTTCCACGCCCTTGGTGATTCCCTCGACCGTCACGGCCTTCCAGATGTCCACCGCCGCTTTAGCCACCGCCCTGGCCGCTCCGCCGATGGCCTCGCCCACCGCCTTGATTGCGTTCCAGATGGAGCCCAGGAAGGGGTCTCCCGGCTGGTTCGGGTCGAACTCCTCTTCGACTTCGGGCAAGGGCCTATCGTCGGGATTGCCCTCGGCGCTGGGGGACATCACATTCGCATCGACATACAGGTGGCTGGCGGCCCATTCGAGGTCGAGCTTCGAGATGTCCACGGTCTCCATGTTCGAGTAGTCGAACGTAAGCCGCATCTCTCCCTTGACGATGTCCTCGAGCGCCGCGGCTTCCGTTGCCACGACGAGGGTGTCATCCACCTCGGTGACGGAGACGACCCTCCGGGCGAAGCCCAGGGGATTCGCGCCCGGGCCGTCGCTCGGTGCGGACACCACGATTTTGCCGGCTTCCCACTCCAGCACCTCGGGGTTCTCCGCCCGGGGGAAGATGAGCACGTCTGGCCGGACGACGACGGTGCGCGCCTGGGTCTCCGTGACGACCTCCACCCAGGGCTGGGGTTGAAGGTTGTTGTAGTCGGGCTCGAACTGGGGCTCCCACACGACGCTGTCGAGGTCCTCGTGCGGGCTCTTCGCGGTGAATTCCGTTGGGGGCTCATCCTCGGGGAGCGTCTCCGCGCACGAGCCAGTCAATAGGAGACAAGCGAGGATCGCCAGTGCAGGGGGACGGCTGCCGCCCATTCAGCGGCGCCGGAAACGTCTTCTCTTGGACATGGGAACTCCGGGGGTAGGGATTCGCGAGGCTCAGCAAGTGCCGTTCCACGGACAACCCTGCGCGATCCCTCCCAAGAGGAGGACGTGATGAGGCGGTTGACGTGTCAATGAGGCCGCATTGACGTGTCAATGGTGCTGGGCCTGCCAGACGCTCATCGAGGCCTGGGCCAGGCTGACGTCGTTCCGCCCCAAGGACGAGGAGGCTCAGGACTACTGCCCATGAGTGAAAACGTCGACGCGCCGCGCCCCCTCCCGACTCACACCTCCCATCCAGCCTCTCAACAGCTCTCACATCGCGGCGCTCGCCTGCCACGCCCCTCGTCCGCCTGCAGCTGCTCACGCCATGTCATTGGTCGGACGGTTACGTCTCAACAATACGGCGCGACACACCAGCACAGCATGCCCCGCCGAGATGCAGGAGGAGGTCCAGTCCTCGCCGGAGCTCGCGCGGCGCTACCCCGGAAAGCGCAAGCGCACCTACACGATGCCGCACTACCGGACCTTCGTGCCCACCCACTCCGTGAGCACGCCCGAAGCGTACCTGGTCCCCCCGAGTTGGCCGCGCGGCACGAAGGCCACGGTATCCGCTTCGAGCGCCTTCCGAAGTCGCGGTCCTTCACCGTGGACAGCTACCGCGTGGCCCGGCGCGAGGAGACCTTCAGCCCCGACGTGGCGGCGAATGTACCGCCCCCTGGCGAGGCCGCGGTGCGGCGCAGCGCCGGCTTCCGAGCCGAGGTGGGCGGGGATGCACGGCGCTCAGCGGCGCCAGCCCCCAGGCCGATTCTGGTGGGCATCCTGGCGGCTCTGCGCCAGCTCGCGCTCCGCCAGTTGGATGAGCTCCAGGATGAGCATGCGCTTGTGGTGGAGTGCGCCCGGCTGACGCAGTCCCTCGATTTCGTCCAGCTCGCGGGCAATGGCCTTCTTGGTGCGGAGCGCGGCGTGCTCGGCGCGCGCGTCGGCACGCGCATTCGCCGCGGCGGACTGGCCCCACATGGTGACGCGGGGGCCGCCCCACTGCGCCACTCGCGCATCGCGTCGGCGGCGCCGAGACTCCGTCCAGTCCTTGGCCAGCTCGCGCTGGCTCTCCGCCAGCTCGGCGCGGACCAGCTTGCGCAGGCTGGTCTCCACGCTGACCATCTGCCGTTCACTTCGGCGCGCCCAGGCGGCGTCGAAGCGCGCCAACACGTTTCGAAGCTCTTCCAGGTCCTTGCGGTCATCACGAAGGTCGCGCCGCTCCTGCGCCGTCGGGCGCTTTCCCGGACCCTTGGCCTGGGCACTGCCTGTGAGGAGAAGGGCTGAGACAAGCGCGAAAGCGATGCGATTCATGGGGGACGTCCTCGTGAGCTCTGGGCTCGATGTCGTGTTCTCGGAGACAGACGGACTCATACCTCACCTATTCAGAGTCCACCTGCGCCGCCTCGGCTGGCAGCACCCGCCCTCCGAAGCTACGCTGGGTACGTCCGGCCCGCACGGTCTGACGATGCCGCCAGGAGGCTCCCCGCAGCCATGCGACTCCTCGTCACCATTCTATGGGTGCTGCTGCTCCTCCCCACCGCGCACGCGGCGGACCGGGTCGCCGCCGCGCGCAAGGCGCGGGCGAAGCAGGTGGCCGCGCTCTTCAGCGAGGCGGGCGTGGCCTGGCCTCCGGAGCAACTCTACCTCCGGGCCTTCAAACACGAGCGCGAGCTGGAAGTCTGGGCGGGCTCGAAGACGGGCCCCTTGGTGAAGGTGAAGACGTTTCCGTTCTGCGCCGCATCCGGCGACCTGGGGCCCAAGCGGCGCGAGGGCGACCTCCAGGTCCCCGAGGGCTTCTACACCATCGACCTCTTCAATCCGAAGAGCAGCTACCACCTGTCCATGCGCGTCAGCTACCCGAACGCGGCGGACCGTTTCCAGCAGGTGGCCGGAGTTCCGCTCGGGGGCGATATCTACGTCCATGGCGACTGCGTGAGCATTGGCTGCATCGCCATCGAGGATGGGCCCATCGAAGAACTGTACCTCATCACGCTGGACACCCGCGCGAAGACGAAGCGCGACGTGCCCATCCACATCTTCCCCCGTCGGCTGGATGACGCGGGCATGGCGGCGCTGACCCAATCCCAACCCGCGGCGTCCTCCCTCGTTGCATTCTGGAAGAGCCTCCAGCCGGCCTATAGCCAGTTCGAGGCGCTGCGGCGGATTCCCTCCACCTCGGTGGACCCGAAGACGGGCCAGTACGTCGTGAAGCCAGCCGCGACGGCGCGCCGCTGACGGCTCCGCAGTAGACCTTGCGGCAGCTACTTCGCGCGCAGCAGCACGAACTCCACGCGGCGATTCAGCTCCCGTCCGCGCGGCAGCAGGTTCGGGGCCTTGGGCCGCGAGTCGCCCACCCCCACCGTCTCGATGCGGGACGCGTCGAGTCCCTCATCGACCAGGGCCTTGGCCACGGCCTTTGCTCGCGCTTCGGCCAGCGCCATCAGGGTCCCGGAGGGGCGCTCCCGGTTGTCGGTATGCCCCTCGATGCGAAGGCGCAGGTTCTCATCCCGCACGAGCATGTCCACCAGGAGGGCCAGACCGGCCGTGGAGCCCTTCCGGGGCGCGGCCTGCTTCTCCGCGAAGCGCGGAGGCCGAGGCAGCACCACGGCCTCCTTCTTCACCTGAGCCTTCTGCGCCTTGCTCACCGGCGCCTTCGCCAGGGCGAAGGACACCGTCGGCGCCGTGTCCCTCGACAGCGTCACCTTCCGCGTCTGTGCCAGGTACCCCTGGGCGAGGACATCCACGCGGTACTCGCCCGGCGGCAGCATCACCTCCACCGGCTTGCGTGCCTTGGCGTCCATCGCCACCCGGTGGGGCGTCCCCGATGTGGACCGCAGATAGACGGTCGCCGCGGCGGGCCGCTTCCCCGCCAGCACCTTCAGCAGCAGCCGCGCCGGAGCCACCGGGCCCTCTTCCGGCGCCTCTACGCTCTGCACCGGCACCGTTGCCGGCGGCGGTGCCACGGGCGGGGCCTGCGGGGGCGGCGCCTCCACGGGGGCCCGCGCCACGGCGGCCGTGGGCGGCCCCGCGTCCATCTTGTCCGGAATGGCCACGTCCGCGAGCGGCGCCGTCATCTCCGCCGTCACGTCATGGGACAGCTTCAGCTTCAGCCGGGGGTCCGGCGCGGTGGGGTTGATCGCTGGGAGCACCCGCACCCGCGCGCGCAGGCCGCGCTGCACCTGCACCGTCACCGAGGCCGTCAGCTTCCAGAGGAATCCGCTCTCCTCGCTGAAGAGGTTCCAGGACTCGTTGGCGTAGGTGACATGGGAGACGAGCGTGTAGGAGCCCTCCTCCACGGTGAGGACGGCGAGGCGGTGCTGTCCGGGGCCATTGAGCTTGTCGATGCCGGGGATGGCCAGCGGCTGGCCGTTCACCAGGAAGTCGGCCTCCACCAGCTTGTAGCCCTTGGACGTGCCCGCTCCTGGAAGTCCCTCGAAGGAGATGACGATTTCCGGCGGCGGCGTCTTCACCATCTCCTGGAGCTGCCGGTCCAGGTCCTCGCGTGCCCGCTGCTCCACGGCGGACGGCTCCGCGGCGCGCGCGGTGGCGGCGAACAGACCCACGAGAACAAGAAGGGAGGCTTGAGCGGAGATGGCGGCCACGGGGGCTCACAGCATCGCACAACCTGGCGCCTCCGCGAGTTGTCCGCCATCCGGGCTGGCGACCCGTCGACCCTCCGTGGAGTCCCCTCCCCGGCGGATGTATCAGGCTGTTTCAGGAGTGAAGGGACTTGTAGCTCCCATGCGGAGAGGTTTTCCCCGGGAAGCCCCCTCCCCGCTTCCCCGCTGCGTTCCGGCTACCCACGAGGGCCGCAAGAGCGCTACGCCTACAGGTATGACCGACTTCCAGTTCCAGGAAATGCTCCCGCTGGGCAAGGACGAGACGCCGTACCGGCTGCTGTCCAAGGACCATGTCTCCACGTTCGAAGCCGGTGGCCGCACCTTCCTCCAGGTCGCGCCCGAGGCGCTCACCCTGCTCACCCGCGAGGCCATGCGCGACATCGCGCACCTGCTGCGCCCCGGACACCTGCAGCAGTTGGCCAACATCCTCGAGGACCCGGAGGCTTCGTCCAACGACCGCTTCGTGGCGCTGGAGCTGTTGAAGAACGCCAACATCGCCGCGGGCGGCGTGCTCCCCTCCTGCCAGGACACGGGCACCGCCATCGTCATGGGCAAGAAGGGCCAGTACGTCGTCACCGGCGGCAACGACGAGGAGGCCATCTCCCGCGGCGTGTTCGACACGTACCAGACGTCGAACCTGCGCTATTCGCAGATGGCGCCGCTCGACATGTACAAGGAGGTCAACACCGGCAACAACCTGCCCGCGCAGATCGAGCTCTACGCGACGGACGGTGACGCCTACAAGTTCCTCTTCATGGCGAAGGGCGGCGGCTCCGCCAACAAGAGCTACCTCTTCCAGGAGACGAAGGCGCTGCTCAACCCGCAGAGCCTGCTGAAGTTCGTGGACGCGAAGATTCGCTCGCTGGGCACCGCGGCCTGCCCGCCCTACCACCTGGCCATCGTCATCGGCGGCACCTCCGCCGAATACGCGTTGAAGACGGCCAAGTACGCCTCCGCGCGCTACCTGGACTCGCTGCCCACCGAGGGCAACAAGCTGGGCCGCGGCTTCCGCGACGTCGAGCTGGAGCAGGAGATCCTCAAGCTCACCCAGCGCACCGGCATTGGCGCGCAGTTCGGCGGCAAGTACTTCTGCCATGACGTACGCGTCATCCGCCTGCCCCGTCATGGCGCGTCCTGCCCGGTGGCCATCGCGGTGTCGTGCTCGGCGGACCGGCAGATTCTGGGGAAGATCACCAAGGACGGCATCTTCCTGGAGCAGTTGGAGACGGACCCGGCGAAGTACCTGCCGGAGACGACGGACAGCCAGCTGGGTGGCGAGGTGGTGAAGATCGACCTCAACCGCCCCATGAGCGAGATTCGCGCCGAGCTGTCGCGCTACCCCATCAAGACGCGCCTGTCCCTCAGCGGCCCGTTGGTGGTGGCGCGCGACATTGCCCACGCGAAGATCAAGGAGGTGCTGGACTCCGGCAAGGACATGCCCCAGTACCTCAAGGACTACATGGTCTACTACGCGGGCCCCGCGAAGACGCCGGAAGGCTACGCGTCCGGTTCCTTCGGTCCGACGACGGCCGGCCGCATGGACGCCTACGTGGACCAGTTCCAGGCGGCGGGCGGCAGCTTCGTGATGCTGGCCAAGGGCAACCGCTCTTCCGCCGTCACCGAGTCCTGCAAGAAGCACGGCGGCTTCTACCTGGGGTCCATCGGCGGTCCGGCGGCCCGGCTGGCCAAGGACTGCATCACCCAGGTCGAGGTGCTGGAGTACCCCGAGCTGGGCATGGAGGCCGTCTGGAAGATCGAGGTCGTGGACTTCCCCGCCTTCATCGTCGTGGACGACAAGGGCAACGACTTCTTCGCCAACATCGACAAGCCGTCGGCGGCGAAGAAGGCCTGAGGCTCACGCGCGGGGCGGCCCGCCGTCCCTGGGGGCCTGGGCCGTTTCGCGGCGCTTGGGGATGATGGAGCGGCGTGGCCCCTTGAGGCTGTCTCTATACACATCTCCGAGCCCACGAGA
>JAFAAN010000104.1 GCA_023426545.1 Pseudomonadota bacterium
TCCCAACGCCGCGCCGGCCCCGGTGCTGCCGCCCCCCTCCTTCCCCTCACCCCACAGCGTGGTGCCCGCGCCGCCCGCGGCGTCCGGTGACCCGCGGCGGGTGGTGGAGGTGGAGCCCGTCATCGAGTCCATCTCCGGCCGCATCCACGCCGACGACATCCGGGCCGCCATCCGGGCCGTGACTCCGCTCGTGCAGCAATGTTTCGAGGATGCGGCACAGCGCAACCGGGGTCCGCAGACAGTGAAGCTGCGCTTCACCGTGGAGGCGGGGCAGGAAGGGGGGGTGATGAGCGCGGGTGAGCTGGTGTCGAGCACCATTCCCGACCCCTTCGTGCAGGCCTGTGCGCTGGACTCGCTGCTGGACGTCCATTTCCCGGCGCCCCTTGGCGGCGGCAGGGCGACGGTGGTCTACCCCTTCGAGTTCCGGGTGCCTGGGGAGACTGGCCGGTAGGGCCGGGTTTTGCGTAAGGTGCCGGGGCCCCCGACCCTTCATGCCCGTCACCGTCGAACAACTCGGACCCCATGACGCGGAGACCCTCCGGGGGCTGTTGTCCAGGGACCCGGTCCACAACCTCTACCTGCTGGGGCTGCTGGAGGAGTTCGGCATCGCCCCCCGCGGCAAGGTCCCCTTCGCCTTCTACGGGCGCTTCGATGGCGAGGCGCTCACCGCCGCCGTCTTCGTGGGAGGGGATGGCGGGCTGGTGGTGCCCAGCGCCAGCGAGGCCACCGCCACCAGCGTCATCGCGGATGCGCTGGCCTCGCGCCTGAAGCTGCGCTCCACCGTGGGGGACAAGGCCTCCGTGGACGCGCTGCTGCGCAGCCTGTCGCCGGGCAAGCCCCGCCTGTCGCGCACGCAGCGGCTGTTCAGCGTGTCCGCGGACGACCTGGGCCCCTTCACCAACCCGCTGCTGCGGCTGGCGAAGGAGGAGGACCTGCCCCGGCTGCTGCCGCTGGCCCAGGGCTACGTGCGCGAGGTGCACGAGCGCGACCCGCTGGCCGAGGACCCGCGCGGCTACGAGGCCCGCGTCATCCAGCGCGTGCGCCAGCGCCGCACCTACGTGCTGGAGGAGAACGGCGCCCTGGTGTTCAAGGTGGACATCGGCAGCCGCTCCCAGTACGGCGCGGAGCTGGAGGGCCTCTACACGCTGCCCTCCGAGCGCCGCAAGGGCCACGCCCTGCTGTGCCTGGGGCAGATTTCCCGCCACCTGCTGTCCTCGCTGCCGCGGCTCACCCTGCGCATCGACGAGCGGGACGAGAGCACCGCCCGCATCGCCCGCAAGGTCGGTTACCTGGCGGGCCGGACGTGGCGGCTCGTCCTGGTGGAGTAGCCGGGGGCCGCGTACAGTCCGCGCCCGCATGAGCCGTCCCACGCCTTCCCGCCGTCCCCTCTCCGGAGAGGGTCCCGTCATCCTCCACTCCGCCACCGACCCGCGCTGGCTGCCCCTGGCGCTCGAGCGGTTCGACGAGGTGCTGGTGGACCATGCCCACTGCGAGAAGAAGGCCGCCGCCAACGCGCTGTCCCTGCTCCAGGCCTACCCGGACCTGCCGGGGCTCCCCGCGCAGATGGCGCGGCTGGCGCGCGAGGAGAGCGCCCACCTGGCCCGGGTCCTGGACCTGATGGCGGCGCGGGGCCTCACGCTGACGAAGGACGCGGGGGACCCGTACGCCCAGGGCCTCCAGAAGCTGATTCGCACGCCCGCCGCCGAGCGCCGCACGGACCGGCTGCTGGTGGCCGCCGTCATCGAGGCGCGCTCCTGTGAGCGCCTGTCCCTGCTGGCGGAGGGGCTCACGGACCCGGCCCTGGCGCGCTTCTACGGCGAGCTGGCCCAGTCCGAGGACGGCCACCAGTCCCTCTTCTACCGGCTGGCCGTCACCGCGTCCGGTGGCGACGAGGCCGGCGTGCGCGAGCGGCTGGAGTGGATGCTCGAACGGGAGGCCCAGGTCATCGTGGACGTGGGCCTGCGCGCCGCCATCCACTGAGCCGTCACGGCCCCGAAAGCCCCCGCGGGCCCATGGCCGGGCGGGCCGCCGCCGGGGCCGAGGGAGCGCCCCGCTCCAGCGGCCACACCCACGGCACGGCCAGCCCGAGGATGACCACCAGCAGCGCGGTGAGCGGCGTGCCCAGGCGGAAGAAGTCCGTGAAGCGGTAGTGCCCGGGGCCGTAGACGAGCACGCAGCTGGGCTCCAGCGGGGTGATGAACGAGCAGCTCGCCGCCAGAGTGACTGCCATCGCGAAGGGCCGGGCGTCGACGCCCAGCTGCTGCGCGGCGTTGAGGGCCACCGGCAGCACCACCAGCGCGGCGGCCTGGTTGCTCATGGGCGCGGACAGGAGGATGGTCAGCACCATCAGCAGCACCATCACCATGCGCGGGCCGCCAAACGCGCCCAGCCGCGCCACGCGGTCACCGAGGAACTGCCCCGCGCCGCTCACCTCCATGGCCAGCCCCAGCGCCATCATTGAGCCGATGAGCAGCACCACGCGCCAGTCCACCCGGAAGGCGGTGCGCGAGTCCACGCACCCGGTGGCAATCATCAGCAGCATGCCGGTGAGGCCCGCCACCGAGAGCGGCACCAGTCCCATCGAGCCCGCCGCCAGCGCCCCCAGGAAGAGCACCACCGCCAGCAGCGCCTTGCCGTAGCGCGGCGGCTGGTACTCGTGGCCGCCCAGCACCGTCAGGTTGCCGCCCCGCGCCAGCTCGTCCACCTTGCTCCGCGCCCCGCGCAGCAGCAGCACGTCACCCACCGACAGCGGCAGCATGGACAGCGAGCGCTCACCGAAGATGCGCCCCAGCAGTTGGAGCTTGGTGACGCGCTGGATGGCGGGCTTGCGGTGCAGGGCGAGCGCCACCATGCCGTAGCGCTCCACGAACAGCGTCTCCTTCAGGCTGCGCCCCACGAGCGGGCTGCCCGGCGGAACGCTGGCCTCGATGAGCAGCGAGTCCTTGTCGCGCAGCTCCTCGTCGGACAGCCGCACGTCCGGGCGGAGCTCGATGCCGCGCAGGTCCTTCACCCGCAGAATCGCCTCGCGGTTGCCCTCGATGAGGAGCCGCTCGTCGCCCCGCAGCCGGTAGCCCGGCACCGCGGGCAGGGCCCCGCCGTCGCGGATGATGCCGATGACGCGCAGGCCCAGCCCCTCCGAGATGTCCCCCAGCTCCTTGCCCACGTAGCGCGAGTCCTCCGACAGCACCGCCTCCGTGAGGTAGTCGCGCAGCGTCCAGTCCTCCATGGCGCCGTGCCCCTCGCGCGCGGGCAGCAGCCACGGCGCCAGCAGCACCACCACGAGGATGCCGATGGCGGCCAGCGGCAGCCCCAGCGGCGCCAGCTCCGCCACGCCGATGCCCGGCATGCCCAGCCGCTGCAGCGCGGCGGACATCACCAGGTTGGTGGACGTACCGTAGAGGAAGATCATGCCGCCCAGCATGGACGCGTAGGCCAGCGGCAACAGCACCTTGCTCTTGGGCACCTTGGCGCGCTGCGCGGCGCCGATGGCCACCGGCAGGAAGGCCGCCGTCGTCACCGTGTTGGAGATGACGGACGAGAAGGCGGCCACCGCCACCATCATCGCCATCACGAATGTTTGGTGTCCAAAACGAGCGAAGAAGGACAGCCGCTGCCCCACCATCTGGACCACGCCCGTGGAGGCGAGCCCTTGTGTCATCGCCAGCAGGGTGAAGATGAAGATGACGGTGTCGTTGCTGAACCCCTCGAAGGCCTGCGCGGGCGTGAGCACGCCGGTGAGCGCCAACAGGCACACCACCACGAGCGAGCTGACTTCGATGGGCAGCGTGTCGAACGAGAACAGCACCAGCGCGACGACGACGACGCCCAGGACGATGGCGATGGTCATAAGGCCCGCCCCAAGCTGTATTCGCTCCGCTCATACGGCGACACCCGTGGCGCAGTGCGCCGTCCACTACTGGATGACCGGCCGCTGATAAGTGGAATTAGGAGCGGCCTGTCCGGTACCACCGTGAGCGGCCGATCGCGGGTTGCATTTGTGCCCCCCTTCCAGAACTTTTGGGAACCTGTTTCCAGACACGAACCACAAGGACGAATCCATGGCTTCGACGCAAGTTGCGGCGGAGGGCCAGCAGGCCCCCACGAAGAACCCCACGCTCCTGGCCTGGGTGGCCAAGATGGCCGAGATGACCCAGCCGGACCGCATCGTCTGGTGTGACGGGTCCGAGGAGGAGCGGAAGCGCCTGACGGACCAGGCGGTGAAGGAGGGCATCCTCATCCCGCTGAACCCGGAGAAGCGCCCCAACAGCTATCTGCACCGCTCCAACCCGAACGACGTGGCGCGCGTCGAGCACCTCACGTTCATCTGCACGCCGAACAAGACGGACGCGGGCCCGACGAACAACTGGATGGAGCCCGAGGCGGCCTACACCAAGCTGGGCAACCTGTTCAGCGGCTGCATGAAGGGCCGCACCATGTATGTGGTGCCCTACGCGATGGGCCCCATCGGCAGCCCCTTCACCAAGCTGGGCGTGGAGCTGACCGACAGCATCTACGTGGTGCTCAACATGCGCATCATGGCGCGCATGGGGAAGCAGGCGCTGGACATGCTGGGTGACAGCGACGACTTCAACCGCGGCCTGCACAGCACCGGCGACGTGGACCCCGACCGCCGCTACATCTGCCACTTCCCGCAGGACAACACCATCTGGAGCTTCGGCTCCGGCTATGGCGGCAACGTGCTGCTCGGCAAGAAGTGCCTCGCCCTGCGCATCGGCAGCTACCTGGGCCGCGAGGAAGGCTGGATGGCCGAGCACATGCTCATCCTCGGCGTCACCAGCCCCAAGGGGGAGACCACCTACGTGGCCGCCGCCTTCCCGTCCGCGTGCGGCAAGACGAACTTCGCGATGATGATTCCGCCCGCCGAGTACAAGGGCTGGAAGATTGAGACCGTCGGCGACGACATCGCGTGGATGCGCCCCGGCCCGGATGGCCGCCTGTACGCCATCAACCCGGAGGCCGGCTACTTCGGCGTGGTGCCGGGCACCAACTCCAAGACGAACCCCAACGCGATGGCCTCCATCGCCAAGGACACCATCTTCACCAACGTGGCGCTGACGTCCGACGGCGACGTGTGGTGGGAGGGCAAGGACGGCGAGGTCCCCGAGGAGCTCACCGACTGGCAGGGCCGCCCCTGGAAGAAGGGCAGCACGGAGAAGGCGGCGCACCCGAACAGCCGCTTCACCGCGCCCATGACCAACAACCCGGCGCTGAGCCCCAAGGCCAACGACCCCATGGGCGTGCCCATCTCCGCCCTCATCTTCGGCGGCCGCCGCTCCAACACCGTCCCGCTGGTCATCCAGGCCTTCAACTGGACCCACGGCGTGTTCCTGGGCGCCACCATGGGCAGCGAGACCACGGCCGCCGCCACCGGCAAGGTCGGCATCGTGCGCCGCGACCCCATGGCCATGCTGCCCTTCTGCGGCTACCACATGGGCGACTACCTCCAGCACTGGCTGGACATGCAGAAGCACATCGGACAGCTGCCCAAGATCTTCCAGGTCAACTGGTTCCGCCAGGACAAGAACGGCAAGTTCCTGTGGCCGGGCTTCGGCGAGAACATGCGCGTGCTGGAGTGGATCGTGAACCGCGTCCACGGCCGCGTCCCCACGCAGGAGACGCTGCTGGGCTGGGTGCCGCGCGCCGACGAGGGCCTCAACCTCAAGGGCCTGGACCTGCCGGCCGACGTGGTGACCGAGGTCACCTCCATCAAGGAGGACGAGTGGAAGACCGAGCTCAAGAGCCAGGAGGTCTTCTTCGAGCAGCTCGGCACCAAGGCGCCCGACGCCCTCATGCTCCAGCGCAAGCTGCTCATGTCGCGCCTGGACCACTGAGCCGCGGGCGCCCTGTAGCGCCCTGAAGTCCTCCGAGGCCACTTCCCGCTCTCACCGGGCGAGGAGGTGGCCTCGCTGGTTTTCACGGGAAGTAAACGTCAGCACTTCGACCTTCCGGCCGCTCCGCGCTAGGCTCTCAGGTCATGAGACTGGCTTTCGTGTTGTCGGTGATTCTCGCGCTGGCGCCCCCCGTGGCGTTCGCGCAGCGCGGGAAAAGTGCAGCGGCCCTCATCAAGGATGGCGAGCGGCTGTATCAGCAGGGCAAGTACCAGGAGGCGGCGGAGGCGCTGAAGAAGGCGCACGAGGCCCAGCCGCACCCGCGGCTCATCTACAACATCGCTATCTCCCTGGAGAACGCGGGCGAGCTGCGCGAGGCGGTGAGCTGGTACCAGCAGTACGTGGGCGCCACCGACGGGACGGACCCCACGCTGCTCAAGCGCAGCGCGCGCAGCATCGACCGGCTGCGGGTCCTCATCGAGAAGGAAGACCAGGCCACGGCCGCGGCCAGCGCCGAGCGCCAGCGCCTCCAGGAGGAGGCGGACACCGCGCGGCGGCAGGCCGAGGAGGAGCAGCTCGCGGCCCGCCGCGCCGAGGACGAGAACCGGCGCCAGCAGGAGGCCGAGCTGCAGCGCGCGCTGACGTCCTACAAGCGCCAGCGCATCGGCGCCTTCGTCGCGGGCGGCGCGGGCGTGGCGGGCGTGGTGGCCGGCGTGCTCTTCGGCATGCAGGCGCGCGACGCGCGCGAGCAGTTCGACAACGCCACCAACGTGCCGTCCAAGGAAGAGCTCGCGGACAAGACGCGGGGCAAGGCGCTGCTGGCGGACATCGGCTTCGGCGTGGGCCTGGCCGGTGTCATCACCGCCATCGTCCTCTATCCGAAGGAAGGCCCTCCGGTGGCGGGTGAGGTGCGGGTCACGATGGCGCCCAAGGGCGCCGGTGCAGGAATGGCGGTGAGCTTCTGATGCGCGCGCTGGGATTGATGATGACGGGGAGCACCCTGCTGATGGCCGGGTGCAGCTTCACCACCGCAGGGGGCCTGACCGAGTGTGAGACGTCCTCGGACTGCGCCACCGCGCAGGTCTGCACCTCCGGGTACTGCGTGCCACAGCCGGAGGGCTGCGGCGACGTCTACGGCCCCACCTCCACGGCCAACGCCATTCCCCTGGGCGCCGCGGTGCCGCTGAGCACCGCCGACGGCCCGGACGAGTCCGAGGTGCAGGCGCTCAACGCCATCAAGCTGGCCCTCGACGAGGTGAACCAGCGCGAGGGCGTCAACGGCCGGCCCTTCGTCCTCCACATCTGCGACACGCGCTCCGACCCGAACCGCGCCGCCGAGCAGGCGCAGTGGCTCATCCGCGAGCGCAAGGTGCCGATGATTTTCGCCTCGGGAAGCTCCCAGGCGCTGGCGGTCTCCTCCTTCACCGTGCCCAACGGCGTGCTGATGCTGACCTACAGCGGCACCAGCCCCGACATCGCCAACATCAACGACCAGAACGGCACCACGGCGGGCCTCGTGTGGCGCACGGCGCCGTCCGACGCGCTCCAGGGCCGCATCATCGGCGACCTGCTCCAGGGCCGCATCGCCATCGAGGGTGGCGCGCCCTTCGACGACGTCTCCAAGGTGGGCATCAGCTACGTCAACGACGCCTACGGGCAGGGCCTCTTCGGCGTGACGCTCGGGCGCATCGACCCGGCGCTGCGCACCGTGACGTCCGCTCAGTACGCCCGCAACAGCACCGACATCACCAACGTGGTGACGCACATCACCAGCGACCTGCCGGACATCGAGGTCCTCGTGGGCTTCGCCGACGACAACGCGCGCATCATCAACCAGACGGCGGCCCGGGGCCGGACGGCCCAGCGCTGGTTCTTCAGCGACGCGGGCAAGGACCGGGGCCTCTTCAACGCGCTGGGCGCCAACGCCGCGCTCATCGAGGGCGCCTACGGCACCTCGCCGGCGCAGGCCCGTCCGGACCTCGTCTACCAGCTGTTCGCGCAGCGCTTCCGCTCCGCCTACAACCAGACGGACCCGGGCCAGTACTCGTTCACCGCGCACGCGTATGACGCCATGTACCTGGTGGCGCTCGGCGCCGCGTATGCCGCGGGCCCGGACGTCAACGCCCCGCAGCCCATCACCGGCGCGCGCATGGCGGACGGACTGGCGCTCGTGACGCCCCCCGAGGGCGTCTCCGCGCCGGCGTTCAACCTGGGCACGGAGGGCTTCGCGGGCGCTCGCGCGGCCATCCGCAACGGCCAGGTCATCAACGTGACGGGCGCCAGCGGCAACCTCGACTTCGACGCGACGGGCGAGGCCCCCTCCGAGTACGAGCTGTTCCGCGTGGAGGGCGGCGAGTTCCAGACGGTGCAGCTCATCACCCCGCCCACGCAGTGACGTGATGGGGCCTCAGGGCCCCAGCGTCCGCGCGAGCACCTCGACGGCGGCGGCGAACGCCTCGGGCTGTGGCAGCAGCGACAGCACGAGGAAGGCGCCGCCGCCGAAGTCGTAGAAGTAGCCCGGCTGCACCCGCACGCCCGCGGCCAGCAGGGCCAGGCAGGTGGCCTCCTCGCCGGGCGCCCTCGGAATCCGCAGCACCGCGCTCCACCCGCCCTCCGCGGGCACCACGTCCCAGAGGGCCCCGGGCCCGCGGGCCGCGAGCAGGCGCTTCCGGTTGCCCCTCACCCGCTCCAGCACCGCCGCCTGGAAGCGGGGAGCGTGCGCCAGCAGCGCCGGCAGGGCCCTCTGCACGGGGGTCCCCACGGGCAGGTACGCATCCGCCATCCAGTCCAGCCGCGCCAGCGCCTCGTCGCGGAGGGCCTCGGGCCCGCCCACGTGCGTCCAGGCCAGCTTGAGGCCCGGCAGGCCCGCGGACTTGGAGAGCCCGGAGAGGGCGAAGGTGAGCATCGGCAGCGCCCGCCCCGCCACGGTGGCCACCCGCCCCGGCGCTGCCTCCCAGGCGAAGGGGGCGAACACCTCGTCGCAGATGAGCGGCAGCCGCCAGCGCGCGCACACCTCCGCCAGCGCCTCCAGCTCCCCCTCTCGCAGGAAGTGACCGGTGGGGTTGCCGGGGTTCACCACCAGCACCGCGCGGGTGCGCCCGTCGGCCGCGTGCTCCACCGCCGCCGCGTCCAGGCCGAAGCCGTGCGCCCGCGGCAGGGCGTAGGCGCGCGTCTGGACGCCCTCCAGGCGCGCGAGGTGCTCGATGAGGGGGTAGCAGGGCGCCGGGACGAGGACGTTGTCCCCGGGCTCGCACAGGAGCTTGAAGAGCCAGCCGTAGACCTCGCTGGTGCTGGAGGTCAGCAGCAGGTGCGCATCGGACACCGGGGCGCCGCGCGCGGCGAAGTCTGCGGCGAGCGCCTGGCGCGCGGAGGCGAGGCCCAGGGGTTCCGGCGCGTAGGTGAAGGCCGCCTCGGGCGCCAGCAGGGCCTCATCTGGCGTGGGCAATCCCACGCGCGTGGGGTTGGACTCCGTGAGGTCCAGCAGCCGGAGGCCGCTGGCGCGGTGCCGCTCGAGCGCCTGCGCCAGCGGGTTGGAGGTCCGTGCGAACTCCGTCCGCGCGGAGAAGTGGCTCACAGGCCAGTCTGCAACATGGCGTTCGCGACGCGGCGGATGAGGTCGCGGCGAACCTCCTTGCGGCAGTGCTCGATGGCCTTCTCGTGAGGCCGGGGAAGTTGTGGGTCGCGCGTGCGGAGGGCCGTCCGGAGCACCAGCTCCACCTTGGAGGGCTCGATGTGGAAGAGCCGAGGCCCCTCCTTTTGCAGGAAGTAAGAAAGCCCCCTCTGATCGATGAGCTTCTTGAAGAGCCGCCGGACGTCCGCGAGGAACGTGAGATCGATGATGTCCGCCATTCGAGAGGCGTTCTCGCGCGGAACAAACGACACGTCCATTTCGCGGCCACACGGCCCGAAAACTTGCGCAACCTGTAGCAGTGGCTCCTGGGCGGAAGCGCGCCGGAGGCCGATTTTCCGGCCTCCGCGCGCTCAGGGCACCAGCGGGCGCAGCGCGCGGCGGAACGCGGCGTGGCGGCGCCGCGCGTCCGGCAGATAGGGCACCGGCCCCAGCACGGGGACGCCGTGGCGGGCCTCCAGCAAGCGCCGGTTGTCGCGCTCCGACACGTCCTTCGCGGACGTCCCGCGTGACAGCAACACGGCCCGCACGGGGATGCGGCGCGCGGCCAGCGCCTGGAGCGACAGCGCGGTGTGGTTGAGCGTGCCCAGCCCCGCGCGCGCCACCAGCAGCACCGGCAGGCGCAGGGCGGCGATGAGGTCGATGACGTCGTGCTTCGAGTCCAGCGGCACGAACAAGCCCCCTGCCCCCTCCACCACGGCGCTGCCCCCGCGCAGCCGCCGCCACGCGGCCAGGGTGACGCCCCAGTCGGGCTCCCGGCCCAGGCGGCTGGCGGCCACGCCCGGCGCCACGGGCAGGCGGAAGCGGTGGGGACACACGGCGTCCACGCTCAGCGCGCTGCCCGCCGCCGCGCGAAGGGCCAGCGCGTCCGCGGGCGCTCGCAGGGACGCGCAGCCGCTCTCGTAGGGCTTGAAGCCCTCGGGCCGGAGCCCCGCGTCCGCCAGCAGCGACAGCAGCGCGCACGACGCCTGCGTCTTGCCCACGCCCGTGTCGGTGCCGGTGACGAAGATTTGAAACGGCGGGCGCGGCTCAGCCACGGTGGACTCCCACGGCGCGCAGCGCCTCCAGCGCCAGGTCCACGTGGCCCACGGTGTGGGCGGCGGACAGGCAGAAGCGCAGACGGCTGGTGCCCTCGGGGACGGTGGGCGGGCGGATGGCCTTCACCAGCACGCCCGCCTGGCGCAGGCGGCGCGCGGCGTCCAGGGCCCGCTCGGGCGCCCCGAGGATGATGGGGAACACGGCGCTGCGGGGCTCGGCGCGCACGCCCAGCACGCGCAGGCCGTCCGCGAAGCGGCGGATGTTGCGCCACAGCCGCTCGCGCAAAGTCGGGTCGCCCTCCACCGTGTCCACCGCCGCCTCGGCCGCGGCGCACAGGTGCGCGGGCAGCGCGGTGGAGAAGACGAAGGGCCGCGCGCGCGACACCAGCAGGTCCGCCACCGCGCGCGAGGTGGCCACGTAGGCCCCCATGACGCCCAGGGACTTGCTCAGCGTGCCCATGCGCAGGTCCACCGCCCCTTCCAGGCCCAGCTCGTCGCAGAGGCCCGCGCCGCGCGCGCCCAGCACGCCGGTGGCGTGGGCCTCGTCCACCATCAGCGCAGCGCCGTGGGCCCGGCACGCGGCGACGATGTCACGCAGCGGCGCCACGTCCCCGTCCATGGAGAAGACGGTGTCCGTCACCACCAGCTTGCGCCGCGCGGGCGTCTCCGCCAGGGCGCGAGCCAGCGCCTCCACGTCCGCGTGCGGATAGACGTGGACGTGGGCGCGCGACAGGCGGCAGCCGTCCACGAGCGAGGCATGGTTGAGGGCGTCCGAGAAGACGGCGTCCCCGGGGCCCACCAGCGCGGGGAGGATGCCGGTGTTGGCGGCGTAGCCGCTGTTGAACAGGCGCACGGCCTCGGCGCGCTCGAAGGCGGCCAGGCGCGCCTCCAGCCGGTGGTGCGCGGCGGTGTCGCCCACCACCAGCCGGCTGGCGCCTGTCCCCACGCCGTAGCGCTCCACGGCGGCCAGCGCCGCGGCCCGAACGGAGGACGAGGCGGCCAGCCCCAGGTAGTCGTTGGACGCGAAGTTGACGAGCGTCTCGTCCCCCACGCGGACCACGGGCCCCTGGGGTGAGTCCAGGGGCTCCAGGTGCCGGCGCAGGCCGCGCGCGGACAGGGCCTCCAGGTCCTCCCGGGCCCACGCCGCCGCGATGGCTTCCTCACGCACGGCGCCTCACCCCTCCTGACGCGGCTCCAGGGGGCGGATGCCCGCCTTCTCCAGCAGGGCCATGTCCTGGGTGTACTCGGGGTTGCCGGTGGTGAGCAGCTTCTCGCCGAAGAAGAGCGAGTTGGCGCCCGCCATCATGCACAGGAGCTGCGCCTCCTCGTTCATCTGCTGCCGGCCCGCGGACAGGCGCACCATGGACTGCGGCATGAGGATGCGCGCCGTGGCGATGGTGCGGACCATGTCCACCGTCTCCACGCGCTGCTGCGACTGGAGCGGCGTGCCCTCCACGGCCACCAGCGCGTTGATGGGCACCGACTCCGGGTGGTGCTCCTGGTTGGCCAGCGTGCGTAGGAGGTTGCAGCGGTCGTCCACCGACTCGCCCATGCCGATGATGCCGCCGCAGCACACGGAGATGCCGGCCTGGCGCACGCGGTCGAGCGTCCGCAGGCGGTCCTCGAAGGTGCGGGTGGAGATGATGTCGCCGTAGTGCTCGGGCGAGGTGTCCAGGTTGTGGTTGTAGGCGGACAGGCCCGCCTCGCGCAGGCGCCGGGCCTGGCTCTCGGTGAGCATGCCCAGCGTGGCGCACGCCTCCATGCCCAGCGAGCGCACGCCGCGCACCATCTCCAGCACGCTGTCGAACTGCGGACCGTCCTTCACCTCGCGCCACGCGGCGCCCATGCAGAAGCGCGTGGCCCCGGCGGCGCGGGCCCTGGACGCGGCCTCCAGCACCTCCGGCACCGCCATCAGCTTCTCCGCCTTGACGCCCGTCTTGTACCGGGCCGCCTGCGGGCAATAGGAGCAGTCCTCCGGACAGCCGCCCGTCTTGATGGACAGCAGCGAGCACAGCTGCACCTTGTTGTCCACGAACACGGCCCGGTGGACCGTCTGCGCCTTGTGGACCAGCTCCAGCAGCGGCAGGTCATGGAGCGCCCGCACCTCGGCCAGCGACCAGTCGTGGCGCACGGCGACGCCCGGAGGCGGCGGCGCGGCGACGTGGGCGTGACCGGAGAACGACTCACTGGAGAGGGGGGCGGTGTCGGGCATGGGCTCCTCTGATGGACGGTGGAGGGCCCGAACGTGCGCGGCCCCCGGAGCATTGTCAACGTCTCCGAGCAGGAGGGTTGACGACTCTCCGGGGGCCCAGCACGCCAGTGGACGCGCGCATCAGACGTGGACGCGGCTGCCCCGGCCGGCCAGCCCCACCAGGAACAGGACCAGGAGTGCGCCCAGGACGGAGAACAGGAGGCCCGTCGGGTGCAGGTCGAAGACGTGGCCGCCGCTCCGGAAGAGCGAGGCGACGAAGCCGCCCACGAAGGAGCCGACAATCCCCAGCAGCGTGGTGGCGATGAGCCCCATGGACTGGTTGCCCGGCAGGAGCGCGCGGGCGATGAGGCCCGCGAGAAGGCCGATGACCAGGAACGCGATAATCCCCATGACTTCCTCCCGTGCTTGTCGGGCGGCGCAGGGTGCGACGCCCACCTGGGAACAAACCTGGGTTGCCCCTCCCGCGCGTACAAGCTGACGCCGGGGGGCTTGACAACGCGCCTGCCTGCTCTGCGGTCATGCCTGCCTGGAAGGCGCAAAAACGTCAGGGTTCCGCGCTATTCACCCGACCCATGGCGAAGGCGAAGACGCACTACACCTGTCAGGCGTGTGGGTACAAAACGGCGAAGTGGCTCGGGAAGTGCCCGGACTGTGGCGCGTGGAGCTCCCTGCTGGAGGAGACGGACCCGAAGGCGGACGAGCGGCGCCCGGCCTGGGGCGCCTCGGGCGGCGCGGCGCGGCCCATGCGGCTCAAGGAGGTGAGCGGCGAGACGGAGACGCGGCGCCGCACGGGCATCGCCGAGTTCGACCGGGTGCTGGGCGGCGGCGTGGTGAGCGGCTCCATCGTGCTGCTGGGCGGCGACCCTGGCATCGGCAAGTCCACGCTGCTGCTGGCCGCGTTGGACAAGCTGGCGCGCCACGGCCCGGTGCTCTACGTGTCCGGTGAGGAGAGCCTCCGCCAGACGAAGATGCGCGCCGAGCGGCTCCGGGTGGAGGGCGAGTCCATCCACCTGTTCGCGGAGACGGACGCGGAGCGCGTGCTGACGGCCGCGGAGACGCTGAAGCCCGAGGCGCTGGTGGTGGACTCCATCCAGACCATGTACCTGCCGGAGCTGGGCAACGCGCCCGGCAGCATCACCCAGGTGCGCGAGGTGGCGGGCCGGCTGATGGCCTACGCGAAGCGGACGGGGGTGCCCACGTTCCTGGTGGGGCACGTAACGAAGGAAGGCTCCATCGCCGGCCCGCGCGTGCTGGAGCACATGGTGGACACCGTCCTCTACTTCGAGGGCGAGCGCGGCCACCCCTTCCGCATCCTCCGCGCGCACAAGAACCGCTTCGGCTCCACGAACGAGATTGGCGTCTTCGAGATGAAGGGCGCGGGGCTCGTCGAGGTGCCGGACCCTTCGGCCCTCTTCCTGTCGGAGCGGCCGGTGGGCAAGTCCGGCAGCGTGGTGACGAGCACGCTCAATGGCACGCGCCCACTGCTGGTGGAGGTGCAGGCGCTGGTGGCGCCCACGGGCTACGGCACCGCGCGGCGCACGGCGATTGGCGTGGACGGCAACCGCGTGGCGCTGCTGGCGGCGGTGCTGGAGAAGAAGGAGGAGATTCCGCTGGTGGGCTGCGACCTGTTCGTCAACGTGGCGGGCGGCATGCAGCTCACGGAGCCCGCGTGTGACCTCGCGGTGTGCGCGGCGCTGGTGAGCAGCCTCCAGAACCGGCCGTTGGACCCGAAGACGCTGGTGCTCGGTGAAGTGGGCCTCGCGGGCGAAGTGCGCGCGGTGGGCCAGGTGGAGCCCCGGCTCGCGGAGGCCGCGAAGATGGGCTTCCAGCGCGTGGTGATGCCCGCGGGCAGCGCGCGGCGCCTGGAAGACGCGGGCCCGAAGCTGAAGGTCGTCGGCGTGGAGACGCTCGGCGACGCGCTGGTCGCGATGTTCGACTGAGGAATCTTACCAGCCCCACAATCGCCCCATCGCCAAAACGATTACTCAATCAACGTCTCTGCTTGCGTTGCGCCTGTCGCCTCAATTTCGACGAGGAATGAATCTCCCCTTCCGAATATGACAAAAATATCGAATCAACAAGCCGACTACAGCTCGACACAAGCCGAGCCAGCACCTTAATTTGCTCAACACACGGCAAAACATCCGTCGGATGAGGATAATTAACCTGGTGATTAACCTCGCCCCACAACTCCTCAGCGAGAGTTCGCACTTGAAGCTCCGCAGTCAATCTCGTCTTCGAGTTTGACGCAATTACATAATGAACACTCGTATACATAGTCAAACTATCAACACACTTCACCCCAATTCGCTCAAAATACGCCCTGCTGTCCGAATCCCACGCTCTTGCGATCGGCCCCTCGACCAACTCAAATTGCGATTCCTGAAGTGCTTCCCTAAGCAAACGATCGATTTTTTCAAACTGATTCGTATGCAAATGAAGAAGCCTAAAGCCAACTAAGTCATTGATCTTCGAAAATAGATTCTTCTCATTATAACCAAAGGCAACCCCCTTCTCACTTGCCTCCCTCGCCTTTCGCTCCAGTTTCTCCTTCAGGTGGTCTGGATCCTTCAGTCTCCATTTCATAGAATGGACAAGTTCCCCCAACTTGGGCGAGTTCGAAAGAGACGAATACACATTCGCCCTAAACGTCTCAAAGAGATGCATATTTTCAACGTAAAGGTCGACCATTTTCTTAATGTCCTTCTGAATCCCCCCAGCTACTCGCCTCGAAGAAACTCGACCGTTCATTGAGACACCGCCCCTGTCTGCGCCAGAATCTTTCGCGCGATGCCGCGAAACACCTTCTGTGCCTCCTCCAACTGCTTTGCATTCCCGCCCTCTACCATCTCAAATGGAACTCCTTGAGACTGGGAAAGGCTCGCAATCGTTCCAAAGTCCTTCACAGACCCAAGACGCAACTGACTCATTGACGACGGCGCAAGGCTAGACTTAACCCCTCGAAGAACAGAAACAACATCACTAAACATTTGCTTTTCTATCCTCGCCACATACGACTCCTGGACGGCCGCCAATTGCCCACGATAAATACGAAATCTCTGCGGAATATACCCCAAGATTTTTGGCTCCCCAGGCAACAAATAGACTCCTTGCGGCGCCAATGCATTTATCGTCATCCAATCCTGCACCCAGGTCGCCAACGTGTGCCCCATCGTCTTGAGGGCACGCACAGAGAACAGGTCGCATGCCGCAGGGACAATCACATAGTCACAATCCAGAATCACCACTCTATTAAGTGGTCCAATACTGGGCCCGGAGTCAAAAAACACATAATCGACTCTGTACTGCCGACAAACCGCATTCACCACCGCACTAATACTGGCGGTTGCTCGCAAGCCCTTAATCTTTCGCTGAAAACACTCTCCCCACGCCTGAGCCAAATCCGACTCAAATGACGACATCTGAATGTCACCAGCAAGCAAAAGCAGGTTCGGCTGAGCAGCAACCTCAAAAGGAGCAACAACTTTCGGATCGCCATTACCATCTGAAACAGGTTTAACCGCAGACCAAAGGGTCTTGCCCTCCGACGAATCTGAACTGTCCAGCAAATCATCAACAACAGAATCTTCGATCAAATACGACGTCAGATTGCATTGAGGATCGACATCCACGAGCAAAACGCGCTTCCCCATCTCAGCAAGCGCATGGGCCACATTGAGAGTGAGACTCGTCTTACCCACTCCGCCCTTGTGGTTATACAGCGCAATACGAACCGCCCGATGTCTATTAAAACTTGTCTTCACTCGCCCTTCCCTTCTTTACTTCCAGCCTTACGCGCCTTCCTGCGAGTCCTTGCATTTGCCATGGCAGCCTTTGCCGCCTCTCTATCAGGCAACAACTGGACAAAATGCTCTCCAATAGCACTGAGTTGCTTGAACCCCTTTGGCGCAGGAGCCAAATAGCCAGAATTAAGCGCATTATTCACAGAATAAGCCGCATTGGCGAATTTAGGCTGGGCAGCTTCAGTATTAATCTTACTCAAATCCAGCGTCTTGAAATGCGGCGTGTCGCGATAATGAGAGACATAATATGCAAGACACGCAATTCGCTCAACATCTGTCTGCGGCTGCTTTTCTTTCATGAACTCCTTTGGGGACATACTCTGCCGGGTTGAAAAATCCAACGAACGCGCTGAAGTTCCACCAATATCTGCCGCCTTTGTTCCGGATGTCTGAGCCGCGGCAGCTTGCACCACACCTTCCTGTGCCATCCCCCCATTCATCCCGAAGAATGTCATCACACTCTGCAACACTCGAAGCCGATGGTCGGGCTGCACTCGCCCCAGTGCCTTAATGATCTGCTGAAGCGCCGCGAAGTCATTGTCTGTATCTCCTTTGTCCATCGCCTCAACAGAACCAGGGCCCACGCTCACAGCCTCAACCTTTTCATCAATACTCATTGTCACTCCAGTTTCAAAAGCAACGACATCTTGCCGGAAGTCTAAGCAGCGATCTTACCCACATTGCCCCCTCTGCACTCAAGCAAAAACTCCATTCTCGGGCTACGCAGACTTCCCAAGGATAAGGTCCTCAGCCCCTCTCGGGAACTCTCAAAAGCCCCCACGAGTGGCACAAGGCTGCACAAACCCAAACTGCACTAAACCGCCCGATACAAACCAGACAAAGAGCAACCAATCTCATCCCAGGGCTCAAGCCAGTTATCTTTGACGCCTCGCTAGCGAATGCCCGACCTGTTCACACCTGACGCGTCGATCTGACCAGCAAGCAACGGCGCCACCTCCTCTCGCTCCTACCGCAGTAGGCTCTAAAGCCCGTAGACCAATCGCACGGCATACAGGTTACTCCACGGCCTGACACACGAGGGAGGTGCCGAAACCCCCTACCCTATGGCTTGAAAGCCGATGCCTGCACTCTGTGCCTCTGCGCGCAGACAGCCAGGTCATTGAGCGCCCGCCATTCCCGGTGGGCGCCCGCGAGGTGGCCTCATTCACACCTCGGCTGATTGAATCGGGTTCCAGGGAGAGCCGAGAAGTTGAGCACCGCTTGGGGCCGGGCGCGGTAGTAGCCGAGCCCTGAGCGGAGCGCGTGCTCCAGCTCGGTCAGCTCGTCGAAGAGGACGTTGTGCGTGGAGCGCTGGCGTAGGGGCCGCCACAGCCGCTCAATGGGTTGAAGCTGCGGGCTGTAGGGTGGCAGCCGGTAGAGCGTCAGGTGCGGGTAGCGCCGCAGGGCCCAGTCCACCGGGCGCTCCCGGTGCCAGGGGGCGTTGTCGATGACGAGGACGACTTCGCGATAGCCATCGGCCGGGTAGGCCCGAGCCACATCGAGCAGGTGGTGGGCAAAGGCCACCTGCATCCGCTTAGTCTTGGAGAGGCCGTCCTCACCGCGTGTCCGGGTGCGGCTGCCATACAGGCGGCTCGTCACCGCGCCGGTGGTGACGTTGGCCGAGGCAAAGGTGTGCACCGCGTCCTTGCAGTCACGGGTGCCGATGACGGGGCGCTCACCCTTGAGGCCCAAGGTGGCCGTCAAAATGGGCACGATGGGAAAGCGCGCCTCGTCCTGACTCAGCAGGGCAATGTCGCCTCGCTCGGCCTGGCGTTTTTTCGCTCAACTCCCGCCGGGCCTGCTGCTGGCGGGCCGGGTCGGCAAGCAGGAAACGGTAGGTGGGCCGGTAGAGGCGCGCGCCATGGCGGCGGCAGAAGTCGCTCATGGCCGTCTCGCGCACATGAATGCCCGTCTGCCGGTGGAGGTAGTCGGCCAGCGCCACGTGCGTCCAGTTGGCGCGCTTGAGGCCGCAGGCCCAGGGGCCTTGCGTATCCAGTCCAGAATGGTGGGCGCCAGCTCCTCGGGAATGAAAGGCGCCTTGCCCGGCTCCTACCGAATCTTCAGCCCTTCCAGGCCCCCAGCCCGGTAGCGAGCCAGGAAGCGCTGGACGTTACGCGTCGTGGTGCCCAGATCCTCGGAAATCTGCTGCTGCGGACGGCGCCGGGCCGTCATCAGCACCGCCTGGCGCCTCTCCCGCAACCGTCGGTCCTCCGTTGCGCGGAAGCACGCCTCCAGCTCGCTCCTCTGCTCCTCGGTCAGCTCCAACCTGCTCACGCACGTTCAACCCGCCGGGGACGACGGATTCTTCCGAGCCGTGCATGAATCAGGCCCCTGAGCCCGCGCCAGCTCTCGCCGCCTGGCCATGGGAGCGCCATGAAGAGACAACTCACATGGTTCATGTTGGCAGTGGGTGTGCAGCTCGGTGCGTGCAGCAATGAAGAACTCATCGCCGACGCCATGCCCCCACGGAACGTCGCACCAGAGGAGCACGCGCCGGGCAAGGCCGCGGCGGATGGCTCGTTCACCCTGTACGAGGACGCGCTCGGGACAGGCTGGGTGGACTGGTCCTGGGCCACGCGCAACCTCACGGCGACCTCGCCCGTCGCTTCGGGCACGCGCGCCGTCTCCGTGACGTTCGGCCCGTGGACCGGCCTCTACTTCCACCACACGGGCGTCTCCACCACCGGGCTCGAGTTCCTGGAGCTCCAGGTCCATGGTGGCGCCACGGCCAACCCCGCGCTCACCGCCTACGCCACCGTGGGAAACCAGGCGCGGCCCACCATCTCCATCAACCGCTACTGCGACGGCGGCGCCATCAAGGCCGGCGCGTGGACGCGTTGCCGTGTGCCGCTCACCGCGCTCAACGTCGCCAATGACACCTTGGACGGCATCGCCATCCAGGAGGGCGCGGGCCGCAGCCTGCCGGTGATGACGTTCGACAGCCTGCGCCTGGGCTCAGCCACGCTTCCGGCGCCCGGCGACGTGAAAGCGGTGGCCTCCGCGTCGGACGTCTCCCTGACATGGAACACCGTGAGCGACGCCACGGGCTATCACGTGTACCGCGCCACCTCCCAGATGGGCACGTACACGAAGCGCACCACGGCCCCCCTCACGAACACCACGTACCGCGACACCCGCGTCACCGCGGGCGCGACGTACTGGTACGCCGTGACGGCGGTGGGGACCCGCGGCGAAGGGCTCCGCTCCGCGCCCGTCTCCGCCACCGTCCAGTCGCCGCAGTCGAGCGGAGAAAAGTGGGTCTCCGGCTACTACACCGGCTGGAACGCCGACCTGTATCCGCCCGAGAAGGTGGACTTCAGCGCGCTGACGCACATCATCGTCGGCCGCGTCACGCCCAGGGCGGATGGCACGCTCGACACGCGCTTCGACAACGACAACGGTCCGCACATCGCGAGGACGCTCGCCCAGCGGGCCCACGCCGCGGGACGCAAGGCCATCATCATGGTGGGGGGCGCGGGTGAGCACGCGGGCTGGGTGGCCGCGGCGTCGAATGTGAACCGGGCGAAGTTCGTGCAGAACCTCCTCGAGGCCATGGACCGCTTCGGCTACGACGGGCTCGACATCGACTGGGAGCCGGTGGAGGAGGCCGACAAGCCGAACCTGCTCGCGCTGGTGCGGGAGCTGCGCGCGGCGCGGCCGGACATGCTGCTCACCTTCCCCATCGGGTGGATAAACACCAACGTCGCCAGCGACGCGGACCCGTGGTTCGCCAACCTCGCGCCGTACCTGGACCAGATCAACGTCATGTCCTACGAGATGATTGGCCCGTGGGACGGCTGGCAATCCTGGTACACGTCCGCGCTCTACGGCGAGTCCGGCAACCGGCCGACGTCCGTGTCCTCCAGCCTCCAGGGGTGGGCCCGCGCGGGCATCCCCAAGGCGAAGCTGGGCATGGGTATCCCCTTCTATGGCATGGCCTGGCGCAACATCACCGGCCCCTACCAGCGCTTCACGAGCTGGGCCGACTACGTGGGCAGCGACAACGCGTTCACGTACAGGAAGATTCAGCAGCTCTCCGCGTCCGGGACGTACCGCTGGGACGCGGTGGCCGCGGCCAGCTACCTCACCTTCACCACGCCGGTGGAGGACGGCACGGTGCGGTGGATTTCCTATGACGGTCCGCAGGCCATCGCGGCCAAGGGCGCCTACGCCCGCGACAACGGCTTTGGCGGCACCATCATCTGGACCCTCAACCAGGGCTGCACCAACCCCACCACGGGCGCCAACCCGCTGCTGGACGCGGTGAAGGACGCCTTCCTCCAGTAACGCCAGGAGAGACGGGGAGCGTGCCCTCCAGGACGCGGACACGCTCCCCACTGCGACTACGCGGGCTTCGGAGCCTCCTGCCGGGGCATGACGGCGTAGCGCAGCAGCAGCACGCCATTGCCGTAGACCTTGGTGGACTTCAGCTCCAGGTCCACCACCTGCTTCAGCGAGGACACCAGCGGGATGCCCGCGCCGAGTATCAGCGGGCTCATCTTGAGCAGGACCTCATCGACCAGCCCCTCTGCGAGCAGCAACCCGGCGAGCGCGCCACCACCGGACAGGTAGATGTCGCCGCCCTCCTGCTCCTTCAGGCGCCGGACCGTGCCCGTCACGTCCTCCGACACCAGCTTCACCTTGGGGTCCGGGCTCTCCTTCAGCGTGCGGCTGAACACGTAGGTCTCCAGGTTCGGGTACGGGTTCGTCACGCCCACCTTGAGCCCGACTTCGTAGGTGCGCCGGCCCATCAGCGCCGTCGCATAGGACGCCAGGGACGCGACGTAGTCCGTGACGTGCTCACTGTCCTTGATGAGGCGGTCCTGCATGAACGCGCCGTAGGTGTCGTCCTCGTGGGCGATGAAACCGTCGACGCTGGTGGCAACGTGGTACTTGAGCTTTCGCATACGGGTTCTCCATGCCGCGCGCGCCAGGCGCCGGGCATTCAGGTCATGGGAATACGGCGTTGGGGACACTGCGGAGGCCCACGCACCTGGACAGACGCTCACGTCGACGCCACGGCACAGGGGCCGAAGCGGCACGGGCAGTCGCACACAGGGGCTGGGTTAGCGAGCAGAGGTCATGGGACAGCGCCGTGAGGCGCCGTCCACAAGCTACGCACACCCGGACCGCTTCGGCAACCTCTTCCGCGAAGCAGGCAGCGGAGCACGAGCCCGCACCGCCGGGGCCGCGGTGCTCGGATAGAGTCCGGCCCGGTCATGGCTCCTGGTGCCCGGAACAGCTCGCGATGGCGTGACGCGCTGGGCTCGCTCTCCGCGCGGCTGCTGGTGGCCTTCCTGGTGCCCACCCTGCTCTTCGTCGCGGTGGCGGGCACATCCGTGTACCAGCTGGCGCGCTCCATCCTGGAAGAGGAGCTGGGCACCAGCCTCAGCGCCATCGCCGCCGCCACCGCCACCCAGGTCCACGGCGAGCGGCTGCTCACCATCGAGCCCGGCGACGACGTGACGGGGACGCGGACGTGGCGGAACTTCGTCCGTCACTTCGAGAACATCGCCGAGGCCAGCGGCGTACGTCGCGTCTTCGCCGTGGACACCCAGGGCCGGGTGCGCGTGGACGTGGGGGGCAAGCTGCCCGTGGGCGTGGAGATGCCGGAGCTGGCGCGAGACAGGCTGGAGCTCACCCGCGTCTTCGCTGGTGCGCGCGTCGCCAGCCAGGTGCTCTTCACCGGCTCGGATGGGCGCCTCTACAAGACGGGCTATGCCCCCATCCTGTACGAAGGGCGCGTGGTGGGAGCCGTGGGCGTGGAGGGCAGCGCCGCCTTCTTCGGCCCGCTAAAGCAACTGTCGCGCACCTTCGCCAGCATGGGCGCGGTGGCCCTGGCCGCGCTCGCCCTCATCGCCGTGCTGACGGCGCGCGGACTGGCCCGGCCGCTGCGGCGGTTGATGGCGTCCGCGCTGCGAATCGGCCGGGGCGACCTGACGACGCCCGTGCCACCGGAGCCCACGCTGGAAATCGGCGTCCTCGCGCGCGAGCTGGAAGACATGCGCGGCGCGCTGGAGAGCCGGGACAGGCAGCTCAAGATGATGCTCGCGGGCGTGGCGCACGAGGTGCGCAACCCCATTGGGGGCATCGCGCTCTTCTCCGGCATCCTGAAGGAGGACCTCCAGTCCGGCACGCATGCCGAGGCGAGCGCGCACGTGGACCGCATCCAGCGCGAGGTCGCCTACCTCCAGCGCATCGTCGAGGACTTCCTCGCCTTCGCGCGCGAGCAGCCGCTGGCGCGCGCGCCGGTGGAGGCCCCTACCCTGCTCTCCGTCGCCTGTGAGCTGATGGCCGCCGAGGCCAGCGCCCGGGCCGTCTCCGTCGACCTGGACGCCGCGCCCGCGGTGCTGGAGGCGGACGGCAGCCTGCTGACCGCCGCGCTGGTGAACCTGGTGAAGAACGCGGTGCAGGCCTCGCCCCCAGGTGGCCGGGTGCAGGTGTCCGGCACGGCCACCGGCGGCCACTACACCATCCAGGTCCGTGACGCCGGCCCCGGGGTGCCCGCGCCGGAGCGGGAGCGCATCTTCGAGCCCTTCTTCACCACGCGCGAGAAGGGCACCGGCCTGGGGCTGCCCCTGGCGCGCAAGATTGCGCTCGCGCACGGCGGCGCGCTGCGGCTGGACTCCACGCCGGGCGACACGCGCTTCATCCTCACGCTGCCGCTGGGCACGTCGCGCACGGACATCACCCCGTCGCGTTGAACTGCCGCGCCATGCGCGCCACCTCGTCGGAGACGACGGCCAGCGTGTTGGTGGCCTCCTGCGTGGACTCCAGCCGCTTCAGCGTGGCATCCATGAGCTGCGACAGGTCCGCGATGGCGTCGAAGATTTGCGCGAAGCCGGCGTCCTGCTGCGTCACCGCGGCGGCAATCTGCCGGGCGGCGGCGGAGTTCTCCTGGGAGATGCGAGACAGCTCCCGCAGCGAGTCCCCGGACGCCCGCATCTGGTCCAGGCCGGTGCCAATCGTCTGCACGCCCGCCTCGCCCATCTTCGCCGCGTCGCGGATGCCGTTGCTGATGTCCTGGAGGATGGTGCGGATGCGCCGGGTGGCCTGGATGGACTGGTCCGACAGGCCGCGAATCTCGCGGGCCACCACCGCGAAGCCCCGCCCCTGCTCGCCCGAGCGCGCCGCCTCGATGGCCGCGTTCACCGCCAGCAGGTGGGACTGGTCCGCCAGGTCCTTCACCGACTCGGTGATTTCGCCAATCTGCGTGGTGCTCTGCGCCAGCCGCACCAGGCGCTCCTGGATGCCGTCCACCACCCGGCGGATGTCCGCCAGCCCGGCGAGGCTCCGCTCGACGGCGGCCTCGCCCTGCTGTCCCAGCAGCTCCGAGCGGCGGGCCACCTGGAGCACGTCCTCCGCCCGCTCCACGGCCATCAGCGAGGTGCGCCGGATTTCCTCCGACGTCATCTGCGCCTCATGCAGCGCCGACGCCTGCCGGACCAGGCTCTGCTGGTGCTCGTCATGGGACTCCCGCAGGTGGCGTCCCGCTCCGCTCAGCCGCGTGGCGGAGTCATTCAGCGACAGCGGCAGCTGCCGAAGCCGGACCAGCACCACGTTCATCCCGGCCGACAGGTCACCCATCTCGTCCGTGGAGACCCAGGCGGGCGAGATGACCCGACCGGCCGCCAGCGACTCGATGGCCGCGCCGACCGCTCCGGCGGCGCTGGACTGACGGCGCGCCAGCATCCACGTGGTGACGGCGGGAATCGCCAGGAGCCCGCCCACCCAGGCGAGCCCGAAGGCGAGCTCTCCCGCGAGCAGGTCCCCCATGCCCATCAACGCCTGCGCCGAGCCATGCGCGCCCTCCGCCACCAGCGCCTTGTGCAGCTCGTCCCGGATGCCCTGCAGCTTCACCAGCACCACGCACCCGCTCAGCACCAGCGCGCAGAGGCTGGAGCCGATGAAGGTGGTGGGCATGAACCACGCCTGCCGGGGCCAGAAGAAGCCGCCCCCCTTGAGGACCTGCGTCGGGTCCTTCCGCTGCTCCTCCAGCGCCACCGGCAGCAACAGCCGCTCCAGCGAGACGCTGATGGGAAAGCCCAGCACCACGCCGAAGCAGACGCCGATGAGCGTCCCCAGCACGACGAGGGACAGGTCCTTCTTCCACAGAAGGCAGACGTGGAGGCTGAACCAGACGCCGCCCAGCGTCCACGCGCCCCAGGACGTGGCGATGGCGGCGCGCCACGGCAGCCGGAGGATGCGCGTCAGCCGCTCGCCCGGCGCGTCCTGGGGCCGCTCCCGCAGCGCGCCCTCCACCAGCAGGTGCAACATCATCGCGGGGTAGGCGATGCCCAGCCCCACGATGATGGGCGGCAGCACCCAGGCCACCGCCACCAGGCCCGACCAGCCCGTCACCCCCATGGCCATGCCATTGAGATACGCGGCGATGGGCGCCACCGGCAGCACCCACAACATGAACACCTTGAGCGCACGGCCTCGGTACTCCTGGATGACCTTGTCTTCGGCACTCATGCGACACATCCCCCCGAGGCCGCGGGCTCGCACCGCTCGGGTGGAGCCGGGTGTCCTCACCCGCGAGTACCTCACTGTCCACGCGAAGCGGACAGTGCCGACGGGGGAAGCTGCCGTCTTCCGGACAGAGCGCGCGCCACGAAGCGAGAGCGCGTGGGAAGCACGCTGGCAACACCCTGGAGGGATGTGCGCAGGTGTCGCGCGATTCAGCCGTTGCAGCACGCCTGGAGCGCGGCGGAATACAACTGCAAGGACTTGCGCGCGGCGGCCTGGACGCGGAAGGGCTCACCCGAGCTCGCGTCGGTGGACAGCTTGATGATTTCCAGCGCCTCCTCCGGGTGCAGGTCGTCATAGCGCGCGTGGACCTTGAGCCACATCATCGAGTACACGTCAATGCGCGCACCGTCCGCCGCATAGGCGCGAAAGGGCTCCGCCACCTCCCGGGTCCACACGCCGGTGATGCCCTCCACCGCCCAGTTGGACGCGGCCACGCCTTCGGCGAGCGTGCCGCGCGCACACGTGTCGAGCAGGTGCTCGTGCAGCGCCTGGACCTCTGGCAGCGGCCGCTGGGCGAAGACGGCGTCCGGCGACAAGCCAATGCCTTGCATCCAGTCGATGAACCACTCGGCGTGCTTCGCCTCCACGCCCAGGTTCTGGAGCAACCAGCGGCGGGCGCTCGCATCGCCCGGGCGTTTCCCGTAGGTCGTCTTCGCCAGCGACAACCCCATGTACTTGGGGAAGGACTCGACGATGAGGAAGAAGTTGGAGAGCACGCGCTGCCACTGCCGCAGCGGCGGGCGCTTGCCATCGGCCGTGGCGCGGAACAGCGGAGGCCAGCAGGCCGTATCCCAGTCCTCGCGCAGGGACTCCAGCATCGACTCCAGCCAGCGCGGGTGCCCGGTGGGCACGAGCGCAGGGGGGCTGTAGCGGCGGGACGCGACTTCCGGATGAGCCAGCTCCTGCAGGACGGACGACATGGGCGATGCTCCTTGCTTCCCAGCGGGTGACAGGCCGACATGACCTCCCTCACCCGCCCAAGCGGGGCGGCATGGTCGCAATCGCTTTCCGGCGGCACCACCGGACCCAAGGCTGTCAGGTGGTGTTTCTCGTCTTTTGTTTCAAATCAGGGTGCGGACGTTCATGCACGGTCCGCGTCCCCACAGTGTCTGTGACCGTGGGGACGCCGGAGCTTCAGCAGCCAACGGCTTCAGGGGGAAGGCGCCACCACGCGCCGGGCCTTCTCCAGCATGCGCCGCAGCGGGGCTTCGTCCGCCCGCGTCATGGCCTCGTCCCAGGTGAGCCACTGCACGCCGGAGGATTCCGCCGGGTCATGCACCAGGGCCTCGGGGTTCTCCGCCACCACGAGGAAGCGCACGTCCAGGTGGTGATGCTCGGGCTCGTCGCGGCGCGCGGGGATGGTGTGGATGTCCACGTCCAGCGGCCGGGGCGCGGTGGGATGGAGGGACACGCGGCAGCCGGTCTCCTCGCGCGCCTCTCGCAGCGCGGTGGCCGCCATGCTGCCGGCATCCGTGACATCCGCGTGACCGCCAGGTTGCAGCCAGCGCCGCAGCTTGCGGTGGTGCAACATCACGACGCGCGCGCCCGCGGGGTCCACCACCACCGCGCTGCCCGTGAAGTGGGCCTCCAGCTGAGACCGGGAGAAGGGCTGCGCCAGGACCCGGGCGAAGTGGCGCATGCGCTCCAAGTCATCACGCTCCTTCGCATCCTCGGGGACATGGCTCGCGAGCAACTGCTGGAGGGCCGCGGCGGAAGGGGCGGTGGATTCCATGCCTCCCCGTACTGCGCCGGGCCGGGAGGCGCCAGCACCTTCGCACGCCGGGTACCCGACGCTCGCGCCAAGGCGGTGGAGCGGCCCCGCGCGGATGTGCTCTCATGCGGGCGCCCCGGGGAGGCCGGCCTGGGGGAGCAGGGAGACCCGAGTCACACCATGGCGCGCATCCTCGTCATCGACGACCACGACACGCTGCGGGAAGGGATGGCGGTCACCCTCACCCGCTCCGGCCACGCCGTGTCCGCGGTGCGCAATGGACAGGACGGACTGGCCGCGTACCGCAAGGCGCCCTTCGACCTCGTCGTCACCGACCTGAAGATGGACGGCATGGATGGCATCGAGGTGACGAAGTCCCTCAAGGCGCTGGACGCCGCCGCCGTCGTCATGGTGGTGACGGCGTTCGGCACCATCGAGACCGCGGTGCAGGCGATGCAGCAGGGCGCCTATGACTTCATCACCAAGCCCTTCCCGCCCGAGGTGCTGCGCGCCAAGGTGGACAAGGGGCTGGAGCTGGCCTCCACGCGCAAGCAGGTGGAGCGGCTGACGGCGCGCGCCGCCGCGCACGACTCGGACGCGGCCCTCACGCACGGCAGCCTGGTGGGCGACAGCGAGCCCATGCGGCGGCTGCTCTCCCAGGTGGTCAAGGTGGCGCAGAGCGACGCCACGGTGCTGGTGCGCGGCGAGAGCGGCACCGGCAAGGAGCTGGTCGCGCGCATGCTCCACCAGCGCTCGCCGCGCCGGGACGGGCCCTTCGTCGTGGTGCACTGCGCGGCCCTGGCGGAGACGCTGTTGGAGAGCGAGCTGTTCGGCCACGAGCGCGGCGCCTTCACCGGCGCGGTGAAGCGCAAGCTGGGCCGCTTCGAGCTGGCCGACGGCGGAACCCTCTTCCTGGACGAGATTGGCGAGATTCCCGCCTCCGTGCAGACGAAGCTCCTGCGCGTGCTCCAGGAGAAGGAAATCCAGCGGGTGGGCGGCGAGGAGACGCTCAAGGTGGACGTGCGCGTGGTGAGCGCCACGCACCGCGACCTCCAGGCCGAGGTGAAGGCCGGCCGCTTCCGCGAGGACCTCTACTACCGGCTGCACATCGTCCCGGTGGCGCTGCCGCCCCTGCGCGAGCGCCCCGAGGACATCCCCCTATTGGCCCGGCACTTCGTGGCCAAGCACGCGGTGCGGGTGAACCGGCGCGTGACGGGGCTGGATGACAGCGCGCTGCGCGCCCTGGCCCGCCACGCCTGGCCCGGCAACGTGCGCGAGCTGGAGAACGTCATCGAGCAGGCCCTCGTCTTCGCGGAGGGCGAGCTGCTCACGGACCTGGACCTGCCCTCGCACCTCACCGCCCATGGCGCCCCGCGCGTCGAGGCGGGCCTGCCAGTGCTCCAGGGAGACCGGCCTCTCCCCGACATCCTGGAGGACCTGGAGCGCCAGCTCATCGCCCGCGCCTACGAGAAGGCCGGCGGCGTGAAGACGGAGACGGCGCGCCTGCTGGGCATCAAGACGTCCGCGCTGTACTACAAGCTGGAGAAGTACGGCTTCCTGCCCAAGGAAGCGTCCCCCGAGGAGTCCTGAGCCTCGAAAATCCGTCGTCCTCTCCCCGCCCCCATGACTTTTCACCGGTGTCCCACCTCCACCTTCCTCCCACCGGATGCCCCAGGTGTCCGGAATTGTTGGGGTCCGCGCGGCCGCTCCGCCCGGGGACGGGCGGGCAGGCTGGCACCCGGCTTGCTGTGAGACGCCCCCTGATGAACCCCCGCGCCCTCATCCTCCTCTTGAGCCTGCTGCTGGCCCTGCCCGGTCAGGCCGCGTCCGGGCTGGAGGCCATCCGGGGACGGGCGCAGGCGGCGCGGGGGGAGACGCGCTCACTGCGGGGGCAGCAACAGACGCTGCGCGAGGAGCTCAACGGGCTGGCGGCGCGCATCGAGGCGCTGAAGGCGCAGCGCCAGGGCCGGCTGACGGCGGGGACGGAGCTGGAGGTCGCGCTGCGGCGCTCGCAGGAGCTGAGCGGCCAGCTCACGGGACTGGCCCAGGCGGTGGTGACGGCGGAGGGGGAGTCGGAGCGCGCCCACCTGGCCCTGCATACCGCGCTGTCGGATGAGCTGGCGCGGCTGCGGCTGGCGTGGGACGGGGCGACGGACCGGAGCCAGCGCGTGAAGCTGCTGGAGACCATGCGCGCGATGCGCGCCGAGCGCGAGGCCGTCCGCGCGGCGCTGCCCGCCTCGCGAGTGCCCGCGCTGGATCGGTCCTCCGCCGGGGGCGATGACCCGGAGGACCTCCTGGCGCAGGCCGACACGCTGCGCGACACCGAGGACAAGGTACGGGAGCGGCTGAAGACGCTGCGCGCCCGCATCACCGAGGTGCGCGAGGAGCGCGACCTGGACCGGCGCATGAACGACTTCCTGGGCGAGGAGTCCATGTTCGACGACCAGGACCGGCGGCTGCGCCTGCGCATGGGCAGTGACCGGAGCCTCCAGGTAGAGCGCTCGGAGCCCGGCGCGCCCAGTTACGAGGTGGACACTCCGTTGGGGCGCCCTCCCACGGTGGGCGGGCGTCCCAACGATGGGAACAACCCCGAGCCGGGCCGGCCACCCTTCCCCACGCAGCTGTCCGCCCGGGCGTCGGACCGGCGCCCCCACGTGGAGACGCAGCGCGCGCAGGACCTGGCCGCCGGCGGCCCCGTGGACCTGACGGCGATGGAGGCCGAGGCGGCGCGGCTGGAGGCGCTGGCCCGCGAGCTGGATGGCCGCGCCTCGAAGCTGGAGCACCGCGCCCAGGAGCTGGGTGACCGCTGAAGTGGCCGGCCGTGGCGCCGGGCTAGAGCAGCCCGGTCTCCACCTGGAGCTTCACCACCGCCTGCAGGCGCACCTCACGCTCGGGCATGCGCCCGCGCCCCCGGATGATGATGCTCATGGAGGGCGCGGAGACGAAGGGCTGGAGCTCCACATTGTCCACGCGCAGCGACAGCACCGGGTTGGGAGGCCGCAGGTCCAGCTCCGAGACGTCCTGACGTGAGGCGATGCGCGCCTCGCGGTCCCCCGCCCGGGCGAAGAACTCCACCGAATCCAGGAAGGTGAGGTCCTGGTCATGGGGGCTGAGGACCTTGAGCGTGAGGGACTCCACCTTGACGGACGTCACCTCGCTCTTGCGAATCCCCTGGTTCTTGAAGTCCTGGTTCTTGTCGAAATCCATCCCCGCGAAGCTGCTGATGGCGGGCAGGCTGTTGAGGGGCGTGACGACGCCAGGGGGGCCAGCAGGCACGGTCGACTCCCCCCTCACCTCGGTGGTGAAGGAGGAGGAGGCACAGGCCGCCAGTCCAAGGCTGGCCGCCGCCAGCAGAGACACGAGACGCATGCGCCCAATGTAATGGGCCGCCCGGGGCGCCGTCACTCCAGGGAAGGAGTATGTTGCGCGCGCCGTGGCCCGCACCTTCGCACCGCTGCTGGTTGTCCTCGCCATGCTCGCCGCCGGCCGTGCGCCCGCGGCCGAGTGGGACGGGGCGCTGAAGGGCACGGGGCGCCTGATGCTGGACACCAACGCTCCCCGGGAATTCTCGGACCGGCTCACGCCCGCGCCCACGCGGGACATCGCCCTCAGCCTGCTGGGCTCGGCCGAGGGGCGCGGCACCTTCGACCGCTCACAGGTGGTGGGCCGCTACGAGCTGGGCGCGCGCAAGTACCTCCGGTACGTGGAGGAAGACACGCTGGTGCAGTCCGGCGCGCTGGAGGCGTCCTACGCGCTGGGCACGGCGCTGGGCATCGGCCTGGAAGGCCACGCGAAGGACCGGCGCGGGGGCTCGCGCTCGTACTCCGACCTGGGCACCACCGCCTTCCTGGAGTACGCGCCGGACGTCCGGCTGGCACTGCGGGTGCGCGCGGGCGCGCGGCGCTTCGTCTACCGGCCGGACCCCACCGCCAACTTCGGGGGCGCCGAGGCCGGCGTGCTGGGCCGGTACCGCTTCAACCGCCGGCACAGCCTGTCCGTCTTCGGGGACTGGAACGCACGGCGCTATGGCACCGCGCCCCGGGCCCGGCCACCGGGCACGGGAGGCTCGCCGGGAGTCCTCCCCGGGCGGCGCCAGGACGGAGCGCTGACGGCGGGCGCGTCGTACGCGTACCGGGGGCCGCTGGCCCTGGGCGTGTCGTACGCGTTCCAGGAGATTTCCTCCAACAGCTATGGCGAGACGCTCTGGCGCCACCGGCTGTCCGCCAACGCCGGCATCCGCCTGCCCTGGCGGGTGACGCTGCTGGCCCAGGGCTCCCTGGGCCTCACCGGCTACCCGGACGGCATCTACCTCTCCCCCGAAATCATCCTGCTGGAAGAGGACGAGGGGCAGAACTCCCTCTCGCTAAAGCTGGCCCGCCCCCTGACGGAGTCGCTGGACGTCGAGGTGTCCTGGGGCGTCTGGAGTACCCGGCTGCCGCGCAACGCGCTCACCTACACGCGCCAGGTCTTCAGCACGGGGCTCACCTGGCGCTACTGAGCGCGGGCTACTCCAGGTCCGCGAGGCGCTCGTCGATCTCCTCGGCCAGCCCCGGGTGCCCCTGGGCCAGGGCGTGCTCCCGGGCGCGGCCCAGCACCTCGCGGGCCTTCGCCGGCTCCCCGGCCCCCGCCCAGGCGTCCCCCAGGGCCACCAGGGCGGCGGCATAGACGGGGTCCAGCCGGACGGCGGACTCCAGGGCCGCGGCGGCGTCGGCGTACTGCCGCCGCTCCAGATACAGCTTCCCGAGGGAGAAATGGCTCATGGGGGAGTCCGGGAAGTCCGCCACCATCTTCTTGAACTGCTCCAACCGGGCGTCGCTCATGGACACCAGCAGATAGAGGACCGCTTCCGTGTTGCCAAGGGTGCGGTAGGGTGCGCGGCACATGGCCACGAAGAAGAAGACGACCGCGAAAAAGAGCAGCACCCGGGCCCCGGCGACCCGGAAGAAGACGACGGTGTCGGGCAAGACGCCCGCGAAGAAGAAGGCACCCGCCGCGAAGAAGGCGCCCGTCGCGAAGAAGCGCGCGGCGGCGAAGGCCCCCGCGCGCAAGAAGGCGAAGGCCCCAGCCGCGCCGCCCCAGAAGGCGGGCCCCGCGGAGAACCCGGCCGCCAAGGCCCTGGCGCACCGCATTGGCAACCTGCTGGTGGACAAGAAGGCGCAGGACGTCGTCATCCTCGACGTCCGGGGCATGACGTCCTACGCGGACTACTTCGTCATCGCCTCCGGCGAGAGCGACCGCCAGGTGAGCGCCATGGCGGAGAACGTCCAGGTGCAGCTCAAGACGGGAGATGAGCCCCTGCGGCCCATCGGCACCGAGGGCCTGGAGACGGGCCAGTGGGTGCTGCTCGACTACGGCGAGGTGGTGGCGCACCTGTTCCTCACGGACCTGCGCGCGCACTACGACCTCGAGGGCCTCTGGGCCGACGCGTCGAGGGAGAAGCTGGCCTGAGGTGAAGGTCCGCCTCCTCTCCATCGGCAAGGACCGCTCGGGCCTGTACGAGCCCGCGGTCCAGGAGTACGCCCGGCGCCTGGGCCACTACACCCGCTTCGAGCTGGTGGAGCTGGCCGAGGCGAGCGGCAAGCGCCTCAAGCCCGGCGACGCGAAGGCCGCCGAGGCCGAGGCGATTCTCGCGAGGCGCAGGCCCCAGGACCTCCTGGTGGCCCTGGACGAACGCGGCGCGCTCCTCGACTCCGTGGAGCTGAGCCGCTACGTCGGCAAGGCGCAGACGGGCGCCAAGGACCTGCTGTTCATCATCGGCGGTGACGAGGGCCTGGACACGCGCGTGCGCGACGCGGCGAACCTCACGCTGTCCCTGTCGAAGATGACGCTGCCCCACCGGCTGGCGCGCGTGGTGCTCATCGAGCAGCTCTACCGCGCCTTCACCATCCTCAAGGGCGAGCCGTACCACAAGTAGGCGGCCGGGCCCCGGCCCGGCGCGCCCGGCCGGCGCGCCGCGCGGG
>JAFAAN010000029.1 GCA_023426545.1 Pseudomonadota bacterium
GGGACAAGTCCTTCCGGCCGATGGGGCTGCTGCTGAAGGAGGCGCTGGGCAGCGTGGTGGCGCTGGACATGGCGTACAACAGCGGCTCGGCGTGGATTTGCGCGGTGGACGGCAAGGGTGTGAAGGACCAGCTGGACTGTGGCGTGCGTGAGGCGAAGGGGCGGGACAACGGCGACCGCTTCTTCCTGCACACGTGGGACGGCACGAATGGAGACGGCTACCACGGCGTCTTCTACGTGGGCGCGGTGAACGCGTCAGCGCCAGCGGTACACAAGGGGCTCGGTCGTCCGGGCGCGGGGGACAAGTCGACGTCTCCGCTCGAGGAGGCCGGGCCGCGGATGGCCTCCGTTCGCTGAGGACACCTGGGGGAGGATAGGGCCTTCCGGGGGCCGGCGTGCCGTGGCATGACCGGTCCCTGGAGGTTCTACCCATGAGTGACACGCTGCCCGCACTGCGGGCCACCCTGTCGGAGCTGGTGGCGATGGACACCACGTCCTCACGCCCCAACGCTCCGCTCATCGACTACGCGCAGGCCCGCCTGGAGGCCGCGGGCTTCAGCGCGGAGCGGCAGAGGTACACGGACGACGCGGGGGTGGAGAAGTTCAACCTCGTCGCTGTGAAGGGCGGCAGTGGCCGCGCCGCGCTGGCCCTGGTGGGCCACTCCGATTGTGTCCCGTATGACGCGGCCTGGACGGACGCGCTGCGGCTCACGGAGAAGGACGGCCGGCTCTATGCGCGGGGCGCGTGCGACACCAAGGGCTTCATCGCCTGTGCGCTGCACGCCGCCGTGCACGCCGAGCAGGTGAAGGCGCCGCTGATGGTGGTGCTCACCGCGGACGAAGAGGTGGGGCTGACGGGGGCCAAGAAGCTCGTGGAGGCGGGGCTGGGCCGTGCGCGGCACGCGATTGTGGGCGAGCCCACGCGCCTCATTCCGGTGCGCGCCAACAAGGGCTACTGCCTGGCCGAGGTGGATGTGCTGGGGAAGGAGGGGCACAGCGCCTATCCGGAGTCGGGCGCGTCCGCCATCTTCCGCGCGGGCCGGTTCCTCCAGCGCCTGGAGCACCTGGCGCTGACGGTGCTGCGCGAGGAGCGTGACGAAGGCTTCCAGCCGCCCTTCACCACCGTCAACGTGGGTGTCATCCAGGGCGGCAAGGCGAAGAACGTCATTCCCGGCGCCTGCCGCTTCATCGTGGAGTGGCGGCCCATTCCCGGGCAGCCGCCGGAGCGGGTCTCCCAGATGCTGGAGACCATCCGCCAGGAGCTGGTGCGCGACGAGCCCGCCTACGAGGCCCGCATCCGTGTGGTCCGCACGGACCGGGGTGTGAATACGCGTGCGGACGCGGAGGTGGTGCGCTTCCTCGCGGAGGCCAGCGGCAACGCGCCCGAGACGGTGTCCTTCGGCACCGAGGCCCCGCAGATGACGGAGCTGGGCGCGGAGGCGGTGGTGTTCGGCCCCGGGGACATCCGCGTGGCACACCAGACGGGCGAGTACGTGCCGGTGGAGGACCTGGTGCGCTGCGAGGCCATCCTGTCGCGCGCCGTGGCCCACTTCTGCGGCGGGCGCTGAGGGCTCTCCGGGAAGGGGCTGTGCAAGGCGGACGACGCCCGCTCGCGGCGGAGGTGAGGCCGCGGCGGGGGGCGACGCGTGAAGCCGCTCCGCCGCGGTCCTCCTGGCGGGGCGGCAACGAGGCGCCGCCGCGACCTTGCGCCGCTGCCTAGGCCTGCGGCAGCGCGCAGTGGCCCAGGTCCCTCAGCACCTTCTTGGCTTCGGCGATGAGGTCGTGGCCGCTGGCGCCCTGCGGCGCGCGGGCGATGAGCTTCATGTCCGGCGTGAGGCGGTAGACGCCCTTGGAGCGTTGCACCAGGGCCGCCACCTTCGGGCCGTCCAGCAGCGCGTCCGCGCCCAATGTCACCGCCAGCCGGCTGGTGCTCACCTCCAGGCCGCGCAGCCGCAAGTCGCGCATGTCGATCTTCAGCAGCGTCAGCTCGGACAGGTTGTCCACCTCGTCCGGCGCCTCACCGTATCGGTCCACCAGCTCCGCGCGCAGGTCCGTCACCTCGTCCGGGTGGCTGGCCTGGCTGAAGCGCTTGTAGAAGACGAGCCGCTGGTGGACGTCGCTGACGTAGTCGTCCGGGATGAGGGCCGGCATGGGCAGCGTGACGTCCGGCTCGATTTGCACCTTGGGCGGCTGGCCCTGCAGCTCCGCGACGGCTTCCTCCAGCAGCTGCGCGTACATGTCGAAGCCAATCTCGGCAATCGCGCCCGACTGCTTGTCGCCCAGCAGGTTGCCCGCGCCGCGAATCTCCAGGTCATGACTGGCGATGGAGAAGCCCGCGCCCAGCTCGGTGAAGTTCTGGAGCACCTCCAGGCGCCGCTGCGCGTCCTTCGTCACCGCCCGGCGCGAGGGCACCAGCAGGTACGCATACGCGCGCTCCTTGGAGCGGCCTACGCGACCGCGGAGCTGGTAGAGCTGCGCCAGGCCGAACTGGTCCGCCCGGTTCACGATCATCGTGTTGGCGCTGGAGATGTCGATGCCACTCTCGATGATGCTGGTGCACAGCAGCACCTGGTACTTCTTCTCCGTGAAGGCGAGCATCACCTTCTCGAGCTGGCCCTCGCCCATCTGCCCGTGCGCCACGCCGATGGTGACGTGGGGCACCAGGGTCCGCAGCTGCGTCTCGATGGACGGCAGCGACTCCACGCGGTTGTGGACGAAGAACACCTGCCCGCCGCGCGCCACCTCGCGCTCGATGGCCTCCTTGACCACCTGCTCGTCATACTTCATCACGAAGGTGCGGATGGCCCGGCGGTCCTGCGGCGGGGTGGCGATGATGCTCATGTCGCGCACGCCGGACATGCTCATGTGCAGGGTGCGGGGAATGGGCGTGGCCGTCAGCGTGAGCACGTCAATCTGCGAGCGCCACTTCTTCAGCGACTCCTTCTGCTTCACGCCGAAGCGCTGCTCCTCGTCGACCACCATCAGGCCCAGCTCCTTGAAGGCCACCTCGCCGCCGAGCAGCTTGTGGGTGCCGATGAGGATGTCGACCTTGCCCTCCTTGGCCCGCTTGAGGATTTCGCGCACCTCCGGCGCCTTCTTCAGCCCGGAGATGACCTCCACCGTGACGGGGTAGTCCTTGAAGCGCTTCTTGAACGACAGGTAGTGCTGCTGCGCCAGCACCGTGGTGGGGACCAGCACCGCCACCTGCTTGCGGTCCAGCGCGGCCTTGAAGGCGGCGCGCATGGCCACCTCCGTCTTGCCGTAGCCCACGTCGCCGCAGACGAGCCGGTCCATGGGCTCGGCCTTCTGCATGTCCGCGAGGACGTCCTCGATGGCCTTGGCCTGGTCCGGCGTCTCCTCGAACTCGAAGTCCGCTTCGAATTGGGCGAAGTACCGGTCCGGCGCGCTGAAGGCGTGGCCGGGGTGCGCCTTGCGCGCGGCGGCAATCTGGAGGAGCTCCGCCGCCATCTTGAGGAGCTGCTCCTTGACGCGCTTCTTCGTCTTCTCCCAGCTCGTGCCGCCCAGCTTGTCGAGCTGCACCTGGGACGGGTCGCCGCCGGAGAACTTCTGGATGAGCCGCATGCGGCCCACTGGCAGGTAGATTTTGTCCCGGCCCGCGTACTCCAGGACGAGGAAGTCCCCGGGCACGCCGTTGACCTCCATCTTCGTCAGGCCCGCATAGCGGCCGATGCCGAAGTCGGTGTGGACGATGAGGTCGCCTTCCTTCAGGTCCCCGAAGCCCGAACCGAACGCGTCCAGCTTCTTGCTGCGCCGGGGACGTCGGCGCGCGCGGACGCCGAAAATCTCCTCGTCCGCGAGCACCGCGAGCCCACCCGGCCCGTCCACGAAGCCGTGGCTCACCTCGCCCGTGAAGAGGTGCGCGCGGATGGACGGCTCGTACAGCGTCAGCGCGTCCTCCAGGGGCTCGGTGTGCACCTTCACCGCCACGCCACGGTCCAGCAGCAGCCGCTTCAGCCGGTCCGCCTGGCTCAGCGTGCCGCAGGCCACCACGCAGGCCACGCGCAGCTCCCGCCAGCGCTCCAGCCGCTCGACCAGCGGGGACAGCGCGCCCTCCTCGCCGTGGTGCGCGAGGATGGCCTCGCGTAGGTCCTGGGTGCCGCCGAAGCGGAAGTGTACCGGCGGGTGTTCGGACTGCGCCAGGGACAGGCCGCCGCCCTCCACCACGCGGTAGGCGCGCAGCCGCTGGTCCAGGTCCTCGCGGGAGAGGAAGTGCTCCAGGGGCGGGCAGCTCAGCTCCTGACGCTCCTCGGCCGCGGCATATGAGCGCTCCAACTCCGCCCACAGCGCGTCCACCGCGCGGTCCTGCCCCAGCGGGTCGTCCAGGTAGAAGACGGGGGCCTCGGGGCTCCAGTCGCGCAGGAAGTCGAACACCGTGGACAGCCCGCCCTCGAAGAAGCCGGGCAACAGCCCTTCCAGGCCGAAGCCGGGGAGGCCCTCGCGCAGGGCCTCCAACTGCTCGCGCAGCCGGGTGGTGGGCAGGTTGATGCGGTCGGCCACCGCGCGGGCGGCGGACTCGGCGCGGGGGCGTGTCTCGTCCGTGAGGAGGACCTCGCGCGCGGGCACCAGGTGCACGTCCTTGAGCGCGTCCACCGTGCGCTGTGATTGCGGGTCGAAGACGCGGATGGACTCGATGGTGTCGCCGAAGAACTCCAGGCGGACGGGCTTGTCGTAGAGCGGGCTGAAGACGTCCAGCAGGCCGCCGCGCACGCTGAAGGTGCCCACGTCCTCCACCAGCGGGCTGTTCTGGTAGCCCATGCGCGCCAGCCGGAGCGCCAGCGAGTCGCGGTCGAAGTCCTCGCCCACGGACACCCGCGCGGCCAGCGAGCGCATCACCGCCAATGGAAGCACGCGGCGGTACAGCGCGCGCACGGACAGCACCAGCACGGGAAAGCGCGTGCCCTGGCCCAGGTGGAAGAGGGCGCCCAGCCGCTCCGTGACGACGGTCGCGTCGGGCGACACCTCGTCGTAGGGCAGCACCTCATCGGCGGGCAGCCGCAGCACGCGCGGCGCCAGCAGGTTGCCCGTGCCTCCCAGAAAGAAGGACAGGTCGGCGGCGAGCGCGTCCGCGGCTTCTTCGTCCACCGCGACGCAGACCAGCGGCGCCTTCAGCGTGGCGTGCAGGCGGGCGAGCACATGCCCACGCGCCGCGCCCTTGAGCCCCTGCGTATGGACCCGCTGTCCCACCTGAAGCGCGTCGACCACCTGGGCGAATGGGTCGCCCGCCGCACCGCCGTCCTGCGTCTGTATGAAGGAAGTGTCCATGAGTGGACCTTGAGGGCCCCGGCGTAATTAGGAGCCCGCCCCTGTCAGGTCAACGACGGAGCGCGGTAGGTGTCGAACGAAACAGGAGAAATCGGAAGCTCTGGTTAGCTCGGTCACTGTTCAGCCACCCCGGGGACCGGTTGGCCGAGCCCCCAGTTGCGGGGTTAGGGTGACTCACAACGGCAGCATCGGGGGCCACGCCGACATGTCTTCTGGCCGTGGAATCAACAGGAGCCTTGGCACGGGAGAAGGGGATTCTCCGTCGGAGGCGGTGGCCGTCCTGCGGAGCGTCCGCTCCGCGGCGGGCGGCATCATCGACTTCGAGTGCGTGTCCGCCAATCCCCACGCGGAGCGCTGGCTCGGGGGGGAGCCGGGGCGCCTGGTGCGAAGCCGGCTGCTGGAGGCCGCGCCCTGGGTGCGTGAGGGCGGCCTGTTCTGCGCATGTGTCCACGCGGCGACGCACCGCATTCCGGAGCTGGCCCGTGTGTCGCGGCAGTCACCCATGGGCACCATGTGGTTGCAGGCACGCGTGGCGCCCTGTGACGACGGCGTGGTGCTCTTCCTGGAGGACCTCACCGAGCGCATGGCCGCCGAGGAGGCGCTGCGGCGGGACCACGATTTGCTGAACGCCGTCATCGAGAGCGCCACCGACGCCATCTACGTGAAGGACGCGGCGGGGCGATACATCCTCATCAACCCCGCCACCGCGAGCGCCTTCCACCGGGCACCTCGCGACATCCTCGGGCGCACGGACGCGGAGCTGCTGGGGGCCGAGAGGGCCGCGCCCACGCTGGAGCACGACCGCGAGGTGTTGCGCTCCGGACAGACGGCCACCTACGAGGGCCCGGAGGGTGGACCGGGAACGGACCGCATCTGGCACACGACGAAGGGCGTGCTGCGCCGGGGTGACGGCACCGTGTACGGGCTCTTCGGCATCTGTCGCGACGTCACCGCCCGGCGCCGCCAGGAGCTGGAGCGCGAGGAGGAGGCGCGCTTCCAGGAGCGCTTCATCGGCGTGCTGGGACACGACCTGGGCAACCCGCTGGCCGCGGTGCGGTTGTCCTCCGCGGCGCTGCTGGCCCGCGACTCGCTGCCTCCGGAAGTCCGGCGCGTGGTGGCGCGCATCGACGGGAGCGCCGAGCGGATGGCGCGGCTGGTGAAACAGTTGCTCGACTTCACCCGGGCCCGGATGGCCGGAGGCATCCCCCTGCGCCCGCACGAGGTGAGCATGGAGGACGTCTGCCGCCGCATCATCGCCGAGCTGGAGCCGGCACATCCGGCGTGCAGCGTCCGCCTGGAGGTGGACGGCGAGTCCCGCGGCATCTGGGACGAGGAGCGCCTGGGGCAGGTGCTGTCCAACCTGCTGGGCAACGCCCTGCAACACAGTCCGGAGGGGAGCCCGGTGCGGGTGCGGCTGGCCGCGAAGGACCCCTTCTTCCAGCGCGTGGAGGTCCATAACGGCGGGCCGCCCATCCCCGAGGCGCTACGCCCGCGGCTCTTCTCGCCGTTCCATGGGGTGCCACCCGAGCCCGGTCAGCCGAAGCCGAAGCACCAGGGCCTGGGGCTGGGGCTCTACATCGTGTCGCAAATCGTGACGGCACACGGCGGCTGGATGGATGTGGCCTCGTCGGTGGACACGGGGACGTGCTTCTCGGTGACGCTGCCTCGCATCACCCGGCCGCTCGGAGGGGTACCGGGCGGGAGTGCCTGAGTCGCGCGTGGCGGGCCGCTAGCGCTGGCCGAACTTCACGGCGGCCTGGAGGCGGATGACGTCGGTCAGCGCGCCCGGGTCCACCAGCTCCAGGGCCGCCTGCTGAGACAGGCCGCCATATCGGCGCTTGCGGTAGTCCTCCTCGTCCTCTTCGCCGCCCTTCCCACCCTTGTCTCCCTTGTCGTCACCGCCCTTGCCGTCCCCCTGCGGTCGGAGCGACACCGGCTGGGCCGGAGAGAGCCCCTTCTCGATGTGCACCGACGAGAGCGCGTCCGCGCGCAGCGAGGTGAACAGGCTGGCCATGGAGAGGCAGAAGACGACGGCGACAGTGAGGTTCTTCATGGGGGGGCTCCGTTTCTCAGGGGGGGACGCGCGGCTGCGAGCGGAAATTCACGAGGCGGAAGGCGCCCTCAAGGTGCGGAGGAGTCCCACTCGTGCGTCCATCTGCTCCAGCGTGAGCCGCAGGGTGAAGCGCTTCATCATCAGCAAGGGCTCCTCGTTGACCGCACTCAAGGCTGGCGGCCCAGTGCGGAGCATACGCCGAAGCCGTGGGTTCGCACGCGTCACGGCGGCCCGCGGCGGCGCGCCTACTGGCAGCCCGGCGTGGAGGCGTGCTTGTCACAAGCCACGGGGCGCACCGCCGCCGTCAGCCGGTCCACCTGGAACACCAGCTCGGGCTTCCAATTCGGGACTTCGAGCGTCCCGTGGTTGCGCAGCAGCACCAGCCGCTCCGTGGGCGGCGGCTCGTCCATTGGCTCGCAGGCCCGCCCACCCGGCGCCGCGGGCGCGACGACGGGCGCGTCGTTGCCCGCGGGCTCCATCCAGCACAGGCCCACCAGCAGGCTCACGTCCAGCTTCGGGGGGATGACCAGCTCCGGCCCCACCTCCGGACACACGCAGCCGCTGACGTCGCAGGCGTTGTCCAGGCACGCGGCGGAGGGGCAGACGGTGCCCCAGGCGTCGCTGCACGCCAGCGCCTCCCACCGCATGCGCGTCACGCGGCGGCCGTTCTCGTCCGCGACGCGGACGTTCAGCCGCACGGGCTGGTGGGTGGCGCGGGCCTTCTGTCGGGCCTCCTGCATCATCAACACCAGCTCCCGCTGCGCGCCGCCGAGGCGCTGGCGCTCCGTCATGCCCTGGAAGCCGGCCACGGAGAGGGTGGCGAAGAGGCCGACGAGGGCCACCACGACCATGACCTCCAGCAGCGTCATTCCGTTGTGACGTGGACGCATGTCAGTCCTCCGCTCCCACGAAGGCGAAGTTACGTGGCGCCAGCCGGACGACGGTGTGCCGGCGCTTGTGGCCATCCCGGAGGTTGCCGTCCTCGTCCGTCGCGCCGGGGGCTTCGTTCCCGGTCAGCTCGACGCGCTGTGAGCGCGCGGTGATGGACAGCTCCACCACGCGCACGTGGCGCATCAGCTCGTCGCCCGCGCTGCCCACGCCCGTGTCGGGCGGCGTGGGCACGCCAGGGTTCCAGGTCCACGTGACGTGCGCGGCGCAGGTCCCCTGGGTGCAGGTGTCCAGCGCGGGCCGCCCCGTGGCCACATCCGGGAAGTAGCGCACGGGGTCCGCCGGCGGCGCGGCCGGGGCCACCACGCCCAGGCGGACCCGGAGCTGCTCGATGTCGTGGGACACGCCGCGATAGGCGTCCGGGCCCGCAGGGCCGTCCGCGTCCACCTCCAGCACCGGCCGCCCGTCCGGCCAGTTCACCCGGTAGCTCCGGCTGGAGATGGGGAGCAGGTACATGGGCGCCTCGGCCGACACGTTCCAGACGCCACCGGGAGCAGCGGCGTCGGGATGGCAGTTGCCGCCCGCGGGCGCGGGCCGGCCCGGGAGCCCTGGCGCCCACTCCACGCCGTCGTTCACCAGGTTCGTCACCTGGCCCACGCAGGCCCAGCCCCGCGTGGTCCTGTTACCAGGGCGCACCACCGCGATGAGCGCGTCATCCAGGAAGGCCGGAGGCGGCCGCGCCAGCTCGGAGAGGCACAGCCTGTTGTCCGCCCAGACGGGCCCCCCGCCACCAGGGCCACAGCCCGTAAGCTGCACCATGCGGCCCGGGTCCGTCTCCCATAGATCGAGCGCATCCGAGCGCAGGCTCGCATCGGCCGGCGGGACGAATGAGGGGTCCTCCGCGAAGTCCGCCCGCGTCCGGACCCAGACGGCGTAGAACACGTCGGGCTCACCGGCGGCCAGCCGTCCCCCGGTGAGGGAGACGCTGCCAATGCCAGCGCCCGCCCGCTGCACGCTGAACCCCAGCAAGTCCCGCGCGGCCCGGCCCGTGTTCTGGGTCTCCATGATGCGCTCCTCCAGCAGGCCCCGCCGCTGGAGATGAACGCTCACGCCAATGGCCGCGGCGAGGACCACCATCGACAGGGCGGCGGCCACCATCAGCTCGATGAGGGTGAAGCCCCTGGGGCGCATGGAACGGGGGCGGCTCATGGGGCCATCCGGGTCTGGAGGGCGACCGCGCGGCGGGGAGCGCCCGGCTCCTCCGCCCAGCTCACGGTGACCCGAACGTTGACGACCTGCTCCGCGGGAATCACGGTGCCATGGGGCTCGACGGGGCGGGTGAGCGCGGGAGCGCCCCGCTCGTTGCCCTCGAAGGGCGGGTCCACATCCAGCACCAGGAGGTACGCCTGCTGCGGCGTCGAGCCGGGCAGGGGCGCGGTCTCCGTCATGCGGCCATTGGCGGACCACCACACCTCTCGCAGGGAGTTGTCGAGCTGCTTGATGTTGACGCACGGGTCGCCGACGGGGTCCCCCACGCAGCGGAGGTTGACCACGCGCTCCAGCTCCTGCTCCGCGATGAGGGTCGCCTGGTGGAGGTTGTTGTTGCGGCGGTTGTGCCGGGACGTGGTGAGCAGCGTGAGCATGATGCCCAGGATGCCGAGCAGCAGCACCGCGGCGGTGGCGGCCGTCTCCAGCAGGCTGAGCCCCCGGGCGTTCCGGTCGCGCGTGCTCATGGCACCACCTGCTGCACGCGCGAGCCGGACTGCACGTCCCAGATGAGGACCCGGGAGCTGCTCCTCGCGGTGTCGGCTGCGGGGTTGTTGTACGCGCCGCTGCCCAGGGACTGGACCTGCCCGTTCTTCACGAGGAGCAGGTGGTTGTCATACAGCACGGGTGCGTGGGTGCCGTGCCCGCCCAGCTCGGTGCCATTGCCGGCGAGCGGGACGCCCGCGGTGCTGAAGGCGTAGACCTTGCCGCTGGTGCTGCCGTCCAGGTCGCACGCGCTGGCCGCCCGTCCCACCGCGGTGGTGGTGAAGACGCCGTCCTGCGTGGTGGCGACGCCGCCCCAGACGACCTGTCCCTCGTCCAGCTCGCGCACCCACTCGAGGCGGGCGGGGCAGGTGGCGCCGGGGCGGGCGGCGGGCACCGGGTCCCGGTCCTCGAAGGCCATCAGGTGGTAGCGGGGCCGGGGGCTCGCCACGTCGTCGGGTTCGTTGGCGAGGTCCGGGTTGTTGGCGGTGCCGAAGTACAGGCGCACCCGGCGGCCGCCGCCATCGGAGACCACCGAGGCGGAGATGCTGGAGAAGATGCGCTGGCTCCGGGGATTGCGGATGCCAGGCACCGCCTGCGCGTCCGCGACGACACAGGAGGCCAGGACCTTGCCCAGCGCGGTGCCGCGCCCGGTGTCCGCGTAGGTGGGGTTGATGCGGTAGAGCTTCCCCGACGTGGACGGGACGTAGATGACGTCGACGTTGCCGTCGCCGTTCACGTCGAGCGGGATGGGCTCCCCGCCGATGCCCTCGTTCACGTCCTGCGCTCCGCCCAGCGTGACGACGCCCGCCAGCCGCTCCTTCGCGGTGGAGCCCTCCACCCGGGCGGGCAGGCCCGTCTTCACGTCGATGAGATAGACGGCGCCCACGGTGCCGTGCTCCGGCACGTAGTCGGTGCCGAACACGGACACCCACTTCTTCCCGCCGTGCTCGCCGAAGTCCATGCGCACCACGGAGGGAGCATGGCGTGAGCCGCGCGTGTCAGGCACCGCGGTGCCGGCGGGGAAGTGTCCCGGCAGGGCGCGGCAGGTGCTCGTGGTGTTCGCGCACGGCAGGCCCGTGCCCGTGTCGAAGCGGTCCCGCCGCATGTCGAACTCCCACATGGGCGTCGGGTAGTCGGGGGCGGCGGGGTTGGTGACGTCGAGCGCGAAGAAGAGGCTCTGCTTGGGGCCCGTAGCGCTGGCCAGCACCGTCTTGGCGCCCTGGTCCCTGGCGGAGCGCGGGCGCCAGGCCGCGGCGGTATCCCGGGGATTGTGCCCGGTGTCCGGACGGTAGTCGTCGCCGCGCAGGTCCACGTCCGCGACGGAGGGCGTGGCGTCCATCGTGGCGCGCTCGGTGGAGAACGCGTCGTTGGCGCGGCGGTAGTTCTCCACGTAGTAGGGCAGCATCTTGTAGGGCAGGTAGGCGAACAGCTCCTGGCCCGCGCCGTAGTCGTGGCCATTGCCGCAGCCCCCGGTGCGGCCGAAGTAGCCCTGGTACTCCGTGCGCCCGGGCGTGCACGGGTCGTCCCCCGTCTGGAAGTAGCCGGTCCCCAGCGCGTGCAGGTAGCCCTGCGTGGTGCCCACGTACGTCACCGTGCGGCGTGCCGCGTTCACCGAGGCGAAGTGGGCGAGGAACCGCTCGCGCTCCGTGTTCAGGTCGCGGCCTTCGAGCAGCCAGGCGGGGAGGCTGGGCGGACCGATGACAGCGGCGGTGGAGAGGTTGATGCCGCCCAGGGGCCAGGTCCGCATCCGGTTGCGCACGGTGGCCGAGGCGCGGTCCTCCCAGCCATACAGCCAGTCGCGCAGCGCGAGCCGGTCATCCGCGGTGCAGCCGTTGCGCCCGTCCAGGTCATACAGGTACACGCTCCCGTTGCGGCGCGTGCAGTAGGTGTCCGGGAAGGCCGGGCTGTTGCTGTCGTTGCGCCGCATCAGGTCCTTCACGGCGATGGGCTGTCCGCTTGCGGGGTCGAACGTGACCAGCTTGCGCTCGTTGAGCGGCTCGCCGGGGCGCGTCTCCAGCGTGCCCATCAAGTCCCGCAGCCACTTGCCGGAGTCCCAGACCTCCGCGGTGGGGTTGTACGGCGTCAGGGTGCCGGGCTCGTAGAGCTTCTTCAGGTAGAGGTGGCCCCGGTCGATGGTGTCCGGACGGTTGTCGTAGGTCCGGACGGAGACCTGGTCCACGCCGCCGTCGGCCACCCAGGTGCGCCCGGGCGTCTCGTAGACACCGTGGATGACGGCGTTCGCCATGGGGATGAGCGCGGCCCGGCCGTACTCACCGCTGCGCTGGGCCTTGTACGAGACGTTGATGTTGTGGATGGTGGGCTGGCAGGCCTCGCCCGGGCTCTCCATCACCGCGCGCCAGCAGAGCTGCGTGCCCACGCGGCCCTGCTCCAGGAAGTCCTGGAGGACGGCCGTCTCGTTGCGCACGCCGCCGTCGCTGTCCGGAATGGGGACCCGGAGCCAGTTCGGGTTGTCGTTGAGGACGTAGGTGGGGTTGGCGGTGTTGCACGGCTCCTGGCAGACCTTGCAGTCCAGGGCCACCTCGTAGGTGATGTCGGGATTGCGCTGGCCCGTGCCGCCGTCGGGAAGGGGCACGGAGCGCGTGCAGGGGGCCATGCTGCCGCCGTCGGCCGCGTAGTAGGGCTGGTCCTCCACGGTGAACGTCACCTCGGTGATGGTGAAGTCCAGGGAGATGTCGGGGGAGATGTCCGAGACGACATCGGAGCGGTACGAGCCGTTGTTCTGCTTGTTGATGAGGATGACGATGTCGCTGTACGTGCGGTCGCCGCCCGCGTTCTGGTCCTCCCAGCCGAGAATCCAGACGAGCGGGTTGTCGCGCGGGGCGCCGACCAGCGTGTGCGCCGCGCGGCGGTTCACGGCGCGGACGTTCTGCGTCTGGTCGTTCGGGAAGGTGACGCCCCCGTAGGCGGGGTCGTTTCGCAGGCGGTTGTAGGCATCGCCGCCCAGCCAGTTGTTGCGCAGGTTCTTCCGGTCCACCACGAGCGGGCTGAGGCTCTGGTGCAGGTCCATGTTGAGCGGCGTCTTGGTGAAGAAGACGTTGATGTCGCCGTGCATCCACAGGTCGCACTGCACCTCGCGGCCATCGGTGGTGGGGCGGGTGATGAAGCACGAGTCCGTGGCGGGGCCGTAGACCTGCTCCACGTAGGTGACGAGGAAGAAGACGATTTCGCGGTTGCCCGCGAGCCGGCCCATCGGGACGATCTGGTCCTCCGCCTTGGTGATGGGCGCGCTGGGGTTCCTGCCCGTGATGAGCCGCCCCGCGCTGTCGAAGGCGCTGGCCTTGTAGTCCGGGATGCCATCCGCGGCGGAGGACCTGTCCCAGGAGCCCGTGACGCGCGTGAAGCGGCCCTGCTCGTCGAGCGTCCAGCCCTGGCGCGGGGCGAAGCACTCCGCGGTCTCCGACTGGCGGCACTGGTTCGCGTCATCATCCGTGGACAGGAAGATGATGTTGCCGATGCCCTTGTTGTCGTTGAGCGGGTGCCGGGGCTCCAGCAGGTTCGGGATGTGTGGGAACAGGCCCCGGTCGCTGAAGTACGTGTCGACCCGGTCGGGGACCGCCTCCTGCCGGAGGTTGAGGTAGCTGAAGCCGTCGCTCATCCGCTCGTTGCGCAGGAGCTCGGGCTCGAAGTCGCGGACGCGCTGGCCCACCACACCGCCCGTCCTCGGCTGGGGGGGATAGTCCGCCAGGGCTTCCCAGCGCCGGGGACCCTGGTTGGCGAGGTAGCTGAGCGGGCCATCGCACCGCCCCGTCAGCAGGTCGGGCTCGCGCAGCGTCACGGTGCCGGCGTCCCCCCAGCGCCGGTGGGTGAACGTGCGCTGGGGGCAGCGCGGCCCCTCGCTGCCGATGTAGCGCGAGGGGTTGATGTTGTAGAGGTCCTCGTGGAAGTCGGGCACTCCGTTGTTGTTGGTGTCCCGCAGCGTGTCGTCGTCGGAGTTGTCGGGCGTGCCGTTGTCGTCGATGTAGCCGGCGGTGATGAGCTCGTCGTAGTAGAACCAGCCCAGCGTGCTGGAGGCGCCGCTGCCCGCGCGGTCGTCGACGATGAGCGCGGTGAGGTCCTGCTCGAAGGGCAGGATGATCTTCTCCGGGTTCAGGACGTTGAGGTTGGTGTTGAGCCGAAGCTTGGGCGGGTTGTCATCCGTGACGATGATGGCGCTGGGGATGCCCGCGTCCCGACTGAAGTCGGGCTGCTTGTCCTGGCCCGTGGTGTCGATGCAGAGCGCGAGGCTGTTGACCCCTCCGTCCGCGCCGCCCCCCACGCCGCCGTCGGAGCCCTGTGCCAGCACGGCTCCGGCCGAGACCACGGCCACCGCGGCGAACAAGGTTCGAATCCAGCGCATGATGTCCCCCTGACGGCCGTGTTCCCGGGCCGCTTGATTCGGATGAAACGGAACTGCGGTCGACGTCTCTGGATTCAGAAGTTGGGGAGGCTGCTGCCGGAGGTGCCGTTGCCCCGGCAGCCCAGCTTCATCCCGTAGCTGCAGGACAGCCCCCCGGGGGTCTCCCGGTGCTCGAGGAGGGAGCGGACGATGGTCCGGTATGGGAGTCCCTGCCCCGCGGGCTGGACCTCTCCCACGGACACCAGCCAGATGCGGCCGTTGTCGTCGGTGTCGCGGTCGGCGTCGTCGTCATCGTCCACGACGAAGACGCGGAAGGAGACGTTGGCGGCCTCTGGATAGCTGCCAAGGGCGACGCCGTCCGGCCCCGTGATTTCGCGGTTGGCCTGCGCCACCGTGTCGTCGATGGCCGTGCCTCGCGCCAGCGTGTAGTCCGTTTTGGGGATGAGCTCGCGCCAGGGAATCCCTCCCGCCGCGGCGTCCGGGAGGCCAGGCTCATTCACGACGGCGAGCCGCGCCAGGACTTCGCGGGTGTAGGGGCGGCCCACCCCCACGTTCGGGTTGGGCGTGTTCAGCATGGCCAGGACCAGGGAGCGCCCCTCCGCCATGCCCGCCTCCGCGGCGAAGAGCGCCTCCCGCGAGCGGCGCTCATGGGCCTGGAGCGTGCTCTCCGTGCTCACCGCGCGGAGCGACACGAGGACGCCAGCCGTGACGAGGGCGATGAGACCCAGCGCCAGCAGCAGCGTGAAGCCTCGCCGCGCGTGCGGGGCACGCGGCGGTCTGCGGGTCGGAGGACAGCGCACCGGGGACTCCTTGCCCTGGAGGGCAGCAGGGAAGCGCAGGTGTCTGTCTCAGCAATCCCCAGGCCGGGCCTCGCGTCAGCGCCAGCGCCAGTGCATCCGGCCGCTTGCACAGGGCCTCGGGTGATTCCTGACACGCATGGATGTGAAACGGATTGCGGACCTCGCAAAAGTTGCGAGGCAAAGGCCGCCCCGGCGGGCCGTGTATGTGATTGCTCCGTGACAGTCGTACGGAGCCTCCGGCTCAGCCCCGGCCGCGAGGCCAGAAGGGCGCGTCGCGTCCGGGGGCGTTCAGCCAGACGGACTTGAGGAAGCGCACGGCGTTGCGGTCATGGGTGTCATGCCGCGTGGTGAAGGTGTGCGCCGCGCCCATCAGCAACAGCGCCGCCAGCGCCGCCCCCAGCGCGGGTGGTGCGGGCCACGTCTGGCCGGGCTTGCGCGACAGGCTCACGTACACCCACGCCGCCGTACCCAGCAGCAGGGCCAGCAGCACCGCGCCCGCGGCCGCGGGGGGCAGGCCCAGGAAGGTCAGCGGGCCGGGCGGGAAGTAGCCGGCGCGCAGCAGCGGCAGCGCCAGGGCCCCCACCGCGTTGGAGACGTCGTCGGGGATGTAGTTGATGAAGGTGGCCGCCCCCGTGGCGGCGATGGAGGCCGCGCACAGCAGCGCGGCCACGCCCAGGGCCCACGCGCCCCGGCCAGCCGCGCGCAGCCACTCCAGGCTCAGGCCGGCGGGCAGCAGGAGGAAGGGCACCAGGCCGGTGAGGTGGCGGGGCCCCGTCGTCCAGCCCCACGAGTCGTAGGAGAAGGACGAGGTGAAGTACGTGTAGCCCACGACGAGCGCCACGCTCAGCCACGCCAGCGCGCGGGCCTCGGGGGACTGGCCGCGGCGGCGCCACGCGAGCACCAGCCCCGGCAGCGCGAGCAGCAGGAAGGGCGCCAGGGTGAACAGGCCCCGCAGCGGGGAGAAGAAGGACAGCGCGAAGGCGCGCGGATCCGGCGTGCGGATGCCGAGGAAGCCGCCCAGGTGCCAGGGCTGATAGCCCGCGTCGTTGAGGTGCTTGTAGCCGCTCGTCAGCGGGTGTCCGAAGGCCGCGTGGTGGTAGGCCATCAGCGCGAGCAGGAAGGGCAGCGCGCCCAGCATGGCCAGCCCCGCCGCCCGTCCCATGCGCGCCCAGCGCTCACGCGCGGGGACGTCCTGGAAGGTGAACGTGAGCACCGCGTACAGCACGAGCCCGAGCACGCCCAGCGCGCCGGTGTACTCGGCGGCCACGGTGGCGCCCGCGAAGGCGCCCGCCAGCAGGTAGCCGCGCTCGCGCCACTCCCCGCGCGCGCACCGCCACAGCGCGTAGAAGCTGGCGAAGAGCAGCACGGCCGTCGTCTGGTGGCTCATGAAGAGCAGCGAGTAGCTGAAGGCCAGCGAGCCCAGCCCGTACGTCACCGTGAGGGCATCCGCGACGAGCGGCTCCAGGGATGCGCGCAGGTAGCGGCGCACCAGCCACAGCAGGCCCAGGGTGGGCAGCACCGTGAGCAGCAGCCGCGAGAAGAAGACCAGCGGGACCTCCGGCACCGCGTGGCGGTGGCCGCCGCCCACGGCGCGCAGGGTGGCGTAGAGGGGCACGGCGGCGAACGACAGCAGGGGGGCCTTGCTGGGGTAGTACCTGCCGTCCTTCACGGACAGGTCCCCGACGTAGCCGTAGTCGCGCAGCGCGTCGTTGATGTGCAGCGTGCCGTATTCCACCAGCGCGCGCGTCTGCCACAGCCGGCACAGCTCGTTGGGGGAGCGCAGGCCCGGATGGTACGGGAACAGCAACACGTACAGGGCCACCAGCGCGGCCCACACCGCGCGAGGCGCGCCCATGGACGAGGGGGCGGGGCGCCCGGAGGGGCTCACGGGCGCGGCGTCCGGGGCGGGCTCCGGTGACGCGTTGGCCGGCAGGGCGTCGTGTCCGGCACGGCGGCGGTTGCTCACGCGTTGTCCCCGGTGGCGCGGGCCACGGCGAAGAGGCTCATGCCCACGGGCAGCTTCACGCGCGACTCCGCCCGCGCGATGAGCGGGGCCAGCGTGTCGTAGAGCTTGAGCTGGAGCTTGGGCACCGAGCGGCGGCGCAGCAGGCGGCTGTTGATGAACCAGCCCGGCAGGCCCGCGAGGTTCATCCACTCCAGCGTCTCCACCTGGAAGCCGTTCTCCTCCAGCACCGCGCGCAGCGTGGCGGGCGTGTAGCGGCGGTGGTGGCCCACGGCCTCGTCGATGGCCCCGAAGAGCTGTTGCAGCGCGGGCACCAGGATGACCACCCGGCCACCCGGCGTCAGAATCTGCCGGAACCGGCGCACGGCGGCCCCGTCGTCCGGGATGTGCTCCAGCACGTTGGACAGGACGATGGTGTCCAGTCGCTCCGCCTGGAGCGCCTCCCAGTCCGCCAGGGCCACGTCGGACAGGTACGGCCGGACGTGCGGCTTGCCGCGGAAGAGGTTCTTCAGCCGGTCCACGTAGAAGCGCTCCACCTCGAGCGCGATGAGCAGCTCCAGCCCGGACTCCAGCTCCCGCGTCACCGTGCCGATGCCGGCGCCAATCTCCAGCACCCGGCGGCCCAGGTGCTCACGGAAGCGGCGGCCCAGCCACTGGTTGTAGTGGACGGCGCCGTCCATGCGCTCCAGCGTGGTGTAGCCCTCGTGCTGGTTGTCCGCGTCGTCGCGGACGGTGGCGTAGCGGACCAGCGTCCGCAGCCGTGACAGGTGCGCCGCGGGCGTCCTGCGGGGCACCGCGCTGGGCGGCAGCGTCACCTCGGTGAGGCGGAACAGCTGCGCGGCCAGCTTCACCACCAGCTCCGCGTCCACCGCGTCGTCGTCGCTGGTGAGGGTGACGGAGCGCACCGCCTCGGTGCGGAAGGCGCGCAGGCTGGTGAGCGGGTCCGTCAGCGCCACGTCGGTGACGAAGCGGGCGAAGTGCCCCAGGGCCCGGTCCGCCAGCAGCTCCGGCGCCAGCCCCGGCGCCGTGCGCAGCCCGAAGACGGCGTCCGCGGCGTCCGCCTGGATGGGACGCACCAACGCCTCATAGACGTCCTGCGAGTAGGACGTGTCCGAATCCTGGAGCACCGTCACCGCGCCCGTCACCCGTTCCAGCGCGGCGCGGATGGCGGCGCCCTTGCCGCCGGGTACGCTGAGCACGTGGACGTTGGGCGAGGCGACGCTGACGGGGCCCTCGCCGGCGAGGATGACCTCGGCGCTGGCGGGGAGCGCGAGGGCGAAGCGGGAGACGGTGTCCGCGGTGCCGGGCGAGAAGGGGAGGACGAAGGAGAGCGGTGGCGTCACGCCGGGCTGAGTAGCACAGCCTGGGTAGGCGCGCGCGTGGCGCTCCCGCCCCTGGGGGGACGGAGGGCGTCCAGGCGACTGCGGAACGATGGACAACCCCGCTGGGACACGGCACGCTCGCGGCGATTCCCGAGCGTGTGGGTGAAGGTCGGCCGGACGTCGCCAGCACTCGGCGCCGCACTGGGAATGGCAGGGAGACGTTACGTGGATGGAACCGGTTTCGACCCGGCCAGCAGCGGCCTGACGCCCGCGGGCCTCATGCAGCACGTGCGCACGGTGTGGCGCCGCAAGTGGGTCGTCCTGGGCGTGGCGGTGGTGGTGGTCGCGCTCATGGCCGCCTACACGTTGCGCCAGCCGAAGGTCTACTCCGCCAGCGCCTCGCTCATCATCGACGTGATGGCGCCTCGCTTCCTGGATGGGGAGGTGAAGGAGGTGATGGGGGAGGAGCGCAGCAACTACTGGTTCAACAAGGAGTACTACGCCACGCAGAGCCAGATCATCACCTCGCGCGCGGTGGCGGGCCGGGTGGTGGACAAGCTGGGGCTGAGCACGGACGCGGGCTTCCTGGGGCTGGAGCACGTCGCGGACGAGAAGGTGCGGCTGCAGGCGATGCAGGGCATCGACGCGGTGTCGGCGCTCCAGTCGCGCATCCGGGTGATTCCCGCCAGGGACTCGCGGGTGATGAACATCGCGGTGGACGACTTCGACCCCAAGCGCGCGGCGCTCCTGGCCAACGAGGTGGCCGCCGCGTACATGGCGGAGAACCTGGCCCTCAAGCTGCGGACGACGGAGGACGCGCGCGACTGGCTGGAGGGCCGGCTGGCCGAGCTGGAGGCCCAGTCCCGCTCCAGCGAGATGGCCGTCTACGACTTCAAGAAGGACGCGGACATGCTGTCCACGTCGCTCGAGTCGCGGATGAGCATCGTCAGCGAGCGCATCAACAGCTTCAACCTGAAGCTGACCGAGGTGCGCATCCAGATTGCCGTCCAGCAGGCGCGCGTGGAGGCCATCCACCGGCTGCGCAAGGCGTCTCCCGAGGACGAGACGTGGGCGGAGGCGCTGTCGGGCGCCACCGAGGGGCCCATCCAGGACCTGCGGCGCAGCTACACCGAGCTGCGCATGTCGTGCGCGGAGCTGGAGGAGCGCTACCTGGCCGAGCACCCGAAGCTGCTGGAGTGCCACCGCAAGCTGTCCGTGGTGCGCGAGGACTTCCTCAAGAGCCTGGCCAACGTCGTGCGCGGCGCGGAGACGGCGCTGGCGGAGGCCGTGGCGCAGGAGAAGAACCTGGTGCGCCTGCTGGAGGCGGAGAAGGCGGAGGCCTTCCTCGTGAACAAGAAGGCCATCGAGTTCGACCGGCTCCAGCGGGACTCGGACAACAACCAGCGCCTCTTCGAGCTGGTGGCGAAGCGGCTGAAGGACATCGAGCTGTCGGGCATGCTGCGCACCAGCAACGTGCGTGTGCTGGACCCGGCGCGGCCCATCCTGCTGCCGGTGAAGCCGCACGTGCGCCGCAACCTGGCGGTGGGGTTGGTGATGGGGCTGCTGGCGGGCCTGGGCGTGGTGGTGCTGCTGGAGCTGCTGGAGAACAGCGTGGCCACGCAGACGGACGTGGAGGAGCGGCTGGGGCTGGCCTTCCTGGGCGTCATGCCGCGGCTCGACGGCAGCATGGCCCCGCGCGACCGGGACCTGCACGTCCACCGCGAGCCCAAGTCGACGGCGGCGGAGTGCTGCCGCGCCATCCGCACCAACCTGCTGTTCATGTCGCCTGACAACCCATTCAAGACGCTGGTGGTGACGTCCAGCGGCCCGCAGGAGGGCAAGTCCACCACCTGCGTCAGCCTGGGCGTGGCCATGGCCCAGAGCGGCAACCGGGTGCTGCTGCTGGACACCGACATGCGCCGGCCGCGCCTGCACCGAGCCTTCGGGGTGCCCAACGAGGTGGGCATCTCCTCGCTGGTGGTGGGTGAGGGCACGCTCGACGCGGCGGTGAAGAGCACCGAGGTGCCCGGCCTCTTCGTGCTGCCGTGCGGCCCGCTGCCGCCGAACCCGGCGGAGCTGCTGCACACCCAGGCCTTCTCGGACCTGCTGAAGGCCGCCACCGAGCGCTTCGACCGCGTCATCCTGGACAGCCCGCCCATCAACGCGGTGGCGGACGCGGCGGTGCTGGCCACCCAGAGTGACGGGGTGGTGCTGGTGCTGAAGGCGGGCAAGACGAACCGCGAGTCGGCGCGGCGCGCGCTGCGCTCGCTGGCGGACGTGCAGGCGCGCATGTACGGCGCCATCCTCAATGACGTGGACCTCTCCGCGCCGCGCTATGGCGACTCGTACCTGGGCTACCAGGGCTATGGCCAGTACGGGGAGGAGCCCAAGGACGGGGTGGCCCAGTCGTGAGCGGCCCGATGGCGGGGGCGGGGCTCCGGGTGCTGCACCTGGGCAAGTTCTATCCACCCGCGTCGGGCGGCATGGAGGCCCACGTGCAGACGCTGGCGCGCGCGCAGGCGGCGCTGGGCGCGCAGGTGGAGGTGCTGTGCGCCAACCACGCCGTGGATGGCCAGGGCACCAGCCACGAGTTCCACGGCCGCAGCCCCACGCGCGAGGAGTGGGACGGCCCGGTGCGGGTGGTGCGCCTGGGGCGGCTGGCCTCGGTGGCGCGCATGGACGTCCTGCCGGACCTGCCGCGCCTGCTAGGCCGCGCGCTGGCCCGGGGCGTGGACGTGGTGCACCTGCACACGCCCAACCCGACGCTGGTGCTGGCGCTGGACATGGTGCGCCGGCTGCCGCCCGTCTTCATCACCCACCACAGCGACGTCATCCGGCAGAAGGTGGCCGGCGCGCTCTTCAAGCCGTTCGAGGCGCTGCTCTACGCGCGCGCCCGGAGGGTGCTGGCCACCAGCGAGGCCTATGTGCCGGGCTCGCCGCTGCTGCGCGCCTTCCGTGGCAAGGTGCGCGCGCTGCCGCTGGGGCTGGACCTGGCGCCCTACCTCCAGCCCTCCGCCGCCGCGCTCGACGCGGAGGCGCGCTGGCGTGAAGAGGCGGCGGGGGCGCCGCTGTGGCTCATGGTGGGGCGGCTCGTCTACTACAAGGGGCTGTTCACCGCGCTGGAGGCCCTGGCCCGCGTGCCGGGCCGCCTCGTCGTGGTGGGGCAGGGCCCGCTGGAGGCCGAGGCCCGGCGGCGCGCGCGCGTGTTGGGCGTGGAGTCCCGGGTGACGTGGGCCGGCTACCTGCCTCCGGACGCGCTGGTGGGCGCGCTCCGGGCGGCCACCGCGCTCTGGTTCTGTGGTGACGCGCGCAGCGAGGCCTATGGGCTGTCGCAGGTGGAGGCCATGGCCAGCGGCCTGCCCGTGCTCAACACGGCGATTCCCCACTCGGGGGTCGCGTGGGTGAGCCTGCACGAACAGACGGGGCTGACGGTGCCTGTCGGAGACGCGGCCGCGCTCGCAGCCGCCGCGCGGCGCCTGCTGGAGGAGCCCGGGCTGGCGCAGCGGCTGGGCCGCGCGGCCCGGGAGCGCGCGGTGGCCGAGTTCCGCCATGACGTCATGGCCTGGCGCAGCCTGTCCCTCTACGCCGAGGCGCTCGGCCGGCCCGCGCCCGCCGAGACGGCCACACTCCTCTCGCGGGGCCTGGCGGGGAATGCATGAGGCGCTCCATGCGGGTGCTGCACGTCTCCAGCGGCAACCTCTACGGCGGCATCGAGGCGCTGCTGCACACGGTGGCGCGCGAGCAGCACCACCACCCCGCGTTGTCCCATGCGTTCGCGCTCTGCTTCGAGGGCCGGCTGGCGCGCGAGCTGCGTGACGCGGGCGCGGAGCTGCACCTGCTGGGGCCCACGCGGGCGGGCCGGCCGTGGTCGGTGTGGCGCGCGCGGAGTGTGCTGCGCGAGCTGCTGCGCGGCGGGCGTCATGACGCGGTCATCTGTCACGCCATCTGGCCCCAGGCCCTGTTCGGTCCGGTGGCGCGCGTGGCGGGCGTGCCGCTCGTCTTCTTCCAGCATGACGCGCTGTCGGGGCGGCACTGGCTGGAGCGGTGGGCACGCGTCACGCCGCCGGACCTGGTGCTCTCCAACAGCCGCTTCTCCGCGGGCACGCTGGCGTCCGTCTACCCGCGCGTCCCCTTCCGCGTGAGTCACTGCCCCTTGCCCACGCCTTCGCCCATGCCCGCGGCGCCCACGCGCGCGCGGCTGCGCGAGTCGCTGGGGGCCGCCGAGGACGACGTCGTCATCCTGTCGGCCAGCCGCATGCAGGAGTGGAAGGGGCAGCGCCTGCTGTTGGAGGCACTGGGCCGGCTCCGGGGGACCCCGGGCTGGCGCGCGTGGATTGCAGGCGGCGCCCAGCGGCCGGAGGAAGCCGCCTACCTGGACGGGCTGCGGGCCCAGGTGGCGCAGCTGGGGCTGGAGGGGCGCGTGGGCTTTCTGGGGCAGCGCGGGGACGTGCCGTGGCTGCTGCGCGCGGCGGACCTCCACTGTCAGCCCAACGTGGGGCCGGAGCCCTTCGGCCTCGCCTTCGTCGAGGCGCTCCAGGCGGGGCTGCCCGTCGTCACCACGGCGATGGGGGGCGCGCTGGAGATCGTGGACGACACGTGCGGCGTGCTCGTGCCTCCCGAGCCGGAGCCCCTGGCCCAGGCCCTGAAGCGGCTCATCGAGGAGCCCCAGACGCGGAGCCGGCTGGGCTCCGCGGGGCCGGCTCGCGCGGCGGCGCTGAGCGACGCGGGGGACTTCTTCCGGCGCCTGGAGGACGCGGTGCGCACGCTCTCGGGGCAGGAGGCGCGCGCGTGAAGGGGCCTTCGCCGACAGGCGCGGCACGGCCCCAGCTCCAGGGGCCGGGGGTGCTCAAGCGTCGCTTCGTGCGCCGCGTCCCGGATGCGCCCGGGACGAACGCGCGGGGGGAGGGGGCCGGGGGCGGCTTGCTGGCTTCGAGCCAGCTGGTGCCGCTCTTCGTCTGCCTGCTCATCGGCTGTCAGCTCGCGCTGCTGGTGGAGGCCATCGCACCGCTCCGCGTCGCGGTGCGGGTGCTGGCGTTCAGCATCAGCCTGCTGCTGCTCGTGCTGGTGCGGGGGCGGAGCCTGAAGCACCCGGCGCTGCCCTTCATCATGGCGGCGCTGGTCGTCACGGTGCTCCAGTTCTTCAACCCTGGCACCGGCGCCCCGCTGGCGGCGCTGGCGCAAATCGGCATCCAGCTCGCCATCGCCGCGCCGCTGCTCTGGGTGACGCGGCTGACCATCGATGCCAGGACGTTCCGCCGCACGCTCGCGCTGCTCTTCTTCTTCAACGCGGCCAGCGCGGGCGTGGGCGTGCTCCAGGTGTACTTCCCCGGCCGCTTCCAGCCGACGCTGTCGTCCGCGGTGCAGGGCCAGGGCGAAGGCTATGTGAACAGCCTCCAGTTCGAGACGGCGGACGGCGTGCGCGTGTTCCGCCCCATGGGCCTGACGGACATCCCGGGCGGCGCGGCCACCGGCGGCTTCTACGCCGTGCTGCTGGGCGGCGGCTTTCTCCTGTCCTCCCGGCGTGGGCTGACGCGCGTGCTGAGCGTCGCGGGCATCCTGGTGGGCCTCTTCGGCCTCTACCTGTCCCAGGTCCGCGCCAGCGCCGTCATGCTGGTGGTGTGTCTGGTGGCCTTGGCTGGCGTGCTCGTGCTGAGCGGCCGGCTGGGGCGCTTCGTCGCCTTGCTGGCGGTGGTGGGGACCGCCAGCATCGCCACCTTCGGCTGGGCCGTGGCGGTCGGCGGTGACGCGGTGATGGCGCGGTGGGCCTCGCTCTTCGAGGCCAGTCCCGAGGACGTGTACCACCGCAACCGCGGCTACTTCCTGACGGGGACGTTCCAGGACGTCCTGCCCGAGTATCCGCTGGGCGCGGGCCTGGGCCGCTACGGCATGACCAACACCTACTTCGGCGACCACGGCGACCTGGCGCGGCCGGCGCTGTGGGCGGAAATCCAATGGACCGCCTGGGTCTACGACGGCGGCATCCTGGGCATCCTGCTGTACCCGCTGGGGGTGTTGATGTCGCTGGCGTGGGCCTTCCAGGTCGCGCGGAGTCGCGAGAGTCTGGAGGGCGAGTTCTGGCTGTGGGGCAGCATCCTCTTCGCGTACAACCTGGGGGCCCTGGCGCTCACCTTCAGCTACCCGTTCTTCATGAGCCAGACGGGCATGGAGTTCTGGTTGCTCAACGCGGCGCTCTTCGGCGCCCTGGCTCATGCGAAGACCCTACACGCTCATCGCCGGTGACTTCGTCGACACCGGAGGAATGGACCGGGCCAACCTGGCGCTCGCGCTCTGGCTGGCGAGACAGGGCCACCCCGTGCGGCTGGTCGCGCACCGGGTGGCGGACGTGCTGCGGGACCACCCCAACGTGCGCTTCGTGCGCGTGCCCAAGCCCGCCAACGCCTACCTGCTGGGCGAGCCGCTGCTGAGCGCGGCGGGGCGCGCCTGGGCGCTGCGCACCCGCGCCGAGGGGGGCCGGGTGGTGGCGAACGGGGGCAACTGCCCGGTGCCCGCGGCCAACTGGGTCCACTACGTCCACGGGGCCCATGCCTCCGAGCCCGAGGGCGGCGTGCTGCGCCAGCTCAAGGGCCGGGTGAGCCACCGGTACTACGTGCGGGCGGAGCGGCTGGCGCTGCGGCGCGCGCGCGTCATCATCGCGAACTCGGAGCGCACGCGGGCCGACCTGGTGGCGGCCACGGGGGTGCCTGAATCGCGCGTGCGTGTCATCTACCTGGGCTCGGACGCGGAGCGCTTCCGCCCGGCCTCTCCCGAGGCGCGGCGAGAGGCCCGCGCGGCCCTGGGCTGGCCGGAGTCCCGGCCGGTGGCGCTCTTCGTGGGAGCCCTGGGCGACCGCCGCAAGGGCTTCGACACCCTCTTCCGCGCGTGGGCGCGGCTGTGCGAGCGCGGCGGCTGGGACGTGGACCTCAAGGTGGTGGGCTCGGGCGCGCAGCGCGAGGCCTGGGAGCGCGAGGCCGCGGCGAAGGGGCTGGGCGCGCGCATCCAGTTCCTCGGCTTCCGCGACGACGTGCCTCGGCTGATGTCGGCGGCGGACGTGCTGGTGTCGCCCACGCGGTATGACGCGTACGGGCTGAACGTCCATGAGGCGCTGTGCGCCGGACTGCCCGCGCTGGTGAGCCGCTCGGCCGGGGTGGCGGAGCGCTATCCCGCCGCGCTGGCGGGCCTGCTGCTGGACGCGCCGGAGGACGCGGACGCCCTGGCCCGGAGGCTGGAGGCGTGGCGCGAGCATGCGGCGGCGTGGGCACCCCACGTGTCCGCGCTGTCGGCGGAGCTTCGGGCCCGGACGTGGGACACCATGGCGGAGGCCATCGTGGACGTGGTGGAGCGGGAGGGCTGAGGTGCCGGGTGTTACCGCGGCCCGTCCAGCACCTCGGTGAAGAAGTCCAGGTGGGCCCTGGCCACCACGGGCCAGGCGAAGTGGCGCACGGCGCGCTCACGCCCCTGCTCGGCCAGCGCGCTCCGGCGCCCGGGGCTCTCCAGCAGGCTGGCCACGCCCTGCGTCCATGCGGACACGGAGGCTTCCGGCAGCACGAGCCCCGCGCCGCCCATGGTGCGTGGCACCTCCCCCGAGTCGCTGCCGAGCACGGGCACGCCACACGCGAAGCCCTCCGCCAGCATGCGGCCGAACTGCTCGCGCCACCTCGGCGTCGTCTGGCTTGGGGCGCACAGCAGGTCCATCGCGTTGAGCACGCGGGGCACGCCCGCGTGTGGGACGCCGGTGAGGATGCGCACCCGGTCCCCGTGCCGCGCCGCCCAGCTCCGCAGCATGCCCTCCAGCGGACCGCCGCCCGCGACGAGCGCGCGCCAGGGCGTGCGGAGCGCGTCCAGCGCCGCCATCAGCAGGGGCACTCCCTTCTCCGGCACGAAGCGGCCGAGGTAGCCCACCACGGGAGGTCCCGGCTCCCGCCACCCGAGCTCCTGGCGCAGGGCCTCGCCTGCCGCGCGGTCCGGGCGGAACAGCTCCACGTCCACGCCCATGGGGATGGCGCGCGAGGGGCGCTCCGGATAGCCGGGGCGGGCGAGGAGGTTGTCCCGCACGGTTTCTCCCCAGGCCACCCAGCCCGCGGCGCGTTGGACGACGTAGCGCTCCGCCTGCGCGAAGGGCGGCGGGTAGCGCTTGGTGAGGTTCTGCGCGGTGCAGAACACGAGTGGAACGCGGCGTGGGGTGAGCAGCGCCGTCTCCAGCCCGGCGAGCACATAGGGCTCCTCCCAGACGTGCACCAGGTCCGCGCCACCCGCGAGGTGTGCCCGCACCTCGGGCCCGTAGAGGAAGGCATGGAGCGAGCGGCTGAAGAAGGCGCGGACCGCCTCGGTCCGGACGGGCTCATCCGGTTCGAGCCGCAGGGCGAGGGGGCTCAGGTCCCCATGGAAGAAGCGGGGCGACACCGTGGTGACGTCCCACGTCCCCGCACCCACGCGGGCCATCTCATTGGCGAGGCGCCGGTTGAGGCCAACGACATAGGAGTGGGAGAGGGTGATGAGCCTGCGTGACCGCTTCAATGGATGTGGACTCCACGCCCCGGGGCCGAAGGCCGGTGTACTGGCGAATCTACTTCAAAGTGGTGGACGCACCTGGCACGAGCGAGCGGTACAAGGCCAGCACTTCGCTGCCGTAACGTTCGCGCGAGAACCGAGCCACCGCGGTGTGGCGCGCGGCGGTGCTCAGTCGTTCACGAAGCGCCGGATCCACCAGCAGCGCGCGCATCGCATCGACCAGCGCATGGACGTCGCCCGGAGTCGTCATGAGCGCGTCCACGCCGTCGGTGAGGGCCTCGGCCGCGCCGCTCGCGCGCGAGACGATGGCGGGACGTCCGCACGCCATCGCCTCCGCGATGGTGAGGCCGAAGGGCTCCCTGCGCGTGCTGGCGTGGACGAAGACGTCCAGGGCCTGGTACACGGCGGCGGGGTGGGCCTGGAAGGGCACCAGCCCCATGCGGTCCGATAGGCCACGGGCGGCGATGAGCCTGCGCAGCTCCTCCTCCGAGAACTGCGAGCCGGGCGTCCGGTAGAGCGGCGCCCCCACGAGGAAGAAGCGCACGGGGAGGGCGGGGTACAGCCGCGTCAGCGCCGCCGCCGCCTCGATGAAGACGCCCTGCCCCTTCCAGCGGGCATAGGTCGCCACCAGCCCCACGCGGAGCGTTCCTTCGGGGGCCTCGGGCAGTCCGGCCAGGGTGTCCAGCCGCGCGGCCTCGGACGGGCTCGGTGAGAAGCGGGCGGTGTCCACGCCGTTGTAGATGACGTGAACGGGGACGCGGAACAGCACCTGCTTCGCGTCGTCTCCCACCGCCGCCGAGTTGGCGATGGCCGCGGACGCGAGCGGCGACAGGACCCGCAGGGCGCGGCGCACCAGGGGGCGCTCGCCCAGGAAGTCATGGATGTGCCACACCCGCTTCAGCGGCAGGCCCGCCGTGGCCGCGCTGAGCAGGTGCGTCTTGATGCCGTTCGAATGCAGCAGGTCTGGCGCCACCTCCGCTACGCTCCGGCGGAGCGCGCGCCCATGGTCCGCGAGCAGGCCGGGCGCGGGCGCGAGGCGGCGGGCGAAGCGCAGGGCCTCCAGGGGGCCGCGTCCACGCAGTCCGCTGTCGCCCAGCGTGGACAGGTGCTCCGGCAGGGGGAGCAGCCGCGCGTCGACGCCCAGCGCGTGCGCCTCGTCGAGGAGCGGGCCCGCCGTCCCCGCCAGCAGGTGGAGCGACAGCGCCGGGGCCCGCTGCTTCAAGTACGCCATCAAATCCAGGAGCGCACGCTCGGCGCCGCCCAGGATGCCCACTGGATTGAGGAAGAGGACGCGCAAGGCGGTGGCACCGAAGCAAACGCGTCTCGCCGGGTCAAGGCGGGCGCGTCAGCGCATGGCCGTCAGCGGACGCATCACCCGCCCGGGGGCGGCGGAGGCGCCGCGCGTCCTCCCAGCAGGCGGACGTAGGACTCCAACACCGTGCGCGCGTGCGAACCCCACGTGAAGCGAGCGGCGCGCGCCAGCCGCGCCTCGCGCGAGGGCGGCACGGCCCGCCCCTCGAGCAGGGACGCCACGGCCTCCACCCAGGCGGGGACGTCACCCATGGGGCAGTAGGTACACGCGTCCGCTCCGACCTCGCGAAGCACGGGCAGGTCGCTAGCCACGACGGGCGCGCCGCAGGCGAGCGCCTCGATGACGGGCAGGCCGAAGCCTTCCGCCTCGCTCGTCACCAGCACCGCCGTCGCGCGCCGGTACAGGCCCGCCAGCGTGGCCCGCTCCTGCCGGGCGGGCTGGAGCAGCGCGTCGCCAATGCCCAGCGCCTCCACCTGGGCGCGCTGCACCGCCGTCAGCGCGCCGCCCTGCTGCACCAGCCGCAGCTCCGGGTGCCGGGCCCGGAGCGCGGCGAACACGGCGAAGAGCACGTCAAGGCGCTTGCGCGGAATCGCGCTGCCGACGTGCAGCAGATAGGGCCGGCCTCCCAGCGGCGCGAGCACGGCCTCACTCAGGTCCAAAGGCCCCGAGGCGGGCTCCGGACGGTACTCCGGGGATACGCCATAAGGGGCCCAGACGAGGCGGGACTCGGGCACCACGCCGTGGGCCAGCAGTTGGGCGCGCACCGTCTGGGTGCTGTGGAACACGACGGCCGCCCGCTCCAGGCCCGAGAGCTGCGCGCGGGCCATGGCGCGGAACCACGCGGGGCGAGGCTCGCGGTGAGGCTCCAGCACGGAGCGGAAGGCGTCCAGGTCGTGGCAGTAGACCCCCGTGCGCGCGGCGGGGAGCGCATGGACGAGCTGCGCATACGTGTGGTCCACGACGTGGAAGGCGTCGTGCTGGCCCCGCGCGAGCAGGGCGCGGCCTGGATAGAGCCCGAAGCGGGTGAGGAGGCGGTCCGCGTTGAAGGCCGCGTTGCGCGCGCCCACGCGCGGAAGCCGCCGCAGCACGGCGGGCAGGGACGGGCGGATGGCCGCCGCTTGGACCTGGGGGGCGAGACCGGTGAGCCCCTCCAGGAGAGCGTCGCCCACCAGGTCCATGCTGAGCCAGCCCTCCTCGCGGGGGTCCATCAGCAGGGCCAGCCGGAGCGTGCTCCGCGATGTCGCGCCAGACGGCCTCATGCGGGAGGAGGATGCAACAGCGCCTCGACGGTTCGCTCCAGCGCGAAGCGCTCGCGATAGACGCGGGCGGCGCGCCGGCCCAGCTCCCGCCGCGCGTCGGCGTGGGACAGCAGCGACTCCGCGCATTCCACCAGCGGGGCGGGCGCCGTGCCCTCCGCCAGCGAGACCGCGCCCAGCTCACGCCAAAGAGGCTCGGTGAGGTGCCCGGTGTTCGTGACCACCGGGAGGCCCAGCGCGAGGCCAGCCATGAGGGTGGTGCGCCGCGTGCTCACGCCGTCCGGGTACGGCTGGAGGAGCACGTCACACGACGCCAGGTGCTCCGCCAGCGCCTCCAGGGAGAGGGAGTCCCGGGCCTCCAGCCGGCCACGCAGGCCCGCGTGACGCGCCTCCAGTCCCTGGGCGAACGCGCGGCTGCCGCGCCCCAGCAGCAGCGCGCGGCGTGCTTCGTCCTTCTGGAGCAGGGGGACCAGCGCGGCCTCCAGCGGCTCGGCCGTGAGGCGCCCGTAGGTGCCGAAGTGCCCCAGCCAGGGCCCGGCGCCGAGCCCCGCGCGGAGCTCCGCCACGGCGTCGGGCGCGACGTCCACGGGCAGGTTGCTGGGGACCGGCAGCCACCGGGCATGGGGACGCACGCGCGCGGGGAGGTGGTCCGCCCAGCGGGGAATGGACAGGAAGACGCGGTCCGCCGCGCCGGCCACGATGCGCGCCATCAGCCGCGTGGTGCCCGCGAGGACGTGGTGGCGCAAGGGGGCTCGCGGACTCCACGGGTGCACCGCCTCATGGACGTACACCCAGCGCTCATCGCGCCTGCGCGCGGCGAACCAGGCGCAGAAGGGGACGTTCATCGCCCGCATGCCCAGGGCATGGGGCACGTATTGGAGCAGCAGCCGCCTGGGGCCCGGGCACGCGTCCAGCGCGCGTGACAGCCCGGGCAGCCCCGCGGGCGTCAGGAGGCCGGGCACGCGGTGGACGGTAACGCCGCTCTCGTCACACACGCCGCCTTCGCCGGGCACCCAGACGTGGACCCGCTGTCCTGCGCGGGCGAGCGCGCGGCTCACCTGCCGCGTGTAGTCACCGACGCCGCCCGGGCGCGGCGGATATTCGCCCGTGAGGACGTGCCACGCGGGCGTGGGGGAAGAAGGAGGCATGGCGCCACGGCACCTTTCTTCCGCTGGGGCTCAGGATGCCCCCATGTCGCGGATGGCGAGCAGCTGGAAGGCATGACGGGGCCAGCGCGTGGCGAAGGGCTCGGTGAGGACGGACAGGCGGCTGCCGAGCCGGAAGGGGCGGATGCGCGGCAGGGCGTAGTCACCGCGCAGGGGCTTCCAGCCGCTCATACCGGTGACCTGGTAGCCGCGCAGCTCGAAGTCGTAGACCTCCCAGCCCGAGCGGTGGACCTGGTGGACGTTGCTGTCCCACTCGTCCTGGGGGAGGAAGCCGTTGGGGGTGAAGACGATGACGCGCTTGCGGGCCAGCGACTCCATCATCTCCAGGAGCCGGAAGCCGTCCTGCTTCTCGAAGTGCTCGATGACGTCCAGCGCGACGACGGCGTCGAAGCTCTTGGGCCCGAAGCGCTGGCCCACCTCCAGCAGGTCCATGCAGTGGTACTCGCGGTGGATGCCCGCGGCCCGGCTGCGCTCGATGCTGGTGGGGTGGCCGTCCACGCCCACGGTGTGCGGAAGCAGGTGGGAGAAGCTGTGCAGCGGCGAGCGCGAGCCACAGCCGATATCCAGCACGCTGTCACAGGTGCCGACCAGCGCCTCCCTCAACGTGCGGTGGAGCACCTCGTGCTCGCCCACGAGGACTTCGCGCTTCAAGAACTGGAGGAGCTTTCCGCCGGGGCGCATTCGGGCGGACCGTAGCCCCGTGGCTCCGGAAAGGGCAACCCTGACGCGGACTCCAGGCAGGCGGGCGCGTCCGCGTCCCGTGCGGGGTCGCTCGCGTTGCTTGTGGGGCCGGAGCGCTGTCGCTAGCATTTCCGCTCCTGCGCGTGCCCGCGCGCTGGCCCTCCCCGTGATGCCGGGAGCGGGCCGCCCAGGACCATGAACGCGACCGCAGCCCCCGAAGCCACCGCCGTCGAAGTCAAGGCGCGTGCCCTGAAGGGCATGTTCGTCCTGGCGCTGCGCACGGTGGCGTCCCAGGGGCTGCGCGTGGTGAGCGCGCTGTTCCTGTCCCGGCTGCTCTTCCCGTCGGACTACGGCCTGTTCGGCATCGTGTCCTACGCGGCGTCGCTGGGGGTGTTCCTGGGAGACCTGGGCCTGAGCGCGGCGCTGGTGCGCCAGCCGCACGAGCCGACGCGGGACGAGACCTTCACCATCTTCTGGTGCCACCAGGCGCTCACCGCCGTCGTCGTGGCCCTCGTGTGCCTGCTGGCGCCCACCCTGACGCGCGGCTACGCGCTGGGGGACGGCGCGGTGCCCATGGTGTGGGCGCTGGCGATGGGGCTGTTCCTGTCGTCGCTGCGGGTGATTCCGCTGATGGCGCTGGAGCGGCAGCTGGCCTTCCCCGTCATCGCCCGGGCCGAGCTGGTCGAGAACGTGGCGCAGGTCATCACCACCATCTCCCTGGCGGCGCTGGGCTTCGGCGCGTGGGCGCTGGCGCTGGGGGGGCTGGTGCGGGGCGTGGTGGGGCTGCTGTGCATCGTATGGGCGTCGCCCTGGCGCCCCCGGGGCCGCTTCCGCGTGGACGTGCTCAAGCGCCTGCTGGGCTTCGGGCTGGCGTTCCAGCTCCCGCCACTGGTGGCGGCGATGGTGGCGGGCTGGGTGCCGCTGGTGGTGGGGCACATCCTGGGCAAGGACGCGGTGGGGCTGGTCAACTGGGCCTGGGCGCTGGCCTCCACGCCGATGATGCTGAGCGTGGTGCTCAACCGCGTGGCCTTCCCCGCCTACTGCCGCCTTCAGGACGACCCCGCGGGCTTCGCCGAGTACCTGCGCACATCGCTGCGCCGGCTGTCCGCGGTGCTGCTGCTCGCCATCCCCCTGGCGGTACTGGCGGTGCCGGTGGCGGTACCCCTCTTCTTCGGCACGCGCTGGCTGCCCGCGGTGGTGCTGGTGCAGTGGTTCAGCATGGAGTGCATCCTCACCACGCTGGTGGGCCTCCTGGCCACGGCGCAGAACGCCGGTGGCAGGCCCTGGGAGCGGCTGGTGGTGGTGGTGGGCGTGGGCGCGGCGAAGTGGGGCCTGGGCACGTGGGCCATCCAGCGCTTCGGCCTCGAAGGCATCGGGCCCGCGGGCGTGCTGGTGGGGCTGGCCGAGATTGGGGTGACGGCCTGGCTGGTGGAGCGGCTCAACCCGGCGATGCGCGGGCTGGCGCGGCAGGTGGTGGAGCCCTTCGTCACCCTGGGGCTGGCGCTGCTGGGGACGTGTGTCGCGGCGCGGTACCTGGTGCAGGGGGATGTGTGGACACAGGCCCTGGTGGGGGCGGTGCTGTTCAGCGGGCTGGTGTATGTCCGCGAGCGGCTGCCGGGGACGCTGCCACTCCTGGGCGAGCTGAGGCACATTCTCGAATTCATCCGGGCACGGAGGGCCGCGAGGCTGGCTCCGGTGGGCCCGGCTTCGACGTGAGCGGAACGCGGGGGAGCTGATGAAGAAGCCCGACCTGGTCATCTCCATCGTCAACCACAGCAACCCGGAGTTGCTGCACGACTGCCTGCGCTCGCTGTACGCGGCGACGCACGACATCGCCTTCGAGGTGTGGATTGTCGACAACGCCACGGACGGCCGCGGCGTGGACGCCATGCGGCGCGACTTCCCCCAGGTGCGCTGGCTCTTCAACACGGAGCGCAAGGGCTTCTCCGCCAACCACAACCAGGTGCTGCGCCAGGCGCGCGGCCGTCACTTCTGCATCTTCAACGACGACACCATCGTCCACGATGGCGCCTTCGACGCGCTGGTCCGCTTCATGGATGACAACCCCCGCGTGGGCATGGCGGGCGCGCGGCTGCTCAACGCGGACGGCACCATCCAGAACTGCACCTTCCGGTCCATGTCGCTGGCGGGCCAGCTCTTCGACATCGTGTTCCTGCCGCGCCCCCTGCACTTCCTCAAGCAGCTGGCCATCGACCCGGCGCAGTACGGCCACGAGGAGGCCCGGGTGAGCTGGGTGCTGGGGGCCTGCATCGTCGTGCGCGAGGAGGCGCTCGCGGAGGTGGGGCTGCTGGACGAGCAGATGTCCCCGCTGGGCAACACCGAGGACACCGACTGGTGCGCGCGGGCCTGGAAGGCGGACTGGGAGGTGGCCTTCTGCCCGGAGGCGGTGATTACGCACCTGACGAGCCGCTCGTTCCGGCCGTCCGACAGCGGGCCTGACAAGGTGCGCATCGAGCTGTGGCGCACGCGGCTGGCGTACTTCCGCAAGCACCATGGCCGGCTTTACGAGGCGGCCATGCGGGCCATCCTGGTGGGCACGCTGCCGTACAACTCCGCGGTGCTGACGCAGACGCTGCTGCGGCGGCGCATGAGCCTGACGGAGTATCGCAAGCAGCTGTCCACCTTCCTGGGCATCTCGCGGATGGGCCTGCGCGAGCGCATGTGACATGCCCTTCTTCTCCGTCATCATCCCCACGTACAACCGGGCGCGGCTGCTGGAGGCGGCGCTCGGCTCCGTGTTCGCGCAGGAGGAGCGGGACTACGAGGTGCTCGTGGTGGATGACGGCTCCACCGACGACACGTTGGAGACGCTGGCCCGCTACGGCGCGCGGGTGCGCGTGCTGAGTCAGCGCAACGCGGGGCCCGGCGCGGCCCGCAACCTGGGCATCCAGGAGGCCCGGGGGGACTACGTGGCCTTCCTGGACAGCGACGACCTGTGGTTCCCCTGGACGCTCGCCACGTACCGGCAGGCGCTCCAGGCGTCTCCGGGGACGTCGGTGGTGCTGGGCACGTCGGTGCTCTTCTCGCGGCCCGAGTCCCTGGCGCGGGTCGCGCGGGAGCCGCTCCAGGTGCTGCGATTCGCGGACTACCTGGCGAGCGCGGGGGACCGGACGCCGCCCACCCCGTGCGTGCGCGCGGTGCGCACGGCGGCGCTGCGGCGCGTGGGCGGCTTCACGCCGCTGCGCATCAGCGGCGAGGACTACGACCTGCTGTACCGCCTGGGCACGGAGCCGGGCTTCGCCTGGGTGCGCGCGCCCGCGGTGGTGGGCTACCGGCAGCACATGGGCTCGGAGTCCACGGGGCTGGAGGCCAGCTACCAGGGGACGCTGTACCTGCTGGAGCAGGAGCGCCAGGGGCACTACCCGGGCGGCGCCGCCCGCAGGCGCGAGCGGCTGGACATGCTGCTCTACGGCCTGCGCCACGTGTCCCAGTGGCTCATGTTGCAGCGCCGGGGGGACCTGGCGCTGGACCTGTACCGGCGCGGGCTGCCGCTCCACTTCGAGCTGCCCCGCTGGCGCTACGTGCTGGGCTTCCCCCCGTGGGCGCTCGCCACCACGATGCGGCAGCGCGTCCTGGGGCGCTGACGGCCCTCGCTCAGCGCCCGCCGCCCATCAACCCGCCGAGGAGGCCGCCCAGGGCTCCCATCAACCCGCCGCCCGCGTCCGGCGCCGTCTGGGCTGGCGCGGAGGTGTTGGCGGAGAAGCGTTGCTCACCGACAGGCCGTGCGGCCAAGCGGGGGCAGGACGCCCCCCTGCTTCCCCGCGGCCCTCGTCCCGCCCGGAGGCACTGCGCATCTTCGCCGCGAGGCATGCACGGTGGGCCACCCATGGCCGGAGGCGTCAGATGCGGGAGTCGAACACGGCGCGGCGGGCAGGGCGCGGCAAGAAGACGGTGGACGGGGACGCGCAGGAGCGCTGGGGCGGAGTCGACCTGGGGGGCACCAAAATCGAGGCCGTGGTGGTGGACGCGGACGGCGCCGTCCTGGGGACGATGCGCCAGCCCACGCCCGCCGAGGGCGAGCCCGGCGACGTGGTGCAGGCGATTCACGAGGCGCTGGAGGGGGCCTCGCGCGCCGCGGGCCTCACGCCGCGCGAGCTCCAGGGCGTGGGGGTGGGCGCGCCCGGCGCGGTGGATGTCCACGAAGGGACGCTGGGCCACGTCAGCAACGTGGGCCGCGGCTGGACGACGCCGTACCCGGTGGCGGGCGACCTGGGCGCGCGGGTGGGCCGCCCCGTGGTGCTGGGCAATGACGTCCAGGTGGCGGTGGCCGCGGAGCACCGGCTGGGGGCGGGGCGCCCCTACCGCTCGCTGCTGGGTGTCTGGTGGGGAACAGGCGTGGGCGGTGGCCTGGTCCTGGACGGCCTGCCCTGGCGGGGCCGGGGCGCGGCGGGGGAGGTGGGCCACGTGGTGGTGAGGCCGGGCGGCGCCCGCTGCGGCTGTGGCCGGCGCGGCTGCATGGAGGCCTACGCGGGCCGGGCGTCGATGGAGCGCCGGGCGCACAAGGCCGTGCGCGAGGGCGAAGAGACGGTCCTCTTCGAGCTGATGCGGAAGAGGGGCCGCTCCCGGCTGACGAGCAGCATCTGGGCCCGGGCGCTGGCGGTGGAGGACCCGCTGGCGGTCTGGCTCGTCGACCGGGCGGTGCGGATGCTGGGCGTGGGCCTCGCCTCGGCCATCAACGTGCTGGACGTGGAGGCCGTGGTGCTCGGAGGGGGGCTGGGGACGCGGCTGGGGCCGGAGTTCGCCAGCCGCATCCACGAGGCCATGCGCCCGCACATCTTCGTCCCCGAGCGCCAGCCGCCCGTGCGCGTGGCGGAGCTGGGAGAACTTTCCGGTGCCATTGGCGCCGCGCTGCTGGCCCAGCCCCTGATGAAGTGAGGCCGGCCCGCCACCACGCGCCCCCGGCGGGAGGCGCTCCCCCGGGTGCCCGCCCGCACGCCGTGTGGCAGCGGCCCACCACCGACCGCGGCCTCATGGAATGCCTGGTGGCCTGTCAGGTAGTCTCCGCGACTTCATCGTCCTCGGGTCGACCGGAGGGACCTGTCGTTGGCCAGCCGTTCTCGGATTCCCCAAACCCTCTTCTTCCAGCGGCCACGCTCCAAGCTGTGGCCGTTGGCGGGCGTCATCCTTGCGTCGGCGGTGCTCGTCGGGGTCATGGAGATGACCATCGCCGCCTTCTCCTCCGCGGGGCTCGAAGGCATCTCCCAGCGCAACATCTACTCGATGTTCGTCAGCGTGGGCGTCGTCTCGGCGGTGACGAGCCTGCTGTGGACGGCCACCAACCGGCTGGGCATCTCGCTGGCCCTGGTGGCGTCGGGGATGCTCTTCACCCTGACGCTGCACATCCGGAAGGTGCAGCTCATCGACCGGCCGCTGATGCCGTGGGACTTCCTGGAGTGGCGGCACGTGACGTCGCTGGCGCCGACGCTGCTGCCCGGTGGCGGCGCGGTCGCGGCCATCGGCTCGTGCCTGCTCCTGGTGGTCGTGCTCGCCTTCATGGTGCGCGCGGTGGCGAAGGGAGAGCCCCGGCACCCGCTGCCCCGGGCCGGACGCCGCGCCCTGGCGGTGGCGGCCCTGGCCTATCTCCTGGCCATCATCTTCCAGCAGCACCTGCCCCTGCGGCGCGCCTTCAACCGCTTCGGCATCTACCACCAGGTGTGGGACCAGCGGTCCAACTACCAGGTGAACGGGCTGACGCTGATGATGCTCTGGAACTGGGAGGGGCTGCGCCTGGACCCGGGCAGCGAGTACTCCCAGGCGCAGGTCCACGCGGCCCTGGGCGGCAGTCCGGGCGTGGCGCCGACCGCGCCCGCGCAGCCCGTCGACGTCGTCATCTTCATGGCCGAGTCCCTCTGGGACCCGACGCGGCTGGGCGTCCCGCTCAGCGCGGACCCGCTGCCCTTCACGCGCTCGCTCATGCAGCGCCACACCTCCGGCCAGCTCATCAGCCCGGCCTTCGGTGGCGGCACGGCCAACTCGGAGTTCGAGCTGCTGACGGGCATGTCCTCGGCCTTCGCGCCGGAGGGCTCGTTCCCCTACCAGCACTACGTGATGCGCCCCGTGGACGCGCTGCCCTCGCTGTTCCGGCGCGCCGGCTACCGCACGGTGGCCATGCACCCGTTCCACGCCTTCTACTGGAGCCGTGACGTGGTGTACCCGCTGCTGGGCTTCGAGACGTTCCAGTCGCTGACCGACTTCCCGTCGCCCCGGCTCGAAGGGCCCTGGGTGTCGGACGAGGAGGTCGTGGACCGCATCCTCCAGGAGCTCGCCGACGAGCGTCAGCCGCGCTTCCTCATGGCGGTGACGATGTCCACCCACGGCCCCTACAACCTGCCCCTCACCGGCGAGGAGCAGATTGACGTGCTGGGCGAGAAGCTCTCGCCCGACAACCGGCAGCTCCTGAAGAGCTACGTCCACAAGCTCCGGCAGATGGACAAGGCGGTGGAGCGGCTGGTGCGGCAGCTGGAGACCCGCAAGCGCAAGACGCTGCTCGTCCTCTTCGGCGACCACCTGCCGATGCTGGGTACCGACTACGCCGTCTACCGGGAGGCGGGCTTCTTCAAGGAGCCGTGGACGGACGCGCAGCGCGAGCGCATGGCCGAGGTCCCCGTCGTGCTCTGGACGAACTTCCCCATGCCCCGGCAGGACCTCCACTCGAGCATCAGCATGCTCGCGCCGCGCATCCTCGAGACGGCCGGGATGCGGCCGCCCGGCTTCTTCGCCTTCGTCTCCGAGCTGTCCAAGGTGCTGTCCGTGGTGCGGGGAGACCTGGTGCGCACCGCTAGCGGCGAGTACCTGCCCATGGACAAGAAGATGTCGCGCGAGCCCGAGCCGGGCTCCGGGGAGGACTGGATGCGGCGCTACCGCCTGCTCACCTATGACCGGCTCGCGGGCGACAACTTCAGCGCGGTCCAGGCGGCGGGGGCGGTGTCGCAGGATGCGCCGTGACGGCGGGGCCCGGCAGCTGGGCCCACGCGGGGAGCCTGTCCTTGCGCCGCAGGGCGGGCTGCTCCACCCACCGCCATGACAGCGCGGAGAGCAGCAGCACGAAGGGGAAGGCCACCGCCGCGTTCACCCACCACGCGATGGGGCCGCCCAGCAGCGCGGTGACGACCTGCTGCACGGGGAAGGCATAGAGGTAGACGCCGTAGGACAGGTCGCCCCGGCGCCCGAAGTCCGCCAGCGGGCCCAGGGGCAGGAAGGCGAGGTACAGCACCACGTACCCGCCCAGCAGGCCCGTGGCGATGCGGCAGCCGTGGCCGAGCCGGGCCGTGACGAGCCACCCCACCACACACGCCGCGGCCACCCAGGGGCTCATCCGCACGCGGTCGCGCCACAGGTACAGCGCCGCGCCACCGCCGAAGTACAGGTAGAGCTCCGGCCAGTAGTCCAGCCGCCCGGTGACGAAGGTGGCCGTCGCCGCGCCCACCAGGCCGAAGGCCACCATGCCCTTGCGCAGCAGTTGCGCCAGCCCCAGCGCCAGCGTCAGCAGGTAGAAGCCCACCTCGTACTTCAGCGTCCACAGCGAGCCGTTGACGGCGAGGGGATAGGGGTTGGCCTCGAAGACGCCCGGCAGGTGCCACTGCGGCGCGTTCAACGCGAAGTTGCGCAGCAGGTACAGGGCGGTGTCGGGGGACGTGAAGTAGTCCCGCAGCGGGAGCCAGGTGAAGGCGGGCCCCAGCACCAGCGTCGTCAGCACCAGCATCAGCCCGAGCCCTGGGAAGATGCGCAGCACGCGGGCCCAGGTGAAGCGCGCCGCGTCGGGGGTGCGCTCCCAGCTGCGGGTGATGAGCACGCCGCTGATGACCAGGAACACCGCCACGCACAGCCGGCCCAGGGACAGCTGTCCCCGGGTGAAGGACTCCAGCGGCTCCACCGTGCCCTTGCCCTCGCCCAGGGGGAAGGCATGGCTGAGCAGCACGCCCACCGCCGCGGCGAAGCGGAGGGCATCCAGATTGTTGCGGCGCGCGTCGAGGCACGCCTGCAAGGTGGGAGCGGAGGGGAGGGACATGGGTGGACCGTCCCCGGCATTCTCGCTCGCCCCTCTGCCCAGGAAAAGCAGGAGGGGGGAGGGGCTCACGGAAGGAGTCGCCCCGCCTCCCCGGGGTGTTCTACAAGTCCGCCAGGCTCTCTATGCGCGTCTTGCTTGGCATCCACCACCCCTTGGACCCGGACATGGGCGCGCCGGGGGTGACGCTCGCGCTGGGACAGGCGCTGGCGGCCCAGGGCTGCGAGGTGGACTACTTCAGCTACCACGACGCCTACCCGGGCGAGCGGCACCACACGGCGGCGCACGGGCTCCGCTTCCCCTGGAAGCTGACCGCGCACCTGCTGCGGACCGCGCGCCGGTACGACGTGCTGGACATCACCACCGGGGACGCATGGCCCTGGATGCGCCTGGGGCGTCCCGGGGCCCGCGCGCGGCACGCCCTGGTGACGCGCAGCCACGGCCTGGAGCACACCTTCTCCGAGCGGCTGCGGGCGGGCGCCCGCGCGGGGCACGTCTCCTTGAGCTGGAAATATCCGCTGTACCACGGCGGCTATCGGCTCTGGGAGGTGCGCCAGTCGCTGCTGCGCGCCGACCACGCGGTGCTGCTCAACACGCGGGATGCCGCGCATGCGGTGGAGCGGCTGGGAGTCCCATCGGCCCGGCTGAGCGTGGTGCCGCATGGGCTGGATGCCGCCTTCCAGTCGCTGCCCGCGCCAGCGCCCCCGACGTCCGGGGCACCGCTGCGCGTGGCGTGCGTCGCGAGCTGGCTGGCGCTCAAGGGCCGCGCGGAGATGGTGGAGGCCGCCACCCGCCTGCATGCGGAGGGCGTGGACTTCACCCTGACCCTGTACGGCACCGGCAACCCGGAGGCGGAGGTGCTGGCGGCGTTTCCCTCGGGGACGCGCGAGCGGGTGCGCGTGGTGCCGCGCTACCCGCGCGCCGAGCTGCCGCGCCTGCTGCGGGAGGAGGAGGTGCTCTACTTCCCCAGCCACTCGGAGGGCTTCGGGATGGCGCTGGTGGAGTCGATGGCCTGCGGCCTCGCGCCGGTGTCCACGCCGGTGGGCGTGGCGCCCCAGGTCGTGCGTAACGGCGAGACGGGGTGGCTCGTGCCCGTGGGGGACGTCGATGCACAGGTGGCGGCGCTCCGCCTTTTCGCGCAGGAGCGCACGCGTCTGCTGGGACTGCGCGAAGCGGCCCAGGCCGCGGTGAGGGAGATGACGTGGCGGGACATCGCCGCGCGCACCCGGCAAATCTACGAGACGCTTCTCCGCGCACGGGAGAACGTCTAGAACGCCGCTTGGCTGGCGGGGCTGCGGAAGGGCGTGGAGGCGTACTGCTTCACAAACCTATCGTACTCCAGCGCGCATTGACGCTCGGAGCCACCGGCCTTCACGATGGGGGGACGGTGCGTGGCTCATGATTACGCTCTTCGTCGCCTTCTCCGTCGCGCTGCTGGTGGCCCTGGGGCTCACGCTGCTCGTGCGCGACCGGGCGCGGGCGTGGGGATGGCTGGACCAGGCCAACTCCAGCCGGAAGGTGCACGTGCGGCCCATTCCCCGCCTGGGCGGGGTGGGCATCGTCGGGGGCTTCTTCGCGCCGCTGTGCGCGCTGTTCCTGGTGGACTCCGGCGTGGGCCACCATTTCCGTTCGCATACGGATTTGGTGGTGGGGCTGTTCCTGGGCGGCGCGGTGATTGCGGCGCTGGGCCTCTATGACGACCTGCACGGCGCGGGGGCGCGGCTGAAGTTCGCGGTCCAGTTCGCGGTGGCGTTCGGGTTGTATGCCCTGGGGTTCCGCGTCGATGTCATCGCCAACCCCTTCGGGCCGGAGCTGGTGCTGGGCGCGCTGAGCCTGCCCTTCACCGTGCTGTGGGTGGTGGGCGTCATCAACGCGCTCAACCTCATCGATGGCCTGGACGGGCTCGCGGGCGGCGTGGCCTTCTTCGGCGTCAGCACCAACTTCATCCTCGCGCTCTCGCGCGGCGACGTGCTGCTGTCGCTGCTGATGGCGGCGCTGGCGGGCGCCATCCTCGGGTTCCTGGTGTTCAACTTCAACCCGGCCTCCATCTTCATGGGAGACACCGGGAGCATGTTCCTGGGCTTCGTGCTGGCGGCGGTGTCCATCAAGACGAGCACCAAGAGCGGCACGGCGGTGGCCATGCTGGTGCCGGTGATGGCGCTGGGCCTGCCCATCATGGACACCCTGCTGGCCATGGTGCGGCGCTCGCTGCTGGGGCGGCCGATGTTCAGCGCGGACCGGGAGCACATCCACCACCGGCTGATGAGCCAGTTGGTGCTCAGCCACCGCGCCACGGTGCTGGTGCTGTATGGCCTGTGCGGCCTCTTCATGCTGGTGGCGCTGGCGCTGAGCTACGCCAGCAGCGCGCAGAGCGCCGCGCTCCTGTGTGGCATGGCGGTGCTCATCGTGTTGCTGATGCGCCGGCTGGGCTACCTGGACCTGGGGCGCGCGAAGGGCATGCAGCAGGTCCGCCAGCGCAACCTCTGGCTGCGGACGATGTCGCGGGACGTCACCCGCGCGGTGCGCGCCGCCGCTTCGCTGGAGGGCGTGTGGAGCGCGCTGCGCCCGCTCGCGGATGACCTGGGGCTGGCGCGCCAGGAGCTGCGCTTCCAGCGCATGTTCGAGCGGGGGATCGAGGAGGGCTGCGTCTTCGAGGCCCAGCGGTCCGCGGGCACGGGGATGCCGTTCGAGGTCAGCATCGCCATCAAGGATGGCGGTGAGGTGTTCGGCGCGTTGCTGCTGGTGTGGCGCGACGGCAGGTCGGCTCTCATCCGTGATGAGGAGCTGGCGCTGGAGCAGGTCGCGGATGCCGTGGCGGAGAGCGTGGCGCGCCTGCGGCCCCACGTCCACGCGGAGCCCCGCCGCCTCGTCGCGTCGAGGAAGTGATGCGCGGAGGGAGCGCACCGTCCCGCGCCCGGCACGGAGGTGCTCCGCCCGGAGGGGCGAGCGCGCTCCGCGCGTTGCTGCGCGCGTGGCCGGACGCGCCAGCGCGCGCGGCGCCGGAGGGCGTGGAGGCGGACGGGCTGGTCCGCGCGGCGGTGCGCCATGGGCTGGTGGGCTTCGTGGAACACGCGGTGGCGCGAGCGGGCTGGGCGCTGCCCGAGGCGGCGAGGACGTCGCTGCGCCGGGAGGCGCTGGGGGGCGCGGCGCGGGCGCTGCGGGTGAAGGCCTTGCTGCTGCGGAGCCTGGACGCGCTGGCCCCGGTGGGACAGGTGCCGGTGCTGCTCAAGGGATACGGGCTGGCGCTGCGGCTGTACCCGGACCCGTTGCAGCGAGCCACCACGGACGTGGACCTGCTGGTGGCGCGCGCGGACGTGGGCGCCGCGGTCCAGGCCCTTGTCCCCGTGGGGCTGGTGGCGCGGCCGGAGGCGGGCTCCCGGCACGGTGAAGAAGACGCGCACCATCTGGAGCTCGCGGGACCCGCGGGGTTGGTGGAGCTGCACTACCGCGCGCTCGCGGGCTGGGGCGAGGCGCTCGAAGGGGACGCGTTGCTCGCGCGCGCGGACGCGGGGACGGTGGACGGGCGCGCCGTGCGGTGGCTGCGCCCCGAGGACGAAGCCGTGTACCTGGCGCTGCACGCGAGCCACCACGCCTTGCAGCGGCTGGCGTGGCTCTTCGACTTGAAGCTGCTGGCGCGGTCGGGCGCGCGGCTGGACTGGCGGACCGTGGTGGAGCGCGCACGCGGAACGGGGTTCCCGCACGCGGCCTGGTGCGCCTGGGACGCGGCATGGCGGCTGCTGGATGCGCCCGTGCCGGAGGAGGTGCTCGCGGCGCTGGCGCCGCCCCGGTGGCGGCAGGTGCTGGCGCGGCGCTTCTTCTCCGATGAGCGGCTGCTGGGAGCGTCGCTGCTGGACAGCCGCCCCGGGTGGATGGCGGCGAAGGTGCTGCTGGCGCCACGGATGGGCTCGCTGGCGCGGTACGGGGGCCGGCGCCTCCGGAATGCCCTGCGCGCGAGGCTCCGCGGTTCCGGCTGAGCCGGGCGCCCGCTCGGGCCCCGGCCCCTGCTCCGGGCACCCGCGCGTCGCACCGGAGGGCCCGCTCCTGTCGGCGGGGCGTCCCTGCCGCCCGGGAATGATGGGCTCCCACACATGGGGTGCGGCCATGCGGGCGTTGCAGGGTATGCGCCCAGGCCGTTAAAGGGGGGCACCATGTCCGCCGGCCTGCTCGACACCTTCCGTGTGCTCTCCTCGTTCGACCCACCGCGTGGCGCGCTGCGGGGGGCGCCCTGGGAGCAGTACGTCGATTGGGCCATCGCCCAGGGCCTCGCGCCCCTGGCGGCCTACAACCTGGAGTACCGGCTGGGCGCGGGCAACGCGCCGGAGTGGGTGCGGGACAGGCTGCTGAGCATCTACCAGGGCTCCGTCAACGACAACGTGATGAAGCTCGTCAACTTCAAGCGCATCGTGGGCGCGCTGGAGGGGCGCAGGCTGGTGCTCATGGGGCCCGCGGCCTTCGCGGACTCGCTCTATCCCCACGTGGGCTTCCGGCCCGTGCCGGAGCTGCAGATGTTGATGAAGCGGCTGGACGTGGACGGCTTCGCCGGCTTCCTCTCCAACCACGAGTTCGCCACTGAGCCCGACACCGGGAACAGCGGCGCCACGAAGGTGGTGTCCGACGGGCGCACCTTCATCCTGCTCTACTCGGACGTGCTGGGCCCCCAGCGCAAGGCGCAGACCGCGGGCATCCTCGAACGCGCCAGGCCGATGAGGGTCTACGGCGCCTCCGTGTTCCGCCCCGAACTGGAGGACGCGGTGCTGCTGGTGGCGCTGGACCATGCGCGCCATGGCTACGCGGTGCCGTGGGTGTCCTTCATCGACCTGCGCGAGCTCGTCACCGGCGCGAAGTGGATGGGCGGTGTGTACTCGCGCCCGCTGGACGTGCCGGTGCTGCTCGCCCGCGCCGCGGAGTGGCGCCTGGAGCGGGCCCTGTACACGTCCCTGTCGATTGTCGCGCGGCTGTTCCCCGACGCCGCCGCGGACGCCACCGCGGCGCTGCCTCCGCTGCGGCGGGCGACGCGAGAGCTGCTGGAGCGGACCGTGGTGGGTCCCGTGTGCACCCCCGGCCGGACCACGGCGCTCAAGGGGATGGAGCGGGTCCGCCGCCTGCTCACGGGACAGTAGGCCCGGCTGCTCGCTGGGCGGTGCGGGTGCGGGGGATGGGCTTCCTTTCGGACTCCCTCCCGGCGTATGAGTCCGGGACGGGATATTCACTGGGGCTCCTTCAATGCGTATTGCCATCATCGGAACCGGCTACGTCGGCCTGGTCGCGGGCACGTGCTTCGCGGACTCGGGGAACGACGTCACGTGCGTGGACATCGACGAGCGGAAGATCCGCATGCTCCAGGCGGGAGAGGTGCCCATCTACGAGCCGGGCCTGGAGGAGCTCATCAAGAAGAACGTGCGCGAGAAGCGCCTGTTCTTCACCCGGGACCTGACGGACGCCGTCACCCGGGCCCAGGTCGTCTTCATCGCCGTGGGCACGCCCGAGGGTGAGAGCGGAGACGCCGACCTCCAGTACGTGCTGGCCGCCGCCGAGCAGATTGGCAAGGCGATGAAGCAGTACACGGTGGTGGTGGACAAGAGCACCGTGCCGGTGGGCACCGCGGACAAGGTGCGGGAGGCCATCCGCAGGGTGACGGACGTGGAGTTCGACGTCGTCTCCAACCCGGAGTTCCTCAAGGAAGGCGCGGCGCTGGACGACTTCCTCAAGCCCGACCGCGTCGTCATCGGCGTGGACTCCGAGCGGGCCCGCAAGGTGATGGCGGAGCTGTACGCGCCCTTCGTGCGCACCGAGAACCCGGTGCTGTTCATGGACACGCGCTCGGCGGAGCTGACGAAGTACGCGGCCAACGCCATGCTGGCCACGCGCATCTCCTTCATGAACGACATCGCCGCGCTCTGCGAGAAGGTGGGCGCGGACGTGGACTTCGTGCGCAAGGGCCTGGGCTCGGACAAGCGCATCGGCTACCCGTTCCTCTTCCCGGGCGTGGGCTACGGCGGCTCCTGCTTCCCCAAGGACGTGAAGGCGCTGGTGGCCACCGGGCGCGAGTTCGGCCTGGAGCTGGACCTGCTGCGCGCCGTGGAGCGCACCAACGAGCGCCAGAAGAAGCTGCTGGTGAACAAGGCCGCCAAACACTACGGCTCGCTGGAGGGCCGCAAGTTCGGCGTGTGGGGCCTGGCCTTCAAGCCGAAGACGGACGACATGCGCGAGGCGCCGTCCATCGAGGTCATCGAGGGCCTCATCGGCAAGGGCGCGCAGGTCATCGCGCATGACCCGGTGGCGCCGCACACGGCCCGGCGCGTCTTCGGTGAGCGCATCCGCTACGCCTCGGTGCCCTACGAGGCGCTGGAGGGCGTGGACGGCCTCTTCGTGGTGACGGAGTGGAACGAGTTCCGCCACCCGGACTTCGAGCGCATGAAGTCGCTGATGAAGTCGCCCGTCATCTTCGACGGCCGCAACGTGTACGACCCGGCGCGCCTGCGTGAGCTGGGCTTCACCTACTACGGCATCGGCCGGCGGTAGCGGTGAGCGGCGGCAGGACCCTCGACGCGCTCACGGGGCTGCGCTTCGTCGCGGCCCTGCACGTCGTGCTGTTCCACTTCGCGTCGCCGAGCCTGGTCTCCGCGCCGCAGGTGCTGCGCGACTGGGTGGGGGCCGGCTATGCCGCCGTGGGGGTCTTCTTCGTCCTGTCGGGCTTCGTCCTCGCCTGGAACTACCTGGACGCGGACGGGCGCATGGAGGCGCCGCCGCGGGCCTTCTGGGCCGCGCGCGTCGCCCGGGTGTACCCCGTCTATGTGCTGGCATTCATCCTGTCCGCGCCCACCACCATCGCCGTGTCCGTGGGCGCCAATGGGTGGAAGCTGGCCACCGCGAAGCTGACGGTGTGCGGGCTGAGCGCGCTGGCTTTGCTCCAGGCGTGGGTGCCCCGGCTGGCGCTGTACTGGAACCCGCCGGGCTGGTCCGTGGCGGTGGAGGCCAGCTTCTACGGCCTCTTCCCCTGGCTGGCGCGGGGGTTGCCCCGGCTGCGCCCCACGTGGCTCCCGGTGGCCCTGGGGGGCACCTGGGCGCTGGGGCTGGCGCCGCCGCTGCTGTACCTGTGGCTGCTGCCGGACGGGCCCGGGCCCGTGGACGCGGCCTCTTCGGGGCCCTGGCTGATGGCGCTCAAATTCAACCCGCTGGCGCGGCTGCCCGAGTTCCTCTTCGGCGTGCTGCTCGGCTGGTGCTTCGTGCGCGAGCGGGCCGCGGGCGTACGGAAGGGCTCGGGCGCGGTGCTGGCGGCGCTGGGGACGGCGCTGCTGGTGGGGGCGGGCGCCGCGGGCCCGCGCCTGCCGTACCCGCTGATGCACAACGCGCTGCTGGCCCCAGCGTCGGGCCTGCTGGTGTACGGCCTCGCGCGAGGGGGCGGTGCCCTGGGCTGGCTGCTGGCACGTCCCACCCTGGTCCGGCTGGGGGGGGCCAGCTACGCGCTCTATCTGCTCCAGTATCCGGTGTCGGTGGCTGTCTTTGCCCTGGCGGATGGGCTGTCACCCTGGGTGGAGCTGCGCACGCATGGCAGGCTGCTGGCCCTCGTGCTGCTGCTGGGCGTGTCCGCGTCCCTGTGGGTGCACCGCTTCGTGGAGACGCCGCTCCGCGCGCGCGTCCGTGAAGCGCTGAAGCGCTGGGTGGGCTCACGGCGCGGGGCGGACGCGGGGACGGTGGTGTCCGGCACCTGAGCTGCCGGGACGCGGCGGCGCTTCAGCGGGACAGGCCGCAGGCGCGCTTGCCTTCCTCGGTCTCGATGGCGCGGCAGTCGCAGCCTTCCACCAGCTCCTCGCACACGGCCTCGTCCTCGGACGTGGGCTCCACGCGGCCCTCCTCCTGGGACGCGCGCCGGAGGCACAGCTCCTTCTCCACGGAGTTGATGGAACAGTCGCACAGCTTCTCGGACAGCTCGCGGCAGGCGCCCTTGCAGCCAGCGAGGCCGGACAGGGCGGAACAGAGGAGGGCGGCGGTGACGAGGAAGCGGCGCATGGATGCGGCGAACATGCCAGAAGGTCCTCTGGATGCAAGCTGGCTTCGAGCCCTTCGTGTCCGGAGGGGATGCTACGGTCGGCCGCCTGCTTCACCCCAGGGGGAAACACCACGCATGCTGTCATTCATCGCCGTCACACTGCTGGCCACCACGCCGACGTCGCACTCCCTCTTGACGCCCACGACGGGCCGCTCCGTATCCGCCCACCTGCTCGTGGCCCAGGCGCCTGAGACGTCGCACCCGGAGGAGGACCTCGACGCCCGCATCCAGGAGCTGACGCTGCGCGTGTCGCTGCTCCAGAGCGAGATTCGCGGCATCGACACCAACTGGCCCGCGGGCTCGCTGGTGATGGCGTACTCGGGCTACGTGCTCTCGCCGCTGCTGCTCCTGGGCATCCCGCTCATCCTCATCGGGCTCGACAAGTCGGGCGAGGACAACGCGGGCACCTGGCTGGCCCTGGGCGCGGGCATGACGGTGGGGGGCGTCGCGGGCGTGGGGCTGCTCATCGCGGGCGTCGTCACCGGCGCCCAGGGCGCGAGCGTCAACCGGGCTCGCCGGGAAGAGCTGGTCCGTCAGCGCATCCAACTGGAGGACGAGCTGCGCGAGGTGCGGGCCCGGCGTGACGCACGCGGCGTGTTGCAGGCGCGGAGCTGGACGCCGCGCCCTGGCATTCCGCTGGTGGCCTTCGCCTTCTGATGTCGGCTTTCGGGCACGGCCCGCCTCCCGGTGGCTCGTACTGGAGGCGGGGAGGCGGGCGGGGGGAAGGGGCTCTGTGATACTTCCGCCTCCATTCCCGCATGCCCCGTGTTTCTCGAAGGACGTCCCGTTTCACCCTGTTCGCCGAGGCCGCACTGGCGTCGCTCGTCGTGCTGTGTCCGCTGGCATGGGGGGGCGCGGCCCGGTGGCTGCTGTGGCCGCTGGTGATGGTGTCCGGAGCGGCGGCGGTGCTGGCGGCCATTGGCGCGAAGCGGCAGGGGCAGTCGCTTCGGGTGCCGCTGCTGGCGGTGCCCCTGGCCGTGGGGGCGGGACTGTGCGCGGTTCAACTGGTGCCCCTGCCCAACGGCGTCCTGGAGGTGCTGAGCCCGGAGGCGGCGGCGCTGCGCGAGTTCGCGCTGCTCCCCCTGGGGCTGGAGCGCGCCCGGCCGGTGTCGCTGGACCCCGCGGCCACCTGGCGTGAGCTGGCGAAGCACCTGGCCTACCTGCTGGCCTTCCTCGCGGCGGTGCAGGTGTGCCGCTCGCGTGGCAGCCGGGAGCGGCTGCTCGCGGGGGTGTCCTTCACCGGGGCGGGCCTCGCGGTGGCCGGGCTGGGCCATGCGCTGCTGGGCGTGAAGGCCCTCTTCGGGGTGTGGCCCTGGGAGCACGCGCAGCCCGCGCTGGTGACGCCGTTTGGCAACCCGAACCACCTGGCCGGCTTCCTCACGCTGGCGTCCACCGTGGGGGTGGGGTTGGCGCTCACGCGCCGGCAGCGGGCGCGGGCGTTGCCCCACGCCGTGGCCGCGGCGGCTTCGGGGCTGGGCGTGGTGTTGTCGCTGTCGCGCGGGGGCATCGCCTTCTTCGTCTTCGGGCAGGTGCTGCTGGTGGCCTTGTTGCTGCGCCAGCGCCACGCCTCGACGGAAGGGGCTCCGCCGGTCTGGGCACGCAGCGCCGCGGCGCTGCTGGGGCTGCTGGCCGTGCTGATGGTGGGCGGGTACACGGCGGCGGATGGCCTCTGGGCCGAGGCGCGCACCGCGGACAGCGTGGAGAAGCTGCGCCACTCCAAGGTGTCGCTGTGGCCGATGATGGCGGAGGCCGCGCGGGCGTTCCCGATGCTGGGCATGGGGCGCGGCGCCTTCGAGGCGGCGTTCCCCCGCTACCAGTCGGAGCCCAACCCCAACACGCTCACCCACCCGGAGAACGCGGTGTTGCAGGCCGCCGCGGAGTGGGGCGCGCTGGGGCTCGTGCTGCTGGCAGTGGTCGCCTGGGGGTTCCTGCGCCTGCTGTGGCGCGAGAGGCTGGAGACGCTGGACCTCGCCGCGCTCTCGGGCCTCGCCGCGCTGGCGCTGCATGACCTCTTCGACTTCAGCCTGGAGCTGCCCGCGTGCGCGGTGGCGGCGCTGGTGGTGCTCGGCGCGGTGGCGCGTCCCCGCGAGCGTTCCTCCCAGGGCCCGGCCTGGAGCTTGCGGCCCTCCGCGCTGGTGATGGGGGCGGGCGCGGCGCTCACGGTGGCCGCGCTGGTGGCGCTGGTGCCCGGCCGTCATCGCCTGGGCGACGCGGAGGCGGAGCTGTCGCAGCTCGTCACCTCGGGGGCGCCCCTCAGCGAGGCGCACGCGCGCGGGCTGGCGCTGGTGGACCGGCACCCCGCGGACTACCTGCTGTACCGGCTGATGGCGTCGGCGCACGCGGCGCGCGGCCGGGAGGGCGCGGGTGAGGCGCTGGCCCTCATCAACCGGGCGCTGTACCTGGCGCCCCTGGACGCCAGCTCTCACCGCGTGGCCGCGCGTGCGCTGCTGGCGCTGGGGCGGAGCGCCCAGGGCTTCCTGGAGTACCGGCTGGCGCACGAGGCCGGAGACGCCACCGTCCTGCTGGCGGAGGCCCTGCCCCAGGCCCGGACGCTGGCGTCCCTCACGGTGCTGACGCCGGACGCGCCGGCCACGGCGGTGCGGCTGCTGGACTCGCTGGTCAACACCCCGGGGCGGGTGGAGCTGGCGCTGGACTACGCGCACTGGGCGCGCGAGCACTTCGCCGGGCAGCCAGAGGTCGCGGCGCTGTGGGCGCGAGAGGCCCGGCTGCGCATCGTACAGCGGGAGCTGGAGGCCGCGGAGGCGGCCCTGGCGGAGGTGGAGCGGCTGGCGCCCGACGCGCTGGACACGCACCTGCTGCGCGCGGAGGTGCTGCGCGCGCAGGGGCGCCGCGAGGAGGCGCTGCAATCACTGGAGCGGCTGCTGGCGCGCTTCCCTGGGAATGTAGCGCTGTCGTTCCAGCTGGCGGCGCAGCAACTGGACGCGGGGCTGACGCGGCGGGCGAAGGAGACGTTGCAGGCGCTGGCGCCCTTCATCACGGACTACGCCCAGCGCGCGCGCTTGCTATCCATGGAGGCGGCCTGCCTGGAGCGCGAGGGATTGCTGTCTCGTGCGCTCGAACGACGGCAGACGGCGGCGCGGCTGGCACCGGGCGCGGACGCCTTCTTCACGGTGGCCCGGACGCAGGAGGCGCTGCGCCGGTACGACGCGGCGGCGCGCTCGGTTCATGAAGGCATGCGGCACCTGCCCGAGAACGCGCGAGCGGCGGCGCGCGCGTGGGTGGAGCGGCTGGAGGGGGCCGAGCGCGAGCGGGTGGAGTCGAGGCGCAAGGCGCTGTCGGACGCCCCTCACGCCGAGGAGCTGGAGTACCTGCTGCGCACCTCCCCGGACGCCGACGGGGAGGCGCGCTAGGTCACAGGTGCGCGTGGGCCTCGTCCATCGGCCACGAGGGTGCGCTGGTGCCGCCCTCGGCCTGGGGCCGCCGCCCCTCCGCGATGAAGGAGGCCACCAGGGGCCACTCCAGGGTGGCGAAGTCCTGGAAGCGCATCTCCAGCGTCTCTTCGTGTGAGCCCGCGCGGAAGAGCAGCCGCTCGCTCAGGCTCAGGGACTCATCCACGGCGACGGGCAGGCCGTAGAGCTCGCCGAAGGGCGGCTCGGCGCCGACCTCGCAGTCGGGGAAGTGTCCGGAGAACTCCTGCTCGGTGGCGAGCCGGACGTGCCTGACACCCAGCATGTCGCGGACCTGGTGGAGGTCCACCGAGCTCGCCGCGGGGACGACGACAATCCAGGGTTGCCGGTCCGCCATGACGATGACGGACTTGGCCACGCGCCATCCGGAGACGTGCAACGCCTCGGCCACCTCCTGAGCGCTGACGGCACGCGGGTGCCAGTACCGCTCGAAGTGCACCCCGTTGTGGCGCAGATAGTGCTGTATCGCTTCGGGAATCATCGGGAAGCTCACCTCCTCTGGAGAAGAAGGTGATGACCCACCGCGAGTCCGACCACCGGTGCCCGCCATACTCGGGTTCACGGCGCTCCGCCGAGCCCCGGGACGCCCGCCCGTAGGGCGGCCGGGCGTCCTGGCGTCACTCACTGCTGGAAGTCGTAGACGTTGCCCAGGCGGAGGATGCGCGTCAGCTCGTCCAGCGCCGTCATCGTCTCCCGCGCCAGCTGCGGGTCCTGCAGGTCCTTGGGGCGCAGCACCTCGCGGTAGTGCCGCCGCACCCAGCCGGCCAGCGAGTCATGCAGCGCGGGCGTGTAGAACACGTCCGCCTTGATGGCCCCGCGCTCCTCGTCCGTCAGCCACACCCGCTGGCGCAGGCAGGCCGGCCCGCCGCCGTTGTTCATCGACTGGCGCACGTCCAGGTAGTGCACGGCCTTCACCGGCGTGTCCTCGGCCACCACGCGCTCCAGGAACTGCCGCGCCGCGGGCGTCTCCTGGTTCTCCACCGGCGCGACAATCGCCATGGTGCCGTCCGGAAGCGTGAGCACCTGCGAGTTGAACGGGTACGCCTTCACCGCGTCCTTCACCGGCAGCTCCGCCTTCGTGGCCACCACGGCGCGGAAGTCCTGGCCCAGCTTCTCGCGCAGCACCGCCAGCAGCCCCGCGTGGTCCACGAAGGCCAGCTCGTGCAGCATCAGGAACCGCTCGTTGCCCACCGCGAGCACGTCCGTGTGGAAGGCCCCCGCGTCGATGCCCTCGGGGTGCTGCTGGGGGAAGAGCACCGACTTCGCGTCCAGCTGGTGCAGCCGCGCCAGCGCCTGGCTCGCCTCCAGCGTCTGGCGCGCCGGGAAGCGGCTGGGGCCCTGCACGTCCTGCCACGCGCTGCGGCCCCAGGCCAGCAGGTGGACCCCGGCGTGCCCGGGCGTGGCGAGCCGGGTGTGGTTGGCCGCGCCTTCATCCGCGAAGTGGCTGCTGCCCGGCAGCGGCGGGTGCACCGCGAAGTGCTGCTCGTTCGCGAAGATGGCGCGCAGCACCGCGTGCGTCGTCTCCGCCTCGATGGCCCGGTGGTACATCTGCGACAGGTTGGCCGGCGTCAGGTGGACGCGGCCGTCGGCCGTGTCCGCGCTGGGCGCCACCGTGGCCGCGTTGGCCGTCCACATGGAGGACGCGCTGGAGGTCAGCCGCAGCAGGTGCTCGGCCTCGCGCGCGGCCCGGGTGATGACCTCCTCGTCCGAGCCGGTGAAGCCGAGCGCCCGCAGCGCCCGCAGGGAGGGGCGCGGCTGGGGGGGCAGCACCGCCTGGCCCACCCCCAGGCCGGACACGAAGCGCATCTTCTCCAGGCCCTGGAGCGCCGCGTCCCGGGGGTGGCTGGGCTCTCCGCCGTGGCTCTGCGATGCCAGGTTGCCGGGCGAGAGGCCGCCGTAATTGTGGGTGGGCCCAACGAGCCCGTCGAAGTTGTATTCGCGCATGGGATATTGAACGCCTCGTGGAGCGTCCACCCTTAGCAAAGCGCCTCAAGCGTTTCCTCCGCTACGTGCTCATCCGTGGCGTGCTGTTGCTCCTTCAACCTCTGCCGCTGGGGGTGGCCCGGAGCCTGGGCGCACGCCTGGGCGCGCTGGCCTACCGCCTCGCCGGCGGGGAGCGGCGCAAGGCCCTGAAGTCCCTCGCCGTGGCTTTCCCGGAAAAGTCCGAGGCCGAGCGGCAGGCCGTGGCCCGTGAGGCCTTCCGCCACCTGGGGGCCGCCGCCCTGGAGGTGGCCTGCACCGGGGCCCTGGACCAGTCCCTGGAGCGCCTGGTGGCCTGGCCGGAGGCCGACCGGCAGGTGCTGGAGGCGGCCCTGGCCCGGGGGCGCGGCGTCGTCTTCGTGTCCGGACACGTAGGGAACTGGGAGCTGCTCGCCCGGCGGGTGGCGCGCGCGGGGTACCCCAGCCAGAGCATCGCCAAGGAGACCACCGACCCGCGGCTGACGGAGCTGGTGGGACGGTTCCGGGCCCGGGGTGGCGTGCGCAGCATCTGGCGCGGCCAGGAGGGAGCCGCCCGGGCCATGCTGCGCGCCCTGCGCAACGGCGAAATCCTGGGCATCCTCATCGACCAGGACACGCGCGTGCAGTCCCTGTTCGTGCCCTTCTTCGGCCAGCTGGCCGCCACGCCGCGGGCCGCCGCCGACCTGGCCCTCCGCACGGGCGCGGCGGTGGTGACGGGCTTCTGCCACCGCGAGGGGGCGGGCTACCGCCTGTCCATGGAGGAGGTGCCGGTGCCGCAGGACGGCGACCGCGAGGCGGCGGCCCTGGCCCTCACCGCGGCCCTGTCCAGCCGGATTGAAGCCGCCATCCGGCACGCCCCCGAGCAGTGGGTGTGGATGCACCAGCGCTGGAAGACGCGTCCACCGGTGGGCGCCGCGCTGCCACTTCCGGAGGCGGCGCCCGCCTCGGCCGGGTGATAAGGAAGCCCCGTGCCACGCCTGCTCGCCGCCAGCCTCGTCGCCCTGGTGCTCGCCCCCGGTTGCAAGCCGCGGTCCGGCGAGGGTGCGCCCGACGCCCAGCCTCCCCCCGAGGTGGTGCTGCGCGGCGCGCGCCTGGAGTCCTTCGAGGGCGAGCGCCTCACCCGCTCTGGCACCGCAGAACAGGTCACCTACCAGCGCGCCTCCGGTGACGTGCGCGCCACCCACGCCACGCTCCGGATTCCCCCGGGCGCGTCCGGCGCGGGGGCACCTCCCGGGACGGAGGGCGGCGTGGAGGTGAGCGCCCCGAATATGGAGGGCAGCCTCCCGTCCAAGCAGGTGGTGGCCTCGGGCGGCGTCGTCATCCACACCGGGAAGGGCATGGAGGCCCGCACTCCCAGGTTGACGTACGACGCCACCACGGAGCGGGCGCACGGAAACGAGGGCGTGACGGTGAAGGGACCTGACTACCAACTGAGGGCGGACCGCTTCGAGCTGTTCTTCCCGGACGAGACATTCACCTTCGCGGGCTCGGTGGAGACCGTGGTGGGAGCGCCAGAGTGATTGAGTTCCTCGTGATGGCCTTCTTCGTCGCGCAGCCCGCGCCCGTGGCCGCAGCCACGCCCGCCTCGGGCTCGCCGCCCGCCGCGGTGGGGCAGGCCCCCGCCAGCACCCGCGCCCCGGCGCCGCTGGGCGGCAAGGAGCTCAAGGAGCCCGTTCAAATCAACGGCGACACCGTCACCTTCGAGAAGTCCCAGGCCACCCTCACGGGCAACGTGAAGGTGAAGCACCGCACGCTCGACCTGAAGTGCGACCGGATGACGGCGCACTACACCGCGCAGCGCGAGGTGACGCGCGTGGTGTGCACCGGCGGGGTGCACGCGGTGGACGGAGACCGCATGGCGCGCGGCGAGCGCGCCGAGTACGACGTGCCCAGCGGCGTGCTGGTGGTGACGGGCTCGCCGGAGGCGCGGCAGGGCACCACGCACATGCGCGGGACGAAGGTCCGGCTGACGCTGGGCAACGAGCGGCTGGAGGTGGAGAACGCCGTCATCGTCTTCGAGTCGCTCCCCGCCAACCCCGCGCCCGCCCGGCGCAAGGGGCGTGGGGCGCCGGGCCGTCCGGCGTCCCCGTCGGCGCCGGCCCCGTCCGCGCAGGGAGGGATGCCGCGGTGAGCGCGAAGCTGTTCGCAGAGGGCCTGGAGAAGACCTTCCGCCGCCGCAAGGTGGTGCGGGGCGTGTCCTTCAGCGTGGCGCCCGGCGAGGTGGTGGGCCTGCTGGGCCCCAACGGCGCGGGCAAGACGACCAGCTTCAACATGGTGGTGGGGCTGGTGACGCCGGACGTCGGCCGCGTGCGCATTGGCGACGAGGACCTCACGCACCTGCCCATGCACCGCCGCGCCCGCAGGGGCGTGGGCTACCTGCCGCAGGAGTCGTCCGTCTTCCGCAAGCTCACGGTGCGCGACAACTTCCTGGCCGTGCTGGAGCTCCAGAAGGACCTGGACGAGAAGGCCCGCGCCCGGCGCGCCGACACCCTCCTGGAGGAGTTCGGCCTTTCGCATGTCGCGGAGTCCCTGGGGGAGACGCTCTCTGGCGGCGAGCGCCGGCGCGCCGAGATTGCCCGCAGCCTCATCCCCCAGCCCCGCTTCATCCTCTTCGACGAGCCCTTCGCCGGCGTGGACCCCATCAACGTGGGCGACCTCCAGCGGCAGATCTTCCTCCTCCGCGAGCGGGGCCTGGGCGTGCTCATCACCGACCACAACGTCCAGGACACGCTGGGCATCTGTGATCGTGCGTACATCATCGCACAGGGGCAGATTCTCGAAGAGGGCACCCCCGCGGAGATCGCCGCGTCCCCCAAGGCGCGCGCCGTCTACCTGGGGGAACGGTTTCGCCTCCAACAGGCGCTCTAGGCACGGCTGGCCTCCTGTCAGGGGCGTGCCTAGAATGGGTTGGCCCCACTTTTGCGCCGACGGCCCGGCAACGCCCGGATGACACTCGGAGTGGGTCCAAGTTCTTGGAATTCCTTGTGGAATTCTGAGCATGCAAGCGAGAGACCTCCGTTTCGGGGCTGGACGAAGTCAGGGCTCCTTGTTACGTTGGCACGGTCTTTGATTGTGGCCCCCCGTTGAGGGACCGGATCAACCCTGGAGACCCCGTCTCATGGCGATGGAACTGAAGCAAAGCCTGAAGCTTGCCCAACAGCTGGTGATGACGCCGCAGCTGCAGCAGGCCATCAAGCTCCTCCAGCTGTCCCGCATGGAGCTGCTCGAGCAGGTCCGCGAGGAGATGGAGCAGAACCCGCTACTGGAACAGCCAGACGAGCAAGCTCCGGGAGACGTGAGAGACAAGGAGCCCGGTGAAGCCTCGCTGGAGGCGGACAACGTCGAGATTCCGCGGGACGTGGAGCTGCCCTCGGCCTCCAGCGACACCACCACCGAGTTCAAGGGCGACAGCGATGGCCCGCCGGAAATCGACTGGGAGCAGTACCTCAACAGCTACCAGTTCAACGAGCCCACCACGGCCTCCAACAAGGGCAACGTGGCCACGGACGACCTGCCGTCGTTCGAGGCCAACCTGGTGAAGAAGACGGACCTGGTCGACCACATCCAGGAGCAGCTCGGCACGCTGCGCCTGAACGACGCCGAGCGCCGCATCGCGCTGCTCATCCTGGGCAACCTGGATGATGACGGCTACCTGAAGCTGCCGGAGGTGGAGGGGGATCCGCTCATCCGCCTCGCCAACGAGGCGGACGTGCCCATGCAGGTCGCGGAGCGCACACTGCGGCGCATCCAGATGCTGGACCCGCGCGGCTGCGGCGCCCGTGACTTGCAGGAGTGCCTGCTCATCCAGCTCCAGGGCATAAGAGAGCCTCGCGCGCCGCTGCTGGGCATCATCATCAAGCGGCACATGAAGTACCTGGAGAGCAAGAACCTGCCCGCCATCGCCAAGGACCTGAAGGTGTCCCTGGAAGAGGTGGTGGAGGCGGTGCGGCTGCTCCCGAAGCTGGACCCGAAGCCGGGCCGCAACTTCAGCGGGGACGACGCGCAGTACATCACCCCCGACGTGTTCGTCTACAAGATGGGGGACGACTACACGGTGGTGCTGAACGACGACGGCCTGTCCAAGCTGCGCATCTCCGGCACCTACCGCAACGCGCTGAAGACGGGCGCGGTGGGCCCTGGCCAGACGAAGGACTTCATCCAGGACAAGCTGCGCAGCGCCATGTGGCTCATCCGCTCCATCCACCAGCGGCAGCGGACCATCTACAAGGTCACCGAGAGCATCGTGAAGTTCCAGCGGGACTTCCTGGACAAGGGCATCGCCCACCTCAAGCCGCTCATCCTCCGGGACGTGGCCGAGGACATCGGCATGCACGAGTCCACGGTGAGCCGCGTCACCACCAGCAAGTATGTGCACACGCCGCAGGGCATCTTCGAGCTGAAGTACTTCTTCAACTCGTCCATCGCCCGCGTCTCCGGTGAGGACACCGCGAGCGAGGCGGTGAAGCACCACATCAAACAGCTGGTGGCGCAGGAGGACGCGCGCAACCCGTACTCGGACCAGAAAATCGTCGAGCTGCTGCGCGCGCAGGGCACCGAGATTGCCCGCCGCACGGTGGCCAAGTACCGCGAGGTGCTCGGCATCCTCCCCAGCAGCAAGCGCAAGCGGTACTACTGAGCAGTCGGTGGCGCGCCGCTTGCCGGCGGCGCGCCCGGGTGGGCAGAGTGGCGCCACATGAGCGCCCCCCCTCCTCCGGATGCCGGCACGCCTCGGCGCGAGCGCGTGCCCCTCGTCGTACCGCCCGTCACGCTCGAAGGGCGGGACGTCCGCCTGGAGCCGCTGGGCCCGGAGCATGCAACGGCCCTGGCGGCGCTGTGCGAGGACGACATCTTCACCTGGTCCTCGAGCGTGCTGCGGACCGAGGCGGACGTGGCGGCCTTCATCGACAGCGCCTGCGCGGCGGCCGAGCAGGGGCGCGAGCGCCCCTTCGTCATCATCGAGCGGCGGACCGGCGCGCCGGTGGGCACCACGCGCTTCCTCGACATCCAGCGCGACCACCGCACGCTGGAGATTGGCTACACGTGGCTGGGGCGTCGGGTCTGGCGCACGCGCGTCAACACGGAGTGCAAGTACCTGCTGCTGCACCACGCCTTCGAGGCGCTCGGCGTCATGCGCGTGCAGTTCAAGACGGACCGGAACAACGCGCGCTCCCGCGCGGCCATCGAGCGGCTGGGCGCCCGCTTCGAGGGCGTGCTCCGCAACCACATGCGGGTGCGCGGCGGCGTGGTGCGTGACAGCGCGTACTACAGCGTCATCGACGCCGAGTGGCCGGAAGTGAAGGCTCGGCTGGAAGGGCTGCTCGCCGCGGGCGGGGCGCGGGTATAGGGTGCGCGCCGCATGAACCCCATTCTTCGTCGCAACCTTCTTCGCGTCCCGGCGGGGGCCTTCGTCGTGGTGGGCCTCTTGTCGGGCTGTGGCGGCAGTCTCAACTCGGAGGTCGTCGACCTGTCGGCGCTGGCGGACCGGACGCTCACGCTCGCCCAGTCGGACGTGGACGTCTTCGAGCGGCTGGACGAGCCGGGCTCGCACCGCGTCACCGTCACCTTCTCGTCGGGGGCGAAGGCGGACGGCTGCACCGAGCTGCGCGAGGGCGTCACCGCCACCTTCAACGGCCAGCCGATGGCGCTGGAGCGGGGCGGGGTGGACGGCACCGCCGGCCGCGACGTCTGCGTGCCCACGCGGGCCTACTACGACTTCGACCCCAACGTCTGGGTGCAGCAGCCCACGGAGAACGCGCGCATCGTCCTCCAGGACGGCACCCACACCATCACCCTGGTCCTGGAGCGGGGCAAGGCCAAGCGCCTCTTCTCCTTCCAGGGTCCGGGGGCTGAGGACCGGCTCACGCGCAACCAGGAGTACGCGTTCCGGTGGCTGCCCGAGGGCGAAGTCCCGGGCCCCATCACCGCCACGTTGCTGCGCGAGGGCGGCAGCGCCACGGCCACCATCCCCACCACGCAGGAGGACGGGACGGTCCGCTTCCGCCTGCTGCAGACCACGCCCGTGGCCACGCACCTGCTCACGCTGAGCGCGAGCGCGCCCGGGAACGTGCTGGAGTGCACTGGCGTCGTTGCCTGCGAGGCGCGGGTGTTCCACTCCGAGGAGCGGGTCGTCAACGTGCAGTGAGCTGACGCGGCGCGTGACTTCACTGGGGGCACGGGCGAGCCCTCAAATGCAGGGTCATTGCCAGTGACGGGTGGTGCAGGCGCGATGTCCTGCCTCGGACGGGTGGTGTGTCCGGGAACAAGCAACCTGGTGGGGTGGGTTGCTTTCCAGGGCAGGGAAAGTTTCAGATCTGTCACGGAGCTCACCTCTCACCCTAGGAGGCAGCCACGCATGCAGTTCAACATCACCTTCCGTCAGTTCGGGGCGTCTGATTCCCTCAAGGAGTACGCACGCGAGAAGGTCGAAAGGGTGAACCGGCTGCTGGACCGCGCCGGCGAGGCCCACGTGGTCCTGTCGTTGGAGCGGCACCTGCATCATGCGGACATCACCATCTACTCCGGCGCCTGGGTGCTGCGGGGCCGCGAGAAGAGCGACGACATGTACGCGTCCATCGACCTGGCGATGGACAAGATTGAACGCCAGCTGCGCCGCTACCGCGACAAGCTGAAGTCGCACCATGGCCGTGAGCGCATCCACCACCGGCATGACATGGTGGAGCAGCTCCGGGTCCGCCACGCCGTGTTCGAGCTCCCGGACGTGGAGGAGCTGATGGCCGCCTCCGAGCCCACCGGGAGCGAGGCGGCGCCGAAGCCCGTCTCCGTCGTGCCCGCGCAGCCCGCCGTCCAGTCTCCCGCGGCGCGCGAGGTGCGGGCCACGCACCTCACCGTCAAGCCGCTCTCGGTGGATGACGCGGTGATGCAGATGAACTTGATGAACAACGACTTCTACGTCTTCCACAACGTGGAGTCGGAGTCGCTGTGCATCGTCTACCGGCGCAAGGATGGCCAGTACGGCCTCATCGAGCCGCATGCCCCGGCGGTCGCCGCCACGGGCACCTGAGCGGGGGGCCCGGGCCTCTCTATCGCGCGCCGTCGCCCGGAGGGTGGGGTGACGGCGCGTGTTCGCGAAAGGGCCTCGGGCGCCGGGCGCGTCGTGCCCGCCGGGCTCAGTGGGCGGAGCGGCAGCTGATGCGCTTGCCAGGCCAGCGCTCGACCGCGGCGACCGAGGCGAGAGGGCCCACCCGGTGGGCCTCGACCGCCAGGCGGGCGTTGACGAGCGCGAGCGTCATCCGCGTGGTGCGTTCACCCAGTGGCCGCGACAGCAGCCCTCGCAGGGAGGCGACGTCCACGTCCCGCTCCAGCGTGCCGCAGTCCCGCGTGCCTAGGAAGCCCGTCGCGGGTAGACGCAGCCACTCCGAGAACGTGGGAGGTGTGGAGCCCCTATTGCCCTGGAGGTCGGGCTTCCCTTCTGCGCCATGATGCGCAGAGGGAGAGACACGGCGCATGAAGACAGGCCATCCTTGCGCTAAAGAGGGGTGAGGAGTAATTGCCGCCAACCAGGAGCGCCAGCGCGGGAGCGTCAGTGAGAATCGCCGAGTTCCTCAGCCCCCAAGCCGTCATCGCCGACATGCAGTCGCGGACGAAGCCTGAAGTGTTGCGTGAGCTGAGCGCCACGCTGGTGCGCGCGCACCCCCAGCTCTCCTCGGACCGGCTGGTGGAGGTGCTGCGCGAGCGCGAGAAGCTGGGCAGCACCGGTATTGGTGAGGGCGTGGCCATCCCCCACGGCAAGCTGCCGGGCATGACCCAGCTCCAGGCCGCCTTCGGCGTGTCCCGCGCGGGGGTGGACTTCGAGGCCATCGACGGCAAGCCCACCCACCTGTTCTTCGCGCTGGTGGCGCCGGAGAACAGCGCGGGCGTCCACCTCAAGGCCCTGGCCCGCATCTCCCGGCTCTTCAAGAACCCGCGCTTCCGGGCCGCCATCCTCGAGGCGCCCTCGTCCGCGGACATCCACGCGCTCATCGTCCAGGAAGACGCGCGCCCTTGAGTCGGGCGGCGTTCCGGGAGGAACATCCGCGTCATGGATGTCGTCCTGAGGCCCATCAGCGACCGCTTCTTTCACGAGCACCTGCTTCCCTTCTTCCGGCGCGCCATGGGAGACGCCCCTGGCGCGCTGGAGGCGCTCCAGGAGCAGCTGGGGGACGGCCAGTCGCGCATGCTCTGTGAGCGCATGCTCGCCACGGCGCTTCCCGGCGGCGTGGGCTCCGTGGACGCGGACCCCTGGGCGGACCTGGTGGACCGGCTCGTCTTCCTCCACTGGACGGAGGGCCCCTCTGGCTGGGAGGTCGGGGACGCCGAGGTGGGCTACGCGGACGGCTGGGACGAGGCCCTGCACCTGGCGTTGATGGTGGAGGAGGTGGACTATCCCTACTGGGACGCGCGTGCGTCGCGCGAGGTGAGGGACCGCTTCCGCCTCCGGCCGCGCGAGGACGTGGGGCTGGCCTCGCTGCTGGCGGGGCAGTGGGAGCCCTTCCCGGAGTTCCCCCCGGACCAGGTCTTCGTCACGCAGGGACGGGGCGAGTACTCCCCGGGCGAGCGCTATGCCTTCGCGGACTGGACGTGGCGCCCGGCGCGGAAGGTGGCGCACTGGCAGGTGAACCTGCCGCGCAAGCTGGAGCGCCTGCTCGCGCGTGAGCAGGAGCGGATGCGCCTGCCTTCGCTGCCGGAGAAGGACGAGGTGCTGGGGTACTGGCTGGGCAAGCAGCCCCAGCCGCCGCCGCTCACGGTGGCCTTCTCCGGGCTGGGGCCGCGCGCGGCCAACTGGATTCGTGAGCTGGGCGCGCTCACCGCGCACCTGCGCGGCGCGGCCATGGCGAAGCAGGGGCTGGCGGCGCTGGTGACGAAGGGCTCCGGCGTGAGCCTCTAGCCCTTCGGCGCGGACGGCCCGGGGCTCTCCAGCAGCAAGGTGACGGGGCCGTCGTTGACGAGCGCCACCTTCATGTCCGCGGCGAAGATGCCGGTGCCCACGCTCAGGCCGCGCTGGCGCAGCAGCTCGCAGGCGCGCTCGTAGAGGGCCTTGGCGCCCTCCGGCTCCATGGCGTCGATGAAGCTGGGCCTGCGGCCCTTGCGCGCGTCGCCGTAGAGCGTGAACTGGCTGACGACGATGAGCTGCCGCGACGTGTCCTCCAGCGACAGGTTCATCTTTCCCGCCGCGTCCTCGAAGATGCGCAGCGTGGCCAGCTTCTCCACCATCCACGCCACGTCGGCCTCGGTGTCGCCCGTGCCCACGCCCAGCAGCACCAGCAGGCCCGGGCCCATCTCGCTCACGCGCTGACCCTCCACCGTCACCGACGCCTCCAGCACCCGCTGCACCACCGCTCTCATCGACGTCTCCTCCTGGACAGGGCGCGGCGCTCCAGCCCCGCGTCAGTCACGTCATTACAGTTGGAATGTCAGGTTTCCGCCTGCTGGAAGAGCGAGCGCCCAGACGTGGACGCACGCCGCCACCCACCCTTGCTCGTTCTTTTCCCCGTTCCGCATAATGGCACCTGACTTCCCCGGAGAGAGTGTGCAGGTCCATCGAGCCAGCTCCATCTTGGCCGTATCGGCCATTATTTTCCTGTCGCTTTCCCACGCCGCGCACGCCGCGCCCTCCACCTCTGCCGAGAAACGGGCGGACCGCGAGGCCCTGAAGTCCGCGCTGCTGGAAGTGCTCCAGCGCGCGCCGCTGAAGGCGAGCCGCATGGGCGTGCTCATGCAGAGCCTGGACGACGGCGCGGTGGTGTTCAGCCACAACGCCGACGAGCTGCTCAACCCGGCCTCCAACGTGAAGCTGGTGACGTCCGCTGCCGCGCTGGCGTCGCTGGGGCCCGAGTTCCGCTACGAAACCGAGTTCCTGGTGGAGCCGGAGATGGGCGCGGACGGCAAGGTGAAGACGCTCTACGTCCGCGGCAAGGGCGACCCGTCGATGACCACCGAGCGCCTGTGGGGCATCGTCGCGGAGCTGTGGCATGTCGGCGTGCGCGAGGTGGGCGAAATCGTCGTGGACGACTCCTGGTTCGACGCCGAGCGCACGCCGCCGGGCTATGACCAGGAGGACACGGACCGGGCCTACATGGCGCCCACCGGCGCGGTGAGCCTCAACTGGAACGCGGTGGCCATCTACATGCGGCCCGGAAGCGCGCCGGGCGCCAAGGGCGTGGTGGAGGTGGAGCCGCCCAGCGAGTACTTCGTGGTGGAGAACCAGCTCACCACCGGGCCGCGCCGCGCGCGCCGCGTGTTCGTCAAGTCGGATGCCGCGGGCGCGCAGCAGAAGATTGTCGTGCGTGGCCAGCTCCCGGGGGAGCGCGGCGGCGCCGTCAGCGTCTGGAAGAAGATCGACAACCCGCCCATGTACTTCGGCCAGTCGCTCAAGCAGATGCTGGTGACGCGCGGCGTGAAGATGAAGGGCAAGGTGAAGCTGGGCAAGACGTCCACCAAGGCCCGCCTGCTGCACGTGTCGCACTCGGATACCTTCGACGTGCTGCTCAAGCGCCTCAACAAGCTCTCCAGCAACTTCGTGGCCGAGCAGCTGCTGAAGACCCTGGGCGCGGAGCTGCGCGGCGCGCCGGGCTCGTTCGCCAAGGGCGTGGAGGTGGTGGAGCAGTTCCTGGAGCGCGACGTGGGCATTGCCCGCGGCACCTATGTGATGAAGAACGGCAGCGGCCTCAACGACGCCAACCGCTTCTCCGCCGCGCAGCTCAACCGCCTGCTGCGGCACATGGTCCAGCGCTTCCCCTTCGCGCCCGAGTACCTGTCGTCCGTGCCCATCGCGGGCAAGGACGGCACGCTGAAGTACCGCTTCGAGGGCAGCGACGCCGTGGGCCGGCTGCGCGCCAAGACGGGCACGCTGGAGAGCGTGTCCGCGCTGAGCGGCTACGTGACGAGCGCGGGCGGAGAGCGCTTCACCTTCTCCATCATGGCCAACGACTTCGCGGGCCGCGCGGGCCCCATCGTCGCGGGCCTGGACGCGCTGGGCGCGGCGGTGGCCGCCACCGGCTCCAGCCTGGGGCCGTCCACGGCGGTGGCCGCGCTGGCGGATGGCAGCCGCCCCGCCGGGGGGCTCGACGACGCGGCCGCCCGCATCAAGACGTACCTGGAGCTGGCCGCGCAGCGCGACCCGCGCAACATCGGCTTCCTGCGCACCGCCTGGCGCAGCGAGCGGGACCCGGCCGTGCGCGCGGTGCTGGCCGAGGGCCTCTACCAGTCCAACCCGCATGACTACCTGGGCGCGCGCACGCTGCTGGACAGCTACGCGGCCACCTCCGAGGTGTACGGCCGGCTGCGCGAGGTGGCGCGGGTGCTGGCGGTGGAGGTGCCGGGCGTCAGCAGCATGGTGGAGCTGGCCGCGGGCGGCAACGCGGAGGCGCTCGCGCGGGTGCTGGAGCTGGCCGGCGCCACGGGCACGGACGCCCGGGCCCAGACGGAGATGGCCGAGGCCCTGGGCGAGGTGGCGCGCACCGCTCCGGAGGAGCTGGTGGTGGCGCTGCGGGCCGCCAGCGCCGGAGACCGGGACGCGAGCACCTCGCTCCTGGCGCGCGCGCTGGTGCAGGCGGGGCAGGCGGACCACCCCTTCTGGAAGTCCCTGCGCCGCACCCTGGGCGCCTCGGACCCGCGGCTGGCGTCGTTCGCCAAGAGCCTGGAGTCCACGCTGTCGCAGAAGGTGGCCGAGGCCAAGGTGCCTGCCAGGATTCTGGACGGGCTGACCCCGGTGGAGATGGTGGCCCCCGCGGGCAACGCGCCGGAGTCCTCCACCGCCGACACCCGCCCGGGCGGGTAGTTCCGCGCCCGCCACACCCTCTCACGAGCCCCTGGGCGGCGTCTCCCCGCCCGGGTGGCAGCCGGGCGTGCGGCCCCTGGGAAGAAGTCCGCTTTCTGGCTGGGTGTCAGTACCCACTGCTATAGGTGGGAATCAAACCCGGCGGGTGCGCCCGTGCCGGGTCGTAACCGGTCCTCGGTGGACCGGTTCTCGTGAGAAAGGAACGGCAGTCATGGCTGGAGGCGTGAACAAGGTCATTCTCATCGGCAACCTGGGGGCGGACCCGGAGGTCCGGTTCACTCCCGGCGGGCAGGCGGTGGCGAACTTCCGCATCGCCACCAGCGAGAGCTGGGTCGACAAGAATGGCCAGAAGCAGGAGCGGACCGAGTGGCACCGCATCGTCGTCTGGGGAAAGCTCGCGGAGCTCTGCGGCGAGTACCTGAAGAAGGGGCGGCAGTGCTACGTCGAGGGCCGCCTGCAGACGCGCGAGTGGACCGACAAGGAGAACCGGAAGAACTACACCACCGAGGTGGTGGCCAACGCCGTGACGTTCCTCGGCGGCGGGGGCCGTGACGCCGGGGATGGCATGGGCGGCGGGGGCGGAGGTGGACGCCGGCAGTTCGCTCCGCAGCGCGGCGGAGGCATGGACAACGACTACGGCCAGCCGCCGCCGGACGACATGGGCGGAGGCCATGGCGGCAACGACGACGACATCCCGTTCTAGGCCCGGCTGACGCCTCCGGTGCCCTGGAGATGAAACCGGCCGCTCCCCGGAAGGACTCGGGGGCGGCCGGTGTGCTTTTCAGGGATGGGACATCCCGGCGCGCGTGGCGTCGGGGCGCGGCGTCACGGAAGGGGGGCGCCCATGGGGCTGTAGGCAGCGCCCGCGGTGTAGAGCGCGTAGATGACCGCCCAGCTCATGGCCGTCAGCACCAGGAACAGGAGGATGATGACCGGCTCGAACTTGCGCATGGAGCGCTCGGTGGCGAGCAGGCCCCAGCCCATGGCGAAGCCCTGGAGGCCGTTGGCCAGGTGGTAGGAGGTGCCCAGCGTGCCCAGCAGGTAGACAATGAGGGTGGGCATGTGGTGGTGCATCTCCCGGGCGATGTCCGCGAACGCCTCCGGGTGTCCCTGCACCAGGCGGGGCTCGAGGAAGGCCAGCCAGATGTGGGCGCCCAGGAAGAAGAGCACGCCCACGGCGGTGATGCGCTGGAGGATGTACTTGAGGTTGCCGTAGTACTTGTAGCTGACGTTGTTCGGCCGGAAGCTGAACAGCCGGACCAGCCCCCAGCCCGTGTGAAACAGCAGGGGCAGCAGGACGATGATGAACGTGAAGACCTGGGAAAACGGGTTGGAGTAGCCCGTCACCGCGTTCTGCCAGGCGTCCGCGCCCTTGAACGCGGAGAGGTTGTTCCACAGGTGGTTGATGACCCACACGGACAGGGGCACCACCGCGAGGAACGAGCCCAGGCGGGACTTGAGGAGCGGTGTTTTCGTTTCTACGGCGGCAGCGGCTTGGGTGCTCATCGAATCTCCAGCGACAGCGCGCGGGCGTCTTGCCGGTCCGCGGTCGAGGGCAGGTGACAGTCGGACGGCGGGTTATAGCCGGTCCAGCGCCAGGGCTGGATTTCTTCCTCACCTGGAGATGCCAGCACACCCACACGGAGGCATAAGGCTGACCTTATGCGTCACCCCTGACTCCGCTGTTGCCCGCCCGGCGGGCGGTGGGGCTCCCGCCTTCTGTCGTTGGCGGGCAATGCGGGCTCGGGCACGCTAGTCGCAATCGATATGTCCGACGAGCTTGTCAGTGGATTGTTGAAGAAGACGGACCTGCGCGTGGTGCTCGCTTCCACCACGGAGCTGTCGCGCCAGGCGCGTGCCACCCATGGCACCGCGCCCGCCGCCGCCGTGCTCCTGTCGCAGGCCCTTACCGCCGCCGCCCTGCTGGGGGGCCTCCAGAAGAGCGACTCGCGCATCAATATCCAGGTGGAATGTGATGGACCGCTGCGCGGCCTCTTCGTGGACGGGGACACCACCGGGCTCGTCCGCGGGTACGTGAAGAACCCCCATGTGGAGTACATCGGCGGCGGCGGCCAGTACCACTGGCGCCCCGTGCTGGGGAACAAGGGCTTCCTCTCCGTGCTGCGCGACCTGAGCGGCGGCGAGTACTACCGCTCCGCGGTGGAACTGGAGGCCTTCGACCTGGCAGCGGACCTGGAGCGCTACTTCCGCCAGTCCGACCAGCTGCCGTCGCACGTGCTGCTGGCGCAGCTGCCGGATGCCGGGGGCACGGAGCCCCTGAGCCACGTTGCGGGCCTGCTCGTGCAGCCGCTGCCCGGGGGGGACATGGACGCCTTCGCGGCGCTGGGCGAGCGGCTGCGCCGTGAGTTCGCGCCCGCGCTCCAGGCACATGGTGCGGCGGGGGCCGCGGCTGTCCTGCGCGCGCTGGTGCCGGAGCCCGACTTCGAGGTGATGTCGCGCCGTCCGCTGCGCTTTGGCTGTTCGTGCAGCAAGGACCGGGTGCTGCGCGCACTGTTGGCCATGGGGCGTGAGGAATTGTCGGACCTGCTGGAGAAGGAAGGGCAGGCGGAGGCGTCGTGCCAGTTCTGTACGACGCGCTATGTCATTCCAGGAGATGAAATTCGCGGCCTGTTGGAGCGCGGCGCCATTTGACTTGCACGAGGCGCAACGATAGTTGCGGCGCGCCATGAGCTACTTCACCCAGTTGCTGGAGGGCGGCTACGAAGCCGTCCACTTGCTGAGCGATTCGAAGACGGGCTTGCGTGCCATCGTGGGCATGCACAACACGCGGCTCGGCCCCGGGCTGGGCGGCACCCGCGCGCTGGCCACCTACCCGAGCGAGGAGGAGGCCGTCGCGGACGCGCTCCGCCTCGCTCGCGGAATGACATACAAGGCCGCGCTCGCGGGCGTGCCGCACGGTGGTGGCAAGGCCGTCATCATGCTGCCCCGCGGCGACTTCGACCGTGCAAGGCTTTTCGAGTCCTTTGGCCGCGCGGTGGAGTCGCTCGGGGGGCGCTACATCACCACCGAGGACAGCGGCACCAGCCCCGACGACATGGAGCACGTGCGCCGGCACACGAAGTATGTCGTTGGCCTGAAGGAGCGCAGCGGGGACCCCTCGCCCGTGACGGCGTATGGCGTTACGCGCGCCATGGAGGCCACCGCGAAGCACCTCTTCGGCAGCCCGGACCTGAAGGGCCTGCGCGTCACCGTGCTGGGCGTGGGCCACGTGGGCATGTACCTGGTGAAGGAGCTGCACCAGCGCGGCGCCCGCGTGTGGGTGAGCGACATCAACCCCGCGAGCGTGCAGCACGCCGTGACGCAGTACGGCGCCACCGCGGTGGACCCCGACGCGCTGCATCGAATGGAGGCGGACATCTTCGCCCCGTGTGCGCTGGGCGGCGCCATCAACGACGCCATCCTGCCGCTGCTCAACGTCAAGGCGGTGTGCGGCGCGGCCAACAACCAGCTCCTCACCACGCGCCACGGCGAGCAGCTGGCCCAGCGGGGCATCCTCTACGTGCCCGACTACGCGGCCAACGCCGGCGGCCTCATCAACGTGGCCCAGGAGTGGGCGGGGTATGACCGGGACAAGGCGTACTCCCGGGCGTCCCACATCTTCGACACCATCGACACGCTGCTGGCGCGTGCGAAGGAGTCCGGGCTGCGTCCCGAGCAGGTGGCGGACCGGATGGTCGAGGAGCGGCTGGCCGCCTGAGCACCGCGGCGCGAGTTGCCGTGGGGAGGGGCGTGGCCGGATGTGGCGACCGTGCGGTCCTCGGAGTATGACGGGGCCGCACACACCCAGCCGGAGTTCACCGCCGTGGCGACCAAGCGGGCAGCGCCCGGGCCCAAGGCCCCGGGCAAGAGCAAGCCCATCGAGAAGGCCTCCCCGAAGAAGTCCCCTGCGCCGAAGTCGTCTCGGATGCGGGCGGAGAAGCTCGTCTCCATCCCCGATGACCTCGTGCTGGCGCCCCAGGTGGAGGCGCCGCGCCAGCCCACGGGGAGGGACCTGTCGCGAGGCCGGTCCTCGTCCACGAGCGTGAAGGAGCTGACCTGGAAGGAGTTCGACCGGGCCGTGCAGCAGCTCGCCGGCTCCATCCAGGAGACGTTCGAGCCGCAGGTGGTGGTGGGCGTGGCCCATGGCGGCGTCTTCGTGGGCGGCGCGCTGGCGGGAGCGCTCGGCTGTCAGTTCTTCCCCGTGCGCATCAGCCGCAGGAGCAGGGACCGGGGGAACGCCGCTCCGAAGACGGCGAAGACGTCACAGCTCAGCGGAGAGATGCCCGCGGAGCTGAAGGGGCGCCGCGTGTTGATCGTCGACGACGTGGCCTCCAGCGGCGACACGCTGGAGCTGGCCACCGCGCTGGCGCGCGAGGTGGGCGCGAAGAAGGTGGCCACCGCGTGCCTGGTGACCAAGCCCGGTGGCTTCTCGCCGGACTACTCCGCGCTCTCCACGGCCTCGCTCATCGTCTTCCCGTGGGACTACGAGCCCGCCACGGGGGACGCGCGCTTCGACGAGGACCCGGACAAGGCAGGCGCGTGAGGCCTGGCGCGGTGACGCCATGATTCTGGGGACGGCTGGCCACATCGACCATGGCAAGACGTCCCTGGTGAAGGTGCTCACCGGTATCGACACCGACCGGTTGAAGGAAGAGCAGCGCCGGGGCATCACGCTGGAGCTGGGCTTCGCCCACCTGACGCTGGATGACGGCACCGTGGCGGGCGTAGTGGACGTCCCCGGCCATGAGCGCTTCGTGAAGGCCATGGCCGCCGGCGCGGGCGGCGTGGACCTGGCCTTGCTGGTGGTGGCCGCGGACGAGGGCGTCATGCCCCAGACGCGCGAGCACCTGGACATCTGCCGGCTCCTGGGGGTGCGGGCGGGAGTCATCGCCCTGACCAAGTCGGACACGCTGGCGGAGCTGGGGCCGGAGTGGCGGGCGCTGGTGGAGGCGGACCTGGCCGCGCTCACGGTGGGCACCTTCCTGGAGAACGCCCCGGTGGTGGCCTGCTCCGCGCGGTCGGGCGAGGGCCTGGACGTGCTGCGCGCCGCGCTCACCCGGGCCGCGGCGGCGCTGCCAGAGCGGCCGTCGGAGGGCCCCGCCTTCCTGCCGGTGGACCGCGTCTTCACCGTCAAGGGCTTTGGCACGGTGGTGACCGGCACGCTGCTGTCGGGCGCGCTGGCGGTGGAGGACGCGGTGTCGCTGCTGCCAGGGCTGCCGGGGCCGCTGCGCGTGCGAGGCTTGCAGCTGCACGGAGCGGCCGTCTCCAGCGTCGCGGCGGGGCAGCGCGCGGCGGTGAACCTCAGCGGCGTGGAGCCGGAGGCGCTGCACCGGGGCATGGTGCTGGCGCGCGCGGGCGAGCTGCCGGAGACGCGGATGCTGGACGTGACGCTGACGTTGCTGCCCGCGGCCCCGGCGGCGCTGCCGCGCCGCTCGAAGCTGCTGCTGCACCTGGGCACCGCGCAGGTGGAGGCCACCGTGGCGCTGCTGGACGTGGAGCGCCTGGAGCCCGGCGAGACGGCGCTGGCGCAGCTGCGGCTGGCCTCGCCCGTGGGCGCGCTCGTGGGCCAGCGCTTCATCCTGCGCGGCGCGCGCCCGTTGCCTGGGCGTGGCGCCACGGTGGCGGGGGGCCGTGTCCTCTCCCTCACGCCGCCCCGGAGGCGCAGGGGCGGCGCGGCGGTGGTCGCGCCCCTGGTGGATGCGGACCCGGAGGGGCAGGTGGCGTGGCTGCTACGGCAGGCGGGCTATCGGGGGCTGACTCAGGCCGAGCTGTTCGGCCGCTCGGCGCTGGCGCCCCGGGGGCTCTCCCGCGCGCTGGAGCGATTGGGCGCGCGCGGCGGCGCGCTGCTCGTCGACCGGGAGCGGCGCCTGTACCTCTCCGGGGAAGCCATCGAGGGGCTCCAGGGCCGGGCGTTGTCGCTGCTGGCCACATTCCATGAGCGCGAGCCCCTGCGCGAGGGCCTGCCCCGCGAGGAGCTGCGCCAGCGTCTGTCCGCGGCATTGGATGCGCGGGTGTTCCAGCGCGTGTTGCAGGGCCTGGTGGAAGGAGGCCGGGTGGAGCTGGAGCGAGACGGGGTCCGCCTCAAGGGGCGGAGCCGCACGCTGACGCTCGATGAGAGCGCGGCGCGCACGCGGCTGGCAGCGGAGCTGTCCGCAGCGGGGCTCGCGCCTCCGACGCTCACCGAGCTGGAGCAGCGGCTGCGTCTGCCCGAGGTGCGACTGCGAGAGTTGCTGGGTGTGCTGGTGGCGGAGGGGGCCGCGGTGCGCGTCGCGGAGCGCCTCTGGTTCGACGCCCGGGCGCTGGCCGGGCTGCGCGAGCGGCTGGTTGCCCACCTGCGCGAGAAGAAGGAGATTACCACCCAGGACTTCAAGGAGCTGGTGGGGCAAAGCCGCAAGTTCGTCATCCCCCTGTCCGAGTACTTCGACCGGGAGAAGGTGACGCTCCGGGTGGGAGAGAAGCGGGTGCTGCGTCGCGGATGAGTACGAAGCGCTACAGCGAGGCGGACCTTCGCGCCCTCATCGAGCCCTACCGCAACCCCGTGCTGGTGGTGGTGGACGAGCGCGTGCTCGCCGCCAACGATGCCTACGTCGCGCTGCTTGGGCTGTCTCGCGCGCAGGTGGAGGGCCGCTCCGTCATGGACTTCGTCCAGCCGGAGGACCGCAGCCGTCTGGCCGAGCGCTACCGGCGGGTGATGGCCGGCGCACCGCTCGACACCAGCTCACAGCTGTTCCAGGTGCCGTGCGCGGACGCCGTCATGCGGGAGGTGGCCGTCTTCACGTCCCGGCTGGAGCTGGAGGGGGGCGGCGCCGCGCTGCTGCTCAACTGCCTGCCCATGGCGGGCCGTCCCCCGGAGTTGTCGGTGGCGGAGCGGCTGGTGGAGACGTCCGCGGGGCTCGTCTCGGCGCACTCGGAGGACGCGGTGCGCCGCGTCGCGCTGAAGGGACTGGCGGCCGCGGGCTTCCGCGCGCGGCTGCTGCGCTGGGAGGGCGAGTGCCTGCTGGCCCGCGACGGCGCGCCGCTGCCCGAGGACGCGCACCTGGGCCTGGAGTCGCTCGCGGACGGACGCCCCATCTTCGGCGGCGCGGAGCAGGCCGTGCCGAGCCACGTCTACCTGCCCGTGGGCGGACCGCAGGCGGAGGTGCTGTGGGTGGAGGGGCACTGGGTGGCGCCGCACCACGGCTCGGTGCTGATGCTCTTCGCCAAGGTGGTGGGGGCCGCGCTGACGGACGCGCGCGTGCAGGCGGACAGCGCGCGAAGCCGCTGGGAGCTGGAGGCGGTGGCGCAGGTGGCGCGCTTCGTCGCGCAGCCCACGCCGCCCTCCCAGGACGAGTTTCTGGAGCGCGTCGCGGCGCTGCTCCAGGCGGACGCCGCGGCCCTGCACGTCTCGGTGCCTCCGGAGGGCGCGCTGAAGCTGGCGGCCCACGTGGGGCTGACAGGCGTGGCGGAGGCGCCGCGGCTCACGGCGGTGCTGGCGGGGCAGGTGGAGGCTGCGCTGTCCTCGCCGGCGGAGGAGGCGTCGCTGGCGGAGCGCTCCGGTGGCCGGCTGGGGGCGGGTGCCAGGGTGGGCCTGATGCGCGGAGGCGAGGTGTGCGGCGCGCTCCAGGTCCTCCGGGCGCCGGGGCGGCCCTTCGACGCGCGGGACCTGCGGCTGCTGGGGACGTTGGCGGAGCTGCTGGTGACGCTGCTGGAGCAGCGCCGCCTGCGCGCGGAGTCCGCGCGGCAGCTCACGGAGACGCGCCTGCTGCTGGACCTGGCGCGCACCACGTCGGGCGTGCTGGAGACGTCGAGCATCCTGGATGTGGCCGCCGACTTCCTCGTCCGGCTGCTGGACGTGTCCAACTGCTACATCCTCCTCTACGACGAGAGCGCCCGGCTGCTGCGGGGCGCCGCGGCGTCCACCGCGCACCGCGACTTCTTCCGCACTGTGGAGTTGCCCTTGCAGGGGGACGGCCTGGCGGCGCGGGTGGCCCGCGAGCGCCGGCCCATCGCCGTGGAGGACGTGGCCCTCGCGGAGGGGGGCTTCAACCCGGAGCTCGCGCACCGCTTCGACGAGAAGGCGCTGCTGGCGCTGCCGCTGACGTCGCGTGAGGAGCTCATCGGCGTGGTCGTGGCGGACGACACGCGAGGGCCGCGCGCCTTCGGACCGGAGCTCATCGAACTGGCGGAGGCCACGTGTGGCCAGCTCGCGCTGTCCATCGCCAACGCGCGCCTGTACGAGTCGCTGTGGGCCAGCTACGCGGAGCTGGCCGCCACGCGCGCGGAGATGGTGAAGCGCGAGCGGCTGGCCGCGCTGGGCGAGCTGTCCGCGATTGTCGCCCACGAGGTGCGCAACCCGCTGGGCGTCATCTTCAACGCGGTGGCCTCGCTGCGCCGGCTGCTGGCGCCGGGCGGCGACGCGGCCATGCTGCTGGACATCCTGGGGGAGGAGAGCGACCGGCTCAACCGCATCGTCGGTGACCTGCTGGACTACACGCGCCCCAGGGACCCGGTGCTCCAGCAGGAGGACCTGGGGCGCGTGCTCCAGGACTCGCTGGAGGCGGCGCGCATGCAGGGCGGCGGGGCGGACCGGCCCATCCACATCGAGTCCGACGTGGAGCCCGGCCTGCCGCCGGTGCCCATGGACCGCCGCCTCATCCGTCAGGCGCTGGTCAACGTGGCGGTCAACGCCATCCAATCCATGCCGCAGGGCGGGCGCGTGCGGGTGCGCGCCCGCCGTGAGGCGCACGCGGGCCGCGAGCGGCTTCGCATCGACGTGGTGGACCAGGGCCCGGGCATTCCGGCCGAGCTGCTCCACCGCGTCTTCGAGCCCTTCTTCACCACGAAGGCCCAGGGCACCGGCCTGGGCCTGGCCGTCGTCAGGCGCATCCTCGAGGAGCACCGGGGCGAAATCGCCGTGGACAGCACCCCCGGTCGCGGTACCACCTTCACCTTCCGGCTGCCGCTCTCGCAGCCTCCGTCCTTCCCATGACCGAAGCGAACACTCCGCCGAGCCGAGGCCGGCTCCTCGTCGTGGATGACCAGCGCAACATGCGCGCCACCACCGCCCTGCTGCTGCGGACGGAGAACTACACCGTCCACGAGGCCGCCACGGGCGAGGAGGCCCTGGCCCTGCTCGCGAGCGGCAGCATCGACCTGTTGCTGACGGACCTGAAGATGGAGCCCATGGACGGGCTCACGCTGCTGCGGCGCGCGCTGGAGGTGGCGCCGCGGCTGCAGGTCATCATGATGACGGCCTTCGGCTCCATCGAGAGCGCGGTGGAGGCCATGCGGCTGGGGGCCTACGACTACGTCACCAAGCCCTTCAAGGAGAGCGAGCTGCGCTACCGCGTGGAGCGCGCCCTGGAGCGCGCGCGCCTGCAGCGCGACGTGGACAACCTCACCACCGACTTCAACCAGCGCCACGGCCTGTCCGCGCTGGTGGGCCGCAGCGCGGCCATGCGCGAGCTCACCTCGCGGCTGATGCGCGTGGCGCAGAGCGACGCCACCGTCCTCATCCAGGGCGAGAGCGGCACCGGCAAGGAGCTGGTGGCCCGCGCGCTCCACGCCCACAGCCGCCGCAAGGCGCGCTCCTTCGTGCCCGTCAACTGCGCCGCCATCAGCGAGTCGCTGCTGGAGAGCGAGCTGTTCGGCCACGCCAGGGGCGCCTTCACCGGCGCGGTGAAGGCCCGCCGCGGCCTCTTCGAGGAGGCGGACGGCGGCACGCTCTTCATCGACGAGGTGACGGAGACCAGCCCCACCTTCCAGTCCAAGCTGCTGCGTGCCCTCCAGGAGGGTGAGGTCCGCCGCGTGGGTGAGTCCACCGCGCTGCGCGTGGACGTGCGCATCGTCGCCGCCACCAACCGCGACATCGAGCTGGAGGTGCGCGACAAGCGCTTCCGCCAGGACCTCTACTACCGCCTCAACGTGGTGGCCCTCCGCGTGCCGCCCCTGCGCGAGCGCCTGGAGGACGTGCCCTCCCTGGCGGAGCACTTCCTGGAGCGCGCGAACGCCCGCAGCCCCGCGCCCAAGCGCCTGTCCGCCGCCGCCGTGACGCACCTGATGGGCTACGGTTTTCCGGGCAACGTGCGCGAGCTGGAGAACCTGGTGGAGCAGGCCGCCGCGCTCGCGGAGGGAGACGAGCTGCTCCCCGAGGACTTTCCCCTGCGGCAGGGGCGCCTCACGCCCGCCCACGGCACCCCCAGCGTCGCCGTCCAGGAAGGGCAGGGGGGCGGGCAGGTTCGCGGCACCCAGGCCGGGCCCACCCTGGCTCAGGTGGTGGAAGAGGCGGAGCGCCACGCGATTACCCAGGCCCTGGAGCGCCACGGCGTGGACCTGGCGCGGGTCGCCGATGAGCTGGGCGTCTCCTCCACCACCCTCTGGCGGAAGATGAAGCGCCTGAACCTCCGCCCGCCCAGCGAGCTGGCGCGAGAATAGCTCCCAGGTGGGAGGGCTGCTCACCCTTGCCGCTTGCCCGAGGCCTCGGATTCAGAACCGAAATGGCCCGCTTCATAGGTGAAAAAGAAAAACGCATGAAATCATTGGTCTTTTTCATATGTGAAACTCCATTGCAGCTCTGAAATGGAGCCACGGGGCAGGGCAAGCGTCAGCTAGTGCTTCAAGTGCTTGAGAAAACTAGAGTTTCCTCCTGAGAGGTCGTTGGCACGACGACTGCTAAAGGAACGCGCGGGACACATCGAAGCGAGGCTGAAGGCGGTTCCCCCCCACCCCTTCAGCACTTCCGGTGAGTCACCTTGAGAAGACCCGCGGCCCGGCACCTCTTTGGGGTGTCGGGCCGCCTTCTTTTCCGCGTCTGGATGCCTCGCCAGCACGCGATGAAAGGAAGCGACTGTGGGTCAGCAAGCCTTGCAGTGGACGGTGCGGCCTGGGCGTCCCGAGGACCATCCGGCCTACGCACGCCTCTTCTTGGAGTTGGGGGTGGACGAGCCTCCGCCGTCTGGGGCCGTGTGGGACACCGAGTTCGTCCGGCTCTCCCTGTTCGCGGAAGGCCCGGAGGGGGGCGGGGCCTATGCGGTGGCGGAGCCGATGGGCGACCTCGGGTATGTGGGGCAGTTGGTGGTGGCACCGTCCGCGCGGGGGCAGGGGCTGGCCCAGGTGGCAGCGCTCCCCGGCCCATCCACCCAGGTGTCCGTGGTGCCGGTGACGCTGGAGGATTGCGGCGCGCTGACGGAGGCCTTCGGCATGATGCCCGGCAAGCTGGCGCGCTACGCGGCCCGCGGCTCGCACCGGCTGCTGGGGCTCGTGGACAGCCGCGCGCCCTCCCAGGGGTGGTTGGGGATGATGGACCTGCGCGCCACCGGGCCCGTGCTGTTCCCCTTCTTCGCGACAGCGCCCGCCTACGCGCGGGTGCTGTTGGAGGACGCCTTCCAGCGGGTGGGGGATGACGTGCCCGCCATGAATGTCGTGGTGACGGATGACGCGGGGCTGGCGCGGCTGCTGCGCGATGCGGGGGCGGAGACGCGCTACGAGACGCTGGAGCTTCGCGGCCCGCTGCTCACCGCGGCGCCCGCACCGAGGCGCTGAAAACACAACGCCCGCCCGGGCGTGAAGCCGGGGCGGGCGTGGCGTGTCGGGGACGTGGGAGGCTACTGGCCGAAGATGCTGCTGGCCTGCTCCAGCCACGCCATGACGGGGCCGGGGATGATGCCCAGCACCACGACGCCGGCGGTGGAGAGGACGAGCGCCAGCTCGGTGGACCAGCTCCGCTCGAGCGCCTGCGCGCCCTCGGGCACCGGCCGCATGAACATGTAGACCACCACGCGCAGGTAGTAATAGACGCCCGCCGCGCTGGACAGCACGCCGACGATGGCGAGGCCGATGAGGCCCGCGTTCACCGCGGCTTGGAAGATGAGCAGCTTGCTCATGAAGCCGATGGTCGGCGGGATGCCGCCCAGCGACAGCATGAAGGCCGCCATCGCGAAGGCCCAGCCCGGCTTGCGCTGCGCCAGCCCGCTGAAGCGCTCCAGGTCCCAGGCGGTGCCCTTCTCCTCGTCCTCGCGACGCTCCAACACGGAGACGATGGCGAAGGCACCCACCGCGCTGAAGGTGTAGGCCAGCAGGTAGTAGAGGATGCCGCGCAGCGCCTCCGAGCGGGCCAGGTCCAGCGGGGTGCCGCCCGTCAGCGCGGACGCACCCAGCAGACGGAACTGCTCGCCCGGGCCGGTGACGAAGAGGGCGGCCACGCCCACCAGCAGGTAGCCGGCGTGGGCAATGGACGAGTACGCGAGCATGCGCTTCACGTTGCGCTGCGGAATCGCCAGCAGGTTGCCCGCCACCATGGTGAGGAAGGCCAGCACGGAGAACAGGCCCAGCAGCATCTGCGGGTCCACGCCCTTGGCCACCATGAAGAACACGCGGACCATCGCCGCGAAGGCGGCCGCCTTCACGCCCGCGCTCATCAGCGCGGTGACGGGCGTCGGCGCGCCCTCGTAGACGTCCGGCGTCCACATGTGGAACGGCACCGCGGCCACCTTGAACGCGAAGCCCGCGCCCACCAGGACGAGGCCCGCGTACACGAGCCCCGGCTGCGACGCCATGGCGGTGGACAGCGGGCCGGCCATGGCCGTCAGGTGGGTGGTGCCGGTGGCGCCGTACAGCAGCGCCGCGCCGTACAGCAGCACCGCGGAAGAGAACGCGCCCAGGATGAAGTACTTGAAGCCCGCCTCGCTCGGCCGCGTTCCGCGCCGCAGGTACGACGTCAGCGCGTAGGTGGCGATGGAGAGGACCTCGATGTTGACGAAGAGGGTGATGAGCTCGTTGGACATCGCCAGCAGGCTCATGCCCGCCGCCGCGAACAGCATCAGCGCGTAGAACTCACCGCGCTCCGCGCCGCGCTTGCGCAGGAAGCTCACCGCGCTCAGGGCCGCCAGCGCCAGGCCCACGCACACCACGAAGGTGAGGAAGCTGGAGAAGGGGTCCAGCACGCCGAAGCCGAGCATCACCTCCTGGGCCGGCTCGAACATCAGCGACAGCGCCGTGGCGCCGGCCGCCACCGCCGTCACCACGGTGAGCACCGCCTGGTACGCGCGCGAGGCCTTCGAGGAGAGGAACACCTCCGACAGCAGCAGGATGGAGGCGCCCACCACCAGGATGATGGCGGGCAGCAGCGGGAGGAAATCCGCCAGGCTGAGAATGGGCAGGGTCATGTCGGAATCTCAGGCGGCTTACTGCCGCGGCGAGGGAACGGCCGGGGCAGCGGCCAGCGGAACGGGCGCGGACGGCGCGTCGGCGACGTGGCCGGACGGCAGGGACATCACCTCGACGCGGAGCCGGTTCTCCTGAACCTCGGCGCCCGGCGTGCCCACGCGCGCCCGGGCCAGGAAGCGGTCCGTGGACGGCGCGAGCCGGTCCAGGAAGGGCTGCGGCTGCAGGCCCATCACCACCACCAGCACGATGAAGGGCAGCACGGACAGGCCCTCGCGCAGGTTGAGGTCCGTCAGGTGCTGGTTCTCCCGGTGCGTGAGGCCGCCGAAGAACACCTTCTGCACCATCCACAGCATGTAGGCCGCGCCCAGGACGACGCCCAGCGTGGCGAAGGCGCCGAACACCGTCGTCAGGTGCGCGTTGCCCGCGGCCTCGCCCAGGTCGCTCTTGAAGGTACCCAGGAGGACGAGGAACTCACCGATGAAGCCGTTGGTGCCCGGCACCGCGATGGACGAGAAGGTGATGATGACGAAGGCCGCGGTGAACACCGGCATCACCTTCGCGATGCCGCCGTAGTCCGCCATCAGGCGCGAGTGGCGCCGCTCGTACAGGTAGCCGAACAGGAGGAACAGCGCGCCCGTGGACACGCCGTGGTTGAGCATCTGGTACGCGCTGCCCGTGGCGCCCTCGGCCGTGATGGCCAGGATGCCCAGCATGCAGTAGCCCAGGTGGCTGACGGACGAGTACGCGATCAGCTTCTTGATGTCCCGCTGCGCCAGGCACATCAGCGCGCCGTACACGATGCCGATGACGGCCAGCGTGGCCAGGAAGGGCCGCGCCTGCTGCGTGGCCACCGGGAAGAACGGAATCGCGTAGCGCCAGAAGCCGAAGGTGCCCATCTTCAGCGTGACGCCGGCCAGGATCATGGAGCCCGCCACCGGCGCCTGGACGTGCGCGTCTGGCAACCACGTGTGCAGCGGCCACATGGGGACCTTGACCGCGAACGCGATGGCGAAGGCCGCGAACAGCCAGGGGCCCCAGGTGTGCAGCGTGGCGGCCAGCCCGGTGAGCGAGTCGCACGCGCCCGCGGGCCCCGCGGTGCACGCGCTGAGCTGGCGGTTGGCGTCCAGCAGGCCGTTGTAGATGCTCGCGTAGTCGAACGAGCGGACACCCACCGGCGCGCTGATGAAGTACACGGCGATGATGGCCACCAGCATCAGCAGCGAGCCGGCCAGCGTGTAGAGGAAGAACTTCACCGCCGCCATCTGGCGGTCCTCGGCGCCCCACACACCCACCAGGAGGTACATGGGGATGAGCATGGCCTCGAAGAAGACGTAGAAGAGCAGCACGTCCAGCGACACCAGCGCGCCCAGCATCGTCGTCTGGAGCACCAGCAGCGCCAGGTGGAACTCCTTGATGCGGTGCTTGATGTACGTGGTGGAGGCCAGCACCACCAGGGGGCCCAGGAAGACGGTGAGCAGCAGCAGGCTCACGGCCAGGCCGTCCACGCCCACGTGGTAGCTGGTGCCGAACAGGTCGAACCAGCGCGCCCGGTACTCGAGCTGGAACTCCGGGCCGCCCGGCACATACGCCATGTAGGCCCAGACGCCGAACACCAGGTCCACGGCCATGCCGATGAACGTGATGGTGCGAATCTGGCCGTTCTCGCCGGCCGGCAGCAGCGCCACCAGCGCCGCGAACACGAGCGGCAGGAAGACGACGAGGTTGAGCAGGTGGGTGTCGAAGAAGCTCATTGCATCACCTGGATGAGGGCGTAGACCACACCGCCCAGCAGGGCGATGGCCATCACTGCGGCGTAGGCCTGGGCGTCGCCCGACTGCACATAGCGGAGCGCGCTGCCCACTCGGGCCGTCACCCATGCCGTGCCGCGGACCGCCACGGTGTCGATGACGAGCGCGTCCACCACGCGGAAGAGGAAGAAGCTCATGAACTTCACGGGACGGATGACAATCAGCTCATACAGCTCGTCCACGTAGAACTTGTTCTGAGCCGCGCGGCGCACCGCCCGGGCGAAGGCCGGCGCCGGCTGGCCGACTCGCGCGGGGAAGAAGGAGCGGTAGAGGAAGACGGACAGTCCGCCACCGGCCAGGGCCACGGCCCAGGCCTTGAAGTAGTCCGGGAACAGCTGGGGCCGGCTGGTGTCGAGCTGCACGAGCGGGCTCGCGTCCGTGATGCGCTTCGTCGCGCTGAAGACCGGGCTCAGGAAGTTGTCGAGCACCGGCTGCGCCGACATGTTGAAGAAGTCGATGCCGAACGCGTACCGCGCGGCGACGACGCTGAGCACCGCCAGCACCACCAGCGGCAGCGTCATCTGCCAGGCGCTCTCGTGGGCATGCGCCAACTTGGCCTCCTTCGAGCGGGTCCCCTCGAAGGTGAGCCAGTACACGCGCGTCATGTAGAAGGCCGTGGACGCGGCGATGAGCAGGCCCAGGTAGTAGACGAGGCTGGACACCCACTCCAGGCCCTGCAGGTGGTTGTGGTGCACGCCGTGGAGGATGGCGTCCTTGGAGAAGAAGCCGGACAGCGGGACGATGCCGGTGATGGCCAGGGTGGCGACCAGGAAGGTGGCCCAGGTCCAGGGCATCTCCTTGCGCAGACCGCCCAGCTTCTTGATGTCCGTCTCGTCGCCGTTGCCGTGCATCACGCTGCCGGCGCCGAGGAAGAGGCAGGCCTTGAAGAAGGCGTGCGTCATCAGGTGGAACACGGCCGCCCAGAAGATGCCCATGCCCACGCCCATGAACATGATGCCCAGCTGGGACACCGTGGAGTAGGCGAGCACCTTCTTGATGTCGTCCTGGGCGAAGGCGATGAGGGCCGCCAGCAGCGAGGTGAGCGCGCCGATGATGGCGATGGTCGCCATGGCGGCGGGGCTCAGCACCAGCAGCGACGACATGCGGCTGAACAGGTAGACGCCGGCGGTGACCATCGTCGCGGCGTGGATGAGGGCGGAGACCGGCGTCGGGCCGGCCATGGCGTCCGGCAGCCAGACGTAGAGCGGCAGCTGCGCGCTCTTGCCCGCGGCGCCGAGGAGGAACAGCAGCATGGCCACCGTCATCACCCCACCGAAGGTGTAGCCCGCCAGCGGGCCCGCTTCGATGGGCGTGCTCAGGTCGACCTTGTCGGCGTTGCTGTCGACCAGGCCCTCGGCCATCTTCTCCAGGCCCTTGAACGTCACGGGGCCCTTCTGCTGCAGCGCGGTCTTGTAGTGCTGGGGGCTGCTGCCGGCGATGTTGTAGTCCGCCGCGTTCGCCTGCTGCGTGAAGGCGGAGACCAGGAGGACCAGCAGGAAGGTGGCGACGAGGAACGCGAAGTCACCGATGCGGTTGGTGACGAAGGCCTTGCGCCCCGCCCACGCCTTGGCCGGGTCGTCGTACCAGAAGCCGATGAGCAGGTAGCTGGCCATGCCGACGCCCTCCCAGCCCACGAAGAGCAGGATGAGGTTGTCGGCCAGCACCAGCGTCAGCATCGCCGCGACGAAGAGGTTCAGGTACGCGAAGAACCGCCAGTACGCGGCGTCGTGCTCCATGTAGCTGGTGGAGTACAGGTGGATGAGGAAGCCGACGCCGGTGATGATGAGCAGCAGGATGCCGGACAGATGGTCCACCATCAGTCCGAAGTTCACCCGGAAGTCACCCGCCGAGAACCAGGTGCCGTAGTCGTACGCGAGCGCGTAGCGGACGTAGTCGCGCTCGATGCCGAACGGATTGGGGAAGATGGCCGCGAGCCGGTTGGTCTCGGGGTCGTAGTGGCTGGTGGCCCAGAAGGCCAGCAGGCTCAGGACGAACGAGCCGGCCACCGCCGCGCAGGCCACGAGCTGGACGTTGGCCCGGCCCATCATCTTGCCGAAGACGCCGCAGATGAACGCGCCGAGCAGGGGCAGGGCGATGATGAGCCAGAGGGAGGGCGCCAGGATGTCCGGCGCCACGGGTGCCGCCCGGAAGAATTCGACGAGAGTCATGAAAGTGGCTCCTGGGGAGGCATCAGTGCTTCATCGTCCGGATGTCTTCCACCAGGACACTTCCCCGGCTCCGGAAGACAGCGATGACGATGGCCAGACCGATGGCGGCTTCCGCCGCCGCCACCGCGATGACGAAGAAGGCGGACACGTGGCCGAGGTCGTCACCGCGCATGCGCGCGAAGGCCACGAACGTGAGGTTCGCCGCGTTGAGCATCAGCTCCACGCACATGAAGACGACCAGTGCGTTGCGGCGAACGAGCACGCCGAACATGCCCATGCAGAACAGGGCGGCGGCAAGCAGGAGATAGTAGGTGATGGGAACCATGGGCCGATTCGGGGCCTCGCGAGCGGCTGCCTGCGCCGCCATCTAGCACAGAAAAGTTGTCCGGAATGGGCGATCAGATTCGCGACTTGGCCACGACCACTGCACCCACCATGGCCACCAGCAGCAGCAAGCTCACCGCCTCGAAGGGAAGCAGCCAGCGAGTGAAGATGACCTGACCCAGGGTCGCGATGGTGCCGAAGGTCGCCTGGGCACCCGTGCTCAGGGTCGCCGGCTCGGCGGGCAGCTTCAAGAGGACGATGGCCATCACCGCGAACAGGCCCACCGCCGCCGCGCCGCCCGCGACACGCGCCACCGTGGGCTTGCCGCGCGTGGGCGCCTCTCCCAGGTTGAGCAGCATGATGACGAACAGGAACAGCACCATGATGGCGCCCGCGTACACGAGCACCTGCATCACGGCGATGGTGTGTGCCCAGAGCAGCACGTAGGTGCCGGCCAGGAAGAAGAACGTGGACACCAGCGCCATGGCCGAGTGGATGGGGCTGCGCGCGAAGATGACCGTCCCAGCCGACAGCAGCGTCAGGAGCGCGAACGCTCCGAAGAGGATGAGCTCGATGTTCAAGACCAGTCTCCGAACGAACCCCAGGGCTTGTCGCCGAACGGGCAGCGGTGCTCACGGATGTGGGCCTCGAACTCGTCCCGGAACCGCATGAGGAACGAGTGCGTGGGCAGCGCCGCCGCGTCACCGAGCGCGCAGATGGTGTTGCCCAGGCCGATGGGCGGGTAGGGGGCGATCGACGCCGCCACGTTGGACAGCATCTCGATGTCGCCCGGCTCGCCGCGGCCCTCTTCGATCTTGCGCAGCAGGCGCGTCTGCCAGGGCGTGCCCTCGCGGCACGGCGTGCACTGGCCGCAGGACTCTTCCGCGTAGAAGCGGGCCACGCGCCACAGGCTGCGCACCATGCAGGTGGCGTCGTCCATGACGATGACGCCGCCGGAGCCCGCCATGGTCTGCTTCACCTTGAGGGCCTCGAACTCCATGGCCACGTCCAGCTCGTCCGCGCCCAGCACCGGCGCCGAGGAGCCGCCCGGAATCACGGCCTTCACCTTGCGGCCCGCCGGCATGCCCCGACCGTACTTGTCGTCGAAGATGAGCTCGGAGATGGTCGTGAACATCGACACTTCGTAGACGCCCGGCCGGTTCACCGTGCCGGAGAGGCAGACGAGCCGCGTGCCGCCCGACTTGTCGGTGCCCAGCTTGGCGTAGGCCTCCGCGCCCTTCTGGAAGATGGCGGGCACGCTGGCGAGCGTCTCCACGTTGTTCACCACCGTGGGGCAGCCGAAGAGGCCCACCACCGCGGGGAAGGGCGGCTTCAGGCGGGGCCAGCCCTTCTTGCCTTCCAGGCTCTCCAGCAGCGCCGTCTCCTCGCCGCAGATGTACGCGCCCGCGCCGCGCACCAGGTAGCAGTTCAGCTCGTAGTCCTTGCCCAGGACCTTCTTGCCGAAGATGCCGGCCGCGTAGGCCTCGTCGATGGCCGCCTGCGCCCGCTGCGCCGGGAACTTGAACTCGCCGCGCAGGTACACGTAGCAGGTGTGCACGCCCAGCGCGTAGGACGCGATGGCGATGCCCTCCAGCATCATGTGCGGGTCGTCTTCGAGGATGTAGCGGTCCTTGAAGGTGCCCGGCTCGGACTCGTCGCCGTTGACCGCCAGGTACTTGGGCTTGGGGCTGTCCTTGGGGACGAAGCTCCACTTGAGGCCCGTGGGGAAGCCGGCGCCGCCGCGGCCCCGGAGGTTGGACTTCTTCACCTCGTCGATGATGGCGGCGGGCTCCATCTCGAGCGCCTTCTTCAGCGCCTCGTAGCCCCCCCGCTTGCGGTAGCTGTCCAGGGTCCAGGACTGAGGCTTACCCCAGGCCGCCGAGATGATCGGTTCGATCGCCTTTGCCGTAGAGGCCATGTCGATGACGTCCTAAGCCTAAGTAAGGAGTGGGGGAGGGTTCAGGTCAACTTGGCGAGGATGGCATCCAGCTTCGCCCGGGTCAGGCTCTCGTGGTGATCCTCGTTGATCTGCAGGCAGGGCGCGGTACCGCACGAGGCCAGGCACTCGGTCTCTCGCAAGGTGAACTTCTCGTTCGCTTCACCCGCCTTGAGGCCCAGCTTCTCCTCCAGGTAGGCGAGCATCTTCTCAGCGCCCCACAACGAGCAGGAGAGATTGGTGCAGACGTCGATGATGTACTTGCCCGGCTTCTCCAGGTGGTACATCACGTAGAAGCTGGCCACTTCCATGGCCCGCTCGGGAGTGACCTCCAGATGTTTCGCGACCAGCCGCAACCCTTCCGGGGGCAGCCATCCCTTGATTTCCTGGAGCAGCCTCAGCGCTGGGAGCATGCCCGCGCTTTTGCGATCCGGAGGGTAGTGGGAGATGATCTCCGCGATTCCCGCGTCGAACTTCGTCTGCTCTTCAGAGGTGAACAGGGGCTCCGCCATGGCGGGCCGTACGTATTGCCCCAATGGCTACGTTGTCAACATAAACCCTCGAAGCTACACTGGGCCGCCATCAGGGAATTGCCGAGCGATTTCAAGCCCTTGTTATGAACCCGGGTCCAGAGGACAAGCGCCAGCACCCCCGCGTCCCGGCCGTGCTGAGAGTGGACTACACGGACGGGCGCCAGGCCCGCGACGTGACGGAGAACCTGTCCCATGAGGGCTTGTTCGTCCAGACGGACCAGGCCTTCCGCCTGGGCGACGAGGTCCGGCTGGCACTTTCTTTCCCGGGCCTCCTGGATCCGGTAGAAGTCAGCGGAACCGTGGCCTGGATGCGGCCAGCGGGCCCCGATCAGCCTGCGGGCGTCGGCGTTCGCGTGGAGCGCGAGCAGGACCGGCGGAAACTGGGTGACATCTTGAGTGCGGCAGGAGCTGACAGCCACGCGTCTCACGTCGAGCACGAGGGGTACCGTGTGCTCATCGTCGAGGACAACCCGCACATCATCGAGATGTACAGCTACGTGCTGAAGAAGCTGGCCAGCGGCGAGCTGCATGGGAAGGTCCCCCTGGAGGTCCACTTCGCGCCGGATGGGCACCACGCGCTGCTGATGCTGCGCGAGGACCGCTTCAACCTGGTGATGACGGACCTCTACATGCCGGTGATGGACGGCTTCGCCCTGGTGGAGCGCATGCGGGAGGAGGCGGCGCTGCGCACCATCCCCATCATCGCCATCTCCGCCGGCGGCAAGGAGGCGCAGGACCGCGCCATGCAGCTGGGCGTGGACATCTACCTGCGCAAGCCCGTGCGCTTCGTGGAGGTCCTGGAGACGGTGAAGCAGCTGCTGCGCATCAAGTAGGGCGCGGCGCGCGTTTTACCGCCAGTCCTCCGTTGAGCCTCGCCGTGGGGACGGCATAGAGTCGTTCCCCCATGCAGAAGCCCGCCCTCAATCGCGACACCGTCAGTGGCGAGGCGCTGTTCATCCTCCGGAACCTGAGGGAGAACGGCCGTCTTGGACGCTCGAACAAGCTGGCCGACGTGAAGGCCGCGCTCGAACCGTCCGTGTCGCTCGAGTTCGACAACTACTTCTTCTTCCTGCGGAAGTTCCACTACATCGCGATGGACCGCGAGGCCCAGCTCAAGCTCACCGAGCAGGGCGAGCAGGTGGCGGGGGGCGAGCTGACGGAGCGCTTCTCCCTGGAAGTCGGTGAGTTCTTCGCCGAGCAGCTCGCCGCCGCGGTGGAGGCATCTGCGGAGCAGGCGGGCGGGGATGAGGCGCTGGTGATGCCGCCGCCGCCGCCGGAGCTGCTGCTGGACGAGGCCGAGGTGGAGGGGCCGCCCGTGCCCGCCGCTCCGCCCTCGCCGCCGCCCATGCCGCCGGTGCGCAGCTCGCGCTCGGCCATGCCCGCGCTGGACCTGGGCACGCCGCCCGCGCCTGTTCCCATGCCGCCGCCCGCGCCCCGCGCGGAGGCCGCAGAGCCCCGCCGTGAGTCCACGGTCATCGTCCAGGGGCCCTTCACCCAGGTGTCCGCCGCCGAGCCCTCTCCCACGCTGCCCGCGCCCGCCGCCGCTCCCATGTCCTTCTCCAACGCGCCCACCCCCGCCGCCGCCGCGCCCGCCGCCTCCGCTCCGAAGGGCTCGGAGCTGGATTTGCGCTACCAGAAGTTCGACCCCATCGGCACGGGGCCGCTGGGCACCGTGTTCAAGGGGCGCGTCACCGCGCTCGGGCTGGACATCTGCCTCAAGGAGCTGAAGGACATCTTCGGCTACTTCTCCTTCCTGCAGCGGGGCGAGGTCCTCAAGCGCCTGAAGAAGGAGCTGTGTGCCCAGGCCCAGGTCCGCCACCCCGGCGTGGTCCAGGTGGTGGATCAGAACGTGGACGCCGCGCGGCCGTACTTCGTGCTGGAGCTGATGCAGGGCAGCCTGCGCGAGCGGCTGGACGCGGGGGAGGGCAACGGCGTGCCGGTGCCCTTCGCGCTGCGCGCCTTCCTGCAAATGGCCTATGGCCTCCGGGCCGCGCACGCCGCGGGCCTCACGCACCACAACATCAAGCCGGAGAACGTGCTGTTCGACGTGTACGGCAACGCGAAGCTGGCCGACTTCGGCCTGGGCCGCGTGGTGGAGGTGGACAGCACCAAGGGGATGCCCCAGGTCTTCGTGGGCACGGGCGGCATGCCCTACATGGCGCCGGAGCTGATGAACCGGGGCGGCAAGGAGCCGGGCGCCTCCGCGGACGTGTACGCGCTGGGCATCCTGCTCTACGAGATGCTCACCGGGCAGATTCCCGGCCGCCGCTCGCCGCTGCCCTCCGAGGTCAACTCGGAGGCTCCCAGCGGCTTGGATCAGCTCTTCGACAAGGCCACCCAGGACAAGCGCGAGCAGCGCTACCCCGACGTCGACGCCATGCTGGAGGACTTCTACACGGCGTTCCCGGACAGGGAGTTCCTCGGCAAGGGCGACCTCATCATCTCCTCGGACGCGCCGAAGGAGTGACGGCCGGGCGGCCGGGCCCCGGCGCACTCGGGGCTCGCCGCGCACGCGTGGGGCTGCCACACTCGGCGGCGTCATGACTTCGTCCCCGTCCGAGAGCGTGCTCATCACCGTCACCGGGAAGGACCATCCCGGCATCACCTCGCGCCTCACCGGCCTGCTCGCGGAGGCCGGCGCGGAGCTGCTCGACGTCGAGCAGGTGGTGGTGCAGGGGCGGCTCACGCTGTGCCTGCTGGTGCGGCTGCCGGGCGCGGGCGGCGTGCTGGAGGCGCTGCTGTCCGCCGCGAAGTCCCTGGGCGTCACGCTGGACTTCGAGTCGGTGGACGCGCCCGCCGCTGGGGCTGTCGGCAGCGGCGGCGCGCGCTTCGTCGTCACCGCGATAGGCCGCGCGCTGGGCGCCCGGGTGCTGCATGTGCTGACGCAGGTGCTGGCGGGGCACGGCGCGCACGTGGAGCGCATCACCCGCCTGAGCGAGCCGCACCTCGGCTCGGTGGACATCCACATCCGCCTGCCGGCGGGACAGCCGCCGGACGCGCTGAAGCAGGCGCTGCTGGAGCTGTCCATGCAGTCGGGCGACTTCGACGTGGCGCTGCAGCGCGAGAGCCTCTTCCGGCGTGGCAAGCGGATGGTCGTCATGGACATGGACTCCACGCTCATCCGCATCGAGGTCATCGACGAGCTGGCGCGCGCGCACGGCGTGGGCGAGCAGGTGGCGCGGATCACCGAGCGCGCCATGCACGGGGAGATGGACTACGACGAGTCGCTGCGTCAGCGCGTGGCGCTGCTCGCGGGGCTGGACGAGGCCGTGGTGCACCAGCTCGCGGCGAACCTGCCGCTGACGGAGGGCGCGGAGACGCTCGTGCGCGTGCTGAAGCGGCTGGGCTACCGCACGGCCGTCATCAGCGGCGGCTTCTCCGTGGCGGCCGAGGCGCTGCAGGCGCGGCTGGGCATCGACTTCGCGTACTCCAACGCGCTGGAGGTGCGCGACGGGAAGCTCACCGGCCGCACCGTGGGGCCCATCGTCAACGCCCAGCGCAAGGCGGAGCTGCTGGCCTCGCTGGCCCAGGCGGAGGGCATCCTGCTGGACCAGGTCGTCGCCGTGGGCGACGGCGCCAACGACTTGCTGATGCTGGAGCGCGCCGGGCTGGGCATCGCCTTCCGGGCGAAGCCCAGGCTGCGCGCCGCGGCCGACACGTCCATCTCCGCGGGCGGCCTGGACACCATCCTCTACCTGCTGGGGCTCACGGGGCGCGAGCTCCGGGAGCTGGACTGAGGGCGCGGCCTACAGCCGCATCCTCGCGGCCAGCTCGCGCTGATGGAACTGGCCCTTCTCCAGCAGAAGCTCGAGCAGGGCGCGCAGAATCTTGGAGCTCTTCTCCTGGTTCTGCTGCACCGTCTGCAGCCGCATCAAGTCCTCGTCCGTCCACTCGGAGGAGGGCGCGCCGCCCGCCAGAATCTCGTCGAGGATGTCGGCGGCGCTCGCGCCGCTGCTCTGCGCGGGGGGACGCTCCGCGGCGCGGGGCGCGGGCGGTGCGGCGGGCGCGGGCGGGGTGATGTCCGCGATGCGCTTCACCACCGTGTTGCCGCTCATGTCGACGACCTTGAACTCGTCCTCGTCCTCCGGCGCGTCCGAGCCCTTCTGCTTGTTGCCGCCGAAGCGCGTGCTGACCACCGGCTCCTGGCCGCGGTAGTGGCGGAGGATGGCGTGCTCGATTTCACGCTCGCTCGCCACCATGACGACCACGCGTGCGCGGCTCCTCGCCGCCACCTGGTCCAGGGTGTTGAGGTCCGTGGGGTCCGCCATGGCCAGCACCAGCGTCTTGCCGTTGTCCTTGAGGGAGACGGGGAAGACGGCCTTCTGCTCGGCGAGGCTCACCTCCACGCGCGCCAGCGCGCCCGCGTCCCGCGTGACATTGCCCAGCTGGATGCGCTGCATGCCCAGGCCCTGGCAGATGGCCTCGGTGATGACGTCCTCGGTGGCCAGGCCCAGGTCCGCGACGATGCGCGACAGCCGGCCGCCCCACTGGTCATGGGTCGCCAGTGCGCTGCGCAGCTGCAAGTCGTCGATGACGCGTGCCTTGACGAGGATGTCGCCAATGCGATTCCGGGAAGGAGGAGCCATGGCTCGGCATTCTACCGTCTAGATGCGCGGACGCTGAGTCCGCGATGAGGAGGCCCGGCCATGCAACCCTTCGCGGAGTCCGCCACCCAGCGCTGCCCCTACTGTGGCGAGGAAGTGGAAGTCGCAGTGGACCCCATTGGTGTGGCCTCGGAGACGTACATCGAGGACTGCCCGGTGTGCTGCCGGCCGTGGACGGTGCAGGTGTCCCGCGACGACGAGGACTTCACCGTGCAGCTCGGACGCGACGACGACTGAGGCCGGCGGGCGGGCAGGCGGGCGCGGAGGACGGCGGCGCGGCGCGCGGCGGGGCGTTGCTTGACACGTCCGCAAGCATGGTTCTCTTGAGTCCAGTGAGGCGGCGCTGGAGCCCCGGCGGGGGGCACCGCGGCGACCGCGAACCTGAACCCAATCCATGAGTGCACGCCGTGCGTCCGCGAGGACGGCACGAACAGGAGACGACCATGCAGACTCGCCACCCCTTCAACTCGGCCGTCGTGGTGAACCCGCTGATGCGTGACTTCGACGCGCTCTTCCGGGAGTTGACGCAGCCCGTGCGGCGCCAGGCGCCGCGCGAGCGCACGCCGGCCGCGGACATCTTCGAGTCCGAGAGCGGGCTCACCCTCCAGCTGGACATGCCCGGGCTGGACGCGAAGGCCATCCAGGTGACGGTGGAGAAGGACGTCCTCACCGTGCAGGCCGAGCGCAAAGCCGAGCCTCGTGCGGAGGGCGTCAACGTGCGCCGCCAGGAGCGCGCCTTCGGGAGCTTCGCCCGCTCCTTCGCGCTGCCCGACACGGTGGACGCCAGCCGGGTGGAGGCGCGCTACGAACAGGGCGTGCTGACGCTGACCCTGCCTCGGCGCGAGGAGTCCAAGCCCCGCGTCATCGAAGTCAAGGTCCAGGGCTGACGCCTCGGGCGCACACCGCTGGCTTGGCAGGTCACCTGCCTCTCACCACAATCCCTGCCCAGGGCTTCCGCAGACAGAGGCGGAAGCCCTGACCTCTCTACCGCTTGGCGCTGAGCGCCAGCGGCACGCGGAACAGCTCCAGCACCTGCTGCACGTCCAGCGGCTTGGCCAGGCACGCCAGCGCGCCGGCCTGCTTGGACTGCTCCACGACCTCGGGCGTGTGCGCGGACGTCATGGTGATGAGCCGCACGCCCTCCATCTGCTTGCGCGCGCGGATGCGGCGGCAGACTTCCAGGCCGTCGATGTCCGGCATGTTGAGGTCGATGATCATGCCGTGCGGCTTCTGCTCGGACACGAGGAGCAGCGCCTCCACGCCGCTCGTCGTCGTCTGCAGCTCCACCTGGGCCGCGAACGGCTTGAACGCGCGCTTGATGGCGTCCAGCACCGGGCGCTCGTCGTCCACCGCGAGCAGGCGCACCGTGCCGCTCCCGAGCTCCTCCGGCACCGGCATCTGATGGGTGATGAGGAACGTGCGCAGGTCCGCCGACCGCACGCGGCGGTGGCCACCCGGCGTCCTGAACGCCATCAGGATGCCCCGGTCGATCCACTTGCTCACCGTGGACGGATCCACCTGAAGCAAACGACTGATGTCGTGCGTGGTGTAGAGCTGGTCCGTCATCGCCGTACTCCCCTCTTGCTGCATCATTCCGCTGCCCATGGAACTATTCACCTACCTTGAACACGGGTTTTCTTCAACCTCACAGAGTACCGCGCCTATCAGTCCCTCTCATCAGACCCACTGCGTCATCCCAGCGGCCACTGGCCCTGAGACACAGCTCCACGAGCTCGCGGGCGGCACCTCGGCCGCCAGGACTCTGGGTAACGAAGTGTGCTTCGTGGCGCACCTCGGGGACGGCATCCGCAGGACAAGCGGAAAGAGCCACCATTGAAAGTGGACCCAGGTCGTTGTGGTCGTCACCCATGTAGGCGCAGGCGTCCAGGGGCACGTCCAACTGGGCGACCAACTCTTTGAGCGCAGCCGACTTGTCACGTCGGCCCTGGAGCACCGCGGCGAGCCCCAGCTCCCGCCCGCGCGTCTCCACGATGCCGGAGGTGCGGGCGGTGAGGATGGCGGCCGGAAGGCCGGAGAGGCGCGCCATGACGAGGGCGTGGCCGTCCTTGACGTCGAAGCGCTTCATCAGCTCGCCGTCCTGGCCGTAGTAGAGGCCCCCGTCGGTGAGCACTCCGTCGACGTCGAAGACGAGCAGGCGCACGCGCGCGGCGCGGGACGTGAGCTCTTCCTTTCCCAGTCTGGAAGGGGCTTCCGTCACCATGGCTTGCTCGACTCCTCTGTTCGCTGACACATCAACCTGGCTCGTGTCCCAAGGCGCGGCGGATGCTCAGCACGTTTCGTACCACGTCCTCGAACATCTGTGGATTCAGCGAGCACGGACCGTCACACAGGGCACGATCCGGATCTTCGTGGACTTCCGTGAACAACGCGTCAATTCCGGCGGCCGCGGCGGAGCGGGCGAGCAGTGACACGAAGCGGCGCTCCCCCGCCGTCTCGCCATTCCCCGCGCTGGGGAGCTGGACGGAGTGGGTGGCGTCGAAGCAGACGGCGAGGCCCGCGTCGCGCATCTGCGCGAAGCCGCGCATGTCCACTACCAGGTTGTTGTAGCCGAACGTGGAGCCGCGCTCGGTGACGAGCACATTGGGGTTGCCCGCCTCGAAGGCCTTGCGCGCCGAGTGGACGATGTCCTTGGGCGCCACGAACTGCCCCTTCTTCAGGTTCACGCCCTTGCCAGTACGCGCCACGGCTTCCACCAGGTCGGTCTGCCGGCACAGGAACGCCGGTATCTGGATGATATCCACAACTTCCGAGGCTGGCCCGACGTGACTGGTCTCATGGACGTCCGTGAGCACGGGGACGCCCACTTCTTCCCGGATTCTCTTCAGGATTCTCAGGCCTTCCTTGAGACCCGGGCCTCTGAAGGACTTGCCGCTGGTGCGGTTGGCCTTGTCGTAGGAGCACTTGAAGGCATACGGCACGCCGAGCCGGCCGGTGATGTCCTTGAGCAGGCGGGCATGGCGCAGGGCCATGTCCTCGGACTCGATGCTGTCGGGGCCGGCGATGACGAAGAGCTTCTGGCCCTGGCCGACCTTGAAGCCACACAGCTCGATGGGGGTGGGGGCGCTCATGCGGACACCTGGCCGGTCGCCGCGTTCCCGTCCCGCTGGGTGAGGGCCGCGCGGATGAAGCCGGAGAAGAGGGGATGGGGGGCGAAGGGCTTGCTCTTGAACTCGGGGTGGAACTGACAGGCGATGAAGTAGGGGTGACCGGTCAGCTCAATCATCTCCACCAGGTCGAGCTCGGGGTTGGAGCCGGAGATGACGAGCCCCGCCTCCTGCAGCCGGCCGCGGTACGCGTTGTTGACCTCGTAGCGGTGGCGGTGGCGCTCCTGGATGGTGTCCTGGCCGTAGAGCTCGTGGGCGAGCGTCCCCGGCTTGAGCGCGCAGGCGTAGCTGCCCAGGCGCATGGTGCCGCCCTTGTCCTGGACCTTCACCTGGCTCTCCATGAGCGTCACCACCGGGTGCGGGGTGTGCTCATTGAACTCCAGGCTGTTGGCGGAGGACAGGCCCAGCACGCCGCGGCTGAACTCCACCACGGCCATCTGCAGGCCCAGGCAGATGCCGAAGAAGGGCACCTTCTTCTCACGCGCGTAGCGCACGGCGGCAATCTTGCCCTCGGTGCCGCGCACGCCGAAGCCGCCGGGCACCAGGATGGCGTCCACGCCGGCCAGCAGCTTCTCCGGGCCCTGCGCCTCGACGTCCTGGCTGTCCACGAAGTGGAGGTCCACCTTCACGTCGTTGGCGATGCCGCCGTGCAGCAGCGCCTCGTTGAGGCTCTTGTAGCTCTCCGTGAGGTTGACGTACTTGCCCACAATCGCGACGCGGACCTGGCCGCGCGCCGGCTCGTACACCTTGCGGATGATGTTCTCCCAGCGCTCCAGGTGCGGCGCCCGGCTCCAGATGTTGAGGACCTCCGCGAGCCGCTCGTCCAGGCCCTGCCGGTGCAGCTCCAGCGGCAGCTCGTAGGTGCTGCGAACGTCCGGCGACGTGAAGACGCTGCGCGTGTCCACGTTGCAGAACATGGCGATCTTGTCCTTCAGCTCGCGGGGGACCTCGCGGTCGGTGCGGCACACGAGGAAGTCAGGCTGGATGCCTATCTCCCGCAGCTTCATCACCGAGTGCTGCGTGGGCTTGGTCTTCACCTCGCCGGCCGCGCCGATGTACGGCAGCAGCGTGAGGTGGACGTAGACGACGTTCTCGTTGCCCACGTCATAGCGCAGCTGCCGGATGGCCTCGAGGAAGGGGAGCGACTCGATGTCGCCCACGGTGCCGCCCACCTCGACGATGACGACGTCGGTGTCCTGCGCCGCCTGGCGGATGCTGGACTTGATTTCGTCGGTGACGTGCGGAATCACCTGGACCGTCTTGCCCAGGTACTCGCCCCGCCGCTCCTTCATGATGACGGCGTGGTAGATGCGGCCGGACGTGAAGTTGTTGAGCCGGCTCATCCGCGCGTTGGTGAACCGCTCATAGTGGCCGAGGTCCATGTCCGTCTCACCGCCGTCCTCGGTGACGAACACCTCGCCGTGCTGGAACGGGCTCATCGTGCCCGGGTCCACGTTGATGTAGGGGTCCAGCTTGATGAGGGTGACGGCCAGCCCACGGTTCTCCAGCAGGGCGCCGATAGAAGCCGAGGCGAGACCCTTGCCGAGGGAGCTGACCACCCCGCCCGTCACGAAGATGAACTTGGTTTTCTTGGAGCGCATGTCCCGTTCTGCCTACTGAGGCAGGGATGCGTCAATTATTCTGTTTCCGGTGGACGGCCGCCCGCTGGAATCCAGGGGGCTGGCGTCAGTGTCCGTCCCAGCTCCCCGGGCGGGCGACCGCGAACTCCTGGGCGGCCGGCTGGCCGACGCGGAACTTGCGCAGCTCGCAGTTCCGGCAGCTCCACCCCTCCCAGCCGCGCTTCACCACCAGGTGCAGGCAGGCGTCGTAGTTGGGGCAGAAAAGGTTTCGCTGCGCGTCCACGGCCTCCTCGTCACGGAGGGCGGTGGGCAGCGGGCTGGGGCATGGGGTGATGGACACGGCAAGGACTCCCGGAAGAAACGTGTTGGGTCGGCCACTCCCCCCGGCGCGCTCCGAACAGAAGGGCCGTGCCGGCATTCCCGAGACGTCGTAAAAAGGCCCGCTTCCCTCGCGGGAAACGGGCCCGGAACTGCCAGCGTCTGCCGCCGCCTCGGCGCCTTTTCAGGCCACCGACGCGGAGGTGGACGCCTTGGAGTTGCTGTCGTTCAAGGCATCACCTCCTTTCGGAACCCCAGACTTAATCGGACCCGGGGAGGGGCGCCACTGTCGCCGGGTGCGTGGCGCAAGCCGTGTGGGCGCCAGCCGTTCAGGCTGCGACAAACTGGCGCTCCACCAGCCGCCGGTACAGGCCCTCCTGGCTCATCAGGGAGGCGTGGGTGCCGCTCTGGATGATGGCGCCGCCATCGAGCACCAGCACCCGGTCCGCGTTGGCCACGGTGGACAGGCGGTGGGCGATGATGAGCGTGGTGCGGCCCTTCATCAGGCGCTCCAGCGCGTCCTTGACCAGGTGCTCGCTCTCCGCGTCCAGGGCGCTGGTGGCCTCGTCGAGGATGAGCAGGCGAGGGTCCTTCAGCACCGCGCGGGCGATGGCGACGCGCTGCTTCTGGCCGCCGGACAGCTGTACCCCCCGCTCGCCCACCTGGGTGCGGTAGCCGTCCGGGAAGCGCTCGATGTAGGCGTGGGCGTTGGCGGCCCGGGCGGCCTCCTCCACCTGGGCGTCGGTGGCGTCGGGGCGGCCGTAGCGGATGTTGTCCGCGATGGAGCAGGAGAAGAGCTGCGGCTCCTGCGCCACCATGCCGATGTTGCGGCGCAGCCACTCCGGCTCCAGGGCGGTGAGGGGGTGGCCGTCCAGCAGCACCTCGCCGCCCTGCGGGTCGTAGAAGCGCGACAGGAGGGAGGCCAGCGTGGACTTGCCCGCGCCCGAGGGGCCCACCACCGCCACGACCTCGCCCGGCCGCAGCTCCAGGTTGAGCCCCTGGAGCACCGGCACGTCGGGGCGGGTGGGGTAGGCGAAGCGCACGTCGCGGAACTCCACGTGCCCGCGCAGGTCCGTCAGCTGCTCGCCCCCGGCGGCGATGGCGGGCTCGCGGTCCAGCAGCTCGAAGACGCGCTCGGCGGCGCCGCTGGCGCGCATGAAGTCCGCCCAGAGCTCCGCGATGCCGCTGAAGGAGAAGGCCACCAGCATGGTGTAGATGAGGAACGAGGTGAGCGCGCCCACCGTGAGGTGTCCGTCCACCACCAGCCGGCCGCCGTACCAGAGCACCGCGGCGATGGAGCCGTAGCCGGCGATGGAGGCCGCGCCCATGAACACGGACGACTGGAGCGTGCGCTCCCGCGCGAGCGTGTAGGAGCGCTCCACGGCGGTGCTGTAGCGCTCCACCTCATGCCGCTCCGCGGCGAAGGAGCGCACGGTGCGGATGCCGGACAGGTCTTCCTCCGCCACCTCGCCGCTGGCGGCGAGCGCGTCCTGCACCTGGCGGGAGATGGCGCGCACGCGGCGGCCGTACAGCACCGCGCCGACGGCCACCGGCGGGATGACGGCGAGCATCACCAGCGTGAGCTGGACGGACGTGTAGAGCAGCAGCCCCACGCCGCCCAGGGCCGTGACGCCGTAGCGCAGGGCCATGGACACGTTGGCCGTGACGGTGTTCTGCAGCACGGTGGTGTCCGAGGACAGCCGGCTGGTCAGCTCACCGGTGCGGCGCGAGTCGAAGAAGCCCACCTCCTGCGACAGCAGGGCGCGGAAGAGGTCCTTGCGCAGCCGCGCCACCACGCGCTCGCCCGCGGTGTTGAAGAGGTACGCGCGCAGCGCCATGGCCACGCCCTGCACGACGAACACGGCGAGCATCACCAGCGCGAGCCCGTCCACGACCTGCCGGTCGCGGGCGTTGAGCGCCTGGTCCACCAGGTCTCCAATGGCGCGGGGATAGGCCAGCGTGGCCCCGCTGCTGATGAGCAGGAAGAAGGTGGCCGCGGCCAGCGGCAGCACCTCCGGGCGCGCCAGCGCCAGCAGGCGGTGCAGGGTGACGCGAGGGGGCGGCCGCTCTTTCGAATCTTTCTCGGGGGAAGACACCGGCGGAGACTAACGCGCGCCCCGGGGCCGCGCACCCGGTGCCTGCGCGTGCGCTGAAGCGGTATTAATCCTCCCGGAGCGGGTCAGCCGCGGCGTCAGGGGGAGTGCCATGGAGAAGCGCGGATTCGGAAGCACGGGAGTGTCGGTGCCCATCCTGGGGCAGGGGACCTGGCAGATGGAAGAGGACGACCGGGCAGGCGCCATCCGCGCCCTGCGCGCCGGGCTGGACCTGGGAATGACGCACGTGGACACGGCCGAGCTGTACGGGTACGGCGAGGTGGAGGAGTCCATCGTCTCCGAGGCGATTGCGGGCCGGCGCGGCGAGGTCTTCCTCGTGTCCAAGGTGATGCCGTCCAACGCCACCTACGCGGGCACGCTCGCCGCGTGCGAGCGGAGCCTGAAGCGGCTGCGCACCGACTGGCTCGACTGCTACCTGTTGCACTGGCCGGGCTCGCACCCGTTGGAGGAGACGGTGCGCGCCTTCGAGAAGCTGGTGGCGGACGGGAAGATTCGCGCCTGGGGCGTGAGCAACTTCGGGGTGGAGGACCTGGAGGAGGCGCTCGCGCTCGCGGGGCCGGGGCGCATCGCGTGCAACCAGGTGCTCTACCACCTGGAGGAGCGCGCCATCGAGCACGCCGTGCTGCCGTGGTGCGAGTCGCACGGCGTGGCGGTAGTGGGCTACAGCCCCTTCGGCAATGGCAACTTCCCCCGGCCCGACAGCCGGGGCGGCAAGGTGCTGGGCGCCATCGCCCGCGCCCATGGCGTCACGCCCTTCCAGGTGGCGCTGCGTTTCCTGGTGCGCCGGCCGTCGCTGTTCGCCATTCCCAAGGCGGGCCGGGAGGTCCACGCGCGCGACAACGCCGCCGCCGCGTCGCTGGCGCTGTCCGCCGACGAGCTTGCCCGGCTCGACGCGGCGTTCCCGCTGGGGTCAGAGCCGGCCGCGCTGCCCGTTATTTGATGCCGGCGGCGAAGGACTTCCGGAAGGCGGACACGGTGGGCTCGCCCGGGCCCACCGTCACCGTGCCCGTCTCACCCTCCACGGCGGCGCGGGTGTCGCGGCCCCTGAGGAAGCGCACGGTGGTGATGCGGCGCAGCACCTCGCGGCCCTGCTCCTGCGCCAGGGCGCGGAGCGCGTGGCTGGTGACGTTCACCGCCGACTCCAGCGCGCGCCGGCCCGGCTCGTCGTCCAGGCCCGCCCAGTCCACCTCGAAGCGCAGCGGCTTGCCGCCCAGCGACGCCTCGCCCGGCCAGAACTGCTCGGTGAGCGCGTGGGGCAGCTTCTCCAGCAGCGCAGCCAGGTCCTGCCGCGTGGGGTTGGGCCGCACCAACTGCGCCAGCTCCAGCAGCTTCTCCGCGTTGCCCACCGTCACCGCGACCACCGTGGACAGGTCCACGTACGCCACCGACTCCGAGCGGCGCAGGCCCTCCTTGCCCAGGGCCAGCAGCACCGACTCGCGCGGCACGTAGTCGACCACCTCGCCCGTCAGGGAATGCCCGTGCGCCAGGTGCAGGGTGGCGGTGAGGCTGGGGACCTCCTCTCCGGAGCGGGCCCGAGCGGCGAGCGTCCCGAGCTGTTCCAGCACCCGCTCCACCTTGCGCGACACCAACCGTTGAACGCCCTCCATGTCCTCGTCCTCCTGCCGCAGGCTGCGGGTCTCTTTGGGGCGCTCCGGCTTCGCGGGCGCGGGTGGGTTCGGCGGTGCGGGTGGGTTCGGCGGTGCGGGTGGTGGCGGCGCGACGGCTTCCGGCGAGGGCGGGGCCTCCGCGTCTTCCTTCGGCTTGCTCCCGCCGAAGAGGTCCTTGAAGAAGCCCATGGTCAGCCTCCCCGCGCGCGCATGAGGGATTCCACCTTCTCCACGTCGCCGGGCACGTCCACCGCCACCGTCTGCGAGGCGACCCTGGCGCAGCGGATGGGGATGCCGTGCTCCAGGGCGCGGAGCTGCTCCAGCTTCTCTGCCTCCTCCAGCGGGGTGGGCGCCAGCTTCGCCAGTGACAGCAGCACGTCGCGCCGGTAGCCGTAGAGGCCGATGTGCCCCCAGCGCTGCACGGACGCGCCGGGCTCGCGGGCATGGGGCACCAGGCTGCGGCTGAAGTAGAGCGCGTCCCCGTTGAGCGCGAGCACGGCCTTCACCACGTGGGGGCTGCTGGCCTCGTCGGCCTCGAGCGGCCGGACCAGGGTGCCCATGCGCACGGCGGCGTCCGAGAAGAGGCCGGCGAGCAGCCGGAGGGCGGCGGGGTCCACCAGGGGCTCGTCCCCTTGCACGTTCACCCAGACGTCGATGTCCGGGCGGCCGAGCGCCACCTCCGCGACCCGGTCCGTACCCGTGGCGCACGTGGGGCTGGTCATCACCGCCCGGCCGCCGAAGCCCTCCACGGCGGCGCGAATCCGCTCGTCATCGGTGGCAACCCACACCTCATCGAACGCCTGGGCCTCCTGGCAGCGGCGCCAGACGTGCTCAATCATTGGCCGGCCGGCGATGAGCGCCAGCGGCTTGCCAGGGAAGCGGGTGCTGGCATGTCGGGCGGGAATGACTGCAACGGTCCGGCAAGATTGCATGACGCCTCCGTCTATCCGGTTCGCGACGAAGGCCGGCCCCCGGGATTGGACATTCGCATCATCGGACACTGGCCAGCGTGGCTCCAGTGCCTAGGTTTGGTCGCAACATGAAGAAGGTCATACATATCGTCGGAGCGCGTCCGAACTTCATGAAGGTCGCGCCTGTCTACCGCGCCATCGCCGAGCGTACGCCCCTGGAGCAGGTCCTGGTCCACACGGGGCAACACTACGACGCCAAGATGAGCGACGTGTTCTTCGCGGACCTCGGTCTGCCAGCCCCGGATGTCCATCTGGGCATCGGGTCGGGCAGCCACGCGCAGCAGACCGCGCGGATGATGGTGGAGTTGGAGAAGGTCTTCCTGGCCCACCCTCCATCGCTCGTCTCCGTGGTGGGGGACGTCAACAGCACCATCGCCGCCGCGCTGGTGTCGTCGAAGCTTGGCATTCCCCTGGCCCACATCGAGGCGGGCCTGCGGAGCTATTCGCCGCACCAGCCGGAGGAGATCAACCGCATCGTCACCGACCGGCTGTCGAACCTGCTGCTGACGCCCTCGCGTGACGCGGACGCCAACCTGCTGAAGGAAGGCGCCGACCCCACCCGTATCCACTTCGTGGGCAACGTGATGATCGACTCGCTCCTCGCGTCGCGGGAGAAGGCAGACAAGCTGCCGGTGCTGAAGGACCTGGGGCTCATCCCGCAGGGCTACGCGGTGTGCACACTCCACCGGCCCTCCAACGTGGATGACCCGAAGGTCCTGGGCGGGCTGCTGTCCGCGGTGGCCCATGTCGCCACGCGGCTGCCCGTCATCTTCCCCGTGCACCCGCGCACGCGGAAGGTGATTTCGGAGCAGGGGCTGGACTCGTGGTTCGCGCAGAGCCCGAACCTGCGGCCCGTGGAGCCCATGGGCTACCTGGAGTTCCTGGCGCTTACCTCGAAGGCGCGCCTGGTGCTCACCGACTCGGGGGGGCTCCAGGAGGAGACGACGGCCATGGGCGTGCCGTGCCTCACCCTGCGCGAGCAGACCGAGCGTCCCATCACCGTGGAGCAGGGCTCCAACGAGGTGGTGGGGACCGACCCGGTCCGCATCCGGATGGCCGCCGACCGCGCCCTCGATGGGGAAGGCAAGCAGGGCCGGGTGCCGGAGTTCTGGGATGGCCGCACCGCCGAGCGCATCGCGGACCTGTTCGCGGGCTTCCTGGGCGTCGAGGACACCCAGCGTCAGGCGGCCTCGGCCTGACGGTATTCGAGCGGTGGGTGTGCGCCGATGGGCCCGGTACCTCGAGGGCCCGCCCGCCCGGCCGTCCCAGCCTGTGCGGAGGGGCCCGCCGTGTTAGAGCGCTGGCAGGCCCATGCTCCATGCGCAGCAGACAACGGCAGGCGACGCTGCCCCCGAATCGGAAGAGGCCCCCGAGGGCTACGTCGATATCCGCTACGTCGTCGAGCCGAACTATGCCGGCTGGCGGCTGGATGAGTACCTGGCGCAGAAGATTCGCCGGATGACGCGTGAGCGGCTCCAGGGCGTCATCCTCCGCGGCCTCATCTGCGAGGAGCGGCGCTTGAAGCCCTCCACGCCGGTGTATCCCGGGCTCAGCTTCCACATCCGCCGCCGCGCCAGCGAGGAGCCGTGGACGCCCACGGAGCTGCCCGTGGTGTTCCAGGATGACTGGCTGCTGGTGCTGGACAAGCCCGCGGGCCTGCCCATCCACCCCTCGGCGCGCTACCACAAGGGAACCCTCGTCACGCTGCTTCGCGAGCGCTTCGGTGAGCGTTTCGCCGAGCCCGCGCACCGGCTGGACCGTGAGACGAGCGGCCTGGTCGTCTGCGGGCGCACCACGGAGGCCTGCCGCGTGCTGGGGCGGCTCTTCGTCTCGCGCGACGTACACAAGGAGTACCTCGCGCTCTGCGAGGGCCACCCGCCCGAGGACACGTTCTCCGTGGAGGCGCCCATCGCGGAGGGCACCGAGCTCATCCGCATCGCCGTGCGCATCGACCCGGTGGAGGGGAAGGAGAGCCGGACGCGCTTCCAGGTGCTCCGGCGCTTCACCCGTGATGGGGCGCCCTTCGCGTTGCTGCGCTGCCTTCCAGAGACGGGAAGGCAGCACCAGATTCGCATCCACCTGCGCCATGCGGGGTTCCCGCTCGTGGGCGACAAGATGTACGGTCCGGACCCCGGCTACTTCGACCGCTTCAGCAAGCACTGCCTGGAACCCGAGGCCTGGGCGCGCCTGCGCCTGCCGCGCCACGCGCTGCACGCCGCGCGCATCGCCTTTCCACACCCGGGCTCCGGTCAGGAGGTCGCCTTCGAGGCGCCCCTGCCCGCGGACCTGACGGACTTCATGGAGGCGTGAGCCGCGGCGTCAGGCGGTGAGCTTGCTGGGCTCGGGCTGCTCGCCGAAGTCGCCGACGAGGTACCTGCCGGAGAAGCACGCGGTGCAGAAGCTGCCGCGCTCCGGGTCGCCCACGGCGCGGCCCAGGCCCTCCAGGGAGATGTAGCCGAGCGAGTCCGCCGTCACGTAGGTGGCAATCTCCTCCAGCGAGTGCGTCGCGGCGATGAGCTCCTGCCGGCTCGGCGTGTCGATGCCGTAGTAGCAGGGCCACTTCGTGGGCGGCGAGGAGATGCGCAGGTGGACCTCCAGCGCGCCCGCGGCCTTGATCATCTTCACGATTTTGCGGCTCGTGGTGCCGCGGACGATGGAGTCGTCCACCACCACCACCCGCTTGCCCTTGAGCACCTGGCGCACCGCCGACAGCTTGAGCTTCACGCCGAAGTGGCGGATGGACTGCTGCGGCTCGATGAAGGTGCGGCCCACGTAGTGGCTGCGGATGAGGCCCACGTCGTAGGGGATGCCGCTCGCCTGCGAGAAGCCGATGGCCGCCGGCACGCCCGAGTCCGGCACCGCGATGACCAGGTCCGCGCCGGGCGCGGGCTGCTCCTTGGCGAGCTGGCGGCCCAGCTCCTTGCGCACTTCGTAGACGTTGCTGCCGAACAGGATGGAGTCCGGCCGGGCGAAGTACACGTGCTCGAAGATGCAGCGCGCCTGCCGCGCGGGCTCCGCGAAGGGCTTGCTGGAGCGCAGCCGCTCGTTCTCGATGACGAGCAGCTCGCCTGCCTCCAGCTCGCGCACCACCTCCGCCTCGATGAGGTCCAGCGCGGTGGACTCGCTGGCGAGCACGTAGGCGCCCTCCTTCATCCGTCCCAGCACCAGCGGCCGGATGCCGTGAGGGTCCCTCACCGCGACGAGCTTGTTCTGCGTGAGCACCAGCAGGCTGTAGGCGCCCGTCACCTTGCGCAGCGCCTCCACGAGCTTCTGCTCGAAGGTCGCCTGCTTGGAGCGCGCCAGCAGGTGGAGGATGACCTCCGTGTCCGCGTCCGACTGGAAGATGGCGCCGTCGGCCTCGAGCTGCTGCTTCAGCTCCGCCGCGTTCACCAGGTTGCCGTTGTGCGCGATGGCGCACTGACCGCCCGCGTACTGCACGAAGAGCGGCTGCGCGTTCTTGAGCGCGCTGCCTCCCGCGGTGGAGTAGCGCACGTGGCCGATGGCCGCCTGTCCAGGCAGGCCGGAGAGCACCGGCGCGTCGAAGATGTCGGCGACGAGTCCCATCTGCCGGTGGGCGCGCAGCCCCATCCCGTCAGAGGCGACGATGCCCGCGGACTCCTGCCCGCGGTGCTGGAGGGCGTGCAGCCCGAGGTACGTCAGGTTGGAGGCCTCGGCGTGCCCCACGATTCCGAAGATGCCGCACATGGCGCGCTGCCTTACTCCTTTCGAGCGGTGAGCGGAACAGGAACGCATGCCCCTCTGGTGGGTATTCCACCCGACGCCAGAGTCGTTTCATGTGGGCAGCCAGGCGTCCCCAAGCCAACGTTCAGCGGTTAGTCTGGCTCGCGCATGGCTTCTTCTCGACTGGCCCGCTTGCGTTCCCTGTTTCCCCTGGTGTTACTCACCGCAGGCGCCGCGTATGCGCTGGCGTCCTGGAACTGGTGTGGCACCTGGGCGGAGCGCGCGCCCGTGCTTGTGTCGCGGGTGCAGGGCGAGGGGCCCCTGCACGCGGGGGCGGCGAAGGTGCCGCTCGTACCGCCCTTCCCCGTGGTGGTGGCTGGCTACAATCCCCCTCGTCCCGAGGCGAGGCAGGCCGATGTTCCGCTGCATGCGCGCGCGGTGGTGTTGGAGGCAGGCGGGGCGCGCGTGGGGCTGGTGTCGCTGGACCTGCTGCTCGTCCCGGGCGGGCTGGTCTCCCGGGTGCGCGAGCGGGCGAAGGCGTCGGGGTTGGATGAGGTGCTGGTGGTGGCCACGCACACGCACTCGTCGCTGGGCGGCTATGACTCGCGGCTGGTGGCGCAGGTGGCGGGCACCGGGCGCTACCGTGAGGACGTGGTGGAGGTCATCACCGCCGCGGCGGCTGACGCGCTGGCCCAGGCGGTCGCGGCGCTCATGCCGGTGTCGCTGGAGGTCGGAGAGGCGCGGAAGCAGGACTTCGTCATCTCGCGCAGCGGTGGCGCGAAGCCGGATGGCGTCCTGACGCGCGCCGTGCTCCGGGGGCAGGAGGGCCCGGTGGCGGAGCTGCTGCTCTTCTCCGCGCACCCCGCGATGATGCCGCGCCGCCGGGCGTATGTGGACCCGGACTACCCGGGGCGGCTCAGCGCCGTGCGCGAGGAGGCGGGCAGCGGCGTGACGCTGGTGTTGCAGGGTGCGGGGGGCAATGTCTCGGTGGCCTACTCCGGAGGGAAGGAGCTGGAGCGCGTGTCCGGCTTCGCGCGGGCGCTGTCCGAGCTGGCTGGCAGCGCGTCCCTGTCGCCCGTGGGGGAGACGGTGCGGTTGTCCCTGGCGCGCGCCGACGCCGCGATGCCCCGCCCGGACGCGTCACGGCTGGTGCCGACGCTGACGCGGGCGGCGGGGGACAACCTGCTGTGTGAGTCCGCGCCACGCATGGCGGAGGTGGGCGCGCTGGTGCTGGGCCCGCTGAAGCTGGTGGCGGTGCCGGGCGAGCCCAGCGTGGCCGCGGGCGCGGAGCTGCTGCGGCGCACGGGCGCCACCGGGGTGCTCGGGCTGGCGGATGGCTACGTGGGCTACGTGGAGACGGCGGCGAACGTGCAGGGCGGCCTGGGGGAGTCCCGGCGGCAGTACTTCGGGCCCGCGCTGCTGGAGCGGCTGGGCGTGGCGGCGGAGTTCGTGGCCGGGGCGGCGGGTTTCACGCCCTGAAGCGGCCGGGCGCCGCGGGCATTGACTCCCGCGGCGTGGCCGGCCCTGGGGCTGCCTAGAGCTTCTCGAACTTGGAGTCCTTCTCGCGCTTCTTGAACAGGAGCGCGGTGCGGCCCAGCAGCTGCGCGAGGTCTGACTGGGTGCCCTCGGCGATGCGCTGGGCGGCCTCTTTGCGCGACTCCGGGCCCTCGTTGATCTTCACCTTGATGAGCTCGTGGTCATGCAGCGCCTGTTCGACGGCGGCGATGACACCGTCGGTGACGCCGGCCTGGCCGACGATGACCACCGGTTCCAGGTGGTGTCCTAGCGCGCGCAGTTGGCGGCGTTGCTTCCCGTTGAGCGGCACGGTGCTTCTCTCCTTCATGGTATTCGGCGGGACCTTCGAGGCCCCGTGTTGGGGGGGCGCACCCTACTTCCTCTGCGACGCCATGCGGATCTCCCGCTGCGCGTCGATGTGGTCCGGCTGGAGCTCCACGGTGCGCTTGAAGTGCTTGAGCGCTCCGGCGGCATCTCCGCTCAGCTTGGCGATGACGCCGAGGAAGTAGTGCGCGGGGGCACAACGCTCGTTGCGTTTGATGGCGTTGTGGATTTCTCGGAAGGCTTCGGGCTGGGCGGCCTTCTTGTCCGCCGCCGTGAAGAAGCGGGCGTAGCCGCGCCACGCGTAGAACTCCGCCTCCTCCGGGTTCAGCTTGATGGCCTCATCCAGCATCTTCACGGCGTCCGCGAACTTGCGCGCCTTCACCAGGATGCAGGACTTCTGGAACAGCTCCTCGGCCATGAGGATGCTGTTGATGTCCACCCCGTCTCCGCTGCCGCCGCTCTTGAGCTCCTCGATGTAGCTCGCGCGGCTCTTGTCGTCGGAGAGCGTGCGGTAGGCGTCGCCGATGTAGCCGAAGACCTCCGCCTTCAGCTTCTCCAGCTCTGGCGGCGCGCCCTGGGGCAGGGTGTCCGGGTGGTACAGCTTGGCGAGGCGGAAGTACGCGACCTTCACCGCGCTGGAGTTCGTCTGCTCCGTCAGCCCGAGCCGCTGGAAGTGGTTCTGCTGCTTCATCGCGACGGAGAGCTGGCGCAGGGCCGGAATCTCGTCCGCGCCCGGTGCATTCGCGGGTGTCCCCGTGGCCGTGGCGCCCGGGCTGGCGACGGGCGCCGTGGGGCGCTGCGCGGCCGCTGGAGCACGCACAGCGCCAGGGCCCGCGACAGGGGGGCGTGTACCCGTGGCGCCGGGACCCGCCGTGGGGACGGGGCGGGGCGCGCCGGGGCCGGCGTTCGGA
>JAFAAN010000042.1 GCA_023426545.1 Pseudomonadota bacterium
GGACCCGGGCTACCCGAGGGAGCGCCTGGGTTGGCTGCTGGAGGACACCGGGGCGCGGGTGGTGCTGACGCAGGAGAAGTGGAGGCCGGTGCTACCGGCGAGCGCCGCGCGAGTGGTGTGCCTGGACAGCGCCGCGCACGAGGTGGCGAGCCAGCCGACGACGAGGCTGCCGGTGGAGGTGGGTGCGCAGTCACTGGCGTACGTCATCTTCACCTCGGGCAGCACGGGCCGTCCGAAGGGGGCGATGAATGCGCACGGGGGCGTCGTCAACCGTCTGAGGTGGATGCAGCAGGAGTACGGGCTGGGGGCTGGGGATGTGGTGTTGCAGAAGACGCCCTTCAGCTTCGACGTGTCGGTGTGGGAGTTCTTCTGGCCCCTGCTGGCGGGCGCCCGGTTGGTCATGGCGCGTCCGGGTGGACACCAGGAGCCGGCGTACCTGGTGCAGTTGATGAAGTCGGAGGGCGTGACAACGGTGCACTTCGTGCCCTCCATGCTGCGGGCCTTCGTGGAGGAGCCGGGGCTGGAAGGACTGGCCTCTCTACGGCGGGTGGTGTGCAGCGGCGAGGCGCTGAGCGCGGAGTTGGTGAAGAAGGCCTACGCGCGGCTGCCGGCTTCAGTACAGATGCTCAACCTCTATGGGCCGACGGAAGCCTCGATCGAGGTGACCTGCTGGCCCTGCCCTCGCGGAGAGGACTTCCAGCGGGTGCCCATCGGCAAGCCGGTGGCCAACACGGCGCTGTACGTGCTGGACGGGCATGGGCAGCCGGCGCCGGTGGGCATTCCGGGCGAGCTGCACATTGGCGGCGTGCAGGTGGGGCGCGGCTACTGGCAGCGGCCCCAGTTGACGGCGGAGCGCTTCATCCCGGACGCCTTCAGCACCGAGCCCGGCGCGCGGCTGTACCGCACGGGTGACGTGGCGCGCTGGCTGCCGGATGGGACGCTGGAGTACCTCGGGCGGGCTGACTTCCAGGTGAAGCTGCGCGGCTTCCGCATCGAGCTGGGTGAAATCGAGGCCGCCCTGCGTGCCCATCCGGGCGTGCGGGACGTCGTGGCTATCGTGCGTGAAGACGCCCCGGGCGATCAGCGGCTCGTCGCCTACGTCACCGGCGAACCGCCTCCGGACGTGGCTGCGCTGCGGACACGGCTCGCTGGCCAGCTTCCGGCGTACATGGTGCCTACGGCCATCGTGACGTTGCCGGCCCTGCCGCTGACGTCCAGCGGGAAGGTGGACCGCAAGGCCCTGCCCCAACCCACTGTCACCCCAGTGGAGGCTGCGCAGCCTGTATCGGAGCGCTTGACGCCCTTCCAGCAGCGCGTGGCGGCCATCTTCCGCGAGCTCCTCCGCGTGGAGCGCGTGGGCCTCCATGACGACTTCTTCGCCCTGGGCGGCCACTCCCTGCTGGCCACGCAGCTCGTCTCCCGGTTGCGCACGCAGTTCGGGGTGGAGCTGTCCCTCAACGCGCTCTTCGACGCGCCGTCCGTCGCGCGGGTCACCGAGCTCGTCGAGGAAGGCATGCTGGACCGGGCCAATGCGCCGCAGGTCCCGCCGCTCAGGCCGGTGCCGCGGGACGGCGCCCTGCCGCCGTCCTTCGCCCAGCAGCGCCTGTGGCTCATCGACCAGCTTCAGCCCGGAGGCAGCCAGTACAACCTGCCGGGGGCGGTCCGGCTGGAGGGGGCGCTCGACATCGAGGCACTGCGCCGGGCCTTGGACTCCCTCGTCGCTCGCCACGAGCCGCTGCGCACCACGTTCGTCATGCGGGACGGCGACCCCATCCAGGTCATCCATCCGGCCACGGAACGGGCGCTTCCGCTGACCGACCTCACCGGCCTTCCTCCCGAGGACCGGGAGGCCGAGGCCCGCAGGCTGGCCGCCATGGAGGCGGGCACGTCGTTCGACCTCGCCCAGGGGCCGCTGCTGCGGGCCCTCCTCCTGAAGCTGGACGCGGAGCTGCACGTGTTGGTGCTGGTCATGCACCACATCGTGTCCGACGGCTGGTCGTTCGGAGTCATGGTCCGCGACGTCGCCGCGGCCTACGAGGCGTTCGCCCAGGGCCGGGCCCCCACGCTGGCACCGCTCCCCATCCAGTACGCCGACTTCGCCGCGTGGCAGCGGCAGTGGCTCCAGGGCGAGGTGCTCGCGGCGCAGGTGGCCTGGTGGAAGCAGCAGCTCGCCGGTGCGCCCCTGGTCCTGGACCTGCCCACCGACAAGCCGCGCCCCGCGCAGCGCTCTCACTTCGGTGAGCTCTACCCCATCCACCTGCCCCGGGAGGTGGTGGCGCCGGTCCTCGCGCTCGCGAGGCAGACCGGTGCGACTCCGTATATGGCGCTGCTGGCCGTGTGGCAGGTGCTGCTCGCGCGATACAGCCGCCAGGAGGATCTGCTGGTCGGCTCGCCTATCGCAGGGCGCCGTCATGGTGAGGTGGAGGGACTGGTCGGGTTCTTCGTCAACACGCTGGTGCTCCGCGCGCGCGTGCGCCCGCATGACTCGTTCCGTTCGCTGCTCACCCAGGTGCGCGATACGACGCTCGCGGCGTACGAGCACCAGGAGCTGCCGTTCGAGAAGCTGGTCGAGGAGCTCCAGCCCCGGCGCGACCTGGGCCGCAATCCGCTGGTGCAAGCCATCTTCTCGCTGCTGAACACCCCCACGGGCCCGATGCGGGCCACCGGCCTCACGTTGCGCCCGGTGGACGTGGACGTTGCGACCTCCCGGTTCGACCTGGGCCTCATCCTCTCGGAAGAAGCCGATGGGCTGCGCGGCGCCATCGAGTACAGCACCGACCTGTTCGAGACCGCCACGGTGGCGCGCATCGCGGGACACCTGCGAGCCCTCATGGAGGCGGTGGCCGCCACGCCGGACCGGCCCCTGGGCATGCTGGAGATGCTCACCCCCCACGAGCGCCGGCAGCTCCTCACGGAGTGGAATGACTCCGCGGGCAAGGCCGAGGTCGGCGCCGGTGCAACCATCACGGAGGTCTTCGCGCGCCACGCGGCGCTCCGTCCGTTCGCCGTCGCACTGGAGGCCGGGGACGAGACGCTGACGTTCGAGCAGCTCGACGTCCGCGCCAACCAGCTCGCCCACCTGCTGAGGTCCCACGGCGTGGGGACGGAGACGCTCGTGGCCGTGAGCCTCGACCGCGGGAGCGCATGGGTGGTCGCGCTGCTGGCGGTGCTCAAGGCTGGCGCGGCTTACGTCCCCCTGGACACTGGGTATCCCGCGCAGCGGCTCGCGCAGATGCTGGAGGACGCGCCGCCCCAGCTCCTGCTCACTTCCCGGGTCCAGCACGCCCTGCTGACGCTCTCCGAGGGAGCGCTGCCTTCACTCTTCATGGAGGAGCTGGACTTGTCGCCGTGGCCCGTCACGGCGCCCGTGACCGGAGCGGGACCGCGCAATCTGGCCTACGTGATGTTCACCTCGGGGAGCACCGGCCGGCCGAAGGGTGTGGCCATCGAGCACCGAGGCGTGCTGCGCCTCATCCGCAGTGAGCCGTTCGTCCGCTTCGGTTCTCGCGAGACGGGGCTGGTCATGGCGCCCGCGAGCTTTGACGGCTCGGTGCTGGAGCTGTGGGGGCCGCTGCTCCAGGGCAACCGCGTCGTCCTCCTCCCGGCGGACGCGCAGCCCGGGGACGTGGACGCGCTGTCCCGCGTGGTGGAGCGCCACGGCGTCACGCTCATCCAGTTCCCGGCGGGGTTGTTCTCGCAGGTCGTGGAGCACCGGTTCGACCTGCTGAAGAAGCTGCGCGCCGTCCATGTCGTGGGCGACGTCCTGTCCGTTCCGCACGCGCGGCGCACCTTGACCTCCGGCGGAATCACCGTCACCAACGGCTACGGCCCGACGGAGAACTCCGTCATCTCCACCACTTACACGGTGCGGGAGGCGTCGGAGGTGGGGACGACGGTGCCCATTGGCCGTCCTATCTCGAACACGCAGGCCTACGTCCTGGATGACCAGCTCCAGCTCGTACCCGTGGGGGTGCCCGGCGAGCTGTACCTGGGTGGCGAAGGGCTCGGGCGCGGTTACGCGTCACGGCCGGACCTCACCGCGGAGCGCTTCATCCCCTCCCCCTTCGCCACCACCCCGGGCGAGCGCCTCTACCGGACGGGAGACCTCGTCCGCTGGCGCTCGGACGGCGCGCTGGAGTTCATCGGCCGGACCGACCATCAGGTGAAGGTCCGCGGCTTCCGCATCGAGCTGGCGGACGTGGAGGCCGCGCTGCGCGCCCAGCCGGGCGTGCTGGACGCCGCCGCGGTGGTCCGGGAGGACGTGCCCGGTGACAAGCGGTTGGTGGGCTACGTCATGGGGCGCGAGGAGGCCCCTCCGGACGTGGCGGCCCTCCGCGCGGGGATGCGCAAGCAGCTCCCCGAGTACATGGTGCCGTCGATGTTCGTGGTCCTCCCCTCGCTTCCGTTGAGCAGCACGGGCAAGGTGGACAGGAAGGCGCTGCCAGCGCCGGACAGCGCCTCCACCGGGCGTGACGGGCGCTTCGTGGAGCCCACGAGTCCCCTGGCGCAGCAGCTCGCGAGCTTGTGGGCGAAGGAGCTGGGCGCCGAGCGCGTCGGCATCCACGACCACCTCTTCGATGACCTGGGGGGCACCTCGCTCTCGGTGGTGCGCATCGCCACGCGCATGCGCGAGACGCTGAAGCGCGACGTGCCCGTGGTGTGGCTCTTCGAGCATCCCACCGTGGAGGCGCTCGCCGCCGTGCTGGAAGGTGAGGCGAAGCAGGACGCTCGGCCTGCCGCCGACGCTCCTGTGCCGCAAGCCAACGAGGCCCATGCGGAGGGACGGCCTTCCGCGGGCTCCGGTCTGGTCGCCATCGTCGGTATGTCGGGTCGCTTCCCGGGGGCCCGCTCCGTGGAGGACTTCTGGCGGAACCTCCGGGAAGGCGTCGAGTCCATCTCCCGCTTCACGCCGGAGGAGCTGGAGCGGTTGCCCGGCCTCCCCGAAGGCGTGGAGCTGTCGCAGCACCCCGACTTCGTTCCGGCGGGCGGTGTCCTGGACGGCATCGACGGGTTCGACCCCGGCTTCTTCGACCTGTCCCTACGCGAGGCACAGTGGATGGACCCGCAGCAGCGGCTCTTCCTCCAGGCGGCGTGGTCCGCGCTGGAGGACGCGGGGGTCGACCCGGAGCGCTCCCCGGCGGCCATCTCACTCTACGCGGGGGCCATCGACTCCGGCTACGCGGACGCGGTGCGGGCAACGGTGCCGCTGGATGGCGCGGCCCTCTTCGAGCTCTACGGCACCGCGACCCATGAGAGCCTGGCCACGAAGGCGTCCTTCAAGCTGGGGCTCACCGGCGAGAGCGTCCTCGTCTACACGGCGTGCTCCACGGGGTTGGTGGCCGTCCACCTCGCGTGCGAGAACCTGCTGGCGGGCCGGTCCGGCGTGGCGCTGGCGGGCGCCACCCGCCTCTCCGTCCCGCAGCGCACCGGCTACATCTACCAGGAGGGGATGATCCTCTCTCCGGACGGCCACTGCCGCAGCTTCGACGCGAACGCGAAGGGGACGGTATCCGGAAACGGCGTCGCGTGCGTGGTGCTCAAGCGGCTGGAGGACGCACAGCGCGACGGCGACTCCATCTACGCCGTCATCCGGGCCACGGCGACGAACAACGACGGCCGCAACAAGTCCGGCTACACCGCTCCCAGTGTCCAGGGGCAGGCCGCCGTCATCACCCAGGCGCTGGCCCGCTCCGGCGTCCGCGCACAGGACATTGGCTACGTGGAGGCCCACGGCACCGCGACGCCGCTGGGGGACCCCATCGAGGTCGCCGCGCTCCAGCGCGCCTACGGCCTGGGCGCCGAACACCGGGGCACCATTGCCCTGGCCTCGCTGAAGAGCAACGTGGGCCACCTGGACACCGTGGCGGGGCTGGCGGGCCTCATCAAGGTCGCGCTGTCCCTGCACCACGGTGAGGTGCCGCCCAGCCTGCACTTCGAGCGGCCCAATCCGCAGATCGACTTCGACGCCAGTCCCTTCTTCGTCAACACCACCCTGCGGCCGTGGCCCAGGGGCGAGGCGCCGCGCCGCGCGGCCGTCAGCTCCTTCGGCATTGGCGGCACCAACGCCCACGCAGTGCTCGAGGAGTCCCCCATGGCGCACAGTGGCTCCACCACGCGCTCCCATCAGGTCGTCACGCTGTCCGCCCGCTCCGCGGAGGCGCTGGAAGCGGCATCACGGCGGTTGGCCGCGCATGCCGAAGCGCATGCCGCCGACCTGCCGCTGGCGGATGTGGCCTTCACGCACGCCCTGGGGCGCAGGGCCTTCGAGTTCCGGCGCACCGTGGTGGCCCGTGATGCCGCGGACCTGTCGGCGCGGCTGAGCAAGCCCTACACGCCCGTGAAGGTGACGGACGCCGAGGTGGGCCGCCGCCGGGTGGCCTTCGTGTTCCCGGGCCAGGGCGCGCAGCACGCGGGCATGGGCCGGGAGCTGTATGAGGCGGAGCCTGCCTTCCGGGCCCACGTGGATGCTTGCCTGGCGCTGCTGGAGCCCGCGCTGCGGGAGCGGGTCCGCGAGGTGATGCTCACCGGACCTGGAATGGACGCGGCCGCGGTGGCCGATACCCGCGCCGCCCTGCCCGCCCTGTTCACGGTCGAGTACGCGCTGGCGCGGATGTGGATGGACTGGGGACTGCGGCCACACGCGGTGCTGGGACACAGCTTCGGTGAGTACGCGGCCGCGTGCCTCGCGGGCGTGCTGTCCCTGGAGGATGCGCTGCGGCTCGCCGTGGCCCGTGGTGAGTTGATGCACCGCATGCCCCCGGGCGCGATGCTCGCGGTCGCGCTGCCGGAGTCGGAGGTGGTGCCGCTGCTGTCGGGCCGGCTGTCGCTGGCGGCCATCAACGCGCCGGACCGCTGCGTCGTCTCCGGTCCCATCGCGGACGTGGAGCGGCTCCAGGAGGCGCTGCGGCGGCGCGACGTGGGCACCGTGCGGATGCCCGCGCCGCATGCGTTCCACTCGGCGGACGTGGAGCCGCTGATGCCGGCGCTGGCGGACGTGGTGCGCTCGCTCCAGTGTCACGCCCCGTCGCTGCGCTACGCCTCCAGCGTCACGGGGCGCTGGGCCCAGGCGGGCGAGCTGGCCCGGCCGGAATACTGGGCGGACCAGATGCGCCAGCCGGTGCGCTTCACGGACGCCGTGGGCGCGCTGCTCCAGGAGGGGTGCAGCCTCCTGCTGGAGGTCGGCCCCGGCCAGGACCTGACGCCGCTGGTGCGTGCTTGCCTGGGACGCGACAGGGAACGCGTGAAGGCCGTGGCGACGCTTCGCCGCGGAGGCACGACGACCGAACACGCGAGCCTGATGAACGCCGTGGGCGAGCTGTGGACCGTGGGCGTGGCCGTGGACTGGAGTGCCTTCTACGGACACGAGCAGCGGCGCCGGCTGCATCTTCCGACATACCCCTTCCAGGAGAAGCGCTGCTGGGTGGAGGCGTCGGCGCGGCCCGCGCAGCAGCCCCCGGTTGCCGCCACCCCGGCCCTGGCCATCGCTCAGCCCACCCCGCTCCCGGTCGCCGCCACCCCGGCCCTGGCCACCGCTCAGCCCACCCCGCCCGCGATGCAGCAGGCGGAGCCCCCCGCCGCCCCGCCGCCATTGGCGCCACCGACGCGGGAGGACGCGCCACGCGGTGACACCGAGGAGCGGCTGGCGGCGCTCTGGCGCGAGCGGCTCGGCATGCCGTTCGTCGGCCGCGACGACAACTTCCTGGAGATTGGCGGCAACTCGCTGATGGCCGCCCAGCTCCTCAACCAGGTGCGGTCCACGTTCGGCGTCCAGCTCCCCCTGGCCGCGCTGTTCGAGGCCCCCACCGTCGCCGGCATCGCCCAGCGCTTGGAGCCGCTGCTGCGTCAGGCCCCAGCCGTGGAGACGACGCACGAACTCCCCATCGTTCCGTTGCCGCGCACGCGCCCGCTGCCGCTGTCGTTCACGCAGGAGCGCGTCTGGCGCCTGGAGCAACACCTGCCGGGCCTGTCCGCCTACAACATCCCCTTCGTCCTCCGGCTCGAAGGGGTCGTCGACGCGGCGCTCCTGGAGCGCGCCGTCCAGGAAATCATCCAGCGCCATGAGGCCCTGCGAACCACCTACGACGAGGTGGATGGCCGCCCCGTGCAGCGCTTCCATGAGCGGATGCACGTCCCCCTGGTGCGCGTGGAGCTCACCGGCTCGCCCGAGCAGCGCGAGGCGGAGGCCATGCGGCTGGCTCGCGAGGACGCCGCGAGGCCGTTCGACCTGGTGAACGGCCCTGTCGTCCGGACCACGTTGCTCCAGCTCGGCGAGCAACTGCACATGCTGCTGGGCAACATCCACCACATCGTCAGCGACACGCTGTCCATCAGCATCTTCATCCACGAGCTCTTCCAGAACTACGCGGCCTTCCAGCAGGGCCGCCCCTCCTCCCTGCCTCCGCTCCCCGTGCAGTACGCGGACTTCGGCGCCTGGCAGCGGCAGGTCATCGCCGAGGAACGGCTGCCCGATCAGGAGCAGTGGTGGCGTCAGCGGCTGGCGGCCATGCCTCGCCAGCTGGGCATCGCCACGGACCGGCCGCGCCCCGCGACCAGCCCGCTGACCTCCGTGCGCATGCCCGTGGCCTTCCCACCCGAGCTGTCCCGGCAGGTGGCGGAGTTCGGTAAGCGTGAGGGCTACACCTCCTACATGATGGTGCTGGCGGCGTGGCAGGCGCTGCTCCACCGCTACAGCGGACAGACGGACATCATCGTCGGCACGCCCCTCGGCAACCGCACCCGCCCGGAGCTGTTGCCGCTCATTGGCTACGTGGCGCACTCGGTGGCGTTCCGCACGAGCTTCGCGGACGACCCCACCTTCATGGAGTTGCTCGCCCGCGTGCGGCAGGAGGTCAATGACGTCCAGTTGCGTCCGGATGTCCCCTTCGAGCACCTGGTGGAGGCGCTCATTCCCGGCAGGGACATTGGCCGGGGCCGCCTGACGGACTCCATCTTCGTGTTCCACACCACCGCCAGTGGCTCGGCCGCGGCGCTGGAGCTGACGGGGGTGCGCGGCTCGTTGGTGGAGGTGCCGGATGCCCCCGTGCAGTGGGGCGCGACGCTTTCGGACCTGTCCCTGGTGCTGGCCGACGAGTCCGGCCGCATCGGTGGCGCGCTGGAGTACGCCACCGAGCTGTTCGACGAGGCCACGGCCCGGCGCATGGTCGAGCACCTCCAGGTGCTGCTGGGCAACGCGCTATCCCAACCTGCCGAGCGAATCTCGCGCCTGCCCGTGGCGACCGGCGCGGAGCGGCGCGGCTGGCCCGCTCCCCTCGCCCGGCCTGCCTCCACGCCCGTCCCCTCGCGGCTGGCGCAGCGAGCGGCCCTGCATCCCGAGGCCGCCGCCGTCGTCCAGAGCGCGACGTCCTGGACGTGGTCGGAGCTGTCCCGGCGTGCGCGAAACGTCGCCGCGCGGCTGCGGGCACTGGGCATCCAGCCCGGTGAGCCGGTCGCCGTCTGTCTGCGGCCTTCGCCCGCGAAGCTGGCCGTCCTCTGGGGCGTGCTGGAGGCGGGCGGCGCCGTGGTGGCCCTGGGCCCCTCGGACCTGGGGAGCCTGCCGGACTTCGCGCCGCCCGGTGCCCGCGTGCCGGTGCTCGTCACCTGGCGCGGTGTCATGACCTCCGCGCGGCTGGAGGCCGCCCGGGTGCTTCACGTCGAGGACGTCCTGGAGACCTCCGGCACCGGCGAAGATGGCGTGGCCCCCATGTCCGAAACCCTGGCCTGGCTCCTGCCCGTGGGCTCGAACCAGTCGCCGTGGGCGCTGGTCCACCAGGGGCTCGCCGAACTGTTCGACGCTCTCGATTCGCGGCTGCGCCCGGTCGAGGGCGCGCGCTGGCTGGCCGCCGCGGAGGCCGCCGCCGAACGCCCGGAGCTGGAGGCCCTGTGGGCCCTGTCACGCGGGTTGACGGTGACGTTCCCCTCCGAGCAGGCGGCGGCGCAGTGGGAGCTGCTTCACGGAGGCGGCCCGCGCCAGGGCGCGATGGACCTGAGCCTCATCTACTTCGCCAACGACGAGGACTCGCTCACCGGTCCGAAGTACGAGCTGCTGGTGGAGGGCGCGAAGTACGCGGACGCCCACGGCTTCTCCGCGGTGTGGACGCCGGAGCGGCACTTCCACTCCTTCGGCGGCCTCTATCCCCAGCCCGCGGTGGTGGCGGGGGCCCTGGCCACCATCACCCGGAACCTGAGCCTGCGCTCGGGCAGCGTCGTCCTTCCCCTCCATGACCCGCTGCTGGTCGCCGAGCAGTGGTCCGTGGTGGACAACCTCTCGGGCGGCCGGGCGGGCCTGTCGGTGGCCACGGGCTGGCACGTGGCGGACTTCACCTTCGCCCCGCAGAACTTCGAGGACCGCCGGAACGTCCTCCTGCGAAACCTGGAGACGGTGCGCGCGCTGTGGCGCGGCGAGAAGATCCGTAGGCCCGGTGGCGGCGGCGTCACCGTGGAGGTGGGCCTGCGGCCCAAGCCGGTGCAGCGCGAGCTGCCGGTGTGGCTCACGGCCGCGGGCAATCCGGAGACCTTCCGGCTCGCTGGCGAGGTGGGCGCGGGCGTGCTCACCGGCCTGCTCACCCAGTCGCTCGAAGAGCTGAAGCAGAAGGTGGCGCTCTACCGCGAGGCGTGGCGGCGCAACGGCCATCCGGGCCGCGGGCACGTCGCGCTGATGCTCCACGCGTTCATTGGGGACGACGAGCAGGAGGTCCTGCGCACCGTCCGCAAGCCGCTGCTGAGCTACTTCCGGAGCTCGGCGGAGATCACCGCCACGCTGCTGGCCGCCCAGGGCTACCAGGGCGAGCTCGACAAGGTCTCCGAGGAGGACGTCAACGCCCTGCTCGAACACACCTTCGAGCACCACGCCAGGGGCACCGGCCTCATCGGCACGGTGGAGAGCGGCGTGCAGCGGCTCCTCCAGGTCCGGGAATCGGACGTGGACGAGGTGGCCTGCCTCATCGACTTCGGCCTGGAGACGCCCGTGGTGCTGGAGGGCCTGCGCCGGCTGACCGCGATTCGCGAGCGGCTGGAGCAGGACGCCACGCAGCGCAAGGCGCGGCGGCGCGTGGAGGGCACGCTGGCCGTGGACGAGCTGCTGGCCCTGGCGCGCCAGTCCGGCGCCGTCCTGCTGCATGCCTCCGCTCGGCTGGCCCGCGCGATCGCGGAGCTGCCCGAGGCGCGCGAGGCGCTGGCACCCGTCGGCGCGCTGGTCCTCGATGGCGCCTCCCCGGAGCTCGCCTTGTCGTTGCACCGGAGCCTCGGCACGGAGGTGCTGCTCGCGGGCGCGGCTGGCGAAGGGGGCCTGCTTCCCCGGCCGCCGACGGAGCGCGTGCCGGAGGGGCTCCGGTCCTGGGTGCTGGACGCGGCCGGGATGCCGGTGCCTCCGGGCGTCGTCGGCGAGCTGGCCCTGGAAGGCGCCGGGCTCCCCTGGGACCTCTGGCGTGCCAGGGACGAGGAACGACGGCGGTTCGTGCGGCATCCATCGAGCGCATCGGCCCGCCTCTTCCGCACCGGGCGCCACGCCCGACTCCGCGTGGATGGCGGCGTGGAGCAGGTCACCCTGCCCGCCGCGCTCAAGCTCCCGGTGGCCGCGCCCAAGCCCAAGGCGCCCGCCATGCCCGTGCAACCGGCGGCGGTGCTGCCCCCCGAGCCCTCCGCGATTCCAAGGGCGCGCAGGGATCGCCCGCTGCCTCTGTCCTTCGCGCAGCAGCGGCTCTGGTACCTCCAGCAGCTCGACCCGGCCAGCACGGCGTACAACAACGGCTCCAGCTTCCGGCTCACCGGCCCGCTGGACATCGCCGCGCTCCAGGCCGCGCTGAACGAGGTGGTACAGCGGCACGAAGTCCTGCGCACCACGTACCAGTTGACGGAGCACGGCGCGGTGCAGGTCATCCACCCCGAGGGCTCGCTGCCCCTGCCGGTGGAGGACGTGCCCGGCGACACGGCGGAAGCGCGGGAAGCGGAGATGCTGCGCCGGTGCATGGCGCTGGGGGCCGCGCCCTTCGACCTGGAGCGGGGGCCGGTGGCGCGTGCGCTGCTGTTGCGGATGGGGCCCGAGGACCATGTCCTCAGCCTGATGCAGCACCACGTCATCTCCGATGCCTGGTGTACCCTGGTGCTCGGCCGCGAGCTGTCCGTGCTCTATGCGTGCTTCAGCGCGGGCATCCCTTCGCCGCTCCCGCCGCTGCCCGTGCAGTACGTGGATTACGCGGTCTGGCAGCGCCAGTGGTTGGAAGGCGCGGTGATGGAGGAGCAGGTCCGCTGGTGGAAGGAGCAGCTCGCGGGCGTTCCCGCGCTCGAACTGCCCACGGACCGCCCCAGGCCCGCCGTTCAGTCCTACGCGGGCGGGAGCTTCCGCTTCCAGCTCCCCGCCGAGGTGGCCGAGCCGCTGCTCGCGTTCGGCCGTCGTGAGGGCGCTACCTCCTTCATGGTGCTCATGGCCTTGTTCCAGGCGCTGCTGGGACGCACGGCGGGCCAGGAGGACTTCGCGGTGGGCATCCCCACGGCGGGCCGGACGCGGCCGGAGGTGGAGGGGCTTCTGGGGTGCTTCGTGAACACGCTCGCGCTGCGCTCGCGGCTGGAAGGAGCCCCGTCGTTCCGGGAGCTGCTGGGACGCGTGAAGCGGCAGGCGCTGGACGCATTCGCCCGCCAGGACGCGCCCTTCGAGCGCATCATCGAAGCCCTCCAGCTTCCGCGCGACCAGAGCCGCACGCCGGTTTTCCAGGCCGTGCTCAACGTGGTCAACACGCCGTCGGTGGACGTGTCCCATCAATCGCTGAAGTTGAGTCAGCTCGGGCTCGCCGCGGACACGTCCAAGTTCGACCTGAGCCTGGAGGTCGTCGAGAGCAAGAACGAGCTGTTCTGCCGCTTCGAGTACGCGACGAGCCTCTTCGATGGAGCATCACTGGAGCGGCTCGCCGGCCACCTGAGCCAGCTCGCCCGAGCCGTGGTGGCGACACCCGACGTCCCACTGCACCACGTGCCCATCTTCACGTCTGCCGAGCGGGAGCAGGTGCTGAAGGGCTTCCAGGGCGCGGAGGTGGCGTACGCACCGGAGACGACGGTGCACGGGCTGGTGGAAGCGCAGACGGCACGGACGCCGGACGCGGTGGCGGTGACGTACGAGTCGCAGCAGGTGACGTATGCGGAGCTGGAGGCGCGAGCCAACCAGTTGGCGCACCACCTGAGGAAGCTGGGGGTGGGGCCAGAGTCGCTGGTGGGGGTGTGCCTGGAGCGCTCGGTGGAGCTGGTGGTGGCGCTGCTGGGCGTGTTGAAGGCGGGGGCCGCGTACGTGCCGGTGGACCCGGGCTACCCGAGGGAGCGCCTGGGTTGGC
>JAFAAN010000118.1 GCA_023426545.1 Pseudomonadota bacterium
ACCGGCCAACTCACCTATCATCTCTTCGAGAGTGCACACCGGGAACGCCGCCGCGACGGGCTGAGCAAGACGTCGAGGATGCAGCGCGAGTTCGCACACCACATCGAACAGGTGGGCCGCACTTACCCGGCCGACTCGTGCCTGCGTGTCATCCTCCTGGTGGACGGAGCTGCCTGGCACCGGGGCCGCGTGGTGGACGAAGCGCTGCGAGCCAATCCACACGTGCTGCTCTACCGCCTGCCGCCCTATAGCCCTGAATTGCAGCCCATTGAGAACCTCTGGCGTCCGCTCCGGCACGACGTCAGCCACAACGTGCTGTACGACGCCATGCCGGAGCTGTCCGCCGCTCTTCATCGTCGGCTTCGCGAGTTCCAGCGAAATCCACGCTCCGTCCTGCGAGCACTCGGACTACTGCAGGAACTTCACGTGTCCTGAATGAGCAGCGCCTGTCCACTGCCCTCCAGTACAGGAGGTCCGTCCACCAAGGGCAGCGGCCCCGCACGGAGGAATGGCCGCCACGCCTCACCGCTACGATTCCCCCCAACACACACTCCGGGGGGACGTCATGGCAGAGAGCGTGCCTGTGGTGGGCGGTAGCGCTGGCAATCGCGCGGGGGAAATCGTGGGCGCCATTCCCCGCTCGGAGTACGGGCGGATGGCGGTCCTCACCACGGCCATGCCCATGGCCGTCCTCGCCGCGACGTGGTTCCTGCCGCCGGGGTGGAACCTGCTGGGGACGGCCGCCATGCTCACCGGCTTCCTGCTGGTGTTGGGCAAGGCCATCGTGGGCGTGCCCCTGGCCCTGCTCATCAGCGAGCGCAACCTGATGAGCCTCTCCCGCTTCCAGGCGTTGGTGTGGACCGTGGTGGTGATGGGCGGCTACCTGACGATGACGCTCTCCCGCGTGAAGGCCGGCGCGTCCAACGCCGTGGGCGTGGACATCCCCCAGGAGCTCTGGATTGCCATGGGCATCTCCACCACGTCGCTGCTGGGCACACCGCTGGTGCTGGGTGGCAAGCGAGCGCGCAGCCCGGACGAGAAGCTGGTGCAGAACACCTCCGTCCAGCTCGCGGAGGCCCCCGCGGACATCGACGCGCACCGCCAGGGCGTGCTGTACGCCAACGCGAACATGACCGACGCGCGCATGGCGGACATGTTCCAGGGTGACGAGGTGGGCAACACCGCGCACATCGACCTGGCCAAGGTGCAGATGTTCTATTTCACGCTCATCGCCGCGGTGGGCTACTTCATGGACGTGGCCATGTCGGTGGTACGCGGCTCCACCAGCGCGATGCCCGCGCTGTCGCAAGGCATGCTCGCCCTGCTGGCCATCAGCCATGGTGGATACCTGCTAGGCAAGACGAGCGACCACTCGAATTCCAAACAGGCCTGACGCCGGGCGCGAAACGTTACGACGCAGCGCATGAAGCGTTACCGAGGTAACGCGCACGTCACCTTCGGTAACGCCTGACGCGCCGAGCCAACCTGCGACGTCCTGAATCTCCGAGCGCGGCGCGTTGGCAGACGCGTTGCTCTAGCGGTGGGCATGCGCAATGCCCACGCACGCATGCTGTCGCTCATGACCGCGCTCGCGGTCCTGCTGTCAGCCGCTTCGTCGAGCGCTTTTCCCCCCGGATCCGAGACCACTGGACGCTACCGATGGTGTAGCGCGCGCTTCAGCCGCTCTTGCTACGCCAGATTGGCACCTGCCCGCTTGCAACAGGGTCATCAGCCCCAGAACTCCGCCTGAGCTACCCTCTCGTATGTGACCGAGTCGCATTAGGAAGACAGCCATTGGCTCAATCCAGCGTAGTCCTTATGTGAAAAGTTCACCCAGAAACTGGGATTACCATTCGACTCGACATAATCCACGGTTGGATAAAGACCGAGGTACTCTTGGTTGACCGTTTGGGTAGCCAAGTTGATGTCCTCGACAACCGGGATCACAGCGACTTTCTTACCGGCGCCGTCACCGACGCCGACCTCCCAAGGCATCCACACAGAGTCCCCTGCATTCTGCGAGATGGCGAAGAGGACCGAAGAACTGGACCTGATACGTCGGCGGATGCGGTGAGCGTTCGCTGATGTCACATGCGTGCGATCAAGAACGGCGTCCTCTACCCAGTCGACGTAGACCGTCAGTCCGTATTCGGTCAGCCGAGTGTATAGACCGGAGACCAGTTCCTTATCCAGATAGCAATGCGAGAGGAACACGTCGAACGAACCCACCTGGGCACTGGCTTCCTTGATGATGACCGAGTCGGTTCTCCACGATGACTTTGCGAGCCGTGAGCGCGCCCAACCGCGAACGAGGCTTTTGGTCAGCAGGGCCATGGAGGTCTGCTCGTTCCTTCCTTGTCAATACCGGCCATCAAAAATATCAGAGAGCGCCTCACGCAGGTCCTGCGGAGAGAATGGGCTCATCCGTTTCCCACGCACTTCTGGAGGTGCGGCCCCAGTGCTATTTGGGAGACGGGTAACGATGACCGGTTTGCCGGATGTGGAGCAGTAATGAATCTCTTCGTCGACCCAGCGACGATTGTGAGTATCTTGCCCCACTAGTACCAGGAGCGCGTCAGCCGAGCGCATGAGCGGACGCAAGTGAGCACGGATGGCAGAGATCCCGCCCTGCCTGACGTCGTCCGTCTCGGTGAGGATGTCGACCTCCCCAAGGAGGCCACGACGAGCCCAATCCTTGACCTGCTCGCGATAGGCATAGTCCTCAAACACGTAGCTCAAAAAAATATTGCGTCGCATGCACTACTCCTTACTTTCCGGCCTTCCTTGCTGCCGCATCAACCCACTCACCGAACTTACTGGAGTTCCACTCGTACACGGGAGCTCCGGCGTCATAGAGAGCTCGCGGCACGGGGCCTCTTATAGAAGTTCTTCCATACTGGTCCTTGATCTGGTCGATGTAGATGCCGAGCAGGCCGTTGCCTCGCTGGATGCTCTTTTTGATCTCGTAATCAACCCACTCCCGATACGCAGTCTCCGCACCAATGAGGACCGCAGTGACAGTGGTGTTCGCGAGCGCAGCGTCGATCATTCGTTGGATGGCTGCGTCACCCTTCCGCTTTGCCTCCTCCCATAGGGAGGCATCCTGAAAGCCAGCAGCCGCTGTCCCATCTATAATGTGCGCATTGCGCACGATACTCGCCCTCCATACGTCGTTCTGGTAGTGGAAGCTGAAAAATACACGCCGTGCCATCTTGCCCCTCCTCGTTGTCACTTCGGTGCAATCGTCTTGATGATACCGAAGATGGCGTCGAGCCACTTCGCCTCGCCTGCGCCCGGATCTGCGAGCAATTCCAGGTGCCTCTTGACCTTGGGAGCGTAGGGTCCAAAGTACTTGTCAAGCGCTGCAAGCACCCGCCCCGATAAAGTCTGTGCAGCATGGCCTGTGACCGCCACGGGGATTGGGAAGACACCTCGCTCCACTGCGAGCTCAAATTCTCGGAACACCCCATTAGCTGCGGTCGTCTGCCCAGTTGCCTGATCAGCCTTGTTGCCTGCGATGAACACGGCGAAGCCGACCTTCGCGAGCATTTCCTGTCTGTACCGCTCCCAGATAGTGTCTAGGCTGGTTCGCTCAGGCTGGACCTGAGGGAAGGGCCGGAGCACGGTTCGTTCCTGGAGCTGCGTGGCCGGGCTTGCATAGAGTTCCTCCAGCGCTCCCACCATGACTGCGCCTCCGATTCCGAGCCCGATGCCGGAAATCAGGTTGCAGTCGCGCCGAATGATCTCCCGGCCAAGTGAACGCGCGAATGCCTCAAGGCGCTCCTGCCCGAAAGGGGTGAACTCGTGAGCACTCCCGGAGACGAACACATTTTTCCGCACCGAACGGCGGTTGAGTTCGCGGAGGATCTCCGTGATCTCATTGAAGTCATCGATCAGCAGCGTCTGGATGCCGTAGTTCTGAAGATCCTCGATACGCAGGGTGAGCAACCGGGTCTGATATTCCACATCTGCGTCGGTCATGTCGCCTTCCTTGACGACCTTGCGCATGATGCAGTAGTGCTCGCGCTTGTTCTCCCCGAGCAGTGCACGGATGCGCGCGAGAATGTGATCCATGTTGGGGTCCGAAAAGCTGTACCCCAGGAACAGGAACGACTTCGAGACGAGGTGCCCACGCATTTGCACGCTAAAAAGATTTCGCTTGGCCTCGAACGCCGCGAAATCATCCTTTGTCAGAACTGCTTCATCAGGCGCCTCGACGTCTCCATGCATTTTGTAGAGAACGCAGTCCGTACGCGGTTTCGTGTGCGCGAGATCCGTGTCTCTTCGCTTCACATCCACACGCTTGTGGGCCTCCTTGAATGCCTGCTCGATAACCTGATCGTAGTTCGTTGTCCAGACAGTGGATACTGGCAGCGTCGCAATGAGTCGATGGTTCTCAGTGAGGTACGCCTCTTTGGTGAACTCGGTCACCAGCAATTGATTGATACGATGCCGCGTTTTGCGCTTGTTCTTGTGATACTGGGCAAGAGCGATGAGGTCGGTCTCACGGTTAATGTCGAGGTTGAGTTCCTCGGCAATATCCCGCATGAGTTCTTTCCAATTTACGAACCCTGCGGACCGGGACATCCCAGCGCCTAGAAAGAACGCGACCGTGTCCGAGTCCATCTCGCGCTGGAAGTTGTTCAGTAATGTGTTCTTGTCGATCACTGTCATTCGGTTGGCCTTCAGCCCCCTAAGAACTTAGAGAGTTTGTTGAAGAAGCCCGGTTCCTCGTTCCGCAAACGCCAAGCTGACTCGACCCACGCACCGAACTCCCGTGCATTTGTCCACGTGTAGATGCTCGTGCCGTGCCGGCGAAGCAACTGCGGGAGGCGCCCCTTGCGAGCGACTTTCCCGTTCCGGTCGCGCAGTTTGTGAATATGGACGTCGATCAGGGCATTGCCACGCTCAAGGCTTTGCTCGATTTCGTAGGTCACCCAACGGCGAGACGCTGTGTTTGCCCCAATGAGCACGTCAGTCATCGATGTGCCAGTGAGTCCCTCTTGGATGAGGCGTCGCAGTGCCGCAGGGTTCTTCGCCTTTGATTCCTCCCAGAGGGAGCGATCCGAGAATCCAACGGACTTGTCCCCGAACAAGAGCCCGCTGTTGCGGATCTGGTTCACACGCCAGATGTCGTCGTAGTGGAACGAGAAGTAGACTTGCCGCACGGCCCCCCTCACAGCATGTCTCTATACTGCGCGCCTGTTGCGCATGGAAGCACACTGCCATCACTAACGCATTAATAATCGTTCGTGTCGGGACGAAACCTGTAGGTCATGTAGGATGCACACCCGGGGAAACGGAGAGGACCACGCAATGGTACTCCCACCTGCAATCCTCCCCCAAGCCACACCTCGCCAGTACACACGCTTCCGTCAGCCTCCCACGGGCATCCGTGAAGCCTTTGGCTGATGGTGGGCTCAAGACCTACAATAAAGGAGAGTCGCAGCCCGCGCCGGGTTGCCGCCTTCGAGGGCATCTAGGGCCACTGCGACGTGCCTTGCGACATTACTTCAGCCAACCCACGGAGCGCTCTCAACGCAGCTCGGCGAGGGTCAAGCTCGACCTCCAGTTCTCGGCCCCGCTTGCGCAGCTGGGATAGCTCCTTGCGCTCGGCCGTCGTCAACGTCCCGGGCTTGCCCTCTCCCTGGTCCGCCTTGGCCTGATGCCCCCAGATTCGCAGCGCTAACTCGGTCAGGTCCAAGTCCCGGGCTACCTGCGTCGCGGACTTACCCTCGGCCAGCACCAACTTCGCCGAACCTGCCTTGAACTCCCGCGCGAAGTCCCGGCGCTTCCTTCGCGGCTCCTCCTGCTTCTCGTCGCTCTCGAACATTCTCGTGATCCTGCAGAACCTCTCGGGTGTCCACGGAACTGGGGTAGTCTCACAGCGGACTCTCCCCCTATTGGCTCATGAATGAAGAAGGGAGAGCTCCGCGCGGAGGCAGGACGACAGGCCTCGCCTCCCCCCTATGCGCCACCTCAGGAATCCCAACAACGCAATGGACTCTGCCCTCCCGTGCACAGAACAGAACTCCGGTGGTGGATCCAATGAAGGTGCGGAACTCGTCCGTCAAATTTGGGCTTCCTGGGAGCAAATCCTAACTAGCGGTCTCAGGTCGCACATTGCTCAAAATCTCATCCTCGCATTCACCCTTCTCCGGCGCGTCGAATGCATCCTCACGAGCACAAAGAAGCAGGCGTGTGACGAGCACGAGCGGCTCAGAGGAAGCCATCCTGCGGATGTTGATCGAGCCCTGTGTAGCATCACGGGCGTCCCCTTTTACAACACCTCCAGCCTTGATCTCGAAAACGTCACACGAGGCAGCAGACCAAATACTCGGTTGGACCTCATACGCTATATTCAAGGCTTCTCAGCTAGCGTATACGACATCCTCGAACCCTTGGGCCTGCCTGGGCACATCCGGGATATCCCCGACAGTCTCCTCTATCGTCTGATCGAACACTTCGCGAGGGTGGACCTTCATCCCCCAAAGGTTTCCAACAGCCTCATAATGGAGATCTTTGATGAACTGAGCCAGCGAGTCTTCGCCCAGACGAAGGGGTTCGACGGCGAGAAGCTCACTCCACGCGACGTCAGCCAGCTCGTGGCAGGCCTGCTCTGTACTCCTGACGCCCAGATTCATGGTGAACCTAGCAGCATACCCACGATCTACGATCCTGCCTGCGGGACTGGCGGCATGCTCACTGCTGCAGTGGAGTGCCTCTCCAGGCAAGCCCCCCACATTCATACGAAGGTCTTTGGCCAGGAGCTAGCACGGGAGGCCCACGCCATCTGCAAGGCCAGGATGCTGCTGAACGGCCAGGACTTTGAGCACATCGCGCTCGGCAACACACTCTCAGCAGATGGCAACATCGGGCGAACGTTCGACTACATCCTATCGACACCGCCATGGGGTATGGGCTGGAGGGGAGTCGAGGGGCTTGTGCGCGATGAGCACGAGCGGCTGGGCTTCACGGGGCGCTTTGGCGCCGGCCTCCCGCGTGTCAGTGATGGCTCGCTGCTCTGGGTCCAACACATGCTCTCCAAGCAGAAGCCATCGGATCCACATTCTCAGTCGGGTGGCAGCCGCCTGGGCCTTCTCTCCAATCGCTCGCCCCTCTTTGCCGGAGAGGCGGGCTCCGGCGAGAGCGACATCCGGCGATGGATCATAGAGAATGACTGGCTCGAAGCGATTATCTCCCTGCCGGACCAACTCTTCTTCCACACCGGAATTTCGACCTACCTTTGGGTGCTGAGCACTCGGAAGCTGCCGCATCGCCGAGGCAAGGTCCAGCTCATTGACGCCTCGGGCCTCTGCTGGAGGTTGCAAAAGCCCATCGGCTTCAAACGTCACGAGTTGGGACCTGATCATGCTGGCATCATCCTGGCGACTCATCAGGCCTTCACCGAAACCAGGATCAGCAGACTCCTCGACAACCAGGACCTAGGCTATCGCCGTCTCATCATCGATGTGCCCCTACGACTTAACTTTCAGACGTCATTCGAGCGCATCGAACGCCTGAAGAAAGCACCCGCCTTCCAGAAACTCGCTAAAGCCGAAGGTCACCCTCCGTCCCACACATCTCAAGAGGGCCGTGAGTTGCAGCAGCGGCTCCTCGCAGTGCTGCACTCCCTCGCCCCCCAAGAGCGCATCAAGAACCGCGAAGAGTTCAACCAGGCACTGCAGTCTGCCTTCACGACCGCAGGACTACACCTTTCCGCCCCTCTCCATAAGACCATCCTGTCCTGCTTGTCGGAGTACGACGAGACTGCTGACATCTGCATCGGTGCGGGGGGGCGCCCTGAGCCCGCCCTTGCACTGCGCGATGCTGAAAATGTTCCGCTTCAGGTGGACCCCACCACCTATTTAGAGCGTGAGGTGAAGCCGCACGTCCCGGACGCCTGGGTGGATCCATCGAAGACTAGGGTGGGCTACGAAATCCGCTTTGAACGATACTTCCATCCGACCGGCGCTCAGCTCGGGACCGCCCCTTCTCCTAGGCCAGAAACCGATCCACTCCAGCAGAAGAGAAGGCTACTGCTCCAACAGGCCAGGATCCGTAACTTCGGCCCGTTCGAGCACCTCACCATTAGACTCCGGCCCTCGCTCAATGTCATCACGGGTCTGAATGGCGCCGGGAAGACCCAATGCATCGGCGCGCTCCTCTTTGCGCTGGGAGGCAGTCGAACCAGACCCGAGCTGAAGCCTGGGAATGCGAGCGTGGTTGAACTCCGCTTGAGCGATGCAGGCGTGGACTCCAGAGTCATCACGCGCACCGTCCCAGCTGCCGATGGCACTCTCGAGGTCCGCCAACGCTGGCGCGATGCGCCGCCTGGAGTTGCGAATTTCGTCCATGCCACGCTCCCATCCATGCTTGCCGGCCGCTCGTCGAGAGACGTCCTCGACGTGGCAGAATGGCAACTCGTGAGCGCCCTCAATCTGCTAGCGGAACTTGAGGCACGAGGATACTGGCGCACCCTGCTTCAGCTCCCTTCGAGAGCAAGGGCTGACAGGTTGCGCATGCTCTCAGCGGGCGACTACAGTGTGCTGCACTTGGCTTTGATAGCGGCAACTCGCAAGCAGGCGAAGGCCTCCCTTCCACTCTTCATCGAGGAATCTTCCTTCTTGACGGTATCCGTGGAGGCACATGCTCTCGTTTACTCGCTTCTTAAGACAATCTCCAAACACCACCAGGTCATCTTCACGTCGGTTCCTGACTCTCTCCCGGAAGCTTTGAAATCCAGCATAGTCGCAGAACTCGACAAGTTCGAAGCTCGGACGAATGCGTCCTCCGCGTTCTTCTCGCGCTGGTCTTCTGACGCACTCCTGCCCTTGGAACCACGAATACGAAGGGCTCCAGCTTCCGTCACCCCAACCGCTCTCCCGCGGATCTTCATCAGCTACAGCCAGGACTCCGATGAGCACAATCAGCGAGTGCTGAATCTGGCAGGACAGCTACGAGCACAGGGCCTCGACTGTCGACTGGATCGCTACGTCACCAGCCCCCCCGAGGGTTGGTCGTCATGGTGCGAGCGCGAAATCCAGGATGCCGACAAGGTCCTTGTCGTCTGTACCGAGTCCTACCAACGTCGCTGGGAGGGTACAGAGCAGCCAGGAGCGGGACTCGGCGCGAGGTGGGAGGCGAGTCTCATACGCCAGATACTCTATGATTCCGGTGGGGTGAATGCTCGCTTCATCCCTGTCGTTTTCGATGAAGCCGATGAACGCTTCATCCCCGTGCCGCTGCGAGCGGTGTCGCGCTACCGGCTCGGGGCAGATGCCTCTGCCCTCGCTGCCCACTTGAGTGGGGGCCCCTTGACGGAAGTGCCCCCACTTGGGCCCAGCCGGAAGCGACTACCTCGTCCAACCATTCCCATCGCTTCACGTGGCTTCCGTTCAGAGCCTGAGCCGGTAGCAGCTCAAAGCAATCCCTCCATGTTAGAGCTCACCCAGCGAATCAACAGATTGTATCACGAGAAGGAGACTTTCTCCATCGAAGGGCGGGATACAACTGCCGTGCAGCAACAGATTCTTGAGGCACGGCGGGCGCTCCGCGAGGGCGGTCAGCTCCAGAACAACGACCTACTGTGCGATGGCCGGTTCAAGTTGCTGGAGTCCATCGGCCATGGCGGATTTGGCACCGTCTATCGTGCTTACGATCGACGTGACCAGCGACTTGTAGCCGTCAAGGTTCTCCACAGTCAGTACGCCGGTGACCTATCGAGGAGGGAGCGTTTCTTTCGAGGTGCGCGTCAGATGGCGCGGCTGTCTCACCCAGGGGTCGTCCGTGTCATCCTCCAGGATGCTGAGGACCATGGCTTCTTTTTTTTCGTGATGGAGTACATCGGCGGGGGTGACTTGCGAAATGCAGTACTCCAAAAGCGCTTGGACGATCACGCGGCCCTGAGGGTCGTACTGAAAACGGCGGCCGCAGTTCAGCATGCCCACCAACACGGTCTCATCCACCGCGACGTAAAGCCGGCAAACATCCTGCTCGACGCGGACCACCCCAAGTTGACCGACTTCGATCTGGTCTGGACGGCAGATACGACGGGTGGCACGAGGACGGGCGGGCTAGGAACGGTGATCTACACAGCCCCCGAGACATCCGTTACGTCGGTGCCGAGCATTTCGATGGACGTTTTTGGCCTGGGGATGTGCGCGGTCTTCGGGCTCTACGGGAGAGAACTCCCGCTCGCAGTCCTCAGTGACAGACGCGCGTTCATTCAGGCTCTGCCCTGCCTCAAGCCGATCCAGAAAGTGCTCCTCCAGGCGGTGGAGGTCGATCCGTCCCAGCGCTTTGTGACGGTCGCCGAGTTCGCAGCGGCCCTCCAAGAGGCGCTCGTGACCGCCGAGTACGCAAGCGAACTCATAGAAAGACTCAGCAACGACAGGTAATGGCCACCGCTGGGCTAGCGGGCGGTGGGCACGCGCCCATGAGGACGGTGGACGACGCTGACGCTGGTAGGGGCCATCCGCGTAGGATGTCGCCCCAAGCTGATGACGCACCAGGGTGCCGTCAACGGCCAGGTCTTCCTTCGCTTCGTACGTCAGCGGCTGTGCCCCTGGCTGCGTCCCGGAGACGTGGTACTGATGGATAACCTGGGCGCGAACAAAGTCAGAGGCGTGCGCCAAGCCATTGAGGCTGTGGGCGCGTGCGTGGTGTACCTGCCGGCCTATAGCCCCGACTTCAACCCCATTGAGTTGTGGTAGGCGGACCTGAAGCGGCAGTTGCGCAAGCTCGCCCCACGCGCCGTCAACGAGTTGACCCAGGCAGTGCGGCGACTGCGCGCAGGGACGCCTCTCGCGAAGCTCGCCGCTTGGTTCCGTCACTACCTATCCTTCCTTCAACTCAGCTGATCTCAGCGGTAGGGGCAGCGATCTGCGAGGAGAGACAGGCGACCACTCGAGCTCCAAGCAGGCCTGACGCCGCGCGCGAAACGTTACGACGCAGCGCATGAAGCGTTACCGAGGTAACGCGCACGTCACCTTCGGTAACGTCCTGACGCGCCGAGCCAACCTGCAACGTCTTGAATCTCCGAGCGCGGCGCGTTGGCAGACGCGTTGCTCTGGTGCGGGGCATGCGCAATGCCCACGCACGCATGCTGTCGCTCATGGCCGCGCTCGCGGTCCTGCTGTCAGCCTCCCCGTCGAGCGCGTTCAAGATTCCCATCAGCGAGGAGTCCTACCTCAACGTCGCCATCCTCCTGCAGCCGCAGCTCCAGATTGTCGACGAGGGCGCGCCGGGCGGCGGCCCTGGCTCCGACATGTTCCTGCGGCGCACCCGCCTGCTCTTCTTCGGCAACATCACCAAGAAGCTGTCTTTCTTCGCCGAGACGGACCAGCCCAACTTCGGCAAGAACGGGGATTGGAACGTCGCCTTCTTCATCCAGGACGCGTTCATCTCCTACGAGGTGGCGAACAAGGTCTGGATTGACGTGGGCATGCTGCTGCCGCCGCTGACGCGCCACGTGCTCCAGGGCGCCATCGCGTTGCAGGCGGTGGACTACCACTCCAACCTGGTCCGCTGGACACCGGGCGTGGGCAAGGTGTGGCGGGACATCGGCGTGCAGGTCCGCGGCTTCGCGGGGCCGGTGGGCTTCCGGGCCGCCATCCTGAACGGCACCTGGGGCGTCGAGCGGGACGACGGCGTGGTCATCAACCCGGACGACCTGCCGCGCGCCACCGCCATGGTGCGCTGGAACTTCTTCACGCGCGAGGAGGACCTCTTCTTCCAGGGCATCTACTTCGCCTCCGAGCCGCGCCTGTCGGTGGGCATTGGCGCCGACTACCAGCCGAAGTCGGTGGCCACCGCGTCCGGGCTCCATGACTCGCTGGGCACGGCGGCGGACGTGTTCCTCGACGTGCCGCTGCCCAATGACCAGGAGTTCGTCTTCAACGCGACCGTCTTCCACTACCGCCAGGGCCTGGACAACCCGCAGAGCGGCACGGGCCTCTACGCGGAGACGGGTTACCGCTTCGGCAAGTTCCAGCCCATCGTCTCTGGCGAGTACTTCCGGGCGCGCGTGGCCAACCAGGACCAGGTCGCCATCAAGCCCGGCTTCAACATCTGGTTCCAGAAGCACACGTTCAACCTCCGGACCGAGGTCGCCGTCACGTGGACGGGAGACCTCGCCCGGGCGCCCGCCGCCGTGACGGGCACGAGCCAGCTGCAGCTCTTCTACTGACCCTCCTCCACTCACAAGGATGCCGACGATGGCCCAGACGCAGGACGCCCTCATCCCCACGAAGGACGCCTTCAGCCGCAAAGCCCACGTGAAGAGCCTGGAGGACTACCAGCGCCTCTATCAGCGCAGCCTCCAGCAGCCCGAGGCCTTCTGGGCCGAGATGGCCGAGCAGCTCACCTGGCTCCACAAGCCGGACTCCATCATGGACCTGGACGCCGAGCAGGTGGACTTCTCCTGGTTCGGCGGCGGCAAGCTCAACGCGGCCTACAACGCCGTGGACCGGCACGCGAGGGAGCGCCCGGGCAAGGCGGCCATCATCTGGGCCAAGAACGAGCCGGGTGAGTACGAGACCATCACCTACCGCGACCTCCAGCACCACGTGGGCCGCGTGGCCAACGTGCTGAAGGCGCACGGCGTGCGCAAGGGCGACCGCGTCTGCATCTACCTGCCCATGGTGCCGGAGCTGGCCTACACCATGCTCGCGTGCGCGCGCATCGGCGCGGTGCACTCGGTGGTGTTCGCCGGCTTCTCGTCGGAGGCCCTGCGCGAGCGCATTCTCGACTCGGGCGCCAAGGTGCTCGTCACCGCCAACGAGGGGCCGCGCGGCCCCAAGTTCGTGGCCACCAAGGCCATTGCCGACGAGGCCGTGGAGGGCCTGTCCCTGGTGGAGTCCATCCTGGTGGTGCGCCGCACGGGCAAGGAGGTGCCCATGCGCGACGGCCGCGACTACTGGCTGGACGCGGAGATGGCGAAGCACCGCGGCGTCTGTCCCGCCGAGTGGATGGACTCCGAGGACCCGCTCTTCATCCTCTACACGTCCGGCTCCACCGGGAAGCCCAAGGGCGTGCTGCACACCACGGGCGGCTACCTCGTCTACGCGGCCACCACGTTCCGCTACGTCTTCGACATCCAGCCGGATGACATCTACTTCTGCGCGGCGGACCTGGGCTGGGTCACCGGCCACAGCTACATCCTCTACGGGCCGCTGATGAACGGCACCACCACGGTGATGTTCGAGTCCACGCCCACCTACCCGGACGCGGGCCGGCTCTGGCGCGTGGTGGATGACCTCAAGGCCACCATCCTCTACACGGCGCCCACCGCGCTGCGCTCGCTCATCAAGGAGGGCGACGCGTGGGTGAAGAAGTCCTCGCGCCAGTCGCTGCGCCTCTTGGGCAGCGTGGGCGAGCCCATCAACCCCGAGGTCTGGCGCTGGTACCACGACGTCGTCGGCGACGGCCGCTGCCCGGTGGTGGACACCTGGTGGCAGACGGAGACGGGCGGCATCCTGATTGCGCCGCTGCCGGGCGCCACGCCCACCAAGCCGGGCTCGGCCACCCTGCCCTTCTTCGGCGTGGAGCCGGTGCTGGTGGACGACGAGGGCCGCGTCATCGAGGGCAACGGCGTCAACGGTAACCTGTGCATGGCGCGCTCGTGGCCGGGGCAGGCCCGCACGCTGTACGGCCACCACCAGCGCTTCAAGGAGACGTACTACGCGCGCTTCCCCAACCTCTACTTCACCGGTGACGGCTGCCGCCGCGACGCGGACGGGTACTACTGGATTACGGGACGCGTGGATGACGTGCTCAACGTCTCCGGGCACCGCATGGGCACCGCCGAGGTGGAGAGCGCGCTGGTGGCCCACGAGGCCGTCGCCGAGGCCGCAGTGGTGGGCTTTCCGCACGACCTCAAGGGCACGGGCGTGTGCGCCTTCGTCACGGTGAAGCCGGACTGGCAGGACTCCGCCTCCGAGCAGATGGTGGGCGCCCTCAAGGAGCAGGTCCGGCACGTCATCGGGCCCATCGCCACGCCGGACCGGGTGGTGCTGGTCAACGGCCTGCCGAAGACGCGCTCGGGGAAGATTCTGCGCCGCATGCTCCGCAAGATTGCCTCGGGCGAGGTGGAGAACCTGGGGGACACGACCACCCTGGCGGACCCCTCGGTGCTCGACGAGCTGCTCGCGGCGGCGGCCCCCACACAGGCGAAGCGCTGACAGGAGGAAAACCCGCATGTCCACGAATCCGAACGAGGCGGCACTGGAAGCACTCGCGGCGGCGCGCTGGCGCGTGGCCGGCGTGCTCACCGTGACGACGCTGGTCGCGTATCTCGGCTTCATCCTGCTGGTGGCCTTCGACAAGCCGCTCATGGGGCGGCAGCTCGCCCCCGGGCTGTCCGTTGGCATCCTGCTGGGCGCGCTGGTCATCGTCGCGGCCTGGGCGCTGACGGGCATCTACATGCTGTGGGCGAACGGGACGTACGACCGCGCCCTGCACCAACTCCGCGGTGGGAAGTGAGGCAGCCATGAACCCGGCGGAAACGACGACGCAGCTCGGCCAGCCCAACGCGACGGCCATCTTCTTCTTCCTCGTCTTCGTGGCCATCACCCTGGCCATCACCTACTGGGCGGCGCGCAAGACGAAGACGACCTCGGAGTTCTTCGCGGCGGGCGGCGGCGTGAGCGCGGCGCAGAACGGCTTCGCGCTCGCGGGCGACTACATGAGCGCCGCCAGCTTCCTGGGCATCGCGGGCCTGGTGGCCACCTCCGGCTTCGACGGGCTCATCTACTCCGTGGGCTGGCTGGTGGGCTGGCCGGTGGTGACGTTCCTCATCGCCGAGCCCCTGCGCAACCTGGGCAAGTACACCTTCGCGGACGTGGTGGCCTACCGCCTGAAGCAGACGCCGGTGCGACTGTCCGCGGCGGTGGGCACGCTCACCGTGGTCAGCTTCTACCTGATTGCGCAGATGGTGGGCGCGGGCAACCTCATCCACCTGCTGTTCGGCCTGTCCTACGAGACGGCGGTCATCATCGTGGGCGCGGTGATGATTCTCTACGTGCTCTTCGGCGGGATGATTGCCACCACGTGGGTGCAGATCGTCAAGGCGGTGCTGCTGCTGGCGGGCGCCACGGGCCTGGCGGGCGCGGTGCTCTACAAGTTCGGCTTCAGCCCGCTGCGCCTCTTCGACGAGGCGGCCACCCAGTACGGCGCGGAGGTGCTGGCACCCGGGAAGCTGGTGAGCAACCCGCTGGAGGCCATCTCCCTGGGCGTGGCGCTGATGTTCGGCACCGCGGGCCTGCCGCACATCCTGATGCGGTTCTACACCGTGCCGGACGCGAAGGCGGCGCGCAGCAGCGTCTTCTACGCCACGGGCCTCATCGGCTACTTCTACCTGGTGACGTTCATCCTGGGCTTCGGCGCGTCGGTCCTGGTGGGCCGGCAAGCCATCACCGGCGTGGACAAGGGCGGCAACATGGCCGCGCCCATGCTGGCCGAGGTGGTGGGCGGCACGGGCTTCCTGGGATTCATCTCCGCCGTCGCCTTCGCCACGATTCTGGCGGTGGTGGCCGGCCTGACGCTGTCCGGCGCGGCGGCGCTGTCCCACGACTTGTGGTCCAGCGTGGTGCGCAAGGGACAGGCCCCCGAGCAGGAGCAGCTCAAGGTGGCCCGGCTCGCCAGCCTCTTCCTGGGCATCCTGGCCATCATCCTGGGCGTGGCCTTCAAGGGGCAGAACGTGGCCTTCATGGTGGGGCTCGCCTTCGCCATTGCGGCGAGCGCCAACTTCCCGGCGCTGCTCCTGTCCATGGCCTGGAAGCGATTCACCACGCAGGGCGCAGTGGCCAGCATGCTGACGGGCGCCCTCACCTCGGTGCTCTTCATCTTCCTGTCTCCCACGGTGCAGGTGGACCTGCTGGGCAACAGCTCCGCGCTCTTCCCGCTGCGCAACCCGGGCATCGTCACCATCCCCCTGGCCTTCATGGTGGGCGCGGCGGTGTCGCTGCTCTTCCCGGAGCACGAGTCCGCCGCCCGCTTCACCGAGGTGAAACACCGGATGCACGTGGGGGAGCCCCCGCCGACCCCGGCGGCCGCCCCGGTGCCCGCGAAGCCGGCCGCGGAGCTGCCCGTCCCCGCGGCCACCGGCAGCGGAGCGGAGGCCTGACGGACGCTGTCTCTCCGGGATACGGGCGCAAGCCCGGGCCGCTTCGCCTCCAGTACGGCTAGGCGACCGAGCCCCTCCAGGGCCGCGAGGAACAGGAACGGGCATGCCCTGAAGGCCGATGCCTCCCTCCAGGCGAATCTTGTCGGGTGGCGCCCTGGCGCCGCCGCCCTGGAGGGACGCATGCTCTTCCGCCAGCTCTTCGACACGGCTTCTTCGACGTACACCTATCTGCTCGGGGACCCGGACAGCCACACGGCGCTGCTCATCGACCCCGTCGCCGAGCAGCTCGACCGCGACCTCGCGCAGGTGCGGGAGCTCGGGCTCACGCTCACGCACGTGCTCGACACCCACGTCCATGCAGACCACGTCACCGCGTCCGGGCGGCTGCGGGCGCGTACGGGCGCCCTCGTCGTGGGAGGCGCATCCGGGGCACCGTGCGCCGACATCCACGTCCGGCATGGCGACACGCTGCTGGCGGGGCCCTTCTCGCTCCAGGTGCTCGCCACGCCGGGGCACACCGACGACAGCGTGAGCTACCTGCTCGGGGACCACGTCTTCACGGGAGATGCGCTGCTCATCCGGGGCACCGGCAGGACGGACTTCCAGAACGGGGACCCGGGCGCGCTCTACGACTCCATCACCCGCGTGCTGTTCGCGCTGCCGGACGAGACGCTCGTGTACCCGGCGCATGACTACAAGGGCCTGACGGTGACGACCATCGGCGAGGAGAAGCGGCACAACCCGCGCGTCGCCGGCAGGAGCCGCGAGGGCTTCATCGAGCTCATGAGCCACCTGGGTCTGCCCAAGCCCAAGCTCATCGACATCGCCGTCCCCGCCAACCGCGCCTGCGGCCTCCCGGTGCAGGGCCACGTGCGCGACAGTGTCACGCATTGAGCCCCGGGCGACGCCCGCGCATCTGCGACTCCAGGGCAGGTACGTTGATGCCAAACACACAACTCGCTGAAACATCGAGCCAGAAAGCGGGCCTCGGACGTTCACTCCGCACCACGCCGGGTAGGATGCGGGCCCATGCCTCGCACCGCGCACAGGCCGCTGGAAGTGGATGAGGAGAAGCTCGTCCTTCAGTTCCCCAGCCTGAACCGCAAAGCGGTGGGCGCCTTCTTCACGCCGGCGCCCCTGGCGGAACGCACACTCGCCCTCGCGCTCCAGCACGTGGGTGAAGGACCGCTCACGGTGGTGGACCCCTCCTGCGGCGCTGGGGCCTTCCTCACCGCCGCCGCGCGGCTGCGGCCCGGCGTGCGGCTCTGCGGACTGGAGCTGGACCCGGAGGTCGCCCGGCTGTGCCAGGCCCGCGTGCCCGCCGCCAACGTGCACGCGGGCGACGCCCTGCGCGACGGCCTGGCGCCGCTGCTCGCCACCACGCCGCCGGACCACAAGGAACTCTGGGTCGGCAACCCGCCCTACAACGGCACCTCGTCCGTGCTGAAGGACCCCGCCACCTACGCCCGGCTGCGCGCGCTGCTGCCACTGGCGCTGATGCCCGGCACCAGCCTGCGCGACGACTTCGCCTTCTTCCTCCTGCTGGCCGCGCACCGGCTGGCCACGCGTCCGGGGGCGCTCGCCTTCATCACCCCGGCGAGCTTCCTCGACGCCTTCATGTACGCGCCCCTGCGCCAGTCGCTGCTGGAGACGCTCTCCCTGCGCGAGGTCGTGGACCTGGGGTCCGGCGCCTTCGCCGGCACGCAGGTGCGGACGTGCATCACCGTGTGGAGCTCGCTCCCCGGACCGCATCCGCCCCCGCGCTTCGAGCGCCGCGGCAACGGCCAGACCTTCGTCCCAGAAGCCCCCGAGTGGCGGCTCGCGCCCACCACCCCGGAAGCCTCCGCGCTGGATGCCCGCTGGCGGCAGAGCGGCGAGCCCCTGACGCGGCTCGTGCCGGTGAGCCTGCCCGGCGTGAAGACGCGCTTCGACGAGCTGCTGGTGGACGCGGACCCGGAGCGGCTGCTCGCCCGCGTGAAGGACTTCGCCGCCACCCCCGAGGAGGCGCTGCCGGAGTTCGCGAAGGCCCACGGCCTCCCCGAAGCCCTGATGCCCAAGCTGCGCGCTCTGAAGGAGGGGCCACCGCTGGAGGTGGACCCGCGAAACGTGCGGCCCTTCTACCGCTATGGCGGCGCGCGCCACCGCGGCGCCGTTCCACCCGAGGCCCGCGCGTACTGCTACCTGGACCGGCGCCTCATCCCCCGGGGCGACCACCGGCTGCGCGGCGCCTATGACCCGCACCTGGGCGCAGTGAAGCTGCTCTTCAACGTGCGCGAGCTGCCGCTGTCCGCGGCGCTGCTCGAAGACGAGGGCTGCGTCCACGACCACCGCCACGCGCGCTTCGCCCCGCTCTACGTGCCGCAGCGCCTGCGCGACGAGGGCCTGGGCCTCACGCGCTCCGTCAAGTCACTGGACGCGCTGGGCCCCCTGGTGCCCAACCTCTCGCCCCGGGGGTTGGCCTGGGCCGAACGGCTGGGCGGCCCCCTCGCCGCCTTCCAGGCGCTGGTGAGCTTCCTCAACGGGCCCGAGGTCCAGGGCACCTGGGCGCCCGCCTTCGGCGCTTCCCGGGTGGTGCCCGTCCCCCTCGCGGACGAATGAGCACTGGAAGGCAACCGGCCCGCATGCCCGCTTGCTTTCTGCGGCGACGGCCGCGAGCAACCGCTAGTGTGCCCCTTCGCTCCGTAGCGCACGACCCAAGGAGGAAGTGACACCCATGAAGATTCGAGCCCTGCTCACCGCCGCCGCCCTGACCGCCACCCTGCCCGCCCTGGCACAGGAGGGCGCGGCGACGCCGCCGCCTGCCGAGAAGAAGACGCCGCCCCAGGGCCAGATGGCCAAGGCCCAGCTCAAGGATTCCGAGGGCAAGGACGTGGGCGAGGTCACCTTCGAGCAGACCCGGCATGGCGTGCTCATCAAGGGCAAGCTGAGCAACCTGCCTCCGGGCGAGCACGCGTTCCACGTCCACGAGGTGGGCAAGTGCGAAGGGCCCGCCTTCACGACGGCGGGTGGCCACTTCAACCCGACCAAGAAGGCGCACGGCCTGCTGGCGCCGAAGGGCAAGCACCAGGGCGACCTGCCCAACCTCTACGTGGGCCAGGACGGCACGGTGCAGTTCGACATTTTCTCGCAGAACGGCCTCACCGTGAAGTCCATGTTCGACAAGGACGGCTCCGCGGTGGTGGTGCACGCCAAGGAAGACGACTACCACACCGACCCGGCCGGCGACGCGGGCGGCCGCATCGCCTGCGGCGTGGTGGAGAAGTCGTAGTCCGCCCCGGACCTCGGGGACAGGGCCCGCGCCTCTCCCGCTCGCCGGGAGAGGCCGCCCGTCACACGTAGCCGAAGCGCCGGCGCGCGAACCACTCCGCGCCCAGCAGCGCGATGAGCGCCACCAGGTAGTACCAGCGGTCCCAGAGCGGCTGGTCCCGGGCGCGCCCCACCTCCACCACCGGCGGGTCCAGCAGCGGCACGTCCGGAAGGTCATCCCGCGGCAGCGTGTACGACTTGCCGCCCGTCACGCTCGCGAGCTGCGCCATCAGCTCCGGCCGCACCGAGGCGTCCGACAGCTCGGGCCCCACCGCACGCACGGCCACCGCGTCCTCGCCCTTGCCCAGGTCCGTCTCGCCCTTCTTCGCGGTGGCCAGCAGCTTGTACGGGCCCGGCTCGGGCGGCTCGAACTCCAGGCGCACCACGCCGTCCGTGCCCGTGGTGCCGGTCTGCACCGCCACCGGCTGCTGCGTGGCGACGGAGACGAGCTCCACCCGCACCTGCGCGTCCTGCGCCGGTTGATAGTCCGCCATCCGCGCCTGCACCACGACGCCCACGGGCCGGCCCGGCTCCACGGACGGCGGGTCCGCCGTCACCTTCAGCGTCGTCAGGTCCGGGTCCCTCACCAGCCACCGCAGCGCGTTGCCCCAGAAGCGGTCATACGCGCGGCTGGGCGAGCCGTCCTTGTGCGCCGCGAAGGCCCAGTACCAGGACGCGTCCGTCGCCATGACGAGCGAGCGCCCTCGGCCGTAGTCCCACACCGCCACCAGCGGCGCGTTCTTCCCGCCCACCGTCAGGTGCGGGTGGTCCATCAGCACCGTGGCGCCCGGCCGCGCCTGCGTCAGGTTGGCGCCGGGGATGGGCGGCAGCTCCGCCCACGCCGCCTCCGTGCTGGCGGCGCCCATGCCGATGGCCGTCACCGGGTGGCGCAGACCCTCGGGCGTCAGGCGCGGCTTGAAGGAGTCCAGGCTGGCCGGGCCGGCGGCCGCCACCGGCAGCGCCTCCATCAGCGTGGGCATGGTGGCGCGGCCCTCGCCCAGCACGCTGTCACCGCCAATCATCACGAAGGCGCCGCCGTTGTGGACATAGCGCTCCAGGTTGCGCTCGTACTCGGCGATGGAGAGCGACGGGTCCGAGTGCCCGAAGTTCTGGAAGATGACGACGTCGAAGGTGTCCAGCTTCGTGTCGAAAATCTCCTCCATGGGGAACGGGATGAGGGACAGCTCGCGCTGGTCGTTCACCACGCCCGGGTCGTCCGACAGCGTCCGTAGGATGTAGAAGGACACCAGGTCCACGTTGGCGTCCTGGCGCAGCAGGCCGCGCAGGTAGCGCTCGTCCCACGAGGGCCGGCCCACCACCAACAGCACGCGCACCCGGTCGCGAATCACCTTGAGCGTGAAGGAGCGGGTGTTGTTGTCCGCCACCGCCTCGCCCGGGAAGGTGGGCACCGTCACCGTGTAGACGAAGCGCCCCGTCTGGTCCGGCGTGAAGGTGAAGGCCACGGGCTTGACGTCGTCCGCGGACGCCATCCGCACCACCTTGCTGGCGACCGTCTTGCCCTCCTGGCTGAGCACCACCGGGATGTCCTGCCCGGCGAAGCCGCGGCCGTGAATCTCGACCTCGACCGTGAGCGAGTTGCGCACGAAGGCGAAGTCATCCACCTTCAGCCCCTCCACGGCGACGTCCTTGAGCGTCTCCTGTCCCACGGTGAAGGTGGAGACGGGGACGTTCAGGTCCGCCAGCGCCGCGCGCGCCCGGCCCACCACGCCGGACTTGAGCTCGGTGTTGTCCGCGCCGTCGCTGAACAGCAGCACGCCGGACAGCTTGCGCGAGCCCTGCCCCGCGCCCGCCGCGGCGCGCACCGCCGCCAGCAGGTCCGTGGTGCCCGCGCGCGCGGGCGTCCTCAGCGAGTCCGTCGTCGCCGGGGCCAGCTCCGGGTCGAAGCCGTACACCTCCACCGTGAAGCGGTCCTGCAGCTCCGCCAGCCGCGGCGCGGCGCGCTCCAGGAAGGCCGCCACCTCCTCGGAGCGCGAGCGCCCGCCGACCTCGGCGGGGAAGCTCATGGACGCGGAGCGGTCCACCAGCACCGCCACGCGGTTCTTCATCCGCGCCACCTGCAGGTGGCGGATGCCGGGCTCCAACAGGAAGAAGAGCGCCGCCACGCCCGCCCCCGCCCGCAGGCCCCAGAGGAGCACGCGGCGCCCGCGCGAGGGCTCGCGGCGCACACCCCAGGCGGCCAGCGCCACCCCCAGCGCCAGGCCCAGGGCGAGCAGCACCAGCGCCCACGGCGGCAATGGCGAGAGGGTGACGAGCTTCCAGGCGTTGAACGTGGGGGAATTCATCCAGGCTTTCGGCGTGAGGCTGGTGCGTCAGCGCCGCTTGTTGAGGATGAGCGGCAGGTGGACGGCATCGTCCTTGTAGTCCAGGCAGAGGGCATACATGCAGACGTTGATGCCCAGCCGCACCGCCAGCTCGCGCTGGGGCTCGCCGCCCGGAGAGACGTCGAACTCGTAGTCACCCGTCTCGTTGCGGTTCCACGCCCCGGCCAGGTCGTTCTGCGAGTACAGCACCGCGGCGCGCTTGCCCAGGTTGCAGCCCATCAGCTGCGGCTTGTTGAGCAGCCGCCCGGGCGCCGCGTCCAGCAGGAAGAAGGACTTGAACACCACGTGCTTCGCCGGGACCTCCATCAGCGGGCTCTGCGGCAACACCCGCGCCATCTCCCGCCGGAAGGACGCGTCGAAGCCGGCACCATCACTGGCGTCATTGGCGTCCGCCAGCATGAAACCGCCATACGTCAGGTAGCGCCGCAGGTTGGCCACCTCCGCGTCCTCCAGCGGCGGGAACTCGCCCTCGCCGCCGAAGTAGAGGAACGGATACTCGAACAGGTCCGGCGAGCTGAGCGGAAAGGGGCGCGCGTCCGGGACGACCTCCACGGACGTGCGGCGCTGGAGCTCCCAGGTGATGCGGCGGAGCCCGGACAGCCGCGTGTCCCAGCGGCCCTTGTGGCGGGCCACCGCGGGGATGAAGCGGTTCTTCTCACCGAAGGCCTGCGCCCGCCGGGACAGCAGTGGGGCGAGCGCGGCGGTGCCGAGCAGGAGGTTTCGACGGGTCAAGCGCCGCGCGGACATAGGCCGTATCTATATACCGTCGACGCGTATGCGCATTCCCCGGTATAGAGTTCCTCCATGGCGAAAGGCGGACAGACGCCCCTCGCGCCCGGCTCGGCGGAGGTCCAGGCCGCCTGGGCGCTCCAGGAGGCCGGGGACGTAGCCGGCGCGCGGCGCCACGCCGAGCGGCTCCTTGCGGGTGCCCCTTCGGCCGAAGACCGCGCGGAGGCGGAGGAGCTGCTGAGGCGCACCGCCACGCCGCGCGCCCTGTATGGGTTCGCGCTCCTCGGCGCCGCCGTCTTCGTGCTGCTGCTCGTGCTCGCAACCGTCCGATACGCGTAAGCTTCGGTCGACCGCATCAAGGAGAATCAGCCATGGAAGGCCTCATCCAGGCCCTCGGCGCGTATCAGACGTTCAACCCTCCCGGCTGGGTGGCCATCTACCGGCTCCTGCCCATGTGGGCCGGCGTCGTGTGCTCTGTCGCGGGTGTGACGTTGCTCGTGGCCGGCGGTGGCAAGCTGTTCCGCGTGCTGGCCGGCCCCATCGGCGCGGTGCTGGGCTTCCTGTGGACGCCCGTCATCGCCATGAAGCTGGGCCTGCCGGACGTGGCCCGGGTGGCCACCATCGCCGCCGCGGTGCTGATGGCGCTGGGCTTCCTGCTGCCCACGGCCATCACCTTCCTGGGCGTGGGCGTGCCCCTGGGCCTGCTCGCCGGGCAGATCGCCGGGCAGCAGGACTTCCTGCTGGGCTTCGCGCCCGGCTTCATCATCGGCGGGCTGGTGGGCGCGCTGCTGCAACGGGTGGTGGCCGCGGTGGTGGCGTCCGCGGTGGGCGCGTGGCTGTTCGTCATCGGCGCGCTCTCCGCGCTGCACCAGGTGGGCGGCGTCGTCGAGGCGGTGGCCAGCAAGCCGTGGGGCGTCATCATCGCCGCGGGCCTCTTCGCCGTGGCCGGCGCGGTGTACCAGCTGGCCGTCCGCCCCTCCCCCGAGGAAGCGGAGAAACTTCGCGCTGAGCGTGAGCGCGTCAAGCAGCGGCAGGCGGAGCAGCACGCGCTCGAGAAGCGGTGGGGGGTCAAGTAACCCCCATCCCCCCCTGGCCGCGCTTTACGTCCACCTGCCCGGAGCGTACATTCCGCCGCCTTTCCCCCCGGAAGGATTGATGGGTCAGGCCAGGCGCACGGAGAAACAGGACCAGTCCCCCACGGAGCCCGCTCCCCGGCAGGAGTCCCTCGCGAGCACCGCGTGGGTGAAGCCGAGCGGACTGACGCGCAAGGGGTGGGCCGTGCTCGCCGGCCTCATCCTCGTCATCCAGTTCCCGCTCATCCACTACGCGCTGCTGCGGGGACAGGCGACGGCGACGGCGCAGGTGCCCTACCGGCAGGACTTCTCCGACCCGGGGGTGGTGAAGCGGGACTTCTTCTCCACCGGTGGCTACTGGCGCGTCGTGCAGGGCGAGCTGCTGGCACCGGGCGTGAAAAACAATCCGCTGTGGCTCCAGGCCCCGCTGCCCGAGGACGTGGCGGTCGAGTTCGACGTGCGCTCCGAGCTGCCCGCCGGCGACATCCGGCTGGAGCTCTTCGGCAACGGCGTGGACCCGGCCTCCGGGTACGTGCTGGTGCAGGGCGGGTGGAACAACTCCCTGTCCGTCATCGCCCGGCGCGACATGGGAGCGCCCTCGCTGGACGCGCTCCGGCGCAAGGCCGCCCGCGTGGCCGGTGAGAACGCGGACCTCAAGGCCAGCGGCGTCTTCAAGCAGGACACGAAGGTGCGGGTGGAGGCGCGGGGCACGCCGGTGCAGGCGGGCCGCACGTACCACTGGCGCGTGGAGCGCCGCGGCTCGCTGCTGCGCTGGTTCGTCGACGGCGAGCTGCTGCTGGAGCTGGACGACCCCTTCCCGCTCAAGGGCCCGGGACAGGACCGGCTGGGCCTGTCCGGCTTCGAGTCGCAGATCTTCTTCGACAACCTGCGCGTGGACACGCCGGACCGGCTGCCCTTCACCGCGGCGCCGCGCGCGCCCACGCCGCCACCGGGCCCCTTCGCGGACGACTTCAACCGCGACGCGCTGGGCGACGCGTGGAACGTCACCAACCCCGCCGCGGTGCGCCTGGTGGACGGCGCGCTGGTCGTGGAGCGGGTCCACAACCGGCCGGTGTGGCTGAAGCAGCCCATCCCCGCCAACGCCACCATCGAGTTCGACGCCTGGACGGACAGCCCGGAGGGCGACATCAAGGTGGAGGCCTGGGGTGACGGGCGCTCGTTCTACGCGGGCGACCTGCGGCTGCAGTACACCGCCACCGGCTATGTCTTCATCTTCGGTGGCTGGCGCAACACGCAGTCCGCCATCGCCCGGCAGAACGAGCACGCGAAAGACCGGGCGGTGCGCGATGGCGCCGCGGTGGTGCCCGGCAAGCGCCACCACATCAAAATCACCCGCAGCGGCGGCACCCTGGCGTGGGAGGTGGACGGACAGCCCTTCCTCACGCTCAAGGACCCCGCCCCCCTGGAAGGGCCGCGCAACCAGTACTTCGGCTTCTCCGGCTGGCAAACGCGGGTCCATTTCGACAACTTGAAGATTGAGCCGCTCGCCCCCTAGCGGCGAAGGAAAGTCACACGTGCGCAGAGTAGGTATCTTCGGCTGGGGCGTCGTCGCCCCCCGGTCCAGGAACATCGAGGCGTTCGAACGCAACCTCTCGTCCGCCGAGAGCTGGCTGTCCCCCTTCAACGGCTTCGGCCCCGACAACTTCCTCGTCGGCATGCCGGAGTTCGACCTGGCCGACTACAAGCCGTGGATTGACGCCCGCTTCCCGGGCAGCCGCTTCACGCAGCTCGAGCGGAAGATGGGCCAGCCGACGCAGTTCGCCATCGGCGCCTTCATCCAGTCGCTCGCGCAGAACCCGGGCCTGGAGCAGGAGCTGCAGGCCCTGGGCCCCCGCGCCCACGTCTACGTGGGCACCGGTCTGGGCGACCTGCCCACCATCCGCTCCATCTCCCTGGACCTGTACCGCGCCCAGCGGCGGTGGGACCGCTTCTGGTCCGCGCCCGAGCGCAACAGCGCCCTGCGGCGGTGGCGCGAGACGCAGGAGCCGCTGGCGGGGCTTCCGCCCGAGCCGTCCACGGTGGACGAGGCCACGCGCGACGAGGCCGAGGACGCGTGGTGGCAGTTCTGGGCGGCGCGCTCGCCGGAGCTGCGCGAGTACCTGGAGGAGCTGCGCGAGATTGAAGCCATCGGCGTGTCCGACGATGGCGACGTGGAGTCCGCCAAGCTCGCCGTCATCAAGGAGAAGCGCACGCGCAACGCCCGGCTCCAGAAGAAGTGGATGGCGCCGGAGCCGCCGTGGAACGCGGTGTCCTCCAACGTGCTGTGGAACATCCACAACACGCCCGCCTCGCAGATTTCGATGATGGGGCGCATCACCGGCATGACGTTCGCCCCGGTGGCCGCGTGCTCGTCCTTCGGCTACGGCCTGCGGCTGGCGCTCAACGCCATCCAGCTGGGACAGGCGAAGGCCGTCGTCATGGGCATGACGGACCCGCCGCCCATGCCGCTCACCGTGGGTGGCTTCTACAACGCCCGCGTCATCTCCGCGGACGCCGCCGTCTCCAAGCCCCTCACCGCGCTGCGGGGCACGCACGTCGCGGGCGGCTCGGTGGTGTGGGTGCTGGGCGACCTGGAGCACTTCACGGCCAGGGGCTTCAAGCCGCTGGGCATGGAGCCCCTCGCGGTGGGCGTCACCGCGGACGCGGACCACATCATCACCCCGTCCAAGGAAGGCCCCACGCTGGCCATCCGCGAGGCCCTGGCCGAGTCCGGCTGCGCCCCCGGGGACGTGGGGAGCTGGGACCTGCACGCCACCGCCACCCCGGGAGACTTCCTGGAGGTGCAGACCCTGCGCGACGTGCTGCCCGAGCAGGTGCTGATTACCGCCCGCAAGGGCACCTTCGGCCACGGCATGTCCGCTGGCGGCGGCTGGGAGCTGACGGCCCAGTACCTGGGCTACGGCCAGGGCAAGGTGTTCCCCTCGCCGCTGAAGGAAGCGGAGCTCAACAAGCAGATTTCCCGCGTCCACGGCCGCTTCGTGTTCGACGAGACCCTCCCGGCGCCCGAGGGCTGCGCGGGCAAGCTGTCCATGGGCGTGGGCGGCATCAACGCCTGCGTCATCTCCCGCCCCTGGCCGAAGTAGGGGTGGGCGGCCAGCGCTTCGGCTTCGAAGCGCGCGGCCGCCTCCGGGTCGCCGAGGCGGAGGATTTCCAGCTCGACTTCCAGCTCGCGGAAGTAGCTCTGCTTCGTCGGCAGCACGCCGCTGGCCTGGCTGTCGTTCACCGCCTGGGCGTCGTCCTCTTCCGGCCGGACAGGCGCATCGTATCGCCGTGCCCGGCCTCATGCCCCTCCCCGCCCTCAGGCCTTGGGGCTGGCCACCAGGTCGAAGTCGGGGATGTGCTCGCGCATGAACTCCCGCATCCGGTTGATGAGGGCCGCCTCGATTTGCCGGGCCCGCTCGCGGCTGACGCCGTATTTGTCGCCGATGTCCTGGAGCGTGAGGGGCTCGTCGGCGATGAGCCGGTTCTCGAAGATGAAGCGCTCCTTGCCCTCCAGCGTCCGGGCGAACTCGGTCAGCTTCTCCCGGAAGAGCGCCTTGAGCTGCTCGGCGCCCAGCCGCTCGTCGGCCGGCATGGCGTTGGACGGCAGGTAGCGGTCCGCCCGGGTGGCGCGCGAATCCTCGTCGTTGCCCAGCGGCGCGTCGATGGACATCTCGTCGTGCCCGAGCCGCTGGTCCATCTCCACCACGTCCTGCTCGGTGACGTTCAGCCGCTCGGCGAGCAGCTTCGGGCTGGCCTCGAAGCCCTGGGCCACCAGCTTCTCCTGCTCCTGGCGCAGCTTGAAGAAGAGCTTCCGCTGGGCCTCGGTGGTGCCCAGCTTCACCATCTTCCAGTTGTCCATGATGTAGCGGAGGATGTACGCGCGAATCCACCAGGCGGCGTAGCTGCTCAGCTTCACGCCCCGCTCCGGGTCGTACTTCTTCACCGCCTGCATGAGCCCGATGTTGCCCTCCTGGACCAGGTCCAGCAGGGACAGGGGGTTGCGGTGGTACTCGTGGGCCAGCTTGACGACCAGGCGCAGGTTGGACGCCACCAGCCGGTAGGCGGCGTTGACGTCGCCCGTTTCGCGGTACCGCCGGGCGAACTGGAGCTCCTCCTCCCGCGTCAGCAGGGGATGGCGCTGGACCTCGGCCATGTACGCCTGGAGCGGATCCCTGGGCGTCAGGCCCACGTCATTCGACGGAATGAGCGCCCGGGCGGGCACCAGGGGGGCGCTCAGGTCCGCCTCCGGCTCGACCTCCTCCAACTCGGCGGCGTCTGGCTCCAGGGAATCCGGGTCCGTTTGAGCCTCGGCCTCCGCCCCCTCCAGCTCGGCGTCCACGGCGTCGCCGGCCCCTCGCGCGGCCGGCCGTTTCACGCGGGGTCGGGGGGACGTACCTTTGGTTCTTTTCCTCCCATTCGCCATGGGGGCTCCATACAGCAAAGTGCCGCGATTGTTGCCACAGGGTAATGCAGGGGCTATGCCCATGCCTGATGAGCGACATCCAAGAGCCCAACGTGCCGGAGAGTCCGGCGCCTGACGAAGCCCCGACACGTCCCGCCGAATACATCGCGGACATCGGCTTCGACGACATGAACCTGTCAGAGCCCATCCGCCACGCCCTGGCGGAGCGCGGTTATACCAACCCCACCCCCGTCCAGGCCCGCGCCTTCCGGCCCGCCATGGAGGGGAAGGACCTCATCGTTCGCAGCAAGACCGGCACCGGGAAGACGGCCGCGTTCGGCCTGCCCCTGCTGGAGAAGATTCCCGCCGACGAGCGCCGGGTGCGTGCGCTCATCCTCTGCCCCACCCGCGAGCTGGCCCTCCAGGTAGCGGACGAGCTGAAGATGCTCGCCAAGCACAAGGGCCTGAAGATCGCCGCCATCTACGGCGGCGCGTCCATGAAGCAGCAGGAGGACGCGCTGGAGGAAGGCACGCCCATCATCGTCGGCACGCCCGGCCGTGTGTTCGACCACATCAACCGCGGCAACCTGAAGCTCGACGCGTGCGACCACGCCGTCCTGGACGAAGCGGACGAGATGCTGAACCAGGGCTTCTACGAGGAGGTCACGCGCATCCTCGACCGCCTGCCCAAGACGCGCCAGGTGCTGCTCTTCAGCGCCACCGTCCCCACGGACATCCAGAACCTCATCGCGCGCTACACGACGAACGCGGAGACGCTGCTGCTGTCGGGCGACGTCTTCACGGTGGAGCACATCCACCACATCCGCTACGACGTGTCGGACGCCTTCCCCAAGCCGCGCAACCTCATCTACGTGCTGGAGAAGGAAGAGCCGCACAACGCCATCATCTTCTGCAACACGCGCGACGACACCGCGCTGGTGACGGCGGTGCTCAACCGCAACGGCTTCGACGCGGAGCTGCTCAATGGCGACCTGCCGCAGAAGGAGCGCGAGCGCGTCATGGGCAAGGTGAAGCGCGGCGAGGTGGCCTTCATGGTCGCCACGGACATCGCGGCGCGCGGCATCGACATCTCCGGGCTGGAGTACGTCATCAACTACTCGCTGCCGGAGGACGCGGCGGTGTACCTGCACCGCGTGGGCCGCACCGGCCGCATCGGCAACAAGGGCACCGCCATCAACCTCTTCTCCGGGCGTGAGCTGGCCACGTACACCACGCTGGAGAAGAAGTACGGCATCAAGTTCGACAAGCGCGAGATGCCGGCCCCGGAAGAGGCCATGCGCCTGTGGACGGAGCGCCACGTGCGCGAAATCCAGGAGGCGGCGGGCGGCTCCGTGTTCGAGGGCTTCCTGCCCCTGGCGGCGCAGCTCAAGCCGCGGGCGGACGCCGACGACCTCATCGCCTTCCTGCTGAAGTACTTCTTCAGCCACCTGCGGATGGAGAAGGCCGCGGCGGCGCTGGCGGCGGAGGGCCGCGAGCCCGCGCCGGAGCGCAAGAGCGAGGGCCGCGAGGGTGGCCGGCGCGAGCGCGGTGAGAAGCGTGAGCGCGGCGAGAAGCGCGAGCGTGAGGAGCGGCGCGAGAAGCGCGGCGAGTCCTCGGAGCGCGAGCGCCGGCCCCGGCGTGACGAGCCCCGGCGCGAGCGCGGCGGCGAGGCGAGCCGTGGCGCGGCGGCGCTAGAGGCCGGCCCCGGCGAGACGAAGCTGTGGGTGAACCTGGGCACGGCGGACGGCCTGGGGCCAGGTAGCATCGCCACCGCCCTGGAGGACGCGGGCGCCCCGGAGGGCAAGCTGGTGCGCGCCGAGCTGCGCCCCACCTTCGCCTATGTCTTCGTGGCGGACGACGATTCCGCCGCCTTCGAGGCGCTCAACGGCAAGCAGCACGGCGCCAAGACGCTGCGCGTGGAGAAGAGCAAGCCGCGCACGGAGCGCGACGCCACGCCCCGCCCGCCCCCGTCTCCGGACGCGGGTCCCGGCGAGGTGAAGCTGTGGGTGAACCTGGGCATGGACGACGGCATGGACGAGGCGAAGCTGCCCGCCGCGCTGGAGGCCGCGGGCGCCCCGGCCGGCAAGGTGCTGCGCGCCCTGCTGCGCCCCACCTACGGCTACGCCTACGTGGCCGAGGAGGACGCGGCCGGCTTCGAGGCCGTCAACGGCAAGCCCCACGGTGAGAAGGCGCTGAAGGTGGAGCGTCACCGCCCGCGCGGCGCGCGCACGGAGCGCCGCCCCCGCCAGGAGGCCCTGCCCGAGATTCCCGGTCAGACGCGCCTGTGGGTGGGCCTGGGCAAGCAGGACGGGCTGGACGAGGCGGGCGTCACCGCCGCGCTGGAGGCCGCGGGCGCTCCGGCGGGCAAGGTGCTGCGCACCGACCTGCGCCCCACCTACGCCTATGTCTTCGTCGCCGACGAGGACGTGGCGGCCTTCGAGTCGACGCACGGCAAGCCCCACGGTGAGCGCACGCTCAAGGTGGAGCAGGCCAAGCGGAAGTAGTGCCTCAGGTGCCGCCGGTCCCCGGGCCGGTGGCCTTCCTGCGCCGCGCGCGGTGGTAGTGGGCGGCGCACAGGTCCCGGGCGAGCACCGGCTTGGCACAGCCGGGCTCGCCGCAGCGGGCCGGCTCCGGCCTGTCGGGCCCGGCGTCCTCGGCCCCCGGTGGGCGCGGCGCGTGGAACATCACCTCCGCCACCGCCAGCAGCCGGTCCACGTCCGCGCGCGACAGCCCCCTGTCCCGGACGAAGGCCTCCAACCGGTGGACGCCCGCGTCCCGCGCGTCGTCCAGCCGGAGCAGCTCGTACAGCGGCAGCTGGAGCGCGGCGGCCACCTGGAGCAGCGTCTCGTAGCTGGGGCTGCGCTCCCCCCGCTCCAGGAGCGACGCGAAGGACACGGAGATGCCGCAGCGGGCGGCGAAGTCCTCCTGGGTGAGGCCCCGCCGCTCCCGCAGCGCCCGGATGCGCCGGGCCAGCCCCTGGAGGTGCCCGCTCACGGTGGACGCGTCCGGCGGTTCGGGAGACATGGCAGATTCCTATGGTAGCGCACCCCTTCTGTTAAGGTCTCGCGCGCCGCCATCCAGGAGCAAACCGACACATGAGCGCCGTCGAGGGTACCAACTACTACTTCCGCAAGGCCGCGCGGATCATGGACGTGGGAACCCCTATCGAGACGCTGCTCGCCACGCCGCTGCGCGAGGTGAAGGTCCAGGTCTCCATCGAAATGGACTCGGGCGAGATTCGCACCTTCCCCGGGTACCGCATCCAGCACGACAACAGCCGTGGGCCCATGAAGGGCGGGCTGCGCTACCACCCGCTGCTGGACCAGGACGAGTGCGCGTCGCTCGCGTCGCTGATGACGTGGAAGACGGCCGTGGTGAATGTCCCCTATGGCGGCGCCAAGGGCGGCGTCGCCTGTGATCCGTCCCAGCTGAGCCTCAAGGAGCTGGAGCGCCTCACCCGGAAGTACGTGGACCAGGTGCAGGACGTCATCGGCCCCACGCGCGACATCCCCGCGCCCGACGTCAACACCAACCCCCAGGTGATGGCGTGGATCATGGACCAGTACTCGCGCTACCACGGCCACTCGCCGGCGGTGGTGACGGGCAAGCCGCTGGAGCTGTACGGCTCCAAGGGCCGCGAGGCCGCCACCGGGCGCGGCCTGCTCTACGTGGCGCGTGAAATCCTGAGGGACCTGGGCCTGCCGGTGAAGGGCACGCGCTTCGCAATCCAGGGCTTCGGCAACGTGGGCGGCCACACCGCGCAGCTCCTCTGGGAGGACGGCGGCGTGGTGGTGGCGGTGGCGGACGCGCTGGGCGGCGTGCGCAACCCGCAGGGCCTGGACATCCCCTCCCTCTTCGAGCACGTGAAGCGCACCGGCACGGTGGCGGGCTTCAGCGGCGGCGCCGCGTGCGGCAACGAGGACGTACTGGGCGCGGACTGCGAGGTCCTCATCCCGGCGGCGCTGGGCCATGTGCTCACCCGCGAGAATGCCCACGCGGTGCGCGCGAAGCTCATCATCGAGGGCGCCAACGGCCCCACCCAGCCAGAGGCGGACGAGGTCTTCGAGAAGCGCGGCATCTTCGTCGTGCCGGACGTGCTCGCCAGCGCCGGCGGTGTGACGGTGAGCTACTTCGAGTGGGTGCAGAACCTCCAGCACCTCTCCTGGGAGGAGGACCGCGTCAACGCGGAGCTGGAGAAGTCCATGAAGGAGGCCTACGAGCGCGTGGCCCAGGTGGCCCGCTCCCGGAAGGTGTCCATGCGGACGGCCGCTTACATCCTCGCCATTGGCCGGGTGGGCAAGGCCACCGTGCTGCGCGGCATCTGACGCGGCGCAACAAGCCCGCAACGCGACAGGCCCATCCCACCTGTCTCTTCCGCCCGGGGCGCGCTTCCGATAGACGCGGCGCCCATGGTCACCCTCGAGGACATCCAGGCCGCGCGCGAGCGCATCCGCTCGGCCATCCGCCCCACGCCGTGCCCGCAGTCGGACTACTTCACGGAGCGGACGGAGTGCGCAGCGGTGTTCTTCAAGCTGGAGAACCTCCAGCGCACGGGGGCCTTCAAGGAGCGCGGCGCCCTCAACAAGCTGCTGACGCTGTCCGAGGACGAGCGGCGCCGGGGCGTCATCGCCGCGTCGGCTGGCAACCACGCGCAGGGCGTGGCGTACCACGCGCGGCGGCTGGGCGTGAGCGCCACCATCGTCATGCCGGAGCGCACCCCGCTCATCAAGGTGTCGCGCACGCGGGATGACTACGGCGCGCGCGTGGTGCTCAAGGGCACCAACTACGACGAGGCCTACGCGGAGGCGCTGCGCATCCAGAAGGCGGAGGACCGCGTCTTCATCCACCCCTTCAACGACCCGCACGTCATCGCCGGCCAGGGCACCATCGGCCTGGAGCTGCTGGAGCAGTGCCCCGACCTGGAGCTGGTGCTGGTGCCCATTGGCGGCGGCGGGCTCATCTCCGGCGTCGCGTGCGCGCTGAAGGAGACGCGCCCGGACATCCGCGTGGTGGGCGTGCAGGCGGCGACCATCGCCAGCATGAAGGCGTCGCTGGAGGCGGACGAGCGCGTCGTCCTGGCCAACGCGGGCACCACCATCGCGGACGGCATCGCCGTGAAGCGCGTGGGGGACCTCACCTTCTCCATGGTGCGCAAGTACGTGGATGACGTGGTGTCGGTGGACGAGGAGGAGATCGCCGCCGCCATCCTCACCCTGCTGGAGCAGGAGAAGAGCGTGGTGGAAGGCGCCGGCGCCGTGGGGCTGGCCGCGCTGCTCAGCGGCAACGTGCCCGCCGCGAAGGGCCGGCGCGCCGCCGTCGTCCTCAGCGGCGGCAACATCGACATGAACGTCATCAGCCGCATCATCGAGCGCGGCCTCGTGAAGGCCGGGCGCCTGGTGCAGTTGGAGGTGCGGCTGCCGGACCGGCCCGGCATGCTGGCGAAGCTCACCTCGCAGGTGGCCGACCTGCGCGCCAACGTGGTGGAGATCCACCACGAGCGCGCCTTCTCCAAGGCAGGCCTGGGCGAGGCCATGGTGGAGGTGACGCTGGAGACCACCGGCCCGGCGCAAATCGAGGAGCTGGAGCGCACGCTCCAGCGGCTCGGCTGGCAGGTGGCGCGCAAGTAGGGCGCTGCTGGCGACCGGGGCCTTGCGCCCGCGCGCCCGAGTCCGGCGATACTCGGGGCATGAGCCCCGCCGCCCTGCTCTCCGCCCTACTGCTGACCGCCGCCCCTCCTTCGCCCGCGCAGAAGGCGAAGTCGCTCGCCGCCAGCCGCTCCTGGGAGGAGCTCTATCTGGCCTTCTCGGCCGGAGACGCGGAGGACGTGCCCGCCTCACAGCGGAGCGCCGTCTCCGCCGCGCTGCACAAGGGCTGCGAGGCCCTGAAGGGCGAGGACCCGGTGATGGCGTACTCGCTGGGTGAGCGCGCCGCCGTCTACGAGGCGTCCGCCGATGCCCTGCGGTGCCTGGCCCTGGCCGCGCGCAAGACGGACCAGCGGGCCGCCGCGGAGGCGGCGCTGCGCAAGGGGCTGGAGCGACACCCCAAGGACGGCGCCTTCGGCCTGGAGTTGGGGCGCCTGCTCATGGAGGAGCAGGACGCGGCGGGCGCCGTGGCGGTGCTGGAGAAGGTGCCGCCCCGCTCCAAGGAGGCCGCTGAAGCGAAGCGGCTGCTCCAGCAGGCCCGCGCCAGGGCGAGCGAGGAGGGCGCGGCGCGAAGGGAGGCGGAGCGGCTGGAGCAGCGGATGAACAGCGCCCCCACCCGGCGGCCCGCCGCCATGGCGGAGACACAGCCCGCGGTGGCCGGCCAGGGCCGGGGCTCCACGCGCTCGGCCAGCCTCAACTACGAGTCCAGCGTCGGCCCGGACGGCATGCGGACGCGCTCGAACAGCCGCTTCATCATCCGCTACTTCAACAACCAGCGCGACTTCGGCCAGCGCGCGGAGTACGAGGGCCGCGTCGTCGCCGCGCTGGACGAGGCCTATGACTTCACCCGGAGCATGCTGGGCGAGGTCCGCCAGGCGCCGGTGGACGTCGTCCTCTACACACTCGCGGAGTTCCAGACGCACTTCGGCGCGACCCGGGCCCGCGCCGTCGCCGGGCTCTATTCCGACAACGCCATCCGCCTCAACGACGCCGCGGAGCTGACGCAGCAGACCCGGGCGACCCTGGTCCACGAGTACGTCCATGCCGCGCTGGACGACTTCTGCGACGGCTACGGCAACAACCTCCCCATCTGGCTCAACGAAGGACTGGCCGAGTACGTCGAGTGGCGCTACCTGGGGAGCGAAAACCCGGAGCGGTCGGTCCGAAGCTTCATGGCCCAGGCCGCCAAGGCGAACAGCCTGCCCAAGCTGGCGGAGCTGGAGGGACAGTCCCTCATCATGCAGCGCAACCCCGCCATCGCCTACGCCACCTCCGCCGTCGCCGTCCGCGAGCTGGTGAAGCGGGGCGGGATGGGCCGGTTCCTCACGCTCGTCCGCGAGGTGGGACGAGGAAGACCCATCGACGAGGCCCTGACGGAGCACTACGGCCGGACGCGGGCGACCCTCGACCAGGACGTCCGGGACGCTCTCCAGTAAGGGAGGCTGCCGGCCGGGCCCCGGCCATTTGGTTTACCCGTCCCCGGGAGTCCCCTAGACTCGCAGCCCCCTCTATTTACGCTGCGGCAGAAGTCCGGTTGTACGCTGTCCGCAGCAAGGTGACGGATGTCGGACACGCGCGCGGCGATGAGAGAATTCCGCTTCCTCGACGAGAAGCGGAAGCTGGGAAGCCTGTCTCCCGTGGAGGAGGCGCGCTGGAACGAGCTGCGTGCTCAGCTGAGCGTGGACGACGCTCCAGCCGCGGACGCCTCCGCCTGGCAGCAACAGGCTTCGCCGCAGGGCTACTACGCCGACGACGGCCAGTGGTACCCCTACCCCGCCGGCTACGAGCAGCAACCCCAGGGCTACTACGCCGACGACGGCCAGTGGTACCCCTACCCCGCCGGGTACGACCCCAACGCCCAGGCCTACGCGCAGCAGGGCTATGACCCGAATGCCCAGGCCTATGCCCAGCAGGGTTACGACCCGAATGCCCAGGCCTATGCGCAGCAGGGCTACGACCCCAATGCCCAGTATGGCCAGCAAGGCTACGACCCGAATGCCCAGGCCTACGCGCAGCAGGGCTACGACCCGAATGCTCAGGCCTACGCGCAGCAGGGTTACGACCCCAATGCTCAGCACGGGTATGACCCGAATGCGCAGGGCTATGCCGGCGGCTGGCAGGCTGATCCCCAGGTGCAGCAGCCCTACCCCGCCGCACCGGCGCCCCAGCCGGAGGTGGAGCAGGACAACCTCAGCCTCTCGGACGACATCGACATTCCCGCGCTGAGCGAGCCCGCTCCGTGGATGACGCCGGGCGCCAGCGGCCCGGCGTCAGCGCAGACGTCCTCCGAGGAAGCACCTCCCGCCGAGGAGTTGTCCGCTGAGGACGCGCAGGAAGACCCCTCCGCGTCGTTCGCGGACGTCACCGCGGACCTGCAGCAGGACGTGCAGGCGGAAGCGGTGAGCGTGGCGGAGGATGACTTCTCGGACGTGAGCGCCGAGCCGGAACCTGTCGCAGCCACCGAGCCCGAGACCTCACTGGAGACCTCCTTCGCGGACCTCTCGATGGAGGTCGAGTCGGCGCCGGACACGCCCGTGGCGGCCCAGGACGACGCGCAGTCCTCATCCGAAATGATGGAAGTGGAGGTCCCCTCTTCCGAGGTGGAGCTGCTGGACGCCTCCGCCGAGGGTGAGCCGGTGCTGGCGCAAGAGCTGACGCCCGCGCCCATGGACGAAGCCTGGGCCTCCGCACCGCTCGCCGTCGAAGCCGAGCCGACCGAGCTCGCGGACGCGGGTGACATCATCGACGTCTCCGCCATGGCCGAGCCCTCTGAGTCCTCGGACGCGGAGCTCACGCTCGAAACCGCCGATGTGCTCGAAGCCCCGGCTTCCGAGTCCGCGAGCGAACCGGCCTCCTGGGATGCAGGTGCTACGGCCAGCGATGCGACTGCCGCTGCCACCGCCGACGACGCTCAGGCCACCGAGATTGCGCTCGACGCGTCCGACGTGGCCACCATCGAGCCCGAGGCTCAGCATACGGAGATTGCGCTCGACGCGTCCGACGTGAGCGACGCATCCGCCGAGCCACTCATCCCGGAGACAACGGCCGAAGGCTCCGAAGCCGCTCCAGCGGGAGACGTGCCGTACACGGAGCTGGTGCTCGAAGCCGCGGAAGCCAGCGAAGCGGTGGCCGCGGAGGCCACGCCTGACGTGGAGGTCGAGCTCGGCGCGTCCGACGTGAGCCAGCCGGAGCCCTCTGCTGCCGCGCAACCCGAGATTGCGCTCGATGCGTCCGATGTCAGCGATGCGGCCTCCAGCGCTTCGCAGGCGGAGATTGCCCTCGATGCAGCGGATGTTGCCGAGCCCACCGCGAGTGAGCCTTCGGCGGAGATTGCCCTCGGCACCGCCGACTTCGCCGAGGAGTCACAGCCCGTCGCCCTCGATGTCGGGGCTCCGGGATACGCCGCCGAGGTCGAGAGCCCATCGCATGAGATTGCGCTCGATGCCTCGGATGTGAGCGAGGAGTCGCCGGAGCAGGAGGAGCGCGTCCCCACCCTGGAGTTGGACGCGGCAGAGGTCTCCAGCGAAGCGCCTTCGCTCGATGTCATCGATGTCGAGTCTGCGCCCGAGCAGGCAGTGGACGCCGCACAGGCCTGGGCGGACGAAGCGCCCTCGCTGAATGTGGCCGACGCCACTCCAGAGGTGGCCTACTCACAGGAAGCCGCGCCCTTCTCGAGCTCGGAGGTCCCGTCGATTGAAATCCGCCCCGTGCCGGCCGGGCCGGACCTCCAGGCGGATACCCTCACCGTCGCGGGAGAGCCGCCCGCGTCCGGCGAGGAGATGTTCGACCTGAGCGGGAACCCCGAAGAGGCCGTTCCCCTCGCCGCGGCAAGCGAGTTCCTGGGCCACGGGCAGTTCGCACCCACGGATGCGCGGAGCATGGCGCTGCCGGACGGCGAGCCAGACGCCATCGAGCTGCAACCTGAGTGGGTGTCCACGCCGACGGAGGCCGACGCGTCCGCCTGGGCCACCACGGACACCGGTGACGCGGCCTCCACCACCGAGTGGTCCACACAAGCCACCGACGACTCGGCCCCTGTCGAGCTCCAAGCCGAGTGGGCAGAGCCGTCGAGTGACGCTCAGCCGCACTGGACGGCTCCGGCCGAGACGGCCACCGCCTCCGCTGGCGATTGGGCATCGACCTCCACGGACATGGAGACCCACGAGGCACAGGCTGAGTGGTCCGCCGCACCCGTCGAGGCCCAGGCTGAGTGGAGCACGGACACCGCCAGCGCTGGCGCCACGGAGGTCCAGCAGGAGTGGGCGGCCGCGTCGCCCGACGGTTCAGCCGAAGCGCAGGCCGAATGGTCCACGCAAGCAGCCCCCTCCGAGTTCCAGGCCGAATGGGCCACGACTTCCGAGACGGCTCCCGCAGAGCCGCAGGTGGAGTGGGCCCACACCTCCGAGCCGCAACCCGAGTGGGCAGCGGCCGACGCCACCGCGCCCGTCGAGGCACACGCCGAGTGGGCCACGGGCACCGACTTCACCGGCTCCGAGCAGGCCGTCACCACCGAGCCCCAGAGCGAGTGGACCGCCGACGCCGACGCCGTTCAGACCGAGTGGACCACGCCCGAGGCCACGGCATCCGCGGAGGCACAGCCCGAGTGGAGCGCTGGCTCCGATGCCGCTGGCGCCGCGCAACCTGAATGGGCTTCGCCTGAGTCCACCGCATCGGCGGAGACCCATTCCACATGGGATGCCAGCTCGACCGCCACGCAGCCTGAGTGGGCTGCTCCCGAAGCCACCGCATCCGCCGAAGCTCAGACGGATTGGGCTGCGCCTGAAATCACCGCATCCGCAGAGGCACAAGCGGAGTGGGCGGCTGAATCGTATGTGACCGGTGCCACGCAGCCCGAGTGGGCCGCGCAGGACGCCTTGGAGCCCACCGAAGCGCAGCCCGAATGGGCCGCTGGCTCCAACATCACTGACACCGCTCAAACGGAGTGGGCTTCGTCCGACACGGTCGCGACCACCGAGGCACAGGCGGAGTGGTCAGCCGCCTCGGACGTGATCGCCTCCACCGAGCACCAGGCCGATTGGTCTTCCGGCTCGGAAGCGACCGCACCTGCCCAGCCCGAGTGGACGTCGGCCGCGGAGACCTCATCGGCCGAGTGGCATGGTGGCTCGGAAGCAACCAGCTTCGGCCAGTCCGAATGGAGCGCGTCCGCGGAGTCCTCGTCGGCCGAGGCGCAGACCGAGTGGACTTCTGGCTCGGACGCGACCGCCGCTGCCCAGCCGGAGTGGGTGACACCCGCAGAGGCTGCTCCCGACGAGTGGAACGCGACCTCGGAGGCCGCAAGCGCGGCCCCGTCAGCCTGGAACACTCCCGCCGAGGCCGCACCAGAGCAGGGCCACACCGAGTGGGGCGCCACGCCCGAAACCCACCAGACCGAGTGGGCAGCGGCCGACACTGAAGCAGAATCCATCGAGGTGCACGAGGAGTGGGCCGAGCCCGCTGAGACCATCGAGGCCCAGCCTGAATGGGCCACGCCGGAAGCGGACACGGCCGCCAACGCGAGCCCGGAATGGGGGGCGGCACCGGTGGAAGCAGCGCCCGAATGGGCCTCCACCACCGAGGCGGCGCCCGTGGAGGTCGAGGCCGGGTGGGCGGAAACGCCTGCAGACGCGGCGCCCGTGGAGATCGAGGAGGAATGGGCCACCACCGCGCAGGCCGACGCCTCTGCCCCGGCGGCGGAAGCTACCTCGACGTCTGCCTGGGCCCCGCCTGCGGCAGAAGGCGCGCAGACAGACTGGGCCAGCGCTGGCGCGGACGCAGCCCAACCGGCTTGGGCTACGACGCCCGCCGATGGCGCCCAGGCGGACTGGGCCAATGCTGGCGCGGACGCCGCCCAGCAGGAGTGGGCCACGACGCCCGCCGATGGTGCCCAGGCAGACTGGGCCAGCGCTGGTGCGGATGCCGCACAGCCGGAGTGGGCCACGACGCCCGCCGATGGCGCCCAGGCGGATTGGGCCAATGCCGGCGCGGACACCGCCCAGCCAGGGTGGGCCACGACGCCCACCGATGGCGCCCAGGCCTGGGCACAGCCCGTCGCCGAGATTGCCCCTGACGCGGTCCAGGAGGAGTGGGCCTCGCCCATCGAGGAGACCCAGCCCGAGTGGGCCACGTCCACCGACGGAGCCCACACCGACTGGGCAGCACCCGAGGTGGAAGAAGTCCAGCCCACGTGGGCGGACTCCACTCCGGCACCGGAAGCCGCCCAGGCCAGTGAGTGGGCCTCCACCACGCCAGAGACCTCCGAATGGTCCGCGGCCAGCCACGAGGCTGCGAGCTGGGAAACCGCGCCGGCCCAGGCCACGCCCGAGTGGTCTGCCACCGAGCAGGCCCCCCAATGGGACCAGGCGGCCACTCCGGCTACGAGCGAGTGGAGCGACGCCCCGCTGGAGCCGGTGATGGAGGCCGAGCCCGTCGAGGAGGCGTCCACCTGGGAGACCGAGCCCATCGACGTCTCACCCGCGCCCGCCGCGCAGTGGGCCGCTCCGGCGGACAGCAACCCCTTCGGCGCCCCGGCGCATGACTTCTCGGAGGAAGCGCCTATCGAGGCCGAAGAGGTCTCGATGGATCTCGACGTCGAGGAAGAGGTCCCGGTGCCGCCGGTGGCCATTCCGCCCGCGCCCTACGCACAGGCAGCGGCGCTGGGCGCCGTGGCGCAGGCGTACCACCCCGCCACCGCCGCGCCGGCCCCGGCCGTCAACCAACTCGCTGGCGAACGCGAGCCGCTCTTCGACGACACCGCCATCGTCGGTGGCACAGCGCTCACCTCCTTCGTGGAAGGCGAGCACCGCGTCATCATCCACACGGTGGAGGGCCAGGTGAAGCGCGGCACCATCCGCGACGCGGACCTGCTCGACGACGTCATCTCCCTGGAGCAGCAGAGTGGCTTCGCCGCCGAGCAGATTCCCGGCAAGCGCGTGAAGGCCATCTTCTTCATGCTCCCGGCGGGCGCGCGCCAGCCGCTGGCAGAGGGGCAGAAGATTCGCGTCACCTTCAATGACGGCCGTCAGGTCGCCGGCTTCTCCCAGGACTTCCAGGGCAGCACGCCGGGCTTCTTCGTCATCCCCGCGGACCAGCGCACCAACACCGCGCGCATCTTCATCTATCGCGCCAGCGTGCAGGCCGTGGCCGAGGGCTGAGCAGGCTCGCGACAGACAAGCGGAGCGGGGCGCTTCCGCCCCGCAAATGAAAGAGGGGCCCCCACCACCGTGGGAGCCCCTCTGTCATTTCAAATCAAACCGGCTGGTGCCGGAACCGCGCTGACTACTTCTTGTCCGCGGCGCTGGGCGCGGCGTCGGCCTGCTTCACCAGCGACAGGTCCAGGCTCACCGTGACCTCCTCACCCACCGCCACGCCGCCCGTCTCCAGCGCCTGGTTGTAGGTCAGGCCGAAGTCCTTGCGGTTCAGCTTGGTGGTCGCCGTCACGCCCGTGCGGGCGTTGCCCCAGGGGTCCTTGGACTCCTTCGACGGGCCCGTCACGTCCAGCACCACGGACTTGGTGACACCGTGCATCGTCAGGTCGCCGGTGACCTTCAGCTTGCCCTGGCCCGCCTTCTGGACCTTGGTGGACTTGAAGGTGATCTCCGGGAACTTGGCGACGTCGAAGAAGTCAGGCGCCCGCAGGTGCTCGTCGCGCTTCGCGTTGCCCGTGTTGATGGTGGACGCGTCCAGCACGGCCTCGACGGAGGACTTGGTGACGTCCTTATCGTCCAGGTTGATGGTGCCGCTCTTCACGTTGATGGAGCCGTTGACGTTGGAGACCATCATGTGACGGACGGCAAAGCCCGCGTTCGAGTGCGACTCATCCACCTTCCAGGTGGAGGCCAGCGCCAGCGACGGGAGGGCGAACACCAGGGCAACAGCGCTCTTCATGGACGTCTTCATCTTGAGTGTGCTCCTTCGGGTTGCAACGAAGTCAGGCGCGCAGCGCGAAGCTGCGCATGGACAAGGTTCCGTGATGGAAGCCCTCGAATACGGGGGTGAGGCGGTCCTCGGGGAGGGCAGCTCCGAGGACGAAGTAGAGCGGCATCAAATGCTCGGCCCTTGGATGCGCGAGCCGCGCGTTCGGTGCATCCAACCATGCCTGGAGGCCGGTGAAGTCTCGCGCCTCCAGCTTCTGTGCAATCCAGTTGTCGAAGGCCGCGGCCCACGGCTCGACGGACGCGTCCTTCTCGTGGAAGTTCAGCCGGCGCAGGTTGTGGACGATGCCGCCGCTGCCCATCAGCAGCACGCCCTGCGCGCGCAAGGGGCGCAGCAATTCGCCCATGCGCGCCACGTCCGCGGGGCTCGCGCCCAGCGGCATGGAGACCTGAACGACAGGGAGCTTCGCCTCGGGGAAGGCATGCAGCAACGGCACCCACGCGCCGTGGTCCCAGCCACGCTCCCCGTCGGCCACGGCGGGCAGTCCCCCCGCCTTCAGCCGGGCGACCACGTCCTCCGCCAACGCCGGCTCACCGGGCGCCGCATACCGCAGGCGGTAGAGCGCCTCTGGAAACCCATAGAAGTCATGGATGAGTGACGGCTGAGCGCTCGACGTGACGTGAATCCGTCCGGGCGTCTCCCAGTGGGCGGACACCACCACCAGCGCCCGCGCCAGGGCCCCGCCGCCGAAGCGCTGGAGCGCCTGCGGATAGGCGTCCGAGTCCAGCGCCACCATGGGCGAGCCGTGGGAGATGAACGCCGCCGGCGCCTGCGACGAGGCCCCTCCAGGGCCCCCCGTCCCCAGCACTCCCGCCACCCCGGCCGCGGCCGCGCCCTGAAGGACCACGCGTCTGTCGAGTTCGTCCGCCATGACGGCCGCCTTCTAATGCAACCGAAGGACCAGCACACTCAAAAGTCCAACCCGTTGGATTTGCTCCCATCTCTCAACGAGGCGTGCACCAAATCTCTCAAAACGATAGAGACCCCACTCATTCTGAAAGGAGCTGTACAGCGTGGCTGGCCGTTTCGAGCTGGACTTGAGCGAGCTGCTCACCTTCGAGCCTGGGGGCGGGCTCATCCACTTCGGGGGGCAGCGGGTGCTGCTGATGGACCCGGTGGCGCTGGGGCTGCTGCGCAAGGAGCTCATCGGGTTGATGGGGATGACGGCGGCGCGAGGCACCTTCACGCGCCTGGGCTTCGCGCACGGCTGGCGCACGGCCGAGCTGATGAAGAGCGCGGTGCCCTGGAAGGACGAGTCGCTGTGGCGCCGCGCGGGCGGGCGGCTGCACACCCTCCAGGGGCAGGTCCGGGTAGAGCCGGTGGAGCGCCGGGCAGACGAGGGACCGGAGCCCTTCGCCGAGGCGCAGTGGCGCGACTCCTACGAGGCCGAGCAGCACCTGCTGCACCTGGGCCAGTCGGACCAGCCGGTGTGCTGGAGCCTCACGGGCTTCGCGTCCGGCTACATGAGCTACGTCAATGGCAAGCCCATCTACGGCACGGAGCTGCGCTGCGTGGGCAAGGGCGACGCGGCCTGCCACTACGTGGGCCGGCCCGCCGAGGAGTGGAGCACCGAGTGCGCCGAGGTGCTGCGCTTCTATGAAACGCAGTGCATGGAGGGCGTGCTGGCGCAGGTGACGGAGGCGCTGCGGCAGACGGAGCGCAAGCTGCGCGCGAAGCGGCAGTCCCTGGCGCGCGTGGGCGTGACGGAGGACCCCTCGGGCATGGTGGCGCGCTCGGAGACCATGCAGCGGGTGCTCCACCTGTCGCGGCGCGCGGCGAAGGTGGACTCCACGGTGCTCGTCACCGGCGAGAGCGGCGTGGGCAAGGAGCGCATCGCCCGCCTCATCCACGACGAGTCCGGCCGCGCCCACAAGGCCTTCGTCGCCGTCAACTGCGCCGCCGTCACCGAGAGCCTGCTGGAGAGCGAGCTGTTCGGCCACGTGCGCGGCGCCTTCACCGGCGCCACCCATGACAGGGCGGGCCTCTTCGAGGCGGCCCATGGCGGCACCCTCCTCCTGGACGAGGTGGGCGAGGTCCCCCCGGCCATGCAGGCGAAGCTGCTGCGCGTGCTCCAGGAGCGCGAGGTGCGCCGCGTGGGCGAGAACACCAGCCGCAAGGTGGACGTGCGGCTGGTGGCGGCCACCAACCGCGACCTCGCGGAGGAGGTCCGCCTGGGCCGCTTCCGGCAGGACCTCTACTACCGGCTGCGCGTCATCGAGCTGAAGATTCCGCCGCTGCGCGAGCGCCGCGACGACGTGCTTCCCCTGGCGCGGCTGCTGCTCGCCGAGGCCGCGGCGCGGCTGGGCCGCAGGGTGTCCGGCCTCTCTCCCGACGCAGCGGACCAGCTGCTGCGCTACGCGTGGCCGGGCAACGTGCGCGAGCTGGGCAACGCCGTGGAGCGCGCGGTGGCGCTCTGCGAGGGCGCCCGCGTGGAGCGGGAGGACCTGCCCGAGGAGGTGCGCGCCGCGCCGCCCAGCCTGGTGCCCACCGGCGCCCCGCAGCGACTGGAGGACGTGGAGAAGCACTACATCCTCGCGGTGCTGGCCCAGAACGGCGGCAACCGCGCGCGCACCGCCGAGCAGCTCGACATCGGCGTGGCGACGCTCTACCGGAAGCTCAAGCAGTACGGCCACCTGGAGGCGGCCCACTGACGCGCGGGGCGGGCGTCAGTTGAAGTACTGGTCCCGGTCGGGCCGGTCGTGCCGCACCACCTGCAGGTGCTTGGAGCGGCTCTTCAGCTGACGCTGCAGCCGCCAGTGCTGCAGGTGCAGCCACAGCCGGCGCGGGTTGGCGCCGCGCACATACGCGAACACCAGGCACAGGCCCAGCAGGTCCGGCACCTGCGACCGCCAGCCCCCGGTGATGGCCGAGAGGACGACGAAGCCCGCGCCGATGCCCGCCAGCGCGTTCCCCGAGAGCGGCAGGCCCCAGAAGTTCGTCTGGCCGCGGCCGATGGTGAGCCCGTACGCCACCCACAGCACCGACGTCATCACGTTGCCGCCGAAGTAGTACGGCACCGTGGCGCCGGGGACGACCAGGGAGAGCAGCGTGGTGGCCAGGCCCGCCGTCACGGTGATGCCCAGCGCCACCTTCAGCAGGCGCTTCCCACCCCAGATGGACTCCAGGTAGCCACCGATGGACCAGGTGATGATGGCGCCGAAGATGATGCCAATCGGGCTGGACTCGATGAAGGCGTAGGACAGCGGCTGCCAGAGGTAGAGCCGCCCGAGCACGAGGTCCGGGAACAGCAGCAGCAGGCCGCCGGACTGCGCCCTCGTGAGGTGGAACAGCGCGGAGCCGGCCACCAGCGCCACCGCCAGCTTGGACGCCATGGTCTCCAGGCCGGGCAGCCCCACTCCGCCGCCTCCGCCGCCGAAGCTCCGCATCGGTCGCATTCAGTACACCATCCTCTCGTTGCTCAAGAGCCGCCCAAAGGTGGTGGAACACCGCTCGCTTCGCAACCCCAAACGACGAAGGGCGCCCCTCCCCGACCCTGGGGAGAGCGCCCTCGAACACCTGCGCAGCGTCTGACGTCGCGCGCGGCCGCTCAGGCCTTCGCCTTGTAGAAGAGCGTGATGGTCAGACAGTGGAACTCCTTGTCGGAGGACTGCGTCACCACCCTGTCGACCACCTCGACGTTCGGGTTCTCCTTGAGCCACTTGGTGATGTTCTCACCCATGTTCTCTCGGTCACGCGCGAGCGTGGTGGAGAACACCTTGACGCCCGTGAAGCTGATAACGCCCATTCCGACCCTCGTCTAAACCAGAGATTCTGGACGTTTACCCCGAGACGATTCCGCCATCAAGAAACGGGGCCGACAATCCGGCCCTTGCACGTCCTGCGCATCCCACCCGTGGGGTGGGTTCCCGGCCTCGTACGGGGCGCACGAGGCCGGGCTCCCGGGACGTCACCGGCCGGTGGCGGCCTTGCGCGCCAGGCAGGTGCCCTCGTCCTTGCAGGCCGGACCGATGCCCTCGGGGTGCGCCGTCAGGGGCGTCTTGTCGCTCTCCTCCACCCCACACACCACGCACTTGCGCTTGCGGTTGCGACGCTCCGCGCGGCGCTGCTCCGCGATGGCCTTGGCCCGCTCACGCGCCGTCTTCGCGTCCACCTCGTTGCCCATCTCGCGTCCTGGTTGGGAGTCCTGTGCCATCAGAGCGCCTCGACGAGCACCGCGATGCCCTGGCCGCCGCCGATGCAAGCGGACCCGATACCATAGCGAGCGCCGCGGCGCTTCAGCTCGTACACCAGGGTCGTGGTGATGCGCGCGCCGGAGGCGCCCAGCGGGTGGCCCACGGCGATGGCGCCGCCGTTGACGTTGGTGCGCTCACGCGGGAGCCCCAGCTCCTTCTCCACCGCCAGGTACTGCGGCGCGAAGGCCTCGTTGACCTCGAACAGGTCGATGTCCGACAGCTGACACTGCGCGCGCTCCAGCAGCTGGCGGATGGCCGGCGCGGGGCCGATGCCCATGACTCTCGGATCGCACCCGGAGATGCCCCAGTTGACGAGCCGGGCAATGGGCTTCAGCCCGTGCGTCTCCACGAAGCTGCCGGTGGCCATCACCATGGAGCCCGCGCCGTCACAGATGCCGCTGGCCGCGCCGGCATGCACCACGCCGTCCTTCTTGAAGACCTTGGGCAGCTTGCGCAGGCCCTCCACCGTCGTCTCGGGGCGGTTGTGCTCGTCGCGAGACACCACCGTCTCGCCCTTCTTCGTCTTCAGCGTGACGGGGGCGATTTCGTCCTGGAAGCGGCCCGCCTCCTGCGCGGCGGCGAAGCGCTTCTGGGTGAGGACGGCGTACTCGTCCACCTGGTCCTGGGTGAGCGCGTAGTCCACCGCGAGCTGCTCGGCGGTGAGCGCCATGGCCTGGCCGGTGTAGCTGTCGGTGAGGGCCGTCCAGAGCATGTCCTCCAGGCCGCCCTTGCCCAGCGGCAGGCCCCAGCGGGCGCCGCGGATGACGTGAGGGGCCTGGCTCATGGACTCGGTGCCACCGGCCAGCACGACGGAGGCCTGCTCGGTGAGCATCATCTCCGCCGCCGTGACGAAGGCCTGGAATCCGGAGCCGCACAGCCGGTTGACGCCCAGCGCGGGGACGGGCACGGGCACGCCGGTGCGCAGGCCGACGTGGCGCGGCAGGTAGATGGCGTCGGCGCTGGTCTGCACCACGTTGCCGTAGACGACGTGCTGCACGTCCTCCGGAGACACCTTCGCCTGGGCGAGGGCCGCCTTCGCCGACTCCACGGCGAGGTCGGTGGCGCTGAGGTCCTTGAGGCTGCCCCCGTAGGTACCGAACGGGGTGCGCTTGCCGGACAGGAAGTAGATTTCCTCGTTCTTGGACACGCTCTTCATGGTGCTCGTCTACCTACTCTCATGGGGCGCGCGGTGCACGCACGCCGTGACGTTGTGACGTGTGGGATGGCGGCGTCAGGGCCCGCGCCGTCCAAAAAAGGCGCTGGCGACGATGGCAAGGGCGATGACGGTCCACAACAAACCCTGAAGGTTCTGCTTGCGGATTTCCTTGCGGCCGAGCCCCTGGCACCAGGAACGCCCGGCCGCCACCCGGCCTTCCCAGGTGAACTCCCCGGCGGGCGTCAGCCCGTCCAGCCGGCGCAGGTGGGCGCGCAGCAGGCGCTCGGGCGGAGCGTCCTCCAGTGAACCCGACAGATAGACGCCGGGGACCTCCAGTGCGGGGCGCCGGTAGTCGGCGGTGATGACGAAGCCGCCCGAGGCCAGGGGGGTGAGGAGGTACAGCCGGGGCACGCCCCCCTGCCCCTCATGCAATGTGGCGAAGACGCGCTCGCCGGGGTGGGCCCAGTCATAGGAGCGCGCGGCCCGCTGGAGGGGCGCCTTCTCCTCATGGCTGCCCAGCGGCACGAAGCCCAGCGCCTGGAGCTGGTTGGCGCGGCCCGTCAGCTCCAGCGGCAGGTCCATCTGGTCGGCGGGGGCCTCGGGCTCCACCCGGACGCTGGACGGGAAGAGGAAGAGGATGCTGCGCCAGAGGTTCATCGACAGCAGCACCAGCGCCAGCACCAGGCCGGCGACGGCGATGCCCAGCTCGACGAGGATGTTCATTCGGGGTGGACCTCCAGGCGCGTGAGGCGCCGAGAGGAGGTCAACAAGGCGGGCCGACCGGAGACCATGGCTCCGGGACCCTAGCGGAAACCGGCGCCCGCGTGCGCTGGCTTCCGCGCGTCAGCGCCGGGACGCGCTGGCCGGCAGGGCGCGCCAGCGCTCGACGGCCTCCGGGGTGACGGGGTCCTCGCCTCGCAGGAACCGCTCCAGGTGCCCCAGCGAGTCGACGCCGAAGAACAGCTCCCCGTCGACGAGGAAGGACGGCACGCCGAAGGCCCCGGCGGCCAGCGCCGCCTCGGTGTTGCGGCGGACCCGGTCCTTCACCTCCTGCGTCTGCGCCGCGGCGAGCAGCGCCGGGGCATCCAGCCCCGCGGCCTGGACGGCGGCGCCCACCGTCTCGGGTGTCTCCAGCCCCGGCCCGCCGCCCCAGGCGGAGGCATACAGCGCGCTCACCAGCCGGCTCCGGGCCTCCACGTCCTCCACGGCGGCCGTCACGCGCAGCGCGAGCAGCGGATTGAAGGGGTGCGAGGGCGGCGGCGCGAAGGGCACGCCGAAGTCATGGGCGATGCGCACCGTCTGCTTGAAGATGTAGACGCGCTTGGGCGCCACCTCCGCGGGGCCGATGTTGCCCGTCTCGTTGAGCAGCCCCGCGAGCAGCACGGGCACCGGCTCCACGGTGCGGCCGTGGCGCGCGGCGAGGGCCGGCAGGCGCGTCCAGGCCAGGTAGGCGTACGGCGAGATGTAGTCCAGGAAGAAGCGCAGGGGCGCGTGGGCCATGGCGCCAGTCTATCGCCGCGCGCACCGGCCGTGAGGACACAGTCCCGCGCTGCGCACGGGAGCACAGCGGGCGCGGCCTCAAGCGCTCTGCCGGTGTTCCCCGGCCCGCCGTTGCAGCGCGCCGCGCAGGGAGCTGGCCAGCGCCAGCAGGCTGGAGGCGCGGGCGTCGGTGAAGGCCGCCTCCGCCGCCTCCAGCGCCCCCACGGCCGCCTCCGGGTCCCGCGCCCGCTCCGCCAGCGCCAGCCGCACCAGCCCCACCTGGAGCACGTTGCCCGTCAGCTCCGCCAGCGCCAGCGCGCGGCGCAGGTGCAACAGGCCCTCTTCGCCGGGCAGCAGCGCCGCCAGCGCCCGGCGGGAGAGGATTTCATCCCAGGGGTTGGCCAGCACCGGGTCCGTGGCCCGCACCAGCGCCGCCTCGGCGGCGTCCTGGGCGGCGACGAGGTTGCCCTGCTCCCGCTCGAAGCGGGACTGGTAGACGCGCAGCAGCGTCTCCATGCGGATGCCCGCCTCGCGCGCCGCCGCCAGGGCTACCGGCAGCGACTGGCGCGCCGCCGCCGCATCCTCGAAGAGCACATCCCGGCAGGCCTGGTACACCCGCAGGTGGCACTGGAGCCACCGGTCCTCCGGCAGCACCCGCGCCAGCGCCTCGGCGCGGGCCACCACCGCGGCCACGTGCTCGTGCTCGCCGCGCTCCAGGTAGTAGGGCGGCGTGAAGAGGGCCAGGTTGCGCTCCATCAGCCGGGGGTTGCCCAGCCGCCGCACCAGCTCCGTCTTCTCCGTGAAGGCCGGGACGAAGGCCGCGCCATCGCCGGTGAAGGCCGCGCGCGTCACCACCGAGAACAGGTGGAAGCCGCGCACGTCCGTGAACCCATGGGCCTCCGCCGCGGCATACCCGTCGCGCAGGGCCTGCGCGTCCAGCGGCTCGCCGCGCAGCGCCAGGTTCAGGTTCATCATGTAGCCGCCCATGCCCAGCGCCCAGGCCAGACGCCGGGGCAGCCGGCCCATCGCCTCGCGCAGCCCGCGCAGCCGCCCCAGCTGCTCGTACTGCGTCTCCAGCACCCCTGCGAAGCGGCCCGTGTACGCGCACAGCTGCGCGGGCGCCAGCAGCGTCGCGGCGCGGTACGGCGACACCTCTGGCTGCTCGTCCCGCACGCGCGCCAGCAGCTCCGCCAGCGCCTCCGTCCGCCCGACGCTGGCCAGCGCCATGGCCTGGAGGATGCGCAGCTCCGCCTGCTTCCAGAACACGTCCGAGGAGGCGGAGAACGCGTCCGCCTCGCGCTCGCGGAAGAGCGCCCTGAGGGACGCGGGGCGCTCCGGCTCCGGCGCGGCGCACGCGGCCTCCAGCGCGGCCACCGCCTGCTCGCGGCCCTCCACCAGGTCCACCGTGGCGGTCCAGTGCGCGCTCAGCTTCTGCGCGAAGACGAGCGAGGTGGGCGGGTCGCTCGAATAGCCCACCTCCACCATCGTCACCCAGATGCGCAGGAGCAGCCGGTCCCTGCCCGGGAAGTCCGGCGCGGCCTCCAGCAGCGCCGCGGCCTCCTTCAGCAGCAGCGTCGCCTCCAGCAGCGCCTGCGCCTCGATGGCGGCCCGGCCCGCGTCCAGCAGCGGGCCGATGGCCAGCTCCGGCTCCGACGAGCGCAGGTAGTGCCACCCCACCGTGCGCGACAGCTCCGGCCGCGACGAGTGCAGCGTCTGGAGCGCCAGCGCCACGCGGCCGTGCGCCACGCGCCGCTCGTCCTCCGGCGTGCTGTCGTAGACGGCCTGGTGCACGGTGTCGTGCGTGAAGACGTAGCGGCCCTCCACCTCCTGGAGGAACTGCCGCTCCACGATGCCGTCCAGGACCGCGAACAGCTCGCTCTCCGGCAGCTCCGCTAGCGCGCGGAGCATGGGCAGCTCCAGGCTCCGGCCCGCGGGCGCCAGCCGGCGCAGCAGCGATACCTGGTCGGCCGGAGCGCTGCCCAGGCGCGCGAGCACCGCGTCGTGGATGCTGGCGGGCAGCGGGCGCGTATCCAGCCCCTCCACGGTGGTCCACCGGCCCCCCACGCGCGTCAGCGCGCCCTCCTCCACCAGCGCGCGCAGGCACTCGGTGGCGAAGAAGGCGTTGCCGCCCGTCGTCTCGTGCAGCCGCCTGACAAAGGCCTCGGGGACGGCCAGGCCCGGCAGCGCCAGCTCCACCAGCGTGCGCACGTGCTCGACGGCCAGCGGCTCCAGGTCGAGGCGGGTGGTGATTTTCTCGTCCACCGTCTGGAAGGCCAGGCTCAGGCGGCTCAGCTCGCCGGAGCGGAACGTGCCCACCACCATGCCGCGCGTGCCGTACAGCGCGCGGATGAGGACGTTGAGCACCTCCAGCGTGGCGCTGTCCGCCCACTGGAGGTCCTCGAAGCACAGCACCAGCGTCATCCGCCGGCCCAGGGCCTGCACCCACTCGGCCAGCGCGCCGAAGAAGGCCAGCTTCTCCTCGCCCACCACGGCGTGGGGCTCACACGCGTCCGGCGTCAGCCCCGGGAGCAGCTGCCGCAGCTTCGGCGCCAGGCGCTCCATCATCTCCGCCGGCGTCAGCGGCACCAGGCCGCGAACCGCCTGGACGATGGGCGTCAGCGGCGCCTGCCCCTCCGCCCGGCACTGCCCACGGCCGAAGGGCAGCTCCGCCAGCTTCGCCTGCAGCTCGAACTCCTGGAGCAGCCGCGTCTTGCCCACGCCCGCCGGCGCGCCGATGAGCACCGCGCGGGACTGGCCCCAGTCCGCCTCGGCCAGGCCGTTCATCAGCGCTTCCAGCTCCGCGGCGCGCCCCACCACCTCCGGCACGTGAAGATAGCTGGAGCGCGCGGACAGCGGCTCCTCCGGCATGGGCACGCCGCTGGCGTGGCAGAGCGCCTCCATCAGCTCGCTGGCGTTCTGGAAGCGCTCGCGCGGGTCCTTGGCCAGCAGCAGCAGGATGATCTCCTCCAGCTGCGGGTCCACCGGACAAATCGTGGACGGCTTCGGCGGTGGCCGCGTCAGGTGGTCCGCCAGCAGCGCCGCCGGGGTGTTGCGCTTGAAGGGCAACCGGCGCGTGGTCAGGTAGTAGGCCATGACGCCCAGCGAGTAGAGGTCCGCGCGGCCGTCGATGCTCGCGCCGCGCTGCCACTCCGGCGCCAGGTACTCCAGCGTGCCCTTGAGCTTGCCCGGGCTGGGTGTGCCCAGCTGGTGCATCACCCCGAAGTCCATCAGCTTCACCGCGCCGGAGCGGGTGATGCGGACGTTGCTGGCCTTGATGTCACAGTGCACGTACAGCCGGGAGTGCAGGAAGGCCAGCACCTGCGACATCTGGATGAGCACCCGGTACAGCGTGGGCGTGTCCAGCGGCGACTCGCGTCCCAGCGAGCTCAGGTCCTGCCCGTCCACCACCTCCATGGTGATGAAGCGGTTGCCGGCCTCCGTCATGCCCCAGTCGAAGACCTTCAGCGTCCCAGGGTGCTGGAGCTTCTTCATCGCGAAGAACTCGTGCCGGAACATCAGCACCAGCTCCTCCGTCTTCCCCGCCGTCAGGCCCGCGGGGACCTGCATCTCCTTGAGCGCCACCCGGCGGTGCTCGTGCAGGTCCGACGCCAGCCAGATGCGGCCCATGCCGCCCTCGCCCAGCAAGCCCTCCACCCGGTAGCGCCCCGTCACCACCATGCCCACGGCCAGCGAGCGGCGCTCCCCGGCGCGCGCTCCCGGAAGGGTGATGGGCGTGCGGATGCGGTCCCCCCAGGAACTCGGAGGACGGCTGCGCTCGTCCAGGACGGCTGTCTTCTCCTCGTCGCTCACGAAGGGGAACCGGCGGGGTCAGCGAAATACAGAAGTTAAAGGGATATCACGTTTCCACGCGGCGGGCACACATCATCGGTGCCAGACCGGCGTTGAGTGGAGCACCGCAGGCCGGCCGCGAGACGACAAGGAGCGGACAGCGGATGCCCCGGCCGGACGGCTGCCGGGCGGCCCTGCCGCATCGCAGCGCCCACGGCGGACCTCGCCGGGGTGGTGACGCGGCTCTCGCGCGGCGGACCGGCGCTGGCCCGGCAGGCCCCGCCCCCGCCTCGCGAGCCCCCTCTCCCGCCGACGCGGCCCGCGCCGGTTGCCCGGGGCCAGGCGGGCTCCGAACTTGTGCCGGACAGGGCGCGGTGGACGCCCACCCTACCCACGGAGATGGCACCATGGCCGGCAAGAAGGACACGGGCTCCCGCGACGAGCGGCCCCGGGACATTGGCGACGACCAGCAGGCCGGCTTCCACGCCGGAGAGAACTTCCAGGCTCGCGACCGGGGCCAGGTCGAGGACGCGCAGGACCGCGGCTCGGCGGACGTGTCGCGGCGGCTGGCGCGCGAGGCAGGCGCCACGCCCACCGCCGACACGGCCTGGGAGTCGCGCGTGGAGCGCGGCGAGGAGTGGACGTCCCAGGAGGTTCCGAAGCGAGAGGCGCGCGGCGACGAGGAGCCAGACTCCACCGTCTCGCGTCGGGGCCTCGTCCATCCGCCTCCCGAGGAGTAGCCCCGCGCGGCGCCACCTCCACCCCAGGGGTGGAAGCCACCCCCTCTTGCCCTGGCTGCCGCGTGAGGTGATGCTGGGGCCTTTCCAGGGAGAAGGGGCATACCGGGTACCGCCGGGCGGCTGCCTCCCTGAGAGTCGGGGTTTCGTGAAGCCGAAGGTCCTCATCGTCGAGAACTCGTGGACGATGCGGGAGACGCTCCGTCTCCTGCTCTCCGGAGACTTCGACTGCACCACGGCGGCCGACGGCGAGTCGGGCCTCCAGCAGGCCCTGGCCCACCCTCCAGACGTGCTCCTCTCCGACGTGAACATGGACGGGATGGACGGCTACGCGCTGTGCGGCCGGTTCCGCGCCGAGCCCACGCTCGGGCACATCCCCGTCGTCTTCGTCAGCGGCTACGCGCCTCGCATGGACGGGCCGCCGGACCAGCCCGTGCCGGATGCGTACCTCGTCAAGCCGGTGAAGCCGCCCGTGCTCATCGCCCAGATTCACGCGCTGCTGCGGCGGGCGGGCGCTGCCGCCCCGTCCGCGCCCACCACGCAGCCCGCCTGGAGGCGCTGAGCCTCCGCGCCGGGACCGCCGCCCATCGACGCCCGCGCTTCACTCGCCGCGAACGAGCGGGCGACACCGCGCCAGTCCGCCTCGGCGGCGGGAGGAGATGACCCGCGCCCGACCGTTGTCCCTGGAGAGCCACCGCGCATGGGTGGCGAGAAAGGCGGTGCGGCAATGATTCAACTCAAGCGGGCGTACGACGCCGCGAGCAACAAGGACGGAAGGCGCTTCCTGGTGGAACGCCTGTGGCCCCGGGGGGTTCGCAAGACAGCGCTTCCCCTGGATGGGTGGCTGAAGGACGTCGCGCCCAGCACGGAGCTGCGGAAGTGGTTTGGCCATGACCCGTCGCGCTGGTCCGAGTTCCGCCGCCGATATGCGGCCGAGCTCGCGGCCCATCCTTCGGCATGGCAGCCCATCCTCGAGGCCGCCCGCCGCGGCACGGTGACGCTCGTCTACAGCTCCCGCGACACCGAGCACAACAACGCGGCCGCCTTGCAGGAGTTCCTCGAAAGCGAGCGGGGTGCCTCGCCGTCGAAGGCGACGCGCGCGCCGCGGCGCAGCCCGGCGCGCACACATCACTCCTGACGTGTGCTCGCGCGCCGCGTCACCGTGCCTGGACAGGCCGTGAGGCCAGGGAATTGTCCGAAACCACAAGGGTTCACTGGAGGTTGCGTCACCTTCCACGCTTCCCCAGCAGGGCCGCTTGGCTATGCTGCGCGCCCTTCGTTTCCGCCCGAGGTGAATCCGCGTGATCAACGCCCATACCCGCGTCCCGCCGCCGAAGAACGAGCCTGTCCTCTCCTATGCGCCCGGTGCGCCCGAGCGCCGTGAGCTCCAGGCCACGCTGAAGCGCATGGCCGGTGAGCAGCTCGACATCCCCGTCATCATCGGCGGCAAGCACATCCGCACCGGCAAGACGGACACGGTGCGCATGCCGCACGACCACTCGCACGTGCTGGCCACCTTGCACGAGGCCGACGCCAGCCACGTGGAGCAGGCCATCCAGGCCGCCATGTCCGTCAAGGAAGAGTGGGCGCGCATGCCCTTCCAGTCACGCGCCGCCATCTTCCTGCGCGCCGCGGAGCTGCTGGCCTCGCGCTACCGCCCCATCCTCAACGCCGCCACCATGCTGGGGCAGTCCAAGACGGCCCACCAGGCGGAGATCGACGCCGCGTGCGAGGCGGTGGACTTCCTGCGCTACAACGTCCACTTCACCGAGCAGATCCTGGGCTGGCAGCCCGAGGCCGCGCCGCAGACGTGGAACATGACGGACTACCGCCCGCTGGACGGGTTCGTCTTCGCGGTGGCGCCTTTCAACTTCACGGCCATTGCCCTCAACTTGGCCACCGCGCCGGCGATGATGGGCAACGTGGTGCTCTTCAAGCCGTCGTCCACCGCGGCCCTGAGCGCCTGGTACATCATGGAGCTGCTGCGCGAGGCCGGCCTGCCCGACGGCGTCATCAACATGCTGCCGGGTGACGGCCCCACGGTGGGCAATCCGGTGATGGCCAGCCCGCACCTGGGCGGCATCCACTTCACCGGCTCGACGCCGACGTTCAACGCCATGTGGCGCACGGTGGGCGAGAACATCTCCCGCTACAAGCAGTACCCCCGCATCGTCGGTGAGACGGGCGGCAAGGACTTCATCGTCGCCCACCCGTCGGCGGCGGACGACCTGGAGGCGCTCGCGGTGGCCATCGTCCGCGGCGGCTTCGAGTACCAGGGCCAGAAGTGCTCCGCCGCCAGCCGCGTCTTCGTCCCCGAGTCCCTGTGGCCCAAGCTGAAGCCGCGCCTCCAGGCGCTCATCAGCGAGATTCGCATGGGCGACGTGTCGGACTTCAGCAACTTCATGGGCGCCGTCATCGACGAGAAGTCCTTCAACAAGGTCTCCTCGTACATCGACCTCGCCAAGAACGACAGCGGCGCCACCATCGTCGCCGGCGGCGACACGGACCGGAAGCAGGGCTGGTTCGTGAAGCCCACGGTGGTGCAGCTCGACAACCCCACGCACCGCATCCTCCGTGAGGAGATCTTCGCGCCGCTGGTGGGCGTGAACGTCTACCCGGATGCGAAGTACGAGGAGACGCTGCGCGAGGTCGATCAGGCCGCCGCCTACGCCCTCACCGGCGCCGTGTTCGCGCGCGACCGGAAGGCCATCGACACGGCGCTGCGCGAGCTGCGCCATGCGGCGGGCAACTTCTACATCAACGACAAGCCCACCGGCGCGGTGGTGGGCCAGCAGCCCTTCGGTGGTGGCCGGGCGTCCGGCACCAACGACAAGGCGGGCTCGGCCCTCAACATGGTGCGGTGGACCAGCCCCCGCACCATCAAGGAGACCTTCGTTCCGGCCGTGAAGGTGGCCTACCCCTTCATGGACAGCGACCCGAACGAGGGCGCCCTCTGAGGCAGCCATGAACGGTCCGTTCCCCGGCATCGCGGGCCTGGACACGTACGCGCTGGAGGACGGCGGGTGCCGCGTGGAGGTCATCCCTTCACGCGGTGCCATCGTCACCCGGATGCGCTTGGACGGTGACGAGTTGCTGTACCTCGACGAGGCCACGGTCGCGGACCCGGCGAAGAACGTGCGCGGGGGCATCCCCGTGCTCTTCCCCATCGCCGGGCCGCTGCCGGGGGACACCTACTCCGTGGACGGTCAGCCGTACACGCTGCCGCAGCACGGCTTCGCGAGGAAGCTGCCGTGGCGAGTGCTCCAGGCGGAAGCCGCGCGGCTCGCCGTGGGGCTGACCGCCAGTGAGGAGACGCTGCGCCACTTCCCGTGGCGGTTCGATGCGCGGCTGACCTTCTCCCTCGCGGGCCGCCGGCTGACGCTGGACTTCGAGGTGGAGAACCACGACTCGCGGCCGATGCCGCTGCACCTGGGCGTCCACCCGTACTTCCACGTGCCGGATGCGGCGAAGGCGCAAGCGGGCGTGGAGACGGATGCCACGCGGGCGTGGGACAACCAGCGTAAGCAGGACGTGGCGTTCTCCGGACTGGCGCTCACCGAGGCCGAGGTGGACCTCCACCTGAAGGACCACTCCAAGCCGGGCACGACGCTGGAGCGGGGACCAGGGCTCGACCCCATCCGCCTGTCGTGGAGCCCGGAGTACCGCGTGCTCGTCGTCTGGACGCTGCGCGGGAAGGACTTCGTCTGCGTGGAGCCCTGGACGGCCCCGGTGGGCGCACTGGCCACGGGCGAAGGCTTGATGCACGTGCAGGCCGGAGCGCGGGTGTCGCTTCGCTTCGACATCCAGGGTTGACGCAGCCCACTCCATCCACGGACGCGGATGCGTGGCTTCAACCGGCCTTCGCCAGCGCGAGCAGCTCGCCCCGGAGCCAGCGGTTGCGGGGGTCCGCCTCCGCCTTTCGGTGCCAGTAGACATGCAGCTCCAGCGGGGGCAGCGACAGCGGCATCGGCAGCAGGTGGTTGCCCAGCAGCGCATGCAACGCCGTCGCGCGCCGCCGGGGCATCGTCAGCAGCAGGTCCGAGCCCGCGACGAGCTGGAACGCGGCCTCGTAGTGCTGGCAGCGCACGACGACCTCGCGTTGGTAGCCGAGCCTGCTGAGCACGAGGTCCTCCACGGCCAGCCCGGTACGGCGCGAGGACACGGTGACGTGCCGGGCCGCCATATACTTCGCCACGTCCAGTCTGCGCCTGCGCTGGCTCACCACGCAGAAGGTGTCCTTCAGCAACGACGCCCGCTTCAGGTCCGCGCCCATCTGCTGCTCCACGTCGATGGAGAGGTCGAGCCGCCCGGAGGCGAGGTCCCGCTCCAAGCGCGCCCTGTCCAGCCGGACGCTGGAGATTCGAATCTGCGGCGCCTGTTCTCGCAGGCGCGCGACGAGCAGCGGCAGAATCGACGGCTCCAGCACGTCGTTCATCGCCACCGTGAAGTGGCCCACGTCCCGGCGAGGGTCGAAGCCACGGCGACGGTGGACCGCCTGCTCGAACAGGGCGAGCGCCTCGCGAATCTCCGGCGCCAGCCGCTCCGCGAACGCGGTGGGCGCCACGCCCCGGCCCTCCCGGACGAACAGCGGCTCCCCCAACTGCTCACGCAGGCGAGCCAGCGCATGGCTCACGGCCGACTGGCTGAGGAAGAGGACCTCCGCCGCCCGGGTCAGGTTCCGCTCCCGGAGCACCACGTCGAACACTCGGAAGAGGTTGAGGTCGAGCCTCGCCAGCCGCCCGGAATCCTGAACAGGGTTCATGGATACACATGACCAACATTCACTGGATGCATCAAGGCCGCGTCCGCAGGATGAAGGCGCATCGAAAGGAGGCCGTGCGATGGACTTCGAGCCGAGTGAGCGAGGCAAGGACTACCTGGAGCGCGTGAAGCGCTTCATGCGCGAGCACATCCTGCCGGCGGAGGCCCGCTACCACGAGGAGCTCCGCGCCACCGCCCAGGGCGGCGACTGGAGGACCTGGCGCGTGCCCCCCGTCATGGAGGAGCTGAAGGCCAGGGCGAAGGCCCAGGGCCTGTGGAACCTGTTCCTCCCCGACGCGAAGCTCGGCGCCGGGCTCAGCACGCTGGAATACGCGCCCATCGCCGAGGAGACCGGCCGCAGCTTCATCGCCCCCGAGGTCTTCAATTGCAGCGCCCCGGACACCGGCAACATGGAGGTGCTCTGGAAGTACGGCTCCGAGGCGCAGCAGGAGCGCTGGCTGAAGCCGCTGCTCGCCGGGGACATCCGCTCCGTGTTCTGCATGACGGAGCCGGACGTGGCCTCTTCGGACGCCACCAACATGGCGGCCACCGCCATCGTCGACGGCGACGAGGTCGTCCTCAACGGCAGCAAGTGGTGGTCCAGCGGGCTGGGGCACCCGAACGCGAAGGTGACCATCTTCATGGCCCGCACGCCCGACACGGGCGGCGACCGGCACCACCAGCACTCCATGGTGCTGGTGCCGCTGGACGCCCCGGGGGTGAGCATCCGCCGCATGCTGCCCGTGTACGGCGACTACGACGCGCCCCACGGCCACGGAGAGGTCCACTTCGACAACGTGCGCGTGCCGCGCGACAACGTCATCGCCGGACCGGGGATGGGCTTCGAGATTGCCCAGGGCCGGCTCGGGCCGGGGCGCATCCACCACTGCATGCGTTGCATCGGCGCGGCCGAGCGGGCGCTGGAGCTGATGATTGACCGGGGCATGAAGCGCACCGCGTTCGGCAAGCCGCTGCTCAACCTGGGAGGCAACCGCGAGAAGGTGGCCGAGGCCCGCATCGCCATCGACCAGGCTCGCCTGTTGACGCTGTACGCGGCGTGGAAGATGGACCAGGTGGGGGCGCTCGGGGCCATGACGGAGATTTCCGCCATCAAGGTCGTCGCGCCGAATGTCCTCCAGAAGGTGGTGGACGACGCCATCCAGCTTCACGGCGGCGCCGGGGTGTCCCAGGATACGCCGCTGGCGGGCTTCTTCGCCCAGGCGCGCAGCCTTCGCCTGGCGGATGGGCCGGACGAAGTACACAAGGGACTCATCGCCCGCATCGAGCTGTCGAAGCGGGGCTTCTCCCGGAGCTGATTGCCATGGCCAATCAACGCATCTTCATCACCGGCGGTGCCAGCGGCCTCGGCAGGGCCATTGCCCTGCGCTTCGCTCGCGCGGGCTGGAAGGTCTGCATCGGCGACGTCAACGACGCCCGTGGCGAGGAGACGCTCAGGGAGCTGTCCGTCATGGCTCCTCGGGCCCACTACCAGCGCTGTGACGTCCGGCGCGAGGAGGACCTCCAGGCCGCGCTGGGCTGGCTCACGTCCCAGTGGGGCGGCGTGGACGTGATGGTCAACAACGCCGGCGTCGCGCAGGCGGGCGCCATCGAGGACGTGCCGCTCGATGACTGGCAGTGGATCATCGACATCAACCTGCTGGGCGTCGTGCGGGGATGCAAGGTCTTCACTCCCACCTTCAAGCAGCAGGGCCGCGGCCACTTCGTCAACGTCGCGTCCATGGCGGGCCTGCTCGATGTACCGCTGATGAGCAGCTACAACGCGACCAAGGCCGCGGTCGTGTCGCTGTCGGAGACGCTGCACAACGAGCTGGCGGAGCACGGCATTGGCGTCAGCGTCGTGTGCCCGTCCTTCTTCAAGACGAACCTGGGCGACTCGCTGCGCACCACGGACCCGCGGCTGGGCGTCACCATGGCGCGGCTGCTCGAACGCTCGGCCATCACCGCGGATGACATCGCCAACGACGTCTTCACCTCGGTGGCCCAGCGCGAGTTCTACGTCCTGCCCCACGCGGACGGCCGCAGGGCGTGGAGGATGAAGCGCCTGCTGCCGCGCGAGCTCTATGCGTGGGTCCTGCGCCGGAACACACGGGGCATGCGCCCCGGCTCGCGTCCGTAGCCCCGCCGAGGAAGAGGAGGCCCACCCATGCCACCGACCGCCACCATCGACCCCGCCGGCGCCGTGCGCCCGGGCGAGGAGCTCAACCTCCCGGCTGTTGACGCCTGGCTCAAGGCCCAGGTCCCCACGCTGGAGGGCACGCCGGAAGTCACGCAGTACGCAGGCGGCGCCTCCAACTGGACGTACCGCCTGAAGTACGCCAACCGCGACCTCATCCTGCGGCGGCCTCCGGCGGGCACGAAGGCGAAGTCGGCCCACGACATGGCCCGCGAGTACACGGTGCAGCGGGCCCTGAAGCCGGCCTACCCCGTCGTGCCCGACATGGTCGGCCTGTGTCAGGACCCGGCGGTGCTGGGCAGCGACTTCTATGTCATGGAGCGCATCGAGGGGCTCATCCCCCGCAAGCACCTGCCTCGCGGCCTGACGCTGGACGCGCAGCAGACGCGCGCGCTGTGCCTCAACGTCATCTCCAAGCTGGTGGAGCTGCACGCCGTGGACCCGGCGGCGGTGGGGCTGACGTCGCTCGGCAAGGGGCCGGGCTACCCCGCGCGGCAGGTAGAGGGCTGGTCCGCGCGCTACGAGAAGGCGCGGACCTGGAACGTCGCGGGCTTCCGCTACGTGCGCGACTGGCTCAAGGCGAACACGCCCGCTGACGCCGCCACCTGCGTCATCCACAACGACTGGCGCTTCGACAACGTGGTGCTCGACCCGGGTGTGCCCACGCGCGTCATCGGCGTGCTCGACTGGGAGATGGCGACGCTGGGCGACCCGCTGATGGACCTGGGCAGCGCCCTGGCCTACTGGGTCCATGCCGATGACGACGTCCTCATGCGCTCCACGCGGCGCCAGCCCACGCACCTGACCGGCATGCTCCGGCGCGAGGAGGTCGTGGAGTACTACCTGGACCAGACGAAGCTGAAGCCCGCCCACTGGACCTTCTACGAGGTCTTCGGGCTCTTCCGGCTCGCCGTCATCGCCCAGCAGATCTACTACCGCTACCACCACCGGCAGACGCGCAACCCGGCGTTCAAGAACTTCTGGGTGCTGGTCAACTACCTCGGCTGGCGCTGCCACCGGCTCATCCGGAAGGGCGGTCGCTGATGGGCGTGGTGTACCTGGTCCGGCATGGACAGGCTTCGTTCGGGAAGGCGGATTACGACCAGCTCTCCGACACGGGCTACGAGCAGGCCCGCGTGATGGGGGCGGCCCTGCGCGAGCGGCTGCCGCGCGTGGACGCCGTCGTCACCGGCACCATGACGAGGCACCAGCAGACCGCGCAGACCTGCCTCACCGCGCTCGGGTGTGACGCCGTCCCCGTCCGGGCCCCGGGCTTCGACGAGTTCGACCACGAGGAAATCGTCGCCCGGCACACGCCGCGCTACGCGGACCCGGGCGTGCTGAGGGACGAACTCTCCCGGACGGAGTCGCCCCGGCGGGCCTACCAGGCGCTCTTCAGCGAGGCCGTGGCCCGCTGGGTGGCCGGCCACCACGACGCCGACTACACGGAGCCCTGGCCCGCGTTCCGGCGGCGCTGCCTCGGCGCGCTGGATGCGCTCATCCAGGAGCTGGGCCCCTCGAAGAACGCGCTCGTCTTCACGTCCGGAGGTCCCATCACCGCCATCTGCCAGGAGCTGCTCCGCATCCCCGACGAGCACGCCTTCCGCCTCAACCTGACGCTGGCGAACTGCGGCCTCACCAAGGTCATCTACAGCGTGCGCGGCCGGTACCTGTCCACGCTCAACGAGCACGGCCACTTCGAAGGTCCCCAGCGCGCGCTGCTCACCTACCGCTGAGCGGCCTCGACGCCGTCGTACCGAAGCGACTCCCACGCCAGCATCGCCCGCTTGCGGGTGGCGCCCCAGCGGTACTCCCCGAAGACGCCCGTCTTCCGCAGCACGCGGTGGCAGGGAATCAGGAGCCCCACGGGGTTGTCCCCCACCGCCGAGCCTACCGCGCGCATCGCCCTCGGCTTGCCGATGGCCTTCGCAATGTCCTCGTAGGTCGTCACCTCCCCCGAGGGCACGCGCAGCAGCGCCTGCCACACCTGCACCTGGAAGGGCGTGCCGCGCACCAGCACCGACAGGGGACGCGCCGCCGCGCCAGGGCCGCGGGTCTGGAAGATGCGCTCCATCCAGGGCGCAGTCTCCTCCACGGACTCCACGAACGTCGCGCGTGGCCACTCGGCGCGCAGCGAGGCCACCGCGTCCTCCTTCGACTCGCCCGACAGGAAGTGCAGGCCACAGATGCCACGCTCGCAGGCGGCGAGCAGGCACTCACCGAAGGGCGAGGCATGGACGCCGTAGCGCACGGTGAGCCCTTCCCCGCCCAGCTTGTACTCGCCGGGCGTCATCGCCGTGAGGGTGACGAAGAGCTCATGCAGCCGGCCGCCGCCCGACAGCCCCACCTCCAGCGACGTCTCCAGCACGCTCCGGCGCTCGGCGAGCAGGCGCCTGGCCGAGCAGAGCGTATGCACCTGCACGAAGCGCTTGGGGCTGATGCCCGCCCACTGGGAGAACAGTCGCTGGAAGTGGAAGGCGCTCAAGCCCACGTGCGCGGCGGCGTCTTCCAGGGACGGCTGCTCGTGGGCGTGCGCGTCGAGATAGTGAATGGCCTGTTCGATGCGGGCGTAGTCGCTGGACGCCATGCCGATGCTCCTGAAGAGGTGCTTCCAGGCATGGGTATGTCCGCGGCACGCGCGGCAGCAACCCGGTTCTTGCGCCGCCCCGCACGTGCGCACACACCGGCACTGCTGGGCGAGCGACTTGACTCCTGGAGGGCAACCGCTTATCCGTTACCCTCAATGACGTCGCTTTGCGCCATGTGTCGAATGTCGATGCCGGGTGGGCTCATGCCCTCCAGGTTCGGCTGACGTCCGTCCGTCCGGCCCTGGCGAGCCATCGAGCCCATCCACCCGCGAGGGTTGGTGGGCTTCGTCGTTTCTGGACGCGCGCTGCCCTCGCACTTTCCCCACCGAGGAGCAGCGCCCCATGAGTACATCCGAGAACCGTCCCCTGCATTTCGACACGCTGGCCCTGCATGCGGGCTACACGCCCGACCCGACCACCGGGTCGCGCGCGGTGCCCATCTACCAGACGACCAGCTACACGTTCCGCGACGCCGACCACGCCGCCGCCCTCTTCGGGCTCAAGGAGTTCGGCAACATCTACACGCGGCTCATGAACCCCACGACGGACGTCTTCGAGAAGCGCATCGCCGCGCTCGAAGGCGGCGTGGGCGCGCTCGCGGTGGCCTCCGGGCAGGCCGCGGAGACGCTGACCCTCCTCACCCTCCTCAGGTCCGGCGATGAGCTCGTCTCCGGCTCCAGCCTCTACGGCGGCACGTACAACCTCTTCAAGGTGACGCTGCCCCGCCTGGGCATCCACACGCGCTTCGTGGACTCGGGCCGGCCGGAGTCCTTCCGCGAGGCCATCACCCCTAAGACGAAGGCCCTCTACCTGGAGTCGCTCGGCAACCCGCGCCTGGACATCCCGGACTTCGAGGCCATCGCCACCATCGCGAAAGAGGCCGGGCTGCCGCTCATCGTCGACAACACCGCGCTCTCTCCCGCCCTCTTCCAGCCGCTGCGCCACGGCGCGAACATCGTCGTGCACAGCGCCACCAAGTACATCGGCGGCCACGGCACCTCCCTGGGCGGCGTCATCGTGGATGGTGGCACCTTCCCCTGGGCCCAGGGCAAGTTCCCCGAGTTCACCCACCCCAACCCCGGCTACCACGGCCTGCGCTTCGCCGAGGCCTTCGGCGCCTCGGCCTTCATCATCAAGGCGCGGCTCGAAGGACTGAGGGACCTGGGCCCCGCGCTCAGCCCCTTCAACGCGCACGCCTTCATCCTCGGCCTGGAGACGCTGCGGCTGCGCGTGGAGCGGCACTCGGAGAACGCGCTCGCGGTGGCGCGCTGGCTGAAGCAGCACCCCAAGGTGTCCTGGGTGCGCTACCCCGGGCTGGAGGACGACGCGTCGCACGCCAACGCCCGGCGCTACCTGCGCGGCGGCTTCGGCGGGCTGGTGACCTTCGGCGTCAAGGGCGGCGGCGAGGCCGGCCGCAAGCTCATCAACGGCGTGAAGCTCTGGAGCCTGCTCGCCAACATCGGCGACACGCGCTCGCTCATCATCCACCCGTCCTCCACCACGCATGAGCAGCTCTCACCCGAGGAGCGGCTGAGCACCGGCGTCACCGACGACCTGGTGCGCCTGTCCGTCGGCCTGGAGCACCTGGACGACCTGCTGGCCGACCTGGACCAGGCGCTCGCCGCCAGCTGACGGCACGCCCTCACCGCCCGCGCCCCACCCTGCCCCCGCGGGGCCCG
>JAFAAN010000100.1 GCA_023426545.1 Pseudomonadota bacterium
ACGTGGCTCGCACGTATGGCCCTGTCACGGAGATGAAGATCTCCGACAAGCACTTCGCCCCCCCAGGCGCCGCCGCGAAGCGCTGAGCTTCGTCGTGCCCCCCCCCCCCGGGGGGGGTGCACGGCGGCCGGGCGGCGGGGGGGGGGGGGGGCCCACGACGAAGCTCAGCGCTTCGCGGCGGCGCCTGGGGGGGCGAAGTGCTTGTCGGAGATCTTCATCTCCGTGACAGGGCCATACGTGCGAGCCACGTCCCGGATGTCCGACGCCTTGCCGATGAGGACGAAGGTGAGGTCCTCCGGCGCGGGCAGCTTGCGCTGGATGATGCCGTGGACGCCCTCGCGCGTGGCGGCGGAGACGGCGCTGGCGAAGCCGTTCACGTCGCTGGCATCCAGCCCGTAGAAGGCCAGCTCCGACAGCTTGCCCGCGACCTGCGTCCCCGTCTCCAGCGTGGGTGGGAACTGCCCCAGCACGTACGACTTCGCGGAGGCGAGCATGCCGTCATCCATGCCGGACTTCCGGTAGCCGGCGAGCGTTTCCAGGGCCAGGTCGATGGCGCGGCCGGTCGACTCCGTCTTCGTATACGAGGCGATGACGACGGGCCCCGGGCGCGAGTGGCGGATGAACACGGAGTTGGCGCCGTAGCTCAGGCCGGACTTCACGCGCAGCTCGGTGTTGAGCAGCGAGGTGAAGCGCCCACCGAACACGGTCTCCGCCAGCTTCACGGTGGCCCGGTCCGGGTCGTCCCGCGCGATGCCGGTGTTGCCAATCCAGAAGTACGTCTGGGTGGCGTCCGGCTTGTCCACCAGCAGCACGCGCCGGCCCTTGGCGGTGGCCGTGGCGGGCACGGCGGGGGCGGGCGTGGCGGCCCGGGCCCAGCCGCCGAGCGAGGACTCCAGCTTCTTCGCGAGCGCCTTCGCGTCGAAGTCGCCCACCACGGAGAGGATGAGCCGGTCCCCACCGAGGTGGTTCTTCGCGTACGCCAGCACGTCCTCGCGGGACAGGCCCGGCAGCGACGCCTCGCTGCCGTTGACGGGCGTACCGTACGGGTGCCCGGCGAAGTGGAAGGCCTGGAAGTAAGTGCTGATGAGCATCCGCGGGTCGCCGTCCTTCGCGGCCGCGATTTCGGACGCCTTGCGCGCGCGGACCTTCTCCAGCTCCTTCGCGTCGAAGCGCGGGCGGGTGAGCATGTCGGTGAGCAGCTCCACCATCAGCCCGGCGTCGCGCGACATGAACTGACCGCTGATGACCAGGGCCTCCAGGTTGGCGGCCACCTGAATCGACCCACCCACGCCGTCGACGGCCTCGGCGAACTGCCGGGCGTCACGCGCGCCGGCGCCCTTCTGCAACAGCTCGCCCGTGAGGGCGGCCAGGCCCTCCTTGCCGGCGGGGTCTCCCAGGGCACCGCCGCGCACCCACGCGCTGAACGAGACGAGCGGCAGCTCCTTGCGCTCCACCAGCTGGAGCTTCGCGCCGTTCTTCAGCGTGACGACCGTGGCCTTGGGCAGCGTCACGCCCTGCTGCGCGGAGGCCGTGGCGGACTTCGGGGTGGCGGCCCCCTGGGCCGCGGCGGGGACGGAGGACAGCAGCAGCGTGGTGAACGCGGCCTTCCAGGTGAGGGGGGCGCTCATCGCGAGGCCTCCTTGCGGGCGTCGGGGGTGGCGTCCTCCGCATCGACGGGCACGAGCCAGCCCACGGTGCGGCGGTTGGAGTTGAAGATGCGCGCGGCGACCTTGCGGACATCGTCACGCGTCACGCGCTCATAGCGGGCGGGGGCATCGAAGAGCTGGCGGTAGTCGCCGCGGAAGGTCTCCGCGGCACCCAGCGCGCGGCCCCGGCCGTTGTTGGTCTCCAGGCTGCGCCAGAACTGGGACAGGGTGATGTTGCGCGCCTTCTGGAGCTCGGCGTCGCTGACGCCGTCCTTGACGACGCGGGCCAGCTCCTCGGTGAGCAGCGCCTCCACCCTGGACAGGTCGGCCCCGGGGGGCAGATCGGCGTAGACCCAGACGAGCGACGGATCGAAGCCGGGGCTGAAGTGCGTGTTCACGCGGAGGGCGGCGCGCTCCTCCTCCACGAGGCGGCGGTGCAGCCGCGAGGAGTCGCCGTCCGCGAGGATGCTCAGGAGCAGCTCCAGCGCCTCGAGGTCCGCGTCCTTGCCGGACACACCGTGGTAGGCGAGCTGGATGAGCGGGGCCTGGGCCTGCTTCCTCACGACGATGCGGCGCTCGCCCTGCTGCTCGGGCTCCTGGGTGCGGACGGGCTCGGGCGCGGGCTGGGAGGGGATGGGCTCCAGGTGCTTCTCCGCGAGCGCGAAGATTTCAGCGGGCGTGACGGCGCCCGTGAAGATGAGCGTGGCGTTGTTGGGGGCGTAGTACGTCTTGTAGTAGCGCTGGAGGTCCTCGATGCGCCACGACTCGATATCGGACGGCCAGCCGATGACGGGGAACTGGTACGGGTGGGCCACGAAGGCGGTGGCCTGCACCTGCTCCATGAGGGCGCCCATGTTGTCGTTGTCGATGGCGGAGCGGCGCTCCGAGTAGACGACGCCGCGCTCGGACTCGGTGACCTTGGGGTCGATGGCCAGGTGCTGGAGCCGGTCGGCCTCGAGGTCGAAGATGACGTCGAGCGCGGAGCGCGGGAACCAGTCCATGTAGACGGTGACGTCCTCGGAGGTGAAGGCGTTGTTGGCGCCGCCGTTGGCCTCCATGACGCGGTCGAACTCACCGGGGCCGTACTTCTTCGCGCCGTTGAACATCATGTGCTCGAAGAAGTGGGACAGGCCGGTGATGCCGGGGTACTCGTTCCGGCTGCCCACGCGGAACCAGTTGTAGAGGACGACGCTGGGAATGTCGTGGTCGGGCCAGACGATGACCTTGAGCCCGTTCTTGAGGGTGCGGGACTCGATGCCGGCGGCCAGCTTCGGCGCGGCGGCCACGTGGGACTTCGCCACGGTCTTGCCCTGCGTCTGCGCACAGGCGACGGGGCCGGAGAGCAGGGCCAGACACGAGGTCCAGATTAACGACTGACGGAACATCCGTGCTCCTGTCGGGAAGAACGCCCGGGAACGGGCGGCGGGGCACGATATTCCACTCGCCGCCCTCCCGGGTTGCCAGGAGGACGGCGCGGGCGGTGGCTCAGGCGCCGAGCACGCCGCGGAGCACTTCCTGGAAGTAGTTGATGCTCCCCGTGTGCGTCTGGAAGTGCCTGGCGGACTGGTGGAGGCGGTGGACGACGGCCTCGAACTCCGCCTGGCTCACGTCGCGCAGGGACATGTAGAGGCGGACGGCGCCCTGGAGATAGGAGAAGAGCGGGTTGCGGTCGGTGCCGTCCGGGCGGCGCTGGAGGTGGCGGTAGAGCCGCTCGAACTCCTGGTCCGTCTCGGTGTTGCGCACCGCGCGGCAGTAGCCGGCGGCGGTGGCCTCGATGAGGAGGAAGAAGGGCTGGTACTCGAGCGGCGGCGCCTTGGCGAAGCTGGGGGGCGTCGTATCCCCGACGAAGAGCTGGGAGATGGGCTTGAGCGTCACGTGGACCAGCTGCTCGCCCGCGCGCACCTGGACGCGCTCCCCGACGGGACGCACGTGCTTGCCGTCCTCCTCCCACTCCACCGCCACGTACAGGCGCTCGGGCGCATCCACCTTCACGCCCGCCTTCTCGAGCTCCGCCACTGCGTTCGCGTCCATCTCGTTTCGTTCCTCCGCCCTCCTCTCTACCCTGCTCCAGGTGGCCCGTGCACCTTGCAACGCGGGAAAGCGGCCAGGAACCGGACACAGGCTCACACTCCGCCACGCCCCCAGCGGCGCGTGGGAGCCAGGGTGATTCGGAACCCGGAGTTCAGGGGTCTACCTAGGACTCGCGAGTTGCTGGTATGGCATTGCCAATGTTCGAGAACTTCTTTCGCTCACAAAGCGCGGAGCCGCTCGAGTTCCTGGGGAAGAGTGACACCGTCCGCCGGCTCCAGGGGCTCATTGACGAAGCACGGCAGCACGTCACGCTGATCAGCCCTTACGTCAGCATCGAGAAGCTGCGCGACGTGGAGCGCAAGCTTCGACAGGCACTCGACCGCGGCGTCGAGGTGACGCTGGTGATGCGGGCGGAGGACGAGCACACGCGCGGCCCCTCCAGACAGGGATTGGAGCTCCTGGACAGCCTCAACAAGGCGGGGATGCGTCTGGTCCACGTGCGAGACCTCCACGCCAAGGTCTACTACTCCGAGCGCAACGCGCTCATCACCTCCCTCAACCTCATCGAGTCCTCGTTCAACAACAGCATCGAAATCGGCGTATGGGTTCCGGCGAGCCGCTCCGAGTACTCGCAAATCATCGGGTTCGTTACGCACGAAATCGAACCCCACGGCCAGGAACAAGGCGCCCGGCGCCCGGCCCGCTCACGCCGGCAGAGCTCCCCTCCCGCGCCCCGGCAGCCGCCCCACGGCTTCTGCATCCGCTGCCATGAGACCATCGACTTCGATGTCGCCAGGCCCTACTGCGACAGGGATTTCGCGACGTGGAGCCGGTACAAGGACCCCCACTACGAGGACAATCACTGTCATCACTGTGGCGCGGACTTTGGCGCGACCAAGAGCAAGCCCCTGTGCCGCAAGTGCTTCGGCGCATTGAGGCAGCTGCTCGACACCTGACACCGCGCGTCGCCGCCGGAACACGGCGCCTGAAACGACGAAGGCCTCCGGACTTGCGTCCAGAGGCCTCAATCTCCACGGAAGTGCCCAGGGGCGGAATCGAACCACCGACACGGGGATTTTCAATCCCCTGCTCTACCGACTGAGCTACCTGGGCGGATGGGTCACCGCGCGGAACGGCGCCTTCATAGCGAGCCCGTCCCCGCGCCGTCAACAGCATTCTCCGCCATCCCGGCAGTCGGGCGTCAGGCCGCCAGGGACATGGCCTCCCCGTCCCAGGCCGTGAGACTGGCCGTCATCCTGCGGCGCAGCTTCGTCCGCAGCCCCTGCTCAATCTGCCGGATGCGCACCGCCGTGACTCCGAAGCGGCGCGCCAGCAGCTCCGCGCTCACCCCGTCCTCCGCCAGCATCCGCTCCTCCACCAGCGCCCGCTCGCGCGCGTCCAGCTCCGGCCAGGCCGCGTCCACGCTCGCCCGGAGCCGCCGCGCCCACCGCGCCCGGTCCACCACGTCCTCCTGGGAGTCCTCGTCCGCCATCAGCGCGTCCATGCGAGTGACGTCCGAGTCCTGGGACACCGGCGCATCCAGCGACACGTCCCGCGCCAGCCCCTCCATGGCGCGTGCGACCTCGTCCGCCCGCTTGCCCAGCGCCTCCGCCAGCCGCGTCTCCACCTCCGGGTGCCCCTCCCCCCACCGGGCCTCCAGCCGCGCCCGCTCACGGCGGAGCTGGAACACCACCCACGGCGCCCGCCCGCCCCCCATGCTCCAATTGCGGCCCACGTAGGCGCGGATGCGCGCGCGGATCCACTGGCTCGCGTAGGCGGCGAACGGCACCCCGCGGTCCTCGAAACGGCCCGCCGCCTCCATCAACCCGACATTGCCCTCCGCCACCAGCTCCTCCATCGACAGGCCGGTCCACCGGTACTTCCACGCCAGCCGACGCACCAGCTCCAGGTGCCCGCGAACGCGCGCTTCCACGACCTCAGCCGAGACGACGAACTCAGGGGACTCACAGGACATGTTCAGGTTGATGGCTTCCATGGACCTCCTCCGATTGGCCGCGCGCCACACGACGGCGCGACGCAGAGGAAATTAAGGGTCCAGGCTCCACGAGAAAATAAGGTAGTTTGGCATGGATACTTAGATTATTCCTATGTCCATGGGCTGGCTCAACTACCACCACCTCCTCTACTTCTGGACGGTTGCCCGGGCAGGAAGCATCGCCAAGGCAGGCGAGGAGCTGCACCTCGCGCAGCCCACCATCAGCAGCCAGCTCAAGCTCCTGGAGGAGTCGCTGGGGCACAAGCTGTTCGAGCGGCAGGGCCGCAAGCTGGTGCTCACCGACGTGGGGCGCACGGTGATGCGCTACGCGGACGAAATCTTCCGCCTGGGCAACGAGCTGAAGAACGTCGTCTCCGGCCTGCCTCCGGGGCAGCAGCTCCGGCTCAACGTCGGCGTGGTCGACGTCATCCCCAAGCTAGTGGCGGAGCAGCTCCTCAAGCCCGCGCTCGAAGCCGGACCGTCCTTGCGCATCATCTGCCGCGAGGGACCGCTGCCCAAGCTGCTGGCCTCGCTGGCCCTGCACGAGCTGGACGTGGTGCTCGCGGATGCCCCCAGCTCCGAGCCGGTGAGCGTGCGCTCGTTCAACCACTTGCTGGGCAAGTGCGGCGTGTCCTTCTTCGCGGCGGGGGAGCTGCTCGCGCTCAAGGAGAACTTCCCCCTGTCGCTGGATGGCGCGCCCGTGCTGCTGCCCTCGGACGAATCCTCCGCGCGCCGGTCGATGGACCTGTGGTTCGAGCGCAAGGGCCTGCGCCCCGTCATCGCGGGTGACTTCGATGACAGCGCGCTGCTCCAGGCCTTCGGTCAGCGGGGCCACGGCGTCTTCGCCATGCCCTCCGCCATCGAGGCCGAGGTGGAGCGTCAGTTCAATTGCTCCGTCATCGGCCGCACCGACGAAATCGAGACGTGCTTCTACGCCATCACCGTGGAGCGCAAGATTCGGCACCCCGCCGTCGTCACCATCGCCGAGGCGGCGCGCTCGCACATCTTCGGAGAGTGAGCCGCGGCGCGGTGCTCAGGCCGGGAGACTGTCTTCTCCACCGCGCCCCACGTGCCCTCACCGCTGAATGGCCAGGATGCGCCAGGTCTTGACGTCGACCGCATATGTCGCCCCCACGTCCAGGGCGATGCCCTCCTGGACGCAAGCTCCTTGCTTGGGCGAAAACGAAACCAGCACGATGTCATCGGGCAGCGCCTTCGCCAGGACGTCATATGAAGACCGTTGCGCGAGGCACACCTCATCAGGTGTCGCCCCCCTAGGAGGCTTCGCGCCCCCGGGCAGGAAATCCTCCATTGCCAGGCCGACCGCGGCGGCGATGGTCCCCGGGATGAACGTGTGCTCGCCGGGAGGAAAGCCCAGGGGAAACTCGAACCTGGCCGACTCCTCGGGCGGCGCATGCTCGGGACGAAAGGGCCGCTGGAACAGCGAACACGCCGAGAGCGACACGCACACGAACAGAAGAACCACGCGGCTCATGACGACTCCAGGCATCGATACCTACGTGCCACCATTCACGGGCGTGACGATTCCCAGCTCTTTGTCGCGCTCGCTTTCGAGCAGCCCTACCAACTGCCAACGTCGCTCCCGCCGCAGATAGACCTCCCCCGGACGAGGGGTGTTCTTGTGTGGAACGTACTTCATGATGGTACACGCCGCGTCGAACTGGATGCGGATGAGCCAGACCTGGGTCCGGTTCTGGAAGTCGAAGACGGACAAGGGCGAAGGAGACCAGGGATGGCTGTGGTAGTCCGCCAAGGTCACCGTCCGGCCGCGCTCGTCAACGACATGGCTCGGGGGAATGCAGGCCTTGCGTTTCTCCGCGCCGACGACGCCCGTCGTCTTCCCCAGAGGTGACCCGTAGCTCGCGTAGTAGACGCCATCCCCTAAGGTGTAGATGGCTCCGCAGTACTCCTGGCCATAATGCCCCGCCGTCGCCCGAGGGAGCTTCAGGATGGCGGGGCACAACTGGTCGATGACGTGGTCCACGTCACGAGAGGGCTCGACCTCTGGCCAGGGGCCGCGAACCCAGACATGGGAGCCCGTACGCCCGAACAGCGTGTCAGCGCCTCGCCGGGTGTACTCATCACCTGGAGCGCATGCCAGAAGCACGGCAACGACCATCAAACCACGCAGTGGCATGGCGCCCCCCGAACCGCCTGCTCGCGTCGCAGGCGTGAGGAACGCTAGATACCAGGATTCAACGAAAGTCCGCCGGGCATCGCGGGCACGCCCCGAGACTACTCCTGCTCCGCTGGCTCCTCGGGCGTCCCCGCATCCATCGTCGGCAGGGGCGTCGCGGGGCCCGGTGGGTTGTCCGGCACCGTCTGTACGGGTTCGCGAATCTGGTCCGGCCCCGTCAGGGGCTCTCGATTCTCCGCCCCCTCGGGCTGCGTGGTCTTGCAAGCGAACGCGGCAGCGGCCACGCACAGGGCAATGAGAACGGCACGACGCATGTCGCCTCCATGATTCGGACTGCCGGCTGACGCTAGGGAGCGGGCGCTCCATCGACAATCTGCCGACGGCGCTGACCGTCCGCCACCGGATGCCCGCGCCACCGCTCCGCGAGCGCTCGCCCCGTGTACCGGACACCGGCCCGGCAACCGGCACTGACAGATGGCCCCGCGCGCCGTGCACACCGTTGCCGGGAGCGCTCACCCGGGAGGCCGAGGCCATGCTGGACGTCGTGGACATCGGCAAGCGTTCGCTTGCCACCTATCGCGGGATTGCCCCCGACGAGGACCTCGACGAACTGCACGGCCTCTCCGAGGACCTGCGCGGCGCGCGGTGCATGCACCTGAGCGCCACGCCCTATGGAGGCGGCGTCTCCGAGCTGCTCCGCTCCCTGGTCCCGCTCTACAACGACCTGGGCATCGTCGCGGATTGGAAGCTCATCCACGGCGACGAGGCCTTCTTCCAGGCCACCAAGCGCATCCACAACGGACTGCAAGGAGCCCCGGGCGAGCTCACGGAGTCGGAGAAGGCCATCTACCTGGCCAACGCCCAGCTCAATGCCCACCGGCTCGTCTCGGACTCGGAGAGCTACGACTTCGTCTTCGTCCATGACCCGCAGCCCGCCGTGCTCGCCGCGCTCAGTCCCCACCTCGACGCGCGCTGGATATGGCGCTGCCACATCGACACCTCACACCCCAATCCCTCGTTCTGGGACTTCCTCGCGCCCTATCTGCACGCCTACGACGCCGCCATCTTCACCCTGCAGGAGTTCGTCCCTCCGCAGCTCCCCATCGCGGACGTCCGCATCTACGCGCCCGCCATCGACCCGCTCAGTCCCAAGAACCACCCGCTGCCCGAGAAGCTCGCGCGGGACGTGCTGGAGTGGATTGGCATCCGCACCCACCGCCCCCTCGTCACCCAGGTCAGCCGCTTCGACCGCTGGAAGGACCCGCTGGGCGTCGTCCGCGCGTACCAGCGCGTGCGCCCTCACGTTCCGGACCTCCAGCTCGCGCTCGCCGGCTCGCTGGCGCTGGATGACCCCGAGGGCTGGGACGTCTACGAGGAGCTTCGCGCCGCCACCGCCAGCGACAGCCTCATCCACATCCTCACCAACATGGTGGGCGTGGGGAACATCGAGGTCAACGCGCTCCAGTCCCTCTCCAACGTCGTCGTGCAGAAGTCCGTCCGCGAGGGCTTCGGGCTCGTCGTCTCGGAGACCCTGTGGAAGGGCACCCCTGTCGTCGGCGGCCGCGTGGGCGGCATCCCCATCCAGATGCCCGAGTCCACCGGCGGCGTCCTCGTCGACACCGTGGAGGAGTGCGCCGAGGCCATGCTCCACCTGCTGCGCCGGCCCGACGAGGCGCGGCTGCTGGGCGAACGGGGACACGCGCACGTGCGGCAGCACTTCCTCATGCCCCGGCTGCTGGTGGACCACCTGCGCCTGCTCAAGCACCTGGCGGCCGTGCGCCCCCTGGCTCCACGGGGCATCGTCCCCGCCTCCTTCACGCCCGCGAACCTCCAGGGGGTGGTGTGAGATGTCACACCGGGCCCGTTGGAGACTCGCTGGCCCGGCGCTGCTCTGCGTCCTGATGGCGGGGTGGCTCGCCTCCGCGTCGGAAGCGCCCACCACCAGCGCCCGGCCCGTCGTGGCCCACTGCGAGCTGGACGGCGTGGTGGACACGGGCTCCAGCAACTACCTGTCCGACTGCGTGGCGCGCGCCGAGGCGGCGGGCCACGACGCGCTCCTCGTCCGGCTGGACACGCCCGGCGGCTCCCTGGAGGCGACGCGCGCCATCGTCCGCGCCTTCATGGCGTCTCGCGTGCCCGTGCTCATCTGGGTGGGCCCGTCGGGCGCCCACGCAGGCAGCGCGGGCGTCTTCATCACCCTGGCGTCCAACGTCGCGGCCATGGCCCCCGGCACCAACATCGGCGCCGCGCACCCCGTGGTGGGTGTCAGGGGGCAGAACCCGGAGGAGGCGGGCGGCGAGCAGATGGCCCGCAAGGTGGAGAACGACGCCGTCGCCTTCGCGGAGAGCATCGCCCAGCAGCGCGGCCGCAACGCGCGGTGGGCCGCCTCCGCCGTGCGGGACAGCGCCAGCGTTCCTGCCGAGCGGGCCCGCGCGCTGCGCGTGGTGGAGTACGTGGCGCCCACCGAGGAAGACTTCCTCGCCCAGGCGGATGGACGGCGCGTCACGGTGGCGGGCGGCGAGGCCGTGCGGCTGTCCACGCGGGATGCGCGAATCGTCGAGCTGGAGCCGAGCCTGTCGCAGCGCATCGTCCACACGCTCGCCAATCCCGCCGTCGTGTACCTGCTGTTCCTCGTGGCGGCGCTCGGGCTGGTGGTGGAGGTGTCGCATCCCGGAGGCATCGCCCCGGGCCTCATCGGCGCAGTGGCGCTGGTGCTGGCGCTGGTCGCGTCCGCGGCGCTGCCGGTCCGCGCGGGCGCGGTGGTGCTGATGCTGCTAGGAGCCGCCCTCATCATCGCCGAGCTGTTCGTCACCAGCGGCCTGCTGGGCGCCGCGGGCGTGGTGCTGCTGGGACTGGGCGGACTGTTCCTCATGGACCGCTTCAACCCGGAGTGGTTCGTGGACCGCTCCTTCAACCTGTCCTGGACCTTCCTGGTGCCCATCACGGTGGTGCTCGCGGGCGCCGCGGCCTACGTCGCCTACCGCGGCGCGCAGGCGCGGAGGCTCCCCCAGCGAGGCGGAGACCTGGGCCTCGTGGGCGAGCACGGCACGGCGCTGGCGCCAGTCACTCCCCAGAGTGGCGAGGTGTTCGTCCATGGCGAGCGCTGGCGCGCGACGTCCACCACGCCCATCCGCTCCGGCGCACACGTGGTGGTGCGCGGTATGGAAGGGCTCACCCTCTTCGTCGACGAGGTGCCGACATGACACAACTGACCGGGCTGTTCGGAGTGCTCGTCCCCCTCGCCATCCTCGTCATGCTCTTCCTGTCCGGGGTGCGAATCGTCAACGAGTACCAGAACGGCGTGGTGTTCCGGCTCGGGCGCTTCGTGGGTCTCAAGCGTGCGGGCTTCCGCTGGCTCATCCCGTTCGTGGAGCGCATGGTCATCATCGACCTGCGCACCGTGGCCCGCGACGTGCCACCCCAGGACGTCATCACGCGGGACAACGTCAGCGTGAAGGTCAACGCCGTCGTCTACTTCCGCGTCATCCACGCGGACAAGGCCGTGCTCCAGGTGGAGGACTACCTCTACGCCACCAGCCAGCTCGCCCAGACGACGCTGCGCTCCATCCTGGGCCAGGTGGAGTTGGACCAGCTCCTCTCCGAGCGCGAGCGCATCAACCACGAGATTCAGCAGGTGCTCGACTCACGCACCGACCCGTGGGGCGTGAAGGTCTCCAACGTGGAGGTGAAGCACATCGACCTGCCGGTGGAGATGCAACGCGCCATCGCGCGGCAGGCCGAGGCCGAGCGCGAGCGCCGCGCGAAAATCATCGCCGCCGAGGGCGAGCACCAGGCCGCCGAGAAGCTCTCCATGGCCGCCAAGGTGCTCGGCCGCTACCCGGCGACCCTCCAGCTCCGCTACCTCCAGACGCTGGTGGAGATCACCACGGGCGGCAACCACACCATCCTGCCCATCCCCCTCGACCTGCTGCGCACGCTCAGCGGCGCGAAGGCCGCCTGGGAGAAGGCCCCCGATGGCCACGAGGAGCGGTACGCCGCCGACGAGGACGAGGAGGAAGGGCCGCCCGCAGGCGGGCTGTCGTGACGGCGGCCAGGAGGGCCACCTCGTAGCGCGGCAGGCGCCACGCCCCGCGCCCCTCGACGGTACGGCCTCCCACCCGGAGTCCCGCGAGTCTCCGCCAGCAGCCCCCTCCCGGACATACTCGACACCGCTACTGTCTGGACTCATCGTGCGCCAGCTCCGCCTTTCGGCCAGAAAGCGGCAAGTCGCCACTGACATCTTGACACTACAAGTGGCCAGTTCTACTGTCTGGACCGTGAGCACGCCGAAGACACAGAGCGAGTGGAAGCTGGCGGAGCTGGCCGAGGCGGTGGGCGTCTCGTCGCGCACGGTGCGCTACTACGTCCAGCGTGGGCTGCTCCCCGCGCCGCCCTTCCGAGGACCGGACACCGTGTACGGGGAGGAGCACCTCGTCCGGCTCAAGGCCATCCGCGTCCTCCAGGCGCGCTTCCTGCCGCTGGATGCCATCCAGGTGGAGTTGCAGCGGCTGTCGCTCGATGACCTGCGGCGTCTGGCCGACTCGGCCCCCACGGCCACGCCGCCGGAGCACGCGCCACCTCCCCCGGCCACGGCCCCCCTGCCGGCATCCCGGCCGCCGCCCTCCGGCATGGCCCGCTACGAGCGCTGGGAGCTCATCCCTGGGCTGGAGCTGCACGTCTCGGAAGCAGCGGACACGAAGACCCGGGCGCTCGCGGAGCGCGTACGCGCCCTCATCGCGGAGTTCCAGGAAAGGGAGAAGCCATGACCAAGGAGCAGGCTGGGCTGTACACGAGCGAAGGCGCACAGGTTCCCTTGCAGGGTGTCGAGGTCACTGGCGAGCTGCTCGGCGGGCACGCGCGCGTCCGCGTCCGCCAGCGCTATCGCAACGACAAGCGCAAGCCGGTGGAGGCCGTCTACACCTTCCCGCTTCCGTCGGATGGCACCCTCTCCGCCTTCTCCATGACGTGCGCCGGACGCCGCATCGAAGGCGTGGTGAAGGAGCGCGAGGCGGCCTTCCGCGCCTACGACGACGCCGTCACCGCCGGCCACGGCGCGGCCCTGCTGGACGAGGAGCGCCGCAACGTCTTCACTGCCCAGGTCGGCAACCTGCTGCCCGGCGAGGAGACCGTGGTGGAGGTAGAGTTCCTCCAGGCTGTCACCGCCGAGGAGGGCACCGTGCGCTGGATGCTCCCCACGCTGGTGGCGCCTCGCTACATCCCCGGCAGTCCCGTCGGCGACCGCACCGCACACGGCCGCGAGGAGCCCACGCGCCAGGTGCCGGACGCGGACCGCATCACCCCGCCCATGGGCGACGTGCGCTACGGCCTGCGCATGGACCTGCTCGTGGACCTGGGACGCGAGGTGGTGGTGGAGAGTCCGTCACACGCCGTCACCGTCACCCGGGAGGAAGGCTCGCGCGTGCGGGTCGGCTTCGCGCGCGGCGAGGTCTCCCTGGACCGCGACCTGGTGCTCACCCTGCGCAGCCCCGACAGCAGCGCGGTGTTCACGCCGCTCGTCACCCACCGCAAGGGTGAGGGAAATCCGGGCACCTTCGCGCTCACCGTGGTGCCGGACCTGCTGGCCATGGCCTCCGCGCCGCCGAAGCAGGAGGTGGTGTTCGTCGTGGACGTCTCCGGTTCCATGGACGGCGAGAGCCTGCCCCAGGCCCAGGCCGCGCTCCGGCTCTGCCTGCGCCATCTCCGCGAAGGGGACCGGTTCAACATCATCGCGTTCGACAATCACTTCACCACATTCAAACGCGAGCCCGTTCCCTTCACCCAGCGCACGCTGGAGCAGGCGGACCGGTGGGTGGCCGCGCTTCACGCCAACGGCGGAACGGAGCTGCTCGCGCCCATGCTGGCGGCGGTGCGGGCCGCGCCGGAGGGCGTGCTGGTGCTGCTCACGGACGGCCAGGTGGGCAACGAGGACGAAATCCTGCGGGCCGTGCTCGCGGAGCGGAAGACAGCGCGCGTGTACTCGTTCGGTATCGGCACCAACGTCAGCGACATGCTCCTGCGCGACATGGCGCAGCAGACCGGCGGCGCGGTGGAGTTCATCCACCCAGGCGAGCGCATCGACGACAAGGTGGTGGCGCAGTTCTCCCGCGCGCTCGCGCCTCGCGTCACCGAGCTGGAGGTCCGCTTCGACGGCGTGGAGTGTGCCGAGCTGGCTCCCGCCGAGCTGCCTCCGCTGGTGGACGGGGTGCCCTGGACGCTGCTGGGCCGCTATGCCTCACCGGGCACGGGCACGGTGACGCTGCGTGGGCGCTCGGGCAGGGAGCCCTTCTCCCTCACCGTGCGCGTGGACCTGCCCGCCGTGTCGGACCGGCCCGCGGTGGAGAAGTTGTGGGCCGCCGAGCGCATCCGGGGCTGGGAAACCGCCCAGCTCACCGGACGGCGCGCGGAGTCCATGAAACAGCGCATCACCGAGCTGGCCGTCGCGCACCAGCTTGTGACCCGGTACACCTCGTTCGTGGTGGTGGAGGAGCGCACGGGCGAGCGGCGCACCTCGGGCCATGCCGAGACGCGCGTCGTCCCGGTGAACGCGCCCGCGGGCTGGACCCAGTTCGGCACGCAGAAGGCGGAAGCCGAGTTCGACGCCCCCCCGCTGGGAACGATGCGGTCGGCCATCGCCGCATCCAGGCCGCCTCCCCCTCCCCGAGGCGCCGCGCCCGCCTGGCCGTCTGGAGCGAGTCCCGCCATCCAGGTGGGGCCCCCCACCGCGCCCGCGCCCGCTGCCGCCGCGCCCAGCTCGGCAGGTGGCGTGCTGGATGGGCTCGACCTCCAGCGCGAACAGCGTGAGCAGAGCAAGAGCGCGCCCAAGAAGAAGGGCGGACTCTTCTCCAGCCTCTTCAGCGGAGCCCCAGAGCCGATGAAGGAAGCGGAGCGCGAGGAGGAGGACGCGCTCCATGAAGGGGCACCGGCCGCCGCTGGCGAGAGCCAGACGAGCGCGGAGCACCTGCTGTCGCGGCAGCTCGCCAACGGGCTCTGGGAAGGTGCTGGCGAGGGTCCGGAGTCCGTGCGGAGAGCACGTGCCACGGCGCTGGCGCTGCTGACGCTGCTGCGTGAGGGCATCACCAGCAGCCACCCCCTGCACGGCCCCCAGGTGAAGAAGGCGGTGGAGGCCCTGCTGTCTCTCGCCGCCAGCCTCAGCGGCGACGCGCAGGTGGTGGAGCTGGCGCTGGGCGTGGCGTGGCTGGCCTCCGCGGGCCCGCGCACCCGGGGCCGCATCGAGCAGGCCGCGAAGCCGCTGGCCGGCCTCAGCGGCCGGCTGGGCAATGACGTGGCGCTGCGAGAGCACGTGGACACGCTGGCCTCGCGCTGACGCCGCCCACGCGCATTCCGGGGCGCTCGCGCAGCGCCCTTCCGCCTCGCCCCGGCTCAGCGCCGGCGCAGGCCGTAGAGGGACATCAGGACTTGCTCGAAGGCGCGTGAGGGCAACACCGCCTTCGCCACCACCGCCACGCGCTGCGACAGGTGCGCCACCGGGTAGCGGACGCGCGGCGCCCCGCCCTCCATCACCTCCAGCACCTTCTTCGCCACGCCCTCGGCGGCCATGCCTCCCCGCTCGCCGGACTCGATGGCCTTCAGCACTGCCTCGAAGCGCTCCTGGTATGCGGAGCCCGCGCCTGCCCTGGCCACGCGCACGCGGTTCTCCGTGATGCGCGTCTGCACGTCACCCGGCTGCACGAGCGTGGCCTCGATGCCGAACTCGGCCACCTCCTGGCGGAGCGCCTCGGTGAACCCTTCCAGGGCGAACTTGCTGGCGCTGTAGAGCGACTGGAAGGGCAGCCCCACCTGACCGCCCAGGGAGCTGATCTGGATGATGCGCCCGGAGCGCCGCGCCCGCATGGACGGCAGCACCGCCTTGCACACGCGCAGCGCTCCCAAGAGGTTGGCGTCGAGCTGTGCGCGCGCCTCCTCGATGGAGGTGTCCTCGGCGGCGCCCGCGAGCGCATAGCCCGCGTTGTTCACCACCACGTCGATGCGGCCCTCGCGCGACAGCACCGTCTCCACGGCCCGCTGCACGGAGTCATCCCGGGTGACGTCCAGCTCCAGCATCGGGTAGCCCGGCGGCGCGGCCTCCACGGGCCTGCGGCTCGTGCCGTAGACGACGTACCCGCGCGTGCTCAGCAGCTCCGCGCACGCCTTGCCGATGCCCGACGAAGCACCGGTGATGAGAACCACATTTCCTCGCGAGGCGGCCATTCAAGCTCCGTGCGACAGTCCTCCTGACGCACAAACCATGGCAGCCCCGGGTACGACAAGAGACTCTCACCCCGCGTCACGGGGCGTCCAACGACTCACACCGTCTCTTGCGCCGCGTCATCTTCCGAGATGACGAGCTGGTGGCGTTGGACCTCGCGCACCATGAAGAAGGCCGCGGCGGACAACACTCCGAGGTCGTCCAGCCACCCGAGCACCGGAATGAAGTCCGGAATCGCGTCCACCGGCGATAGGAAGTAGACCACCGCCAGTACGCCAGCGAGCTTCCGCCAGAGCGCCACGTGCGGGTCGCGCACGTACCGGAAGAAACGGCTCCCCATTCCACGAAGGCCTGCGATGTTCATACCTACCTCTACGCACGAGGACCCCGGGTGATTGCAGCCCCGGGCCGCACCCAGCGTACGCCGTCCGGCCGCCCGGGGGATAGCCGGGCTCAGTCCGGCCTGTCCTCCAGCACCACCGCGCGGCCCACCACCTCCAGCCTCGCCCGGTCGCCCGCCCGCAGTGGCAGCTCCGGCGCGCCGCGCACGGTGAGCTCCATGCCGTTGCACGCAATCGTGTACTCGGCGGAGGGGCCCTGGAACTCGCGCGCCAGCACCTCCGCGCGCAGGGCGCCCCCCACCGCGACGCCATCCGTGTCCGGCACCAGCTTCAGCGCCTCCGGCCGCAGCGACAGCAGCACGTTGCCCCGGGCCGGCGCGCCCACCACCGGGAGGATGCCCAGCACCGTCCGGGCCCCGTTGCCGAAGCCCACGCCCGGCAACAGGTTGGTGCCGCCCAGGAAGTACGCCACGAAGGCCGTGCGGGGCATGGCGTAGACAGCCTCCGGCGTGCCCACCTGCTCGACCTTGCCCGCCCGCATCACCGCCAGCCGGTCCGCGAAGGCCATGGCCTCCTGCTGGTCGTGGGTGACGAGCATCACCGTGGCCCCCAACGACTTGAGCACCCGCCGCACCTCCAACCGCGTGGAGGCGCGCAGCGCGCTGTCCAGGCTGGAGAAGGGCTCATCCAGCAGCAGCACCCGGGGGCCGGGCGCCAGGGCCCTGGCCAGCGCCACGCGCTGCTGCTGCCCACCCGAGAGCGCGTGGGGCATGCGCGACTCGAAGCCCTCCAGGCCGAAGAGCTTCAGCATCTGGCTCGCGCGGGCGCGGGCCTCCTGGCGCGGCATCGCGGTGAGGCCGAAGGCCACGTTCTCCAGCACGGACAGGTGCGGGAAGAGGGCGTAGTCCTGGAACACCATGCCCACGCTGCGCTGCTCGGGCGGCACGAAGGCGCCGGAGCCAGCCAGGGCGCGGCCCTCCAGGGTGACGGCGCCGCTGCCGGGGCGCTCGAAGCCCGCCACCAGCCGCAGCGTCGTCGTCTTCCCGCACCCCGAGGGCCCCAGCAGCGCCAGCACCTCGCCGGGCTCCACCGCCAGGGACAGGCCATCCACCGCGGCGGTACCGCTGGAGGCATAGCGAAGGGTGACGTCGTCGAGCGAGAGCAGGGGCATGGCGGGCGGCGCACCCTACCGCGTTCCCGCGCAGCAGGGCGCGCGGCCTTACCCGGGCGACGAGCGCCCCTCCTGCGAGACGAGCAGGCCCACACCCAGCGTGGAGACGGCCATCAGCACCAGCGCCGGCGCGGCGGCCTCTGCGAAGCGGCCCTCCGCGGTGGCCGCCCAGACGCGCGTGGCGAGCGTCTCGAAGCCGATGGGTGCCAGCAGCAGCGTCGCCGGCAGCTCCTTCATCGCGGTGAGGAAGACGAGCGCCGCGCCCGCCAGCAGGCCGGGCCGGAGCAGGGGCGCCGTCACGCGGCGGAGCACACCGGACGGCGGCTGGCCCAGCGACGCCGCGGCCTCCGGCAGGTGCGGGTTGAGCTGGAGCAGCGACGCGCGCACCACGCCCACCGCCTGCGGCAGGAAGCGCACCACGTACGCCAGCACCAGCATGGCCAGCGTGCCGTAGAGGAAGGGCACCGCCTGCACGCCGAGGAAGACGAGCGACAACGCCAGGACGATGGGCGGCAGCGCGTACCCCGCGTAGGACACGCGCTCCAGCGCCACCGTGAGGCGGCTCGGGTAGCGCACCGCGAGGAAGGCGAGCGGCAGTGCGCCCACCACCGCCGCCACAGCGCCCAGCATCGACGCGCTCACCGAGCTCCACGCCGGCCCCAGGAGCGGCCCCGACTCCACCTCCAGGCCCCGCACGCCCCAGTACACGAGCACGCCCACTGGCAGCCCCACGCCCACCACCACCACCGCGCCACACAGGAGCAGCGCCGGCACGCGCCAGCGGCCCAGGCGCACGGGCGCGGAGGCCCTCGCGGCGCCCTTCGCGCTGCGGTGGTAGCCCGCCCGGCCTCGCAGCCACAGCTCCAGGGCCAGCACGCCCACCGTCACGGACACCAGCGCCAGGCCGAGCAGCGCCGCGTAGCTGCGGTCATACGCGCCTTCGTATTGCACGTAGATGGCGCGCGAGAAGGCGTCGTACTGGACCAGCGCCACCGCGCCGAAGTCGGAGAGCACGTACAGCCCCACCAACAGCGCGCCGGACGCGAAGGCCGGGCGCAGCAGGGGCACGGTGATTCGGAAGAAGGCGCGCACGGGCGTGAGGCCCAGGCTGCGGGCGCCCTCCAGCCACGCCGGGTCCTGGGACTGCAACCCGGCGCGCAGCGCGAGGAAGAAATACGGATACGTCGACACCGTCAGCGCCAGCAGCGCGCCGGGAAAGCCATACACGTGAGGCACCGGCAGCCCCCAGCGCGTCAGGGGCTCCTCCAGCGCGCCGCCCACGCCGAACGCCGCCAGCAGCACGTAGCCACTGACGAAGGTCGGCACGGCCAGGGGCACGCACAGCAACACCGTCCACAGGTGCCGGCCCGGCAGGTCCGTGCGCGCGGTCAGCCACGCCAGGGGTAGCGACAGCGCCGCCGCGCAGGCCGTCACCGCCGCCGCGAGCCCCAGCGTGCGGCCCAGCAGGCCCCACGTCCTGTCCCGCAGCAGCAGGCCCCATGCGCCCGCGTCCGCCTCCGCGGCGCGCACGCACAGGTACACCGCCGGCACCAGCGCCAGCGCGGCCACGGCCACGCCGGCGACCCACAGTCCTACCGGGGCACGGCGGCGCATCAGAGGACGCCAGTGTCCTGAAGCAGCTTCACGGTGCCACGCAGGTCATCCAGCTTCGACAGGTCCAGGTCGGGCGAGCCCACCTTGTCGAGCGCGGGCAGTCCCTCGGCCGTCTTCACCCCGGACACCAGCGGGAACTCGTAGGTTTCCCGGGCGAAGTACGCCTGCGCCTCGGCGTCCAGCAGGTACGCGGCCAGCTTCTTCGCCGCGTCCACGTTCTTCGAGCCCGTGAGGATGGCCACGCCCGCCACGTTCACCAGCGCGCCCGGGTCTCCCGCCGCGACGAAGTGATTGGCCACGGGCAGGTCGGCTTTGTTCTTCTTCGCGGAGAACAGGTAGTAGTGGTTCACGAAGCCGGCGTCGATTTCACCGCGCGCCAGCGCCTCGATGATGGCCGAGTTGTTCTTGTAGACGCGCGGCGCGTTGGCCTGGATACCCTGGAGCCACTTCGTCGCGGCCTCGTCGCCCTGGAGCAGCCGCAGCGTCGTGACGAAGGCTTGGAACGAGGCGTTGGTGGGCGCCCAGCCCAGGCGACCCTTCCACTTCGCGTCCGTGAAGCCGAGGATGCTCTTGGGCAGCGCGTCCGGCTTCACCTTCTTCGTGTTGTAGGCCACGGTGCGCGCCCGGCCACTCGTGCCCACCCAGACGTCCTGCGGCGAGCGGAAGCGCGCGTCCACCTTGGCCAGCGTCTCCTGGGGCAACTTCTGGAGCCGGCCGGCCTTGGCCAGCGCGCCGAGCGCCCCCGCGTCCTGCGCGAAGAACACGTCGGCGGGCGTCTTCTCCCCCTCCTCCATCAACGTGGCGGCGAGCTGCGGCGTCTCGCCGTAGCGCACCTTCACCTCGATGCCCGTCTTCGCAGTGAACTTCTTGAGGAGCGGCCCCACCAGCTTCTCGTTACGGCCGGAGTAGATGGTGACCGTCTCCGCCGCGAGCGCGGGAGAGGACAGGGCCAGGACCAGGGAGGTCAGCAGTAGGCGTACCATGGGCCGGCACCCTAACGAAGGGGCTCCCCGGCTTCCAGACGAAGGTGGCTCATGCGCGTCCCCCCGCTTCGCGATGTCCTGGTCGTCGGCAATTACTGTCATGACCTGCTCAGGCACGGGCCTGGACGGGAGACACACGCGCTCGGCGGGTCGGCTGCCTATATCTCCTCCGTGTTGGACGCGGTGGGCCTGGACTACACGGTGGCCGCCGTCGCGGGTGAGGACTTCCGCTACGCGGACCAGGTCCGCCATCCGCCGCGCGTTGTTCCAGGGACGCTCACCACGCAGTTCATCGCGGACCTCGGCGGTGAGGCGCGGACGCTGTATGTCGGCGCGAAGTCAGAGCCCCTCCGCCCGGAGGACATCACCGTGGACGCGCGCGTGGCGCTGGCGTGTGGCGTCGCGGGCGAGGTGCTGCCGGAGACGCTGCTCCGCGTCTCCGAGCGAGCCCGGCATGTGCTGGCGGATGCGCAGGGGCTCCTCCGGACGCTGGAGGCCAACGGGCGCGTCGCCAACATGCGCCTGGAGGACACGCCCTTCGACGGCCTGCTGGAGCGGCTCCGGGTGTTGAAGGCCAGCGAGGAAGAAGCCCTGGCCATGGACATCGAGCAGGTGCGTCAACGGACGTGCCTGGTGGTGACGCGCGGGCGCCGGGGTTGCACGGTGCTCACGGCGGATGCGCGCATCGACGTGCCCGCGGTCCCCGCGGAGGAAGTGGACGTCACGGGCGCGGGGGACTGCTTCCTCGCGGGCTTCGCCCTGGGGCTGCTGCGGGAGCTGCCGCTCGAGCGCTGCGCCGCGCTGGCGAACTGGTTCGGAGCGCAGGCGGTGACACAGCTCGGTGTGCCGAAGCTGGATGCCCGCTTGATTCCGGCGGACCTGCGCTAGACAGCTCCCAATGCCAAACAAGAGCTTCGCCACATCCCTGGGATGCGCACTCGCAAGCCTGGCCCTGGGCTGCTCCAGTGGCGCACACTCCACCGTGAGGAGGAGCGCTCCATACGCACTGGCCTCCTGCGCTGACTCCGTGTCGTGCTGTCTCCAGCGATTCCCCGGCGTGCCGGAAGCATGTGGACTCTCCGCGGCAGAGGCCGCTGTGCTCATGGCCGGCGCCAAAGCCGCAGCGGACACGGAGCCCGTCGAGTGGGACGACTCACACAATGCAGCCCTTCCTGAATGGAAGCGGACGTGCCATTCGTGCCTATGGCGACTGCAAACAGGAGGGCTGGAAGGGACACTGCTACTCCTGCTTCCAACTCTGCGAGGGCCAACACGAATGGCCCGGCGATAGATGCTATCCCGTGGGAAAGTAGCACATGGCTGACGAACTCGATTGGGACCCGTTTCGCGCCCTTGCACGTCAAGTGCTGCGTGATGGAGGACGCCTGGCGCTCACGGCCGAAGCGCGAGCGCTCCTGACGCGAACAGCGCTAGAGGTGGGCCTCAGTCAGACTGCTGCGACCGCCGCTCTCACGTCGAACGCGAGTGCCTTGGAGCTCCTCCAGGAGTGCTCGCGTCGCATCAGCGAAGGCTCCAGCCGGATGGTGAATGCGCTTCACCGGATGTACCGACACAAGCGCGCGGGTGACCTTGATAGTGCTCGCCAGGAAATGCGGGACGTGTTGGCCGTCGAGGTCGTTCCGCATTACCGCGCCGTCGCTCAGGGACAGCTCAACCTGCTGGATGACGAGCCTTGAATGACAACGGGGACGCGACTTCCGCCACGTCCCCGTCAGTAAGCACCCTAGCGATTCAACGCCCGTGAGGCCCTGAGCCATGGCCTCACGAGGTTCGGGGAGCGGGAGCCTTCAAGGCCCCCGCTCCTCAGCTGGATGACTCAGCCCTGCGTGGGCTCCTCGCCCCCCGTGGAGTCATTGCCATCCGCCTCCGGTGCAGGGTCGGCCAGGGCCTCCGCGGGCGCCTCGGCTTCCACTGCGGCCGTGGACTCGGCCTCCGGGGCCGGCACTTCGGCTGTGGACTCCGCCTCCGCCGCGCCCTCTTCCTGGGCCACCGGCTCGGCGTTCTCCTCCGACTCGTCGCTCTCCGGCAGCTTGGAGATGGCCATGACCTTCTCCTGGTCATTCTCCAGCGCAATCAGCCGCACGCCCTGCGTGTTGCGGCCGATGACGGAGATCTCCTTCACCCGCATGCGGATGAGCATGCCGCCGTTGGTGACGAGCATCACCTCGTCCGACTCCTTCACCTGGAGCAGACCCACCACCTTGCCGTTCCGCTCGGTGGTCTTGATGTCGATGATGCCCTTGCCGCCGCGGCCCTGCTGCCGGTACTCGGTCTCCTGGGTCCGCTTGCCGTAGCCGTTCTCCGTCACCGTGAGGATGGCCGTGTCCGCCTCCACCACGTCGGCGCCCACCACCTCGTCGCCGTCCTCCAGCGTGATTCCCTTCACGCCGTAGGCCTGGCGGCCCATGGAGCGGACCTCCGTCTCCGGGAAGCGGATGCTCATGCCGGACGCCGTCGACAGCAGGATGTCCTTGCTGCCGTCGGTAATCATCACCGCCACCAGCTCGTCCCCCTCGTCGATGCCCAGCGCGATGATGCCGCTGGAGCGGACGTTCTCGAACGCGCTCAGGTCCGTGCGCTTCACCACGCCCCGCTTCGTGACGAAGAAGACGTAGCGGTTCTCCGGGAAGTCGCGCGTCACCAGCACCTGCGCCAGCCGCTCGCCCTCGCCGAACTGCACCAGGTTCACCATCGCCTTGCCACGCGACGTGCGGCTGGCCTGCGGGACCTGGTGCACCTTCAGCGAGTACAGCTTGCCCTTCGTGGTGATGGGCATCAGGTACGCGTGCGTGCTGGCCACGAACAGCTTGCTGACGAAGTCGTCTTCCTTCGTCGCCGCGCCCGTCTTGCCGCGCCCGCCGCGCTTCTGCGCCCGGTACTCACTGAGCGGCGAGCGCTTGATGTAGCCCGTGTGCGACAGCGTGACCACCATCGTCTCCTCGGCGATGAGGTCCTCGCTGGTCATCTCGTCCACGGCGCCGGTGATTTCCGTGCGGCGCTTGTCGCCGTAGCGCTCGCGAATCTCCAGCAGCTCCGTCTTGATGACGTTGAGCAGGCTGCGCTCGTTGGCCAGGATGTCCTGCAGCCGCGCGATGTCGCGCACCAGTCCGAGCAGCTCGCGGAACAGCTCCTCGCGCTGCAGGCCGGTGAGGCGCTGCAGGCGCATCTCCAGGATGTTCTGCGCCTGCGTCTCGCTGAAGCCCGCGCCCTCGTACTTGTGCGCCAGCCCGCCGTACTGCGGCTCCTCGTTGCGCGCGCGGGAGACGAGCAGCTCCATCTGCGCCTTCGCCTTGTCGTAGTCGATGCGCGGGAGGTTGGTGAAGCGCTCGTGCTCGTACAGCGCCGGCGACAGGATGTGCATCAGGCCCCAGCGCGCCTCGTCCGGGTCCTTGGACGCGCGGATGAGGCTCACCACCAGGTCGATGAGGTCCTGCGCGACGAGCAGACCCTCGACGATGTGCATGCGCGCCATCGCCTTGCGCAGCTCGTAGCGGCTGCGGCGCGTCACCACGTCGCGGCGGTGCGCGACGAACCGGTCCAGCATCTCCTTCAGGTTCAGCGTGCGCGGCTGGCCCCCGTCGATGGCGAGCATCACCGCGCCGAAGGTCGTCTCCAGCGAGGTCATCGCGTACAGGTTGTTGAGCACCACCTGCGCAATCGCATCGCGCTTGAGCTCGATGACGATGCGCATGCCCTGGCGGTCGCTCTCGTCGCGGATGTCGCTGATGCCCTCCAGCTTCTTCTCCCGCACCAGCTCGGCGATCTTCTCGATGAGCCGCGCCTTGTTCACCTGGTACGGAATCTCCGTGAAGATGATGGCCTCGCGGTCACCCTTCTTGGAGGCCTCGATGTCCGAGCGCGCGCGGATGGTGACTTGACCGCGGCCCGTCTCGTAGGCGCGGATGATGCCCTCGCGCCCGGTGATGATGGCGCCGGTGGGGAAGTCCGGACCGGTGATGAACTCCATCAGGTCGCGGACGGTGCACCCCGGGTTGTCGATGAGGTGCAGCGTGCCGCTGATGACCTCGGTCATGTTGTGCGGCGGGATGTTGGTGGTCATGCCCACCGCGATGCCGCTGCTGCCGTTGACCAGGAGGTTGGGGAACTTCGACGGGAGGACGAGCGGCTCTTCCAGCGAGTCGTCGTAGTTGGGACCGAAGTCCACCGTCTCCTTGTCGATGTCCGCCAGCAGGTCCTCCGCCAGCCGCTCCATGCGCACTTCCGTGTAGCGCATGGCCGCCGGCGAGTCGCCGTCCACCGAGCCGAAGTTGCCCTGGCCGTCCACCAGCAGGTAGCGGAGGCTCCACTCCTGCGCCAGGCGCACCATGGCGTCGTACACCGACGCGTCACCGTGCGGGTGGTACTTACCGATGACGTCACCCACCACGCGGGCGGACTTCTTGTAGGCGCGGTTGTGGAGGTTGCCCAGGTCATTCATCGCGTACAGCACGCGACGGTGCACGGGCTTGAGGCCGTCACGCACGTCGGGCAGCGCACGCCCGACGATGACGGACATGGAGTAGTCGAGATACGAACGGCGCATCTCGTCTTCGATGTTGACGGGGATGAGCTCTCCGGCGCTGTCCGGGGGAGGAGGCGCGGAGGGCGATGCCGGCTTGTCGGTCGTGTCGTCAGCCATGAGCCCTGGAAGTCTGCGGAGGGGCCCGCGGATGGGGGCCGCCGTCCAGTGAGTGAGCGTTCGTAACCCCTGGATTTCCCAGCGTCAACAGAGGAAACAAGGGGGGTGCACCCCGAACGGCGGGATGCCCGGAAGTGACGCTTTTTTAAACGCTTGCGCGGGCCTTTTTCAGCCCTGCTGACGCAGGGGCGCGGCCAGGCGCTCGGCCTCCGCGCCCAGGGGTCCCTCGGGGTCCTTTTCCCTGGCTTTTTCGAACGCGGCCAGGGCCCCGTCCCGGTCGCCCTTCAGCTTCAGGGCCACGCCCACGTTGAGGTACGCGGAGGGCAGATCGCGGTCCATGGCCATGGCCTCGCGGAAGAGCGCCAGCGCCTGGTCCACATCCCCCGACAGCAGCGCTTCCTTGCCCGCCTGGACGCGTTTCTCCGCGTCGTTGACGAGCTCCACCTGGAACACGCTGCCACCCACCACGTTGGCGATGAGCACGCGCAGGATGCCGCCCCAGTAGAACGTGAGCCCCTCGGCGGCCACTACCGCGGCCAGCGGCAGGTCCGGCAGCAGTTGCTTGCCCCGGAACTTGAAGCGCACCCGCGTGTAGCGGCCCTTGTTGGCCCAGTGGACCATCTCCCCCTGGAGCTTGCGCAGCCCTTCTTCCAGCCGCCTGGGGTCGATTTCGAAGGGCAGGACACGGCCCGCGGGCTCACCGGGGGGCAGCTCCCTGGGCGCGTGCTCGCCGGCGAACACGGGCTCGGCTTCCAGCACGGGAGGCGCCTCGTTCACGGGCTCGGGCGCAGGCGTGGTGGCGCGACGCGGCGCAGCGGCCTGATTCGACCCGGGCGCCTTCTTCCCGACGGACCGGGCTGCGGCAGCGCCCTGCCCGGATGCGGCGCGCTTCTTCCCGGCGGCCGGCCTCGGCGCGGCGCCCTTCTTCGGGGCCGCCCGCTTCGGGGCGGCCGGCTGCTTCGCCTTCGACTTCGACGTCGCGGAGGAAGGGCCGCGGGCAGAGGGCTTCTTCGCCTTCGACGGACGCTTCTGGGAGGAGCTCTTGGCCATGGAGACACCTTAAACGAGCCACGGCGCCAGCGCTTGCATGGCCCCGCCGAATCGAGGGCCCTGCACGGTTCTTCGCACGCACGCCACACGACTTCACGCCGCGCCCGTCCCTTCCCATTGGCGGCTCGGGGAAGATGACGCCCTCTTCCCGAAAGGAACCGCTCCGCATGCGCCCCGTCCTGCTCTCCGCCCTGCTCCTCGCCGCGCCTGTTGCCAGCGCCGCCCCAGGCAGCGCCAACGTCTCCGAGGACGCCTGGCCCCGCATCCGGAAGGAGCGCATCCAGAAGCTGCTGCCCCAGGCCATGGCCCGCGCCAACGTGGATGCCTGGGTGGTCATCTGCCGGGAGGACGCCAACGACCCGCTGGCCGTCCATGTCGGCTGCGAGAATGCTGGCGGCACCGCGGCCTTCCTGTTCCTCAAGCAGGGCGCGGCGGTGCGCGGCGTGGCGCTGTCTCCCGAGGGAGAGGCCACCGCGCTGCGCGACGTGGCCCCGCTCGACGAGGTGGTGCCGCTGGCGCGCGGTACGGACCTCTACGCGCAGGTGGCCACGCGGCTGGCGGTGGCGAAGCCCCAGCGCATCGCGGTGAACTCGTCCACCTCGGTGACGGTGGCGGACGGCCTGTCCGCCACGCAGCGCGCCGCGCTGGAGAAGGCCCTGACGCCCGCGCTGCGGAAGAAGCTGGTGTCGTCGGAGGACCTCGTCTCCGAGTGGCTCTCCGTGAAGCTGCCCCAGGAGGTGGACATCCTCCGCGAGGCCGCCGCGCTCACGGCCCGGCTCCAAGAGGAGGCCTACCGCGCGGTGGTGCCGGGCAAGACGCGCGACGTGGACGTGGCGCGCTTCCTCCGCAAGCGCATGGCGGAGCTGGGCGTGGGTGACGCGTGGGCGCCGGACCAGAACCCCAACGTCCAGAGCGGCCCCACGCGAGGCCACTCCCACGCCACCGAGCGCGTCATCCAGCCGGGCGACTTCATCCAGACGGACTTCGGCATCCGCGTGGGCGGAATGTGGGTAACGGACATCCAGCGCTTCGCCTACGTGCTGGCGCCGGGCCAGACACAGCCGCCGAAGGAGGCCCTGGAGAAGTGGGAGAAGGGCAAGAAGGGCAGCCGGATTGCCCTGGCCGCGTTGAAGCCCGGCGTGCGCGGCTGGGATGTGGACAAGGCCCAGCGCGAATGGATGCGCGAGGCCGGCTCGGCGCCCGTCATGTGGGGCACGGGGCACCCGGTGGGCTACTGGGCGCATGACGTAGGCCCGGCGCTCTCCGGCGCGCAGAGCGGCGCGCCCGCGAAGGGACAGGCGGCGCGCGTCGTGCGGCCGGGTCAGGTGTTCGCCTTCGACGGGTTCCATGCGTGGCCGGACGGCGGCGAAGGCGAACAGCGCATCATCTCCGTGGAGGAGATGGCCGTCGTCACCGAGACGGGGGCGGAGTACCTCATCCCACCGCAGGAGGACCTGGTGCTCATCCCCTCCCGGTAGGCCGGAACACCCGGGGCCGGGTCCCTCCGACCCCGTGCCGTGAGTCATGTGTCACGTGACAATCGCGCCCGGGGTGCTCGGATAGGATGGCGGGAACCGCGCCTGGAGAGTGCCCCCATGCAGAACGTTCTGGTGATTGACGACGATGCCTTCGTGCTCTCGGTCGTGAGGGACATCCTCCAGAGCGCGGGCTACGGCGTGGTGACGGTGCAGACCCCCACCGAGGCGTTCAACCTGGACCTGTCCCGCATCTCCGCCATCCTCTGCGACTACAACATGCCGGACATGAACGGCTCGGACGTGCTCACGGTGATGCGCGAGCTGAAGAACTGCCAGGTGCCGTTCATCTTCCTCACCGGACACGAGGAACTGGACGACCTCGTGTCCGTGGCCGTCCGCTACGGCGCGGAGCTGCTGCCCAAGCCTATCCAGCCGGTGGAGCTGGTGCGGCTACTGGTCAAACAGCTCGCGTCCGTGGCGGCCTGAGTGAAGCGCGTTGGTTGGTCGCGGTAGCGACGGCCCTTCGCCAGTTTCGGCGGAGGCCGCTGCCCCCGCACAGTTCCCGTTCGGAGAGGCATGGGAGGAAGGCATCGAGTAGCAGCGGTGTCTGGGGTTGATTCCAAGAGAGACATGCCCAGCGAGCGGCAGCCGCCCCTGACACCGGTAATTTCCAGGGCGACAGCGGTATGGACCTGGGCCAGGTGACGCTGAACCGCCCGGTGCTTGGGAAGACATACACCGACTCCCGGGCGTCAACATTCCGACTGGCGGAGGCGACGCCGTACAGCCTCGCCTCGGAGGAGGTGAAGCAGGCGTTGGAGCCGGCGGGACTCCGCGGCGTGAAGCGCCTGCCGCATCCAAACATCACGGACGGATGGTGACTGCGCGCACCCAATCAAAGTAAAATAAGACTCTCAAGAAAGGGCTGCCATGCGAGAACCATTTCGGACTCTGTACTTCACCCTGATGGCAAACGAACACCCACCGGACATCTGGTACTACAACGTCAAGATGCGGAACGAGGCGATCTACATCGGGACAAACGACCACCACATCACGGTGCTGGCGAATCATGGCGGCTGGCACGTCACCATCAATGGCAGCCATGACGGCCAGGTCGCAGGAGGGTTCGACGACCTCGTGAGCCTGCAATGGGATGTCACTCCGGAGATTGGCGGCGCGCTGGAGTGGCTCCGGAACCGCCGCGTGTACATGTAGCGCCCCCGACCGCTTCAGCCCAGCACGGCGACCAGCTGGCGGCACTGAGCCAGCAGCTCGCCTTCCTGGGTCCACAGCTGCTGGAAGTCCTCCGAGTAGCCCTCCGCCGCCTGCCGTGAGCGACCCGTGCGCAGGAAGTGGGCGTCCTCGCGCAGGCCGGGGCGCGGCAGGTCGTGGAAGAAGTGCACTGTGAAGTCCACGCTCGCCGCCGAGCGGAAGCCCTCCACCCGCGAGAGCACGGACGGCGGGTAGGCATCCATCAGCCCCACGCACAGCGGCGCGTCCAGCACCATGGGCTCGCGCGGGCGAATCCAGCCGCCCGTCTCCGCCACGTCCGCGCCGGAGTACGGCGCCGCGCCCACGCAGAAGCGGTACTCGAAGAAGCTGCAGAAGGTGGGCATGGGCACGTCGTCCGGCACCGGGGGGACGTCTTCCGGCGGCGGCACCACCGGGCGCTTCACGTCGAAGTACTCCGTCACGCCGCCGCGCGAGGCGCCGAAGGTCGCGCTGGCCACGCACAGCACGCCCGCGGCGCTCTCGATGCGCGCGGTGGCGTGCGTCACCAGCCGCCCCGTCCGCTCGATGCGCGTCTGGATTTCCGCGTCGCCCTCCACCGCCGGCGCGCAGAAGTGCACGGTGAGCGTGCGCACCGGCCGCCCAGGCTGCTGGGCCTGCATCAGCGTGTGCTCCAGCGCACGCAACGTGACGCCCCCGACGACGCCGCCGAAGGCGCCCTTGCCCTGGTACCAGGGCGCGGAGAAGCGGATGCCGTAGCGGCCCGGAGAGAGCGGCTCGGGGGTGGTGGCGGCGAGGAAGGCGGCGGTCATGTCGCGGCGCAGCGTATCAACGCGGCCCCGCCCTGTCCGGACCGAGTCTCAAGCAGGCAGGCGCCAGTCCACGGGAGGCAGGCCGTGGGACTCCAGCGCCTCGTTCACGGCGCTGAACGGACGGCTGCCGAAGAAACCGCCGCTGGCCGACAGCGGCGAGGGGTGCGCGCCCTCGATGACGACGTGCCGCTTCGCGTCGATGAGCTTCTTCTTCTTCTGCGCGTAGCGCCCCCACAGGACGAACACCACCGGCGAGTCCTTCTCGCTCACCGCGCGGATGACGGCGTCGGTGAAGTCCTCCCAGCCATGCCCCGCGTGGCTGTTGGGCTTCGCCTGCCGCACCGTCAGCACCGCGTTGAGCAGCAGCACGCCCTGTCTCGCCCAGGGAATCAGCGAGCCGTCGCGGGGGCGGGGCGCGCCCACGTCGCTCTGCAGCTCCTTGAAGATGTTCACCAGCGAGGGCGGAGGCGGCACGCCCGGCTGCACGGAGAAGGCCAGGCCGTGCGCCTGCCCGGGGCCGTGATACGGGTCCTGCCCCAGAAGCAGCACCCGGACATCCGCGTAGGGCGTGAGGCGGAAGGCGGAGAAGAGGTCCTCCTCCGAAGGGAAGACGGTGGCCTCCCGCCGCTCCGACTCGACGAAGCGCTCCAGCGCCTGGAACGACGGCGTCTCGAGCGCCGCGCGCAGCACCTGCTTCCAGTCCTCCGGCAGCCCATCCGCGAGCAATTCACGCCTCCCCGTCCAGCGGCGGCGGCATTGAAGCACCGGGGTGTCGGCGGCGCCCACTGCTTTCCACCCAGGCTCGCCAGAAAACCGCCCCCGCCCAGAAACCTGCCAGGCAGGCGGGACCTGTTCTTGGGACCTGGGGCCAGAGCGCGCTAGCCTTGGGGACGCCATGACGATGTATACTGAGTCACTCCGCGCGTTCCTCAAGCCCGTCCTGCCGTACATGGATGACGAGGCCGTGTCGGAAATCATGATCAACGGCCCGACCGACATCTGGATCGAGCGCAAGGGCCGGCTCACGAAGGTCGATGCATCGTTCACCGACGAAGGCCTGCTCGGCGCCGCGCGCAACATGGCCCAGTTCGTCGGCCGCATGCTCAACGAGGAGCGTCCCCGCCTGGACGCGCGCCTCCCGGATGGCAGCCGTATCCACGTGGTGATTCCGCCCATCGCGCGCAAGGGCACCACCATCTCCATCCGCAAGTTCTTCAAGGAGAAGCTGACCATCGACTCCTTGATGAAGTTCGGCTCGCTCACGCCGCAGATGGCGCGCCTCATCGAGGCGGGCATCGCCACCAAGCTCAACATGCTGGTGGCCGGCGGCACGGGCTCGGGCAAGACGACGCTGCTCAACATCGTGTCGTCGCTCATCCCGGACGAGGAGCGCATCCTCACCATCGAGGACTCGGCCGAGCTCCAGCTCAACCAGTCCCACGTCGTGCCCTTCGAGAGCCGGCCGCCCGACAAGTTCGGCAAGGGCGCGGTGGACATGGGCGACCTGCTCCACTCCGCGCTGCGTCTGCGCCCCGACCGCATCGTCGTCGGCGAGGTGCGCGGCGGCGAGGCCTTCCACCTCATGCAGGCCATGAACACGGGCCACGGCGGCTCGCTGGCCACCACGCACGCCAACACGCCCACGGACACGCTGCGGCGCATCGAGTCGCTGTGCCTCATGTCCGGCGTGGACCTGCCCATGGTGGCCGTGCGCGCCCAGGTGGCAAGCGCCATCAACTTCATCATCTGCTGCGAGCGCCTCCACGACGGCAGCCGCAAGACGATTGCCCTGTCGGAGGTGCTGCCCCTCAACGAGAAGGGCGACTACCGCACCCAGGACATCTTCGTCTTCACGCCCGTCACCAAGGACGAGGACGACCACATCCTCGGGTACCACGCGCCCACCGGCATCATCCCCAACTTCGTCAGCAAGGCGCGCGCGTACGGCTTCCACGACCTGGACGAGTCCTTCTTCGACCCGGCCACCTACGGCCTGCCGCCGCCGCCCACCTTCCACGCGGGCGAGTCGTACTCCGTGCGCTGGGCCCCGTCGCTGAAGCACCGCGAGGAAGGCCGGCCAGACCCGGAGCACTTCAAGAAGGAGTGGGCCGACTTCGAGCAGCGCCTCAAGCAGGAGGCTCGCGACGCGAAGGCGGGCAAGCCCGCGGCCCCCCCGCCGCCACCGGCATCCCCGCCCGTGCAGGTGCAGGTCCCCGCCAGCCACCCCACGCCACCACCGGTCGCGCGCGCCCGCCCGGCCGAGCCGCCGCCCGCGGTGAAGCCCGCCGCGCCGGTGGCC
>JAFAAN010000150.1 GCA_023426545.1 Pseudomonadota bacterium
TTCATCAATTTCTGCCGCGGTTGGGGGGGGCCGGTGGGGGGTTGGGGGGGGGGGGCCCGGCCCGGGAGGAGCTCCCATGGAACGTATCGAACACCGCGCCTGCTTCGGCGGCTTCCAGGACGTGTACCGGCACACCTCGAAGGTGCTGGGCACGACGATGACCTTTGGCGCCTACCTGCCGCCGCAGGCGCAGGAGCGGAAGCTCCCCGTCGTGTACTGGCTCTCCGGGCTGACGTGCACGGAGCAGAACTTCATCACCAAGGCGGGCGCGCAGCGGTACGCGGCCGAGCACGGGGTCATCCTGATTGCGCCGGACACCAGCCCGCGCGGCGACGACGTCGCGGACGCGGAGGGCTATGACCTGGGCAAGGGGGCCGGCTTCTACCTCAACGCCACGCAGGCGCCCTGGTCCAGCCACTACCGGATGCATGACTACGTGGTGCATGAGCTGCCCGCGCTCGTCGAGGCGGAGCTGCCGGCGACGCAGGCCCGTGGCATCAGCGGCCACTCGATGGGCGGCCACGGCGCGCTCGTCCTCGCGCTGCGCAACCCGGGGCGCTACCGGAGCGTCTCCGCGTTCTCGCCCATCGTCGCGCCGTCCCAGGTGCCCTGGGGCCAGAAGGCCTTCTCCGCGTACCTCGGCGCGTCGCGCGAGGACTGGAAGGCCTGGGACGCGACGGAGCTCGTGAAGTCGGCCCCGGAGAAGCTGCCCCTGCTCATCGACCAGGGGGACGCCGACGAGTTCCTCGCGGTCCAGCTCCAGCCGCAGCTCCTGAAGGCCGCCGCGGAGCAGGCCCGGCACCCGCTGACGCTCCGGATGCAGCCGGGCTACGACCACAGCTACTACTTCATCGCGACGTTCATCGGCGACCACCTCGCGCACCACGCCAGGGCGCTGGCGGGCTGAGTGTCGGGCGCCGACATTTCCGGGCAGGGCGAGCGGGTGAGGCCCTGGCCCCTCGCTTGCCGCCCGCAGGCCTGCTGGGCGGGCAATCGGAGCGGAGCGGGTTGCTAGAGTGAGGGGCCGAGCGCCACGTCACGCCATGGGTCCGCTGCGCCACCACCTCCAGTCCTTCCTCCGAGTCGAACCGGGCCATCCCGCCTTTGGCGCCGGGCTCCGGGCCGCGCTCGCCGTGGGAGGGCCCATGGCCGTCGCGGCGCTGCTGCACCTGCCGGCGGCCACCTGGGTCGGTCTGGCCGCGCTCTTCGTCACCCTGGTGGACCGGGGTGGGCCGTACCGGCACCGCGCGCGCACCATGAGCGCGATGACGCTCATGGGCGCCGTCGTGGGCCTCGCCGCGGCGCTGCACCTTCCGCCCTGGGCCGCCGTGGCCGCGACGCTGCTGTGGGTGACGGCCTGCGGCTTCGCGCGCTCCTACGGTGACACGCCGGGGCTCATGGGCGTGGTGCTCGCCAACTACTTCGTGGTGTCCCTGGCGATTCCCGCCAGGGGACTGCCCGATGCGATGCTGCGCTCGGGGCTGTTCGTGGTGGGCGGCGCGTGGGCGATGTTCCTCGCGCTGAGCTTGTGGCCGCTGTTCCCCTACCGGCCCGCGCGAACGGCCATCGCCCGGTGCTACGGCGCGCTGGCGGACCATGCGGAGGAGGTGGGGCGCTGGCCGCTCGAAGGGCTGCCGCCGTTCGCCGCGGGCGTGCTGCCGGAGGCGCCCTGGCAGGCGCGCGCGCGTCAGCTCATCGAACAGGCGCGCACCGTGCTGGCCTCCACGCGCATGGGCCGGGCGGGGGAGAGCGGCCGGGGCGAGCACCTGCTGGTGCTCGTCGAGGGCGCGGACGTGATGATGGTGACGCTGATTGCCCTCACGGAGATGCTGGAGGTGGCGCCCGCCGAGCCGCGCTACCACGTCCTCCGCGCGGAGGTGCAGCGCGCCCTGGCGGAGCTGGCCTCGGACCTGCGCCGCGTCCGGCTCGCGCTGGAGAAGGGGACGGAGGTGAGCGACCGCCTGGCCTGGAGCGCCGAGCGCGTGAAGCGCGCCCTGGAGGCGCTGGGGCCGGCTGGAGCAGTCCCGGAGCAGGTGCGCGCGGGCTACCAGTACGTGTACACGTTGCTGGACCGGCTTCGGGACTACGCCCACGCCACGGTCGAGGTCGCGGCGCGCTTGGAAGGCGGCGCGCCTGTTCCGGACGCGCTGTCCCTGCCCTCCAAGCCCGCGGACGAGGCGCCCCGGCAGCCCCTCCTGGAGCCGCTGCGGGAGAACCTCAACGTCCGCTCGGTCATCTTCCGGCACGCGCTGCGGCTGGGGGTCGCCGCCGCCACGGCCATGGCGCTGGTCAGCGCGCTCGGGCTGAATCACGGCTACTGGGTCATCATCACCGTCACCGTCGTGCTCCAGCCGTACGCGGGGCTCACGTTCCAGCGGAGCCTGCAGCGCATCGCGGGCACGCTGCTGGGGGCGGGGCTGGCGGCGGGGCTCGTGGCGCTCGTGCGGGATCCGGCCATCATCCTGCTGGCCATCGTGGTGCTGTTCGCCGTCGCGATGAGCGTGCAGCCGCTCAGCCTGTCCGCGTTCCAGGTGCTGCTGACGCCGGCCCTGGTGCTGCTGGCGGAGCTCCAGTCCGGGGACTGGGAGCTCGCCGGCGTGCGCATCGTCAACACGCTGCTGGGCGGCTTGATTGCCCTGGCGGGCATGCGCCTGCTGTGGCCCAGTCCGGAGCACCTGCGCCTGCCGGAGCAGGTGGCCTTCGCCCTGCGCGCGGACCGCGACTACCTGACGGTGGTGGCCGCCGCGCCCTCGGACGCGGTGCCCTCGGTGCGCGAGGCCCGGCGGAGGATTGGCCTGGCGCTGCTGGCGGCGGAGGCGTCCTTCCAGCGGCTGCTGGGGGAGTGGAGCGGCCCCGCCCAGGAGCTGGAGCCGGTGATGGCGCTGCTCGTCTACGCGCGCCGCTTCACCTCGGCGGTGACGACGCTGGCCGCCAGCCGTCGCGAGTCGGCGGCGCCCCGGGAGCTCTCGGACGTGGTCCGCTTCGCGTGCTGCGTGCTCGACGAGTTGGCGGACGCGGTGGAGCAGCAGCGGAAGCCCGCGCCCATGCCCGCGCATGCGCCAGCGAGCGCGGCGGACCCGCTGGTGCGCACGCATGTGGAGCGCCTGCTGCGTCAGCTCTCCGTGCTCCACCACGCGGCGGAGCGCATCCCGCCGCAGCTGCTCAGGTAGGGCCAGGGGCTCCACCCGCGCCGCGCCCTCAGGTCCGGTCGAGCGTCGCCACCAGCCGGCGCAGGTCCTCGTTGACGCTGACGAGCCGGGTGTTGCCCTGCTCGTCCTGGAGCTGCTTGCGCAGCCGCTCCAGCGAGGCCTCGCGCACCTTCTTCACCGCGTCCTGCGAGCCCTCCAGCAGCCAGCCCACCGCGAGGATGAGCTCCATCCGCGCCTCCGTGTCGCGCTCGCCCAGCCGCGCGGCCAGGGCGGCCGCGTGTTCGGTGGCGCCGGAGCGTCCCACCTCCAGGGCCGCGCGCTCCAGCAGCCGCGGGTCCGCCTTCTCCATGCGCTGCACCCAGCACCCCGCGTCACCCGCGCACGCCTGCGCCGCCTCCAGCAGCTTCGCCTGTCCGGAGAGCGTGTCCGCCCGCTTCCTGCCCAGCGCGGCCGGGTCGTCGCAGCCCTCGTCCTCCACCTGCTTGCAGTCCGCTGCCGTGCGCGCGGGCTCGGCCTCGGCCAGCTTCTGCAGCAACGGCAGCTCGCGCGCATCTCCCAGCATGGCGATGCCCTTCACCGCCGACTCGCGCGCATACCAGTCCCCGGTGCCCGCCGCCTTCTCCAGCGCGGGCAGCGCGTCGCGGCCTCCCAGCCGCGCCAGGGCCCGCACGTAGGCGTCACGCACCGTTGCGTCCGTCTCCGACACCAGCCCGGCCAGGGGCCTCACCGCCTCCTGGGCCCGCAGGCGCGCCAGCGCGTCTGCGGCCTGCATCCGCACCAGCGCCTGAATCTGCGGGTCCTGGTTCGAGTAGGCGAGCTGCTTCAGCAGCGCCGCCACCGCGCGCTTCTCCCGCAAGTCACCCAGCACCGTCGCCGCCTTCATCGCATAGCTGGCGGGGTTGACGCCGTTCGACCGCGCCCACTTCAGCAGCTCCTCGTCATGTCCCTCCAGGGCGGGCAGCAGCGCGTCCGCCGCGGGCGCGCCCAACTGGTAGAGGGCGAAGGAGCTCTCCACGTAGAAGGACTTGCCCTTGCGCTCCTTGGTCAGCATCCGCACCAGCGCGGGCGCCGCGCGGGCGTCGCCGATGTTGCCCAGCGCCTCGATGGCCTTCTTGTTGAGGAAGGGCTCCACGGTTTCATCCGTGGCCAGCGCGATGAGTGGCTCCACCGCCTCGTTCGCCCTCAGCGCGCCGAGCACCTGCATGGCCTCGATGCGCGAGTAGTTGTCCCTCGCCCGCAGCAGCGGAAGCAGCGCCGGAATCGCGCGGCGGTCGCCAATGACCCCCAGCGTCGCGACGATGGCCTTGTTGGCGAGCTGCGAGGACATGTCACCCGCGGCCGGGTCCAGCGCCGCCGTCAGCGGCTCCACCGACGAGGCGTGCCGCAGGTCCCCCAGGGCGCGGGCCAGCGCGGCCCGGACCTCCGGCTTGCGCTCGGCGCCCAGGCGCTCATGGAGCATGGGCAGGAAGCGCTCGTCCATCTTCCCGGAGGAGCGCATGGCCTCCACCATGCGGATGCGGTCCTCGACCCTCCGGCTCTGCTGGAGGTTGGAGGACCAGTACTCCGGGGTCGCCGGGTCCCCCTTGCACCCGGCAAGCATCAGGAACGAGAGCGCAACACACAACGCGGTCAGGGAGCGGGCCATGCGGTCTCCATTGCGCCTGCGAGGTTGTCCTGTCTTCCGTGTAAACCTCACGCGAGGAAGGAAGCAAACCGCTCCCGGCACCTGGGATACGCTGGTCAACGACATGTCCGATGGAAATCAAAAGACGGTGCGCCCGAGCCACGTCCGCCGGACGTACATCCTGGACCGGCCGTTCCAGCTCAAATACATCCTGCTGCTGGCAGGGATTGGGGCTGGCTCCATCTTCGTCTTCGGGCTGTTGGCGCACCGCGTCCACGTGTGGTCCGTGGCGTCGGGCGTGGACGGTGGCGCGACGCTGCTGTGGCTGACGGTGCTGGGCGCGCTGGGCACGGCGGTGGCGCTGGGGCTCTTCGGCCTCGTCTTCACGCACCGGGTGGCCGGGCCCGTCCACGTCATGAGCCTCTACGTCGCGGCGCTGGCGGCCGGGCGCTATCCCCGGCTGCGGCCGCTGCGGCGCGGGGACGAGCTCAAGCTGTTCTTCGACCGCTTCACCGAGGCGGTGACGCGCATCCGGGAGCGGGAGGCGGACGAGGCCTACGCGCTGGAGAGCGCGCTGGAAGCCCTCAGGCCAGTGGCCACCACGCCCGAGGCCCTGGAGGCGCTGGGCACCCTGAGCGCCCTGCACACGCGCAAGCGTCAGGCGGTGGACACTCCCACCGGGAGCACCTTCAAGTCCGTGGCCTGAGTCGCCCGGCGCAGGAGAAGCGCAACACCATGAGCAGACCTCGTATCGTTTTCATGGGCACCCCCGAGTTCGCGGTGGCGTCACTGGCCGCCTGCTTCGAGCTGGGAGACGTGGTGGCCGTCGTCACCCAGCCCGACAAGCCGAAGGGCCGCGGCAACACGGTGACGCCGCCGCCGGTGAAGGAGCTGGCCCTGTCGCGCGGCGTGCCCGTGCTCCAGCCCACCAAGCTGCGCACGCCGCCGCTCTCCGAGACGCTGCGCCAGTACGCGCCGGACGTCTGCGTGGTGACGGCCTACGGCCGCATCCTCCCCAAAGACTTGCTGGAGCTCCCCGCGAAGGGCTGCGTCAACGTGCACGCCTCGCTGCTGCCGCGCTTCCGGGGCGCGGCGCCCATCCAATGGGCCATTGCCCACGGGGACACGGAGACGGGCGTGTCGCTGATGGTGATGGACGAAGGGCTGGACACCGGCCCGGTGCTGGCGATGAAGCGCATGCCCATTGCCCCGGACGAGACGAGCGCCACGTTGTATCCGAAGCTGGCGGCGCTGGGCGGCGAGGTGCTGCGCGAGTTCCTGCCGGCCTACCTGAGCGGGGAGCTGAAGCCGGTGCCGCAGCCTTCCGAGGGGATGGTGCTGGCCCCCATCATCGAGAAGGAGCAGGGCCGGCTGGACTTCACGAAGCCCGCGGTGGAGCTGGAGCGGCGCCTGCGGGCCTTCACCCCGTGGCCCGGGGCCTTCACCACGCTGGGCGGAAAACTGCTGAAGGTCCACCGCGCGGAGGCCAGTGGTGGTAGTGGCACTCCCGGCACGGTGCTGGCGTCGGGGCCCGACGGCATCGAGGTGGCATGCGGCGAGGGCTCGCTGGTGCTGCTGGAGCTCCAACCGGAAGGGAAGCGGGTGATGCGGGCCGCGGACTTCCTGCTGGGGAACAAGCTGGCGCCGGGCAGCCAGCCCTTCGCCGTGGGCTGATGGGAGAACGGGTGATGGGCATGAGACTGCTGGTGTTGCATGGGCCCAACCTCAACCTGCTGGGCGTGCGGGATGGCGCGCCCGGGGGCCGGTTGGAGGACCTGGACGCCGCGATGCATGCGCGCGCGGAGGCGTTGGGCGTGGAGCTGACGGTGGTGCAGTCCAACCACGAGGGCGACCTGCTCGACACGCTCGGCGCGGAGCTGGAGGCGCTGGACGGCATCATCATCAACCCGGCGGGCCTGTTCGGCTCCTACCCGCTCAAGGAAGGGCTGGAGGCCGCGGGGCTGCCCGCCATCGAGGTGCTGCTCAAGCCCCCGGCCCGCGAGTCCGTGGTGGGCGAGGCCTGCGTGCTCCAGATTCACGGTGGAGCGGGCTTCGAGCCCTACTTGCAGGCCCTGGAGACCTTCGGCAGCGGCGTCTTCACCGTGGCGAAGCCGGGCCCGAAGAATCCGCCCGGGCGCAAGAAGGGCGACACCGCGAAGGGCGCGAAGGTCACCCCCATCTCCCTGCTGAAGCGCACCGGCCGCAAGGACGGCGCCCCCGACACGGCGAAGTCCCTGGCGCGCGCGGCGAAGACGGCGGGTCCCGCGAAGACGCTGGGGCGCAAGCTGGCGCCCGTGGAGGACCTGCGCGCGGCCCGCCAGGCGAAGACGCTGGGGCGGGGGGGCCCGAGGGGGCTCACCCCGGCGGCGGACCTGCTCACGCGCGCCCTGGTGCGCCAGAAAATCTCCGACCGGCTCTCGGGAAGGCTGTCCGCCGCCGAGCTGGCCGCCTGGGCCCGCGCCCAGTACCAGGCGGTGCAGCGCGGCGCGCCCGCTGAGAACGGTCACCGTGGGCTGCTGGAGGAGAGCCTCCAGAGCCTCACCCTCTCCAACCTGCCCGCGACGCGGCTCTCGGACGAGCAGCTCGTGGACCTCTTGACCCGGCTCGACGAAGGATGAACGCCCGCGCACTCGCCATCCAGGTCCTCGCGCGCGTCCGCGCGACGGACGCCTACCTCAACGTCGTGCTGGACACGCAGCTGTCCGAGTCGCCGCCGAAGGACTCCCGCGACGCCGGGCTCGTCACGGAGCTGGCCTACGGCGCCACCCGGCGGCAGCTCGCGCTGGACTACGCCATCACCCGCTTCGCCGACCGGAAGCTGGACGCGCTGGAGGACAAGGTGCTGGCGGCGCTCCGCATCGGCGCCTACCAGCTGTTCCACACCCGCGTGCCCGCACGCGCCGCGGTGGCGGAGACGGTGCAGGCGCTGAAGGAGGTGGGCCTCGCCCGCGCGGCTGGCTTCACCAACGCCATCCTCCGCAAGCTGGCGGACCTTCCCGGGCCGCCGCTGCCGCCCGCGTCGGACGTGGCGCACCACCTGTCGGTGCGGGAGAGCCATCCCCAGTGGCTGGTGGAGCGCTGGCTGCGCCAGTTCGGCCGCGAGCGCGCCGAGGCCATGCTGGTGGCGGACAACCAGGCCCCGCCGGTGGTGGTGCGCGCCAACACCGCGAAGGTGTCGCGCGCCGCGCTGCTCGCCCAGCTCCAGGAGATGGGCGTGGACGCGAAGGCCACCGGGGTGTCGCCGGTGGGCATCACCCTGCCGCCCGTGGGCCGGGTGGAGGACGTGTACGGCTACGCGGAAGGGCTGTGGCAGGTGCAGGACGAGGCCGCGCAGCTCGTGGGCGTCTACGGGGCGATTCCGGAGACGGCGCGCGTGCTGGACGCGTGCGCCGCGCCGGGCGGCAAGGCCTGTCACGAGGCGCAGTCACACGACGTGGTGGCGGTGGACCTCCACGCGCACAAGCTGCGGAAGATTGAAGCGGAGGCCCGCCGCCTGGGCCTGGACTCGCGCCTGAAGGCCTACGCGCATGACGCCTCGGAGCCCTTCCCCGAGGCCTGGGGCGAGTTCCACGCCGTCGTGGTGGACGCGCCGTGCTCGGGGCTGGGCACGCTGCGCCGCCACCCGGAGCTGCGCTACCGCCGCAAGGAGGAGGACATCTCCCGGCTGGCCGCGCTCCAGCGCCGCATCCTGGAGAACTGCCAGGATGCGGTGCCGCCGGGGGGGCTGCTGGTGTACGCGGTGTGCACGCCGGAGCCCCAGGAGGGGCAGGACCAGGTGGAGATGTTCCTGCGCAGCCACCCGGAGTGGACGGCGGAGCCGCCCGTGCTGCCCGGCCTCAAGCTGCCGCTGACGCAGGCGTACCTGCGCACGCTGCCGGGGCCGGAGGGCTTCGACGGGTTCTTCGCCGCGCGCCTCCGGAAGCTCTACTGACGCTCGGGCTCCTCGGAGGGCGCCGGCAGGTTGGAGGCGTTCTTGAACGCCTCCAGCACCGCGGCGGAGGCGCGGTCCAGGTACTTGCCCTTGCGAATGAGCAGGCCAATGGGGCGCGACACGGGGCCCTCGGCGAAGGGCTTGGCCACCAGCGTGCCGCCCTTCACCTCGCCCATGGCCGTGGACACCGGGAGGATGGCCACGCCCAGGCCCATCTCCACCGCCCGCTTGATGGTCTCCACGTTGTCGATTTCCATCACCGGGTTGATGTCGATGTTCTTCTCGCGGAAGAGCCGGTCCAGCGCCTTGCGCGTGGGCGCCTCGCGGTCGAACGCGATGAAGGGCACGCCTGACAGCGCGGTGAGGCTCACCTTCTGCTTCGTGGCGAAGGGGTGGTTGGGGGCGCACACCGCCGTCAGCTTGTCGTCGCGGAAGGGGAGGATGTCCACGCCCGCGCGCGGCTGCGGGTAGGCGACGATGCCTATCTCCGCCGCGCCCAGGATGACGTCGTCGTACACCTGGTCGTTGCGCCGGTAGTTCAGGCGCATGTTCACCTTGGGGTGCGACTTGAGCAGCTGCTTCTGCACCGTGTTCAGCTCGTGCAGACCCACCGAGTAGATGGTGGAGACCGTGGTGGTGCCGGCCACCTCGGCGGCCTGCTCACGGATTTCCTGCTCCACCTCGGAGAAGCGGGCGAGGATTTCCTTGCACCCACGAAACAGCCGCTCCCCGGCTGGCGTCGGCGTCACCTGGCGCGCGCTGCGCGACAGGAGCTTCTGCTCGTACCGGTTTTCCAGCGCGCGAATCTGCTGGCTCACGGCGGACTGGGTGACGTGATTGAGCTGAGCGGCGCGGGAGAATGAGCCTGTCTCGACCACGTCGCAGAACATCTTCAAGGATTCGAGCTGCATAAGGCCATCTCCTAACCTCAAACCCAATGATTAGGCCAGTGTTAATTAGAATGCCTTTCCTTCGCACGCAAACTACCTAACCCGTCTGGGGGCATCTGGCCCTGTATCGGTCGACGGGAGGATTGCGGCCCGGCTCAGGAGTCCTCTGGGGATTCGGGTGGGGGGCGGGGGCGGAAGAGGACGAAGAGGGAGGCGGCCAGGGCCGTGAGCGCGCCGCCGCCGAGCGTCTGCGAGCGGCCGACCTCCCGCCTTGCCTCGGTCAGCAGCTGGCACTCGGGGCCGGTGAGGCCTTCGCAGTCCACGGCCGAGAAGCGGTTGCCCAGGCCCACGGCGAGCAGCGCCAGGCCGCCCAGGAGCAGGCCGCCGAGCAGGCCCGTCGCGGCGGAGCGCCCGAGGGAGGGCCGCCTGGGAGGGGAGGGCTCCGGGGGGGAGGGCATGCGGGCAGCTATAGCCGCGAGTGCGGGCGGGCTCAACGGGGGGCGGGGCGCGCGCGTATGCTGCCGGGCATGCGAATCCTCTACGGTGTCGTCGGCGAAGGCATGGGCCATGCGACGCGCTCCCGCGTCCTCCTCGAGGAGCTCACGAAGGAGCACGAGGTCCATATCGTCGTCTCCGGCCGGGCCCAGGACTACCTCGCCAGGCGCTTCCAGAACGTGCATGGCATCTGGGGGCTGACGCTCGCGTACGAGGGCAACTCGGTGAAGAAGTGGCAGACGGTGCTCCAGAACCTCACGGGCGCCGTGAAGGGCTGGCCACAGAACATCCGCCAGTATTTCGAGCTGGTGGACGACTTCCGCCCGGACGTGGTGGTGAGCGACTTCGAGTCGTTCAGCTACATGTTCGCCAGGACGCACCGGCTGCCTGTCATCAGCGTGGACAACATGCAGGTCATCAACCGGTGTCAGCACGAGCCGGCGCTGCTGGCGGGCTACGAGGACAGCTTCGAGACCTCGCGCGCCATCGTGAAGGCGAAGCTGCCCGGGGCCTTCCACTACCTCGTCACGACCTTCTTCTACCCGCCGGTGCGCAAGCGCCGCACCACGCTGGCCCCGTCGATTCTCCGCCCCGAAATCCTGGCGGCGAAGTCCGAGCCGGGCGAGCACCTGCTCGTGTATCAGACGGCGACCACCAACACGGCGCTGCCGGACATCCTCAAGGCCGCGGGCATCCCCTGCCGCGTGTACGGCCTGCGCAGGGACCTCACCGAGGACCTGGTGGACGGCAACCTCACGTACCGGCCCTTCAGCGAGCAGGGCTTCATCGACGACCTGCGCACCGCCCGGGGCGTGGTGGCCAGCGGCGGGTACACGCTGATGAGCGAGGCCGTGTACCTGCGAAAGCCGGTGCTCAGCGTGCCGCTGGTGGGCCAGTTCGAGCAGGTCATCAACGCGCTGTACCTGGAGCAGCTCGGCTACGGCATGTACGTCAAGGAGCTGACGGTGGACGCGATGAAGGCGTTCCTCGCGCGCGTGCCCCGCTGCCAGCAGGCGCTCCAGGGCTACGAGCAGGACGGCAACACGCGGATGCTGGCCGCCCTGCGCGAGCAGCTGGCCCTGGCCTACGAGCACCGCGGCCACTGGGCCATGGAGAGGGCCCAGGACTAGCGCGCGCGGGCCGCCGGGGCCGTCAGTGCAGCGGCACCCCGGTCTCGTTGTTGCGCTCCGCCGCGCGGCGCGTCAGCTCGGTGAGCCAGGACCGGGTCAGCGGCGTCTCGGACTGGCTGCCGGTGTAGCGCTCCGGGTTGCTGTCCTGGGGCATGAGGCGGTTGGCCCAGGCGGTGAGCACGGCCGTCAGGCCCGGCGCCAGCGCGCGGCCCACGGAGGCCAGCTTCACGGGCACGCCCAGCAGCGCCTCGGCGTCGCCGCGCCGGCACGCGTCGAGAATCCTGCGCGCGGCCTGCTCGGCGCCCATGGAGGCGAGCGGCAGCGAGTCCCCGGTGGAGAACCACGCGTACTCCGCCCCATGGTTGCCCTTGAAGTACGCGTTGCGCGGGCTCCCGGTGCGCATCAGCCCTGGGCACACCGTGGTGACGAGGATGCCGTCCTGGCGCAGCTCCGCGCGGAGGCCGTCCGACAGCCCCACCAGCGCGAACTTGCTGGCGGAGTACGGCACCAGGTGCGGGACGCTCACCTTGCCGCCCACGGAGGCGATGTTGACGATGCGGCCCTGGCCGCGCCGCTTCATCGCTGGCAGCACGGCCAGCGTGGCGTACAGCGGCGCCCACAGGTGCGTGTCCATGGCCTCCTGGAAGTCCTCCAGCGTCATGGCCTCCAGCGGGCCCACCTGGATGATGCCGGCGTTGTTGATGAGCACGTCCACCGCGCCCCAGCGCTCGTGGACGGCGGAGACCAGGGCCTCCACCTGCACCGGGTCCCTCACGTCGCAGGGGATGGCGTACACCTCGCCGCCGGTGCGCTCCAGCGCCTCGCGGGCGCGCGCCAGCGTCTGCTCGTCCCGGCCGCAGATGGCCACCCGTGCCCCTTCTTTCAGGAGCTGGCGGGCCAGCACCAGGCCCAGGCCGCGGGAGCCGCCGGTGATGAGGACGGTGCGGTCCTTGAACTGGAAGCGCGCGCGCAGCAGGCGGCGCAGGCCGAGCGCCGCGCCGATGCCTGCCGCGGCCACCGTTCCGAATGAGAAGTGGGAAGCGTCTGGATGCTTGCGGCGAGCTGCCATGAGGGGCTCCTGGCGTCAGGGGGCGGGCGCGGCGGCGCTGGACGGGACGAAGCCCTCCAGCATCCGCCGCGCGTGGTGGGCGGCGTTCTTCCCGGTGAAGTGGTGGCGCAGCCGGCCGGAGTCGGCGTCGAACACCAGCCAGGCCGGCGTCTCCGTCACGTCATAGGCGCGGGCCATGGAGCCATCGTCCACGGCGATGGGGTGGAGCAGCCCGTGCCTGCGCGCGAAGGCCTCCACCGCGTTGGTGTCACGCAGCTCCTTGGCGGAGGCGGTGACGTCCACGCTGATGACGCGCAGCCCCCGGGGCGCGAGCTCCGCGATGACGCGCTTCACCGCGTCGATGTCGTCGTCCCCGCCGGGCTGCTTCATGGAGAAGAAGTGGAGGAGGACGGGCTGCTCGTCCAGCTCGGACACGTGGACGGGCCTGTTGATCCACCCGCCGTCCGGGTCCAGCAGGGTGATGGGGATGTCGAGCTTGGGCATGAGGGCTCCCGCGAGGCCAGGCGTTGGAAAGGTCGCGACTCAAGCTAGGCACGCAGGTCCGCTTCGGGGCGCCGCTGGACGGCGGGCCGGGAAGCAGGCAGACATCCACGCCATGCGCATCCCCGACTTCAAGCTGGAGCGGTACTTCGCGCGCTGGGAGTTCTCCGCGCCCCACCTGCTGTGCTCGTCGGACATCGAGGGCTGGCGGATGAGCGACCTGCTGGCGCTCGCTGGCCCGGATGAGCGAGACCGCTGGGAGGGGCTGACGCTGGGCTACACCGAGTCCACGGGCCTGCCGGCCCTGCGTGAAGAGATTGCCACGCTGTACCCCGGCCTCGCGCCGGACCAGGTGCTCACCTTCGCCGGCGCGGAGGAGGCGCTCTTCGTCCTCGTCAACGTGCTGTTGGGTGCGGGCGACCACGCCGTCGTCACCTGGCCGGGCTATCAGTCCCTGTACGAGGTGGCGCGCGCCACCGGCGCGGACGTGACGCTGCTGCCGCTGCGCGAGGAGGACGGCTGGGCGTTGGACCTGGACGCCCTGCGCCGCGCGCTGCGCCCCGAGACGCGGCTGCTGGTGGTGAACTTCCCCCACAACCCCACGGGCGCGCTGCTGGACCGCGCCACCTTCGACGCGCTGTGCGAGCTGTCGCGCGAGCGCGGCATCTACCTGCTGTCCGACGAGGTGTACCGCCTGCTGGAGCACGACGCGCGGGACACGCTCCCGCCGGCGGCCAGTCACACGCCCCACGGCATCAGCCTGGGCGTGATGTCGAAGGCCTTCGGGCTGGCGGGGCTGCGCGTGGGGTGGCTGGCCTGCCGCGACGCGGACGTGCTGCGGCGCTGCGCGGCCTACAAGGACTACACCACCATCTGCAACAGCGCCCCCAGCGAGGTGTTGTCACTCATCGCCTTGCGCGCGCGGGAGACGGTGCTCGCGCGCAGCCGGGCGTTGCTCGCCGCCAACCTCTCACGTCTGGACGCCTTCTTCGCGCGTCACGCGGACACCTTCCGCTGGGTGCGCCCGCGCGCTGGCAGCGTGGCCTTCCCCAAGCTGCTGCGCGAGACGCCGGTGGCCCACTTCACCGAGGCGCTTCGTGAGCGCGAGGGCGTGCTGCTGCTGCCCGGCGACGTCTACGACTTCCCCGGCAACCACTTCCGCCTGGGGCTGGGCCGCTCGAACCTGCCCGACGCGCTGGAGCGGCTGGAGCGCTTCGTGGTCGACACGTCGCGTTGACGCGGCGCTCCGAACTGTCACGTCCCTGTGGAAATCCACGAGCTTGCCGCGTCGCGTCAGTTCTTGCGCGCACTTCGAGATTTCCGTGACCTCGACCTTTTACACCGCGCACCTCTACAGTACGCCTCCCCGCCTGGTCCCCCACCTGGCGGCTCCCCCTATGTCGCGCTGGAGGCGCACATCATGAAGAAGCTCTTCGGTACGGTCATCGCCGCCGCCACGATACTGGCTGGCTCGGAGGCCGCCGCGGCCAACTACACGCTGTGGATTCACGGCCGTAACGGCGGCACGACGCAGCCCGGTAACTACAACGACTTCAGCTACTGGGGTCCCGCGAGCACCGCGGCGGGCGTGAACAAGAAGGCCGTGAACTGGGATGGCCGTGAGCGCATCGGCTCCCAGAACTATCGCGTCCGCGACGCGCTGGACTGCTTCTGCACGGGGAGCAACTGGTGCTACGTCGCCGCGCACAGCGCCGGGAACCTGCAGATTGGCTATGCGCTGTCGATGTACGGCGGCTCGCAGCGCCAGGTGAAGAACGCGGCGCCGAACGCCAGCGGCGTGTGCGGCAACGCGAGCGGCAACCCGACGCAGACGGGCTGGAACATCAAGTGGGTGAACGTGGCGTCCGGCGCCGGCGGGGGCAGCGAGCTGGCGGACATCGGCGAGTGGGCGGTGCGCGAGCCGCTGGTGAGCGACCTGGTCACCACCACCGCGCGCGCCATGTACAACCACAACACCACGCGCAACGTCTGGTTCTACATGTTCGCTGGCGCCAAGGGCACGATGTACTCCGGAGTCCTGCCGGGCCAGGACGACGAGGCGGTGGCGTACCACTCGACGGGTGGCGTGTCGGGCAGCGCGGGCAGCTCGCAGTGCAACCCGGGTGACTGGTTCTGCGGCGGCACGCTGAACCTGGGCACGTCCGCGTGCAGCGACGGGCGCGCGAAGTGGAGCTTCCACACGGTGGAGCTGCGCGATGACCGGGAGGCGTACAACCACTACGCCGCGGGCAACTGGGGTGGCATCATCGCCCCGGTCCGCCAGGACGTCGTCACCTACGCGTACTGAGCCTCTTTCGCCCTCCGAAGCAACATGACTCCGACCGGTACCGTCTCCGCTCCCGCGTCCTCCGCGCGCCGTGCCCTGTGGGCCGTTCCCCTCATCCCCCTGGTGCTGGGGGCCGTGGGGTGGTGGTGGTTGGAGTTCGGGGCTGACTCGGAGTCATCGGATGTGGACGTCACGGCGTCCACGTCCCCTGGCGCGGAGGGGCAGGCGCCCCGCAAGTCAGGAGGAGGCGCGGGTGGGCCCCCTCGGGGAGCGGCGTCGGGCATGGCCGCGGCGGAGCCGGCGCATGGTTCGGAGGTGACGGAGCGCGAGTCGCAGCGCCGGCTATGGGAGCAGCGGCTGGCGCGGGCGAAGCAGACGCTGGCGTCGTACATGAAGGCGACGCGCTACCCGCCCGACTCGCGTCCGGCCAGCGAGCACCCGGACCAGATGGAGATGGCGGAGCCGGAGCGCACGCGCCCGCTGAACATGGACGGCTCGGACGTGCAGCTCCGGCTGAAGCAGGACCGCGTGTTCGTCGTCGGTGACGAGGTGGTGCACCTCTTCGTCGGCTGCGAGGACGCGCGCCGCATGCCCCGGCCCTGCCAGGTGGTCGTCGCCTCGGCGCAGGAGGCCGAGCACATGCCGGGCGCGGGCGGCGTGGCGGCGGTGCCCATTGCCTTCACGGACGACGGCGCGGGCGGCGACGCGCTCTCCGGCGACGGCACCTTCACCGGCCGCTTCCAGCCGTCGAAGCAGGGCTTCCCGCTCTACTCGGGCACGTTGCGCGTGCATGTCCAGGTGCGCTCCGGCCGCGCGGAGGGCTCCGCCTTCTTCGACATCATGTACACGTCGTCGCCTCCGGCGATGTTCACCGGACGGGTGCGCGAGTCGCTGGAGCACGGCTCGCTCCAGTTCTACCTGGGGATTCGGGTCCAGAAGGCGGGACGGTACGTGGTGGCGGGCCGCGTGGATGACGAGAGCGGCATGCCCTTCGCGCACGTGTCCTTCAACGAGGAGCTGCGGCAAGGCGAGCAGGAGGTGAAGCTCACCATCGCCGGCAACCTGGTGCTGGACGAGGTGCCCACCTTCCCGTTGAAGCTGCGCGACGTGGAGGGCTTCCTCCTCAAGGAGATGGGAGACCCGGACCGCGAGCTGATGACCAGCCTGCGCGGCTACGTGCACACCACGAACGACTATCCAGCGTCGGTCTTCTCCTCCGCCGAGTGGCAGAGCGAGGAGCGGCAGCGCTACCTGGACGAGCTGTCCCGGGACGTCAGCGAGGCGCTGATGCACCTCGAGGGACTCAACCGCGAACCGAAGCCCTGAGCGGCTCAGGGCTCGGACGCGGGCTCGGCAGCGGCCTCGGGCGACAGGGACTCCGCGGCCTCTTCGACACCCTGTGATGCCAGGGTCGCGGACACCGGGGCGCTGGCCGCCGCGGGGTTGGCGGCAAGGGAGCCCAGCACGCCGGCGATCGCCGCGTCTTCCATCGCGGGCTCATCCGGCACCAGCGTGCCCAGGTCGAGCGGGTCCGCGAGGAACGTGTCGGGCCCCGCGGGGCTGACCGCCGGGTCCAGCGCCTGCCGCGCGGCGAACTGCTGCCCGTAGGTGGCCGCGTAGGCGCTGCCCAGCGCGAAGCCCGCGGGCGCGTCGTCGATGCGCGCGTCTCCAGCAGCGGCGGTCGCGACGTCCACCGGCGCCGCGTCAATGCCCGCGGCGGTGGTCGCGCGGTTCGCGGGGACTCCGTCCGCGGAGAAGGCGTCATCCGCGTCGGCGTGGAAGGCTCCGGGCGCTCGCGGGGGCAGGCTGCTGGCGGCGCCCGCGAGCCCCGCCTCAACCTCGGACGTGCCGCGCCGGGCGGACGGGGAGGGCGAGAGCGGCGCCTCCTCGAGGATGTCTTCCGGGCCCAGCTCCAGGATGGGCTCATGCGCCGCGGCCACGCCGGGCTCCTCCAGCATGAACAGCAGGTCCTCCGCCTCCATGGGCGTGGGCGCCGTGGAGGTGTCCAGGTTGTGCAGCTCCCAGGCGGCGGCCTCTGGCGAGAGCAGGTCGCTCCCCATGTCCTGGGCGCCAGGCCTCCGGGCCGATGGCCGCTGGGACACGGCTCCCGCGGCCTCTCGCGGCGCGCCGAGCGCGGACGGGAGCTGCGAGCCCAGCAGCTGCGAGTATCGCGGCGGGGCCGCTTCGAAGGAGCTCTCGCCGGAGAACACGCGCAGGTGCTCGGGGGCGCCCGCATCCACCTCCGCGTCCAGGCCCGCGAGCATCGGCGCATGCGCGGAGAGCGAGGTGTCCAGGTCATCCACCTCCGCCTGGAACTCGCTCTCGTCGGCGTAGCCGCGCCGCACCGCGGGCACCGGCTGCAGCGGCTCGCGCGGGGTGAGCGGCGACACGGACTCCAGGTTCGTGTCGAGCCGTGCCCGGGAGATGGCGCTGGAGATGCTCGCGGTGATGCGGCGGATGGACGTCATCGAGGGCTCCCTGCGGCGCACACGCCGGGCCGCATCGGAATTGTCGTCCCGTCACCGGAGAAGTTGCCACGGGGCCGCCGTGCGAGCGCCGGGTTCGTCGTTTCGTTTCATCGGTATTCGCGCACCCTGACGGTAGCGCCCTGGCGGCCGGGCGCGCTCATGGGGGGAGGCGCCGGGCAGGCCCAGGGGGCAGGTGTGGGGTCGAACCCCCAGAGTGTGGGGGCTGTTGACGGATGGAGGGCGTTTGCAGCGTCCGCCACTGGACGGGCAGGGCGCGGATGTCGGGGCGCCGCGGCACTCCTTCCCCAGGAATCGTTCAAACCGGGTTATCCGTTACACGCGTCCGGAGGGGGAAGGGCGCTGGCCTCCCGCTTGCTGGTGAGAGGCCCGAGGAGGCAGTCATGAGAATGGACAGCGCGGGACAGACCCATGTCGGTCGGCGGTCGCACAACGAGGATGCGTTCTGCGTCGCGCCGGAGCTGGGGCTGTTCGTCGTGGCGGATGGGCTGGGAGGACAAGAGGGGGGAGAAGTCGCCAGCCGGTGTGTCGTGGATACCTTCGTGGGCTTCGGCCTGCGGCTGGGGCAGGACCGGGACTCGACGTGGCCCACGGTGCCGGACCCGCGTCGAAGCCGGGAGGAGAACCTGCTGGCGGCGTGCTCGGCGCTGGCGCAGCGCAACCTCCAGGCGCAGCGCGTGGGCCGGCTGCGGGAGATGGCGTCCACCGTGGTGGCCCTGGCCGTGAGTGAGGACGGCGCGGCGGTGGCTCACGTGGGTGACAGCCGCCTGTACCGGCTGCGCGCGGGGAAGCTGGAGTCGCTGACGCGCGACCACTCGCTCATCGAGGAGCTTCGGGATGCTGGCATGGAGCCCCCGGGAGGCTCTGGCAACCTGCGGCACCTCATCACCCGCGCGCTCGGCACCGACAACGCCGAGCCCACCGTGCAGCGGCTGCGGGCCGAGCCCGGGGATGTGTTCCTGCTGTGCTCGGATGGGCTCTACGAGCCGCTGGGCGCCGAGGGGCTGTTGCGGCGCCTCACGCTGTCCACCGCGCGCGAGGCCTGTGACGCGCTGGTCTCGGACGCCTATGAGGCAGGGGGGAAGGACAACATCACCGCGGTGGTGCTGCGCGTCGCGGACGCATGAGGCGTCTCAGAAGCCCACGCCGAAGGAGAGGCTGGCGGAGGGCAGCCAGGTGTCTCCGGGCTTGATGAGCTGTGGGGCGTAGGGCAGCCACGCCATGCTGAGGTTGAGGTCCCCCACCAGCTCGAAGCCCGAGGTCAGGGGGCGGAGGAAGCGCAGCCCGAGTCCTCCCTCGGGGCCCGTCGTCGCCACGCGCCGGCGGTCGGTGCCTCGGAACTGGAAGCCCAGGTCGTCGCGGCCGACCTGGGACTCCGCGAAGCCGGCGGCCAGGAAGGGCTGGAAGGTGCCCCAGCGCTCTACTTCAAAGCTCGCCAGTCGCAGCTTCGCGCGAAAGTGCGCCACCTCGGGCTCGGGGTCGCTGTGCAGGAATCCGCTGCCCGTGCCGCAGCTCTCCAGCGCCAGGAAGGCCACGGGCGACAGCTCCATGCAGAGCTCCGGTCGGCCATTGCCGTTCGCCGTGGAGCCCCCCACGCGCAGGTTGGCGAAGTTTCGCGGGGCGATACCGGGCTCCGCCTTCGCGCGTGCTTCTCCCGTGACGTCTTCCGCGCGAAGCCCGGCGGGCAGGAGGAGCAGGGATAGGGCTGCCGGCAGGAGGCGTGGGCGCATGCGCCGCACGCAATCGCGCGGCTTCCGTGCCGGTCAATCCAACGCCAGGGTGGGTGTACTGCGAGTGTCCGGGGTTGAGCGTGCGCGCATGCGCGGACGTAGGTTTGTGGCATCGATGTAGGTCCCGCGCCGCGTCAGGTGCATCCGCGTGCCGGGTCATTCCTGATACCTGTCGTTCCTCGCTCTACAGCGACATGCACTCGGGTAGGCTGCACGTCCCCCCACTGGGTCCCCCGCCCATCCCCTGGCCTTGCAGCGAATGACGCACAGCCTTGCCGCGCGCTTGTCCGCAGCCCTCTCCCTCGTCATCCTCGGCCTCACGGTATTGAGCGTCGCGCTGACGGCTGTCTCGCTTCGCTCGTGGTCGCGTGAGGTGCTCACCTCGCGGCTGGCCCAGGACGAGGCCGCCTGGAGCCGCGGCGTGGCCCAGGAGGCGCGGGCCCTCGCCTCGCTGGCGCGCGTCGCCGCGGCGGGCGCCTCCGTGCAGTCCTTGCTGGCGAGCGATGCCGCGGACACGGCGCCGCTTCAGGCCGAGCTGACCTCGCAGCAGTCGTTGCTGGGCGTGGAGCTGCTCCTCGCCCTCGATGCGGCGACGGGCGTGCGCGCGGGCAACGCTCCCGGCGGTGTGGTGGGGCTGGAGTCCCTGGTGAAGCAGGGCGGGGCGGGCGTCATCCTGGTGGGCCAGATGCCCTATCAAGCCGTGGCCCAGGCGGTGGAGGCGGGAGGCCGCACCGTGGGGTACCTGGTGCTGGGCCGCCTCCTGGGAGAGCAATCGCTCCAGGCGCTGCGCGACGAGCGCGGGGTGGAGGGCCTGTTGACGGTGGGACCCGCCCCGGTGGCGCATGCGCTGAGCACCACCGAGCCCGAGGCGCTGCTGGCGGCGCTGGAAGGCAAGGGGCGGCCGGACGCGGTGAAGGCGGGTGGCGCGTCGCTGCACCTGCGCCGGGTAGAGGTGGGGCCGGGCGTGGAGCTGCTGCTCACGCGCGACAGCTGGCGCGAGGCAGCGCAGTACCGCATCTCGATGCTGCTCGTGGTGTTGCTGGGCGTGGCCGTCACGGCGGCCGCGGGCACGGCCATCTTCCTGCTGGTGCGCAAGATGACGGAGCCGCTGCGCGAGCTGACCGCGGCCACGGCGCGCATGGTGTCGGAGGGGGACTTCCGCGCGCGCCTGGAGGTGCGCTCGGAGGACGAGATTGGCCAGCTCGCCAGCTCATTCACGGAGCTGATGTCCCAGCTGCGCGAGCTGCTGATGGCGCTGCAGCACTCCGCCGAGCAGCTGGAGACGGCGTCCACGCAGCTCACCGAGTCCGCGGCGGTCCAGAACGAGGCGGTGTCGCAGCAGGCGGTGGCGCTGCACGAGACGCAGCTGGCGGCGCAGCAGCTCCAGGAGGCCTCGCGCGCGGCGGCGCGCCGTGTGGAGGTCATCCTGCGCGAGGCCGACAAGGCCAGCGGCTTTGGCGAGGCGGGCGAGGCTGCGGTGACGGGCAGCGTGGGCGGCCTCACGCACATCCGCTCGCACGTGGAGCAGATTGGCCGCACCATCGCGGAGCTGCACCAGCGCACGCGGCAGGTGGGGGACATCACCCGCACGGTGAAGGACCTGGCGGACCAGTCCAACGTGCTGGCGCTCAATGCCTCCATCGAGGCGGCGCGCAGCGGCGACTCGGGCCGCTCCTTCACGGTGGTGGCGCGGCAGATGCGCTCGCTGGCGGACCAGTCCGCAGGTGCCACCACGCGCGTGCAGGCCATCTTGAGCGACATCGGCCGGGCCATCTCCCAGGCGGTGAGCACCAGCGAGGGGGGCGCGCGCGAGGTAGAGGGCGGACTGGAGCAGGTGCGCACCGCGGGCGAGAGCCTCCGCTCGCTGGCGGCCATCATCCAGAGCAACGGCAAGACGGTGCGCAGCATCGCCGAGGCCGTCAGTCAGCAAGACGCGGGCATCGCCGAGCTTTTCGCCGCGCTCAGCTCGATGGCCGACCTGGCGGACCAGATTGTCGACCGGATGGTCGCCAGCGAGCAGTCCGCCATCCAGCTATCGGCCGCGTCCGCCGAGCTGAGCGCCATCGTCGGGCGCTACCGGCTGTAGCTCGGCGCGCTCGGGCTTCGCG
>JAFAAN010000171.1 GCA_023426545.1 Pseudomonadota bacterium
ACGAGCACTGGCTGCTGGAGCGTCACCACTTCCTCTCGCCGAGTCAGGCCCGGCGGGAGCTGATGCAGTCGAAGCAGGCGGCCTGATTACGACCAACCTGGTGTCTCAACAATCCGGTGCGGTACACGGCCCTTGGCGTTGGACTCGAAGGCCAGCTCCGTCTTCGCATCCGTCACGAGCTTCTTCTGGAAGGCTGTCGGCAGCTCTTCGTAGACCTGCCGGGCGATGAGCACCTTCTCCACCGCGTCCGAGAGGTTGTAGGAAACGAACACCGCCGTGTGTCCGTCCCGCAGGTAGCAGCGGGCAAGGGCCTCGAGGGCGAAGAGGAAGGAGAAGCCCACCTGGCGGCTTTTCGCCAGCCAGCGGAAGCGGGAGCGGTTGTCCAGCAGCGCCTGCTGGTAGGGCTCCAGCACCACCGGCTCGCTGTCGTAGTGGCACAGGCCGGAGATGAAGCCCGACTCGGTGGCGAGCCACTGGGTGAGGTCGTCCTCGGTGCGTTTGACGATGCTGAGTGTCACGCCTTCCTCCCTGCATGTCCCGTTGCTTTCTCTCGGCACGAGAGCGTGCATAGCCACGTCCTCTTCACGACGGAGTTGCCATGTCTGCCTATGCCGCTGTCGCCCGAGCCCCGCGCACCCTCACGGAGAAGGAGGTGGCGCTGCTCTTGCGCGTTACGGGGCTGCACAAGGATGGATTCAGGGAGCACTGCCTCTACAGCCTCGCGCTGGCCACGGGCTTGCGTGAGCATGAGCTGGTCGCCCTCAACATCGGCGACGTCTTCGACGAGCGCGGGCGCGCACACCGGCACGTGACGCTGACCGTCTTCAAGGGTAGCCGCCGGCATCCGGGACCCCAGGAGGTTGTCCTCTCGGACACGGTGCGCGCGAAGCTGGAGAAGCTGCTGCGCCTGAAGCGCTCGCAGGGGCACGACGTGGGGCCCCAGGCGCCGCTTTTCCTGAGCCGCAAGGGCCAGCGCCTGTCCACGCGGCAGGTGCGCCACGGCTTCGCGGTGTGGCAGGAGCGCGCGGGCCTGGAGCGGCACCTGAACTTCCACGCCGTGCGCCTTCGCCGAGTCGCTGCAGGCGTGGCCGGACAAGGCGGCCTACGAGGCCTCGCGCAAGCCGGGGAAGGCGCTGCTGGGCTCGCAGTTCTTCATCCCCAACCCTGCCTCGCTCATGTCGACGGGCAGCCCTCCTCCGCCCGTCAAGCCCCGAGCCCAGTTCACCGGGCACGTCGAGGCCGCGGACGTGCGCACCAACAGCGTCACCGGCCACCCGTTCCAGCACGCCCTCGTGCGGACCTATGGAGGCACTTATGACGTCCTCGCGGCGGCCGACGAGACGACGCCCCGGCTGCGGCCCGGCAGCATCGTGTGGGGGACCTTCTGGCTGGTGGCGCGCGTGACGGCGGGGCTGGGCTGAACCCGGCCTTGAGAGTGGCCATGACATTGCGAAGGAAGGGCGCCAGTCCCTTGACGATGGGAAGCAGGTCCCACATGGCAGCCCCCCGGGTCATGTCGCTCGCGAGAAACCGAATTGCCACGATGGTGCCCGCGGTGAGGGCCACGTCCGACTTGGGAAGCTATGGCTACCCGAAATTCAGTGGCTGCACGAAGCAGATCGAGCTGCCCCTGATGCGCAAGCAGAACCGCCGTTGCCGCTGTAAACATCTTGGTGATCGAGGTCAACGGGAACACTGTGTCGAGGCTCGTCGGAGCGAAGAACGCCGCAGTCCCGCGCGGTCGAGCTGAGAGCTGACGACCGATGCCAACTGCTATCATCGTCAGGGCGTGGAGGTTCTCGAGTTGACGCCATCGATTAGTGGGGTATGCGCGCGCGTGGGGCTCCTGATCGTCGCCTGGGCGGTGGCTTGGGCCATCACGCCGAGGGTGGTGTATGGAGCGCCGTGGTCTTCGTTCGCTTGGTGGACGACGGTGAAGGGACTGGTCTGGTTCGCACGGGCCACGGCCCTCTTTCGCCCCGAGGATCGGCGCGCTTGGTTCGGCGAGTACCGAGGGCGCTTCGTCGGCGTCGTCCTGCTCGCCGTAGCGTGGGTGGTGCTCGACACCGCCGCCGTGCGCCTCGGGCTGAAAGCGCTCGTTGACGCGCCCATCGCAGCCAGCTTGCTGGCCGGCTGGAACGCGACCCTGACCGTCCTCGCCATCGCGCCGCTCTTCGAGGAGTTGCTGTTTCGCGGGCTCATCTGGTCGAAGCTCGAGGCAACGAGGCTCCGGGGCGTGCATGTGTGGCTGCTCTCGGCGGCAGCGTTCGCCGCGTTGCACATGCCTGGCTGGGTCGCGATGCAAGGCGCCTCTCCGTCGCTCTTGCCGCAGCTTGGGCTGGTCTGCGTGGCTGGGCTCTTCTGCGGCACCGGACGATGGTTGACGGGCAGCGTGTACCCTGCGGTGTTCCTACACCTCGTCAACAACGTTGCCAGCATGGGGGGCTTTCACCGATGACGTTTCTGGCGCGTTGTACCCGCATCCGCAGCACACGCTGTTCGCGAGTCCTCGTCACGCGGCTCCCAGCGGCGCGGGCCGCACGTAGAGCGCGAGGAGCGCGTCGACGTCGAGGGCGCCGGTGAGCGACGCGGACGCGGCGGCGGCCTTCGTGGAGTCAACTCCCCGTCCATCTGTCGGGCCCTGACGCAGTGGTGTTAGGAGGACACGGGTGGGAGGCACATGGCCCCCGAGGATATGGGATGCCTCCGCGGGGTGAGGCCACGCACTCTGCGCTCAGGCGGGGAGGAGCGTGTCGAAGACCACCAGGTTGAGGCCCACGCCCACCAGTCCCACCACGACGACCACGAGCAGCGACGCGCACACGCGTCGGCGGAAGGCGGCCTCCTGGGCCATCGTCCGGATGAGCGGGATGTTCACCACGATGCTGGTGAGGCTGGAGAGGATGACGCCATTGACGCCTGTGGACGCGGGCAGCTCGTGGTGCGCGATGAGCGTGGCCGCGGAGGCGATGGACGAGGCGCTCGACAGGAAGCCTCCCAGGACGCTGACGATGTAGAAGCTGGCGGAGCCGAAGTGGCGCTGCGCGAGCGCGCCCACGACGTTGAGGGCCAGGAACACGAGGCCGAACTTGAGGGCGGCGACGAGGCGGAAGGGCGACTCCAGCGACAGCTGCGGGGCCCCCTCGGTCGGGGCCTGGGCGGGCGAGCGGCGCCAGAGCACCGCGCTCACCAGCAGCATGAGGGTGAACGGGATGGCGCAGTGCACGGCGGCCTGCGACGCCAGGATGACGACGATGAGTCCGTTGCGCAGGAGCATGGCGCCGGTGGCCAGGAGGATGCCCCGGTACGCCGAAGGCAGGAGCGGCGCGCCCACCTCCTTGAGTCGCGTGGCCAACTCCACGACGATCTTCCGGCTGTTCACGAGCCCGCCGAAGAACGCGGTGACCTCCATGCCGCGGGGCCCCAGCGTCTTGAGGAGCACGTAGTTTACGAACCCCACGGCCGCGATGATGATGACGCTGGCCCAGTTGGACTGGGGATTGATGAGGCCCCAGGGGTCCACCGGTTGCGCGGGCAGGACGGGGAAGATGACGAAGGTGAGCACCGCGAGCAGGATGGCGGAGCGCAGCTCCTTGTCGGACAAGCCGCCCACGAAGCCCGCGATGGACTGCTTCCAGGCGAGCAGCGCCGCCGTGAGCACGCCCACCACGATGGGCGTGAACGTGTGGCCCATGCCGCAGAGGATGCCGCAGAAGGCCACCACCATGAGGGCGGTGGAGGTGGTGAGGGCCAGGCGCCGGCGTTGGAGCAGCTCCCGCCCGTTCATCATCAGCACGAGCAGGGTGACGAAGCCGGCGGCGAGGAGCGCGAAGCTCTGGCCGATGAGGCCGCCCAGGCAGCCCATGAGGGCGGTGAGCGCGAACGTGCGCACGCCTGTCTTGCGGCTGTGTTCGCGCTCCAAGCCGATGAACAGGCCGATGGCGATGGCCAGCCCCACGCGCGTGAGCACGGGCATGACGGGCCAGTGCGAGGCCTGGTCCACGAGGGCAGGCAGGTCGTGGGGTACATCCATGAGGCGCCTCCAGTCTGGCTTTACACCCCCGGGGTCCGCCCGGCGGCGCTCGCCCCGACGCGCGCGGGAGCGAACATTCACCCATGTCGGAGACGGAGCCGTCTGTCAATGCGATGAGGCCTCCGCGTCCTGGCTCAAGGGGCATGGCCCCTCAGCTCCTGGTGGCGTCAGCGGACGCCCACCTCCAGCACCACGCCGAGCATGGCGTCGTCGTCGCCATCGGCGAGGGTCTCCTCGGACAGCGTGAGGACTCGCCCGAAGGCGGAGGCCGCGGCGCGCGCGAAGGAGATGCATGAGCGGGCGTCGAGTGTGGAGCTCGCCTCCTCGGCGGTGGCCTGTGTCGGGTCCGGGACATGGGAGTCCAGGAGGGCGAGCAGGTCCATCGGGTCGGCGTCCGCACGCAGTCTGATGCAGCGACCAGATATTGGGTAGGCACAGGCCCCTTCGGGGGCGTCGCTCAGAAGATGCCCTGTCCCGGCGTGAGGATGCGGTCCGGGTCGTAGCGCCGCTTCGCGTGCTCGAACCGCTCCCAGTTGGGGTGGAAGTGGCGGCGCCAGTCGGCGGGGCTCATTGGTACGGCATCCACGGGATAAATCTTCCCGCCGATGGCCGTGAGTCGGTCGACGATGGCGCGGTTCTTCCGCACGAGGGCTGCGACGTTCTCCGGCGTCGGTGGAATGGCGGTGCGCAGCAGCGAGAAGAGGAAGACGTGCCTGTCGTTGGGGGTGCGCAGGAAAGGTGTGGTCAGCTCCGAGGAGCGGAAGGGGTAGAGGAGGATGGGCCCCTGCCCCATGTCAGCCTCGGTGGTCTGCGAGAGGACCTCCTGGACGAAGGACTCGGCGGACCGGGCGGGGACGAACATGTCCAGCCACGGATGGGGGAAACCCCAGACGCCGAGTTGCTTGAGCAGCTCGACCAGCGGCGCGAGCCGGTTGGCGAAGTCGAAGTAGCTGCCGTCGCTCACCTGGAGCGTTCCCGGCTGGAAGCCCAGGCCCGCGAGCAGTCTCGCATCGTGCGGCTCCGAGCCCGGGGTGAAGTACTTCACCACCTCGAGCTGATACGCCCAGCCCCCGTTGGAGGCGACGGCGGAGCCCTCGACGTAGTCGAAGCGACCGTCCTCGATGAGCCTCCGCTGGTCCTCCATGAAGCGGTGGAGGTCGTTGTACAGCGCGATGTACGTCCGAGCGCGGGGCGGCACTTCGACGAGCCGCACCCTCGCTCGCACGATGATGCCGAACTGGCCCAGGCCCGAGCGCACGGCGTCGAACAGGGGCCGCTCACGCCAGCGCGAGCACCGCACGAGCTCACCCCGACCCGTGACGACGTCCATTTCCACTACGTTGTCTACCTGGAGACCCCAGCGAAACGCCTGCCCGCCGATGCCCCCCGCAGACAGCGTCCCACCGATGCTCAGCTCGATGTAGTCGGTAAGCACCGGCGGGCTCTTGCCGCGGGGAAGCGAGGCCTGGAGCAGCTCGTGCCATCGGACGCCCGCATCCACCCAGGCGCTGTCCTCGCCAATCGCGTGGATGGTCGACAGCGTGGACATGTCGATGACGATGCCCGCCGCCACCTGGGACTGGCCGAAGGTGCTGTGGCTCTCACCGAGGCCCCGAGCGGCGGCGATCTTCAGGCCCTGGCGCCGCGCGAAGCGGACCATGGCTACGATGTCCTTCACCGAGCCGGGAACGAGCACCGCCCATGGCGTGCGGTGGAGGATGTGGCCGAAGTCCTCCGCGGCCGCGGTCCGCGACGCCGTGTCCATCAGCAACTCGCCATCGAGTGGCGGCAAGGGGACCGCGCCAGCCTCCAGCGTGGAGGCCCAACTCCGGCTCATGGGATTGAATGCGACTGCCACCAACGCACCTTGGAGCAACGACCTCCGGGAGACGGTTCGACTCGACATTCACTCCTCCTTCTTCGTTGGAGACTTCTATCCCGAGGCAGCCCCCGCCAACAATTTCCCTCTCCCCTCGGGCTCCATTGCATGGTGTGCAACGCGCCAGTCCCGAGCATGGGACGAACGGGACCCGCTGTGCGCCGCGCTCACTTTTGCGTGGAGGGAGTCGCTGGCATTACGAATCGATGATGGTGGGAGCCGCGACTCGCAGCATGTGCTTTTCTTCGTCTGTGTAGCCGACGACACGGAACGATACGAGTCCTTCTTCGACTCGGACTCTGACCGTCTGTCCAATAGGGAGGGACACTTCGGGTGGAGCATTGTGGAACGCGTCTTCACCGGCGAGGATGCGGCACGCGGCCCAGACGACGCTTTCGCACAACCGATGCCGTACGTCGTCCTCTCCAGCGAGAGGGTCATCCACTTCGATGTCAGGCAACGCCAATGCCATCGGCATTCCGAAGCTGCGAAGTCGCCGGACGCCGTCCTCCCCGGGACCGTAGGCCACATCGAGGAATGCCTCGACCCGGATCCTGTTGGGGTTCCAGATGTCGCCGGCGCGGCGTAGCCATTCCTCGGGTGATAGCCACATCGCTCCGGCACCCCCGATGACCACGCCGGTGACCTCGTCGCGGCAGTTCGCGAGCTTCGCCACGAGTTCAAGTAGAGGCCGCGCGCTCCCCTCTGGGCCGAAGCCCCAGGCATTGGGAACGTTCAGAGCAGGGTCTCGTGCCAGCTCGGGCACCCCATCGTAGAACCCGACGAATCCTTCGCCCAGCGGAGCACCATGCGGCCGAAAGCGCAGGTCGAGAACCGAGTCGAACGGGCCCGCCCCGAAGATTACCTGGAATGGCCACTTCTTGATTTCGGCGACGGGACCGGGCACGAAGTCGAGCTTCGCCACGCTGTCGAGCCCAGTCTTCTTCCAGAGCATTCGCAACGCAGTGTGATCTGGGATTGGGTTCCGGGTAGCCACACACAGCTTTGCGAGCCGTAGGCCCTCTTCGTCGGACGCGTAGATTGATGCTGAGAGGCCAGCGGCACGATCTCGCTCGTCCAGGAGGCGCTCGTGTTCACCTGTATCGGCACACATCTCAACACGCGTCGCACGAACTCGTGTGAGTGGTCCGATCTCAGCCGCGAGCACGCGGACAGCCAGACCGGGCGCGGGCTCGAAGTTACAAGCTGATCTGCCAAAACGGACTGTCTCACCCGTTGTCAGGCGGATCGCCCCCAGCGCATCGGCGACGTCGAAGTTCTCGATGATTCCTTCCGCTGGAGTTGCCGGTAGTGGGGGATGCGACGGCGGTTTTGGCGCCTTCTTCCGAAGTAGATCCCAGAGCGACATGGCCGAGCAGTATCACACCGGAGATTCGGAGCCAGTGCCGCAATACTGGGGCCAGAAGAGGGGGAGGCGGGGGCGTCTGCGCGAACGTCTCTGGAGCGCCAGACAACTCGTGACAGGGCGCGGCAGAATGCTGGCAAGTCAGCAACGGTCAACGAGAATGGCAAGAGGTGGGACTTCATGAAGGTGCTGGTGGAGACGATGCGCTCGGTCCTGCGGAGCCGTTCAGGGCTGGCACTGGAGAACCTGGCTCGTCGCAGCAACTCGCGGTCTGCTGTGAGATGAGGGGAGCGAGTTTCTCGGGAACCAGGGGCGTTCTGCCCGGCGCCCACTGAATCTTCAGCCTGTCCAGGCTCCCTGCCCGGTAGCGAGCGCTGGAAGCGCTGGACGTTGCGCACCGTCGTCCCCAGGTCCTCCACTATCTGCTGCTGCGGCCTGCCTCGCGCGGCCATCAGCACTGCCTGGCACCTGTCGCGCAACCGTCGGTCCTTCGTCGTGCGGAAGCACACCGCCAGTTCGCTCTCGTGAGCTTCGGTCAGCTCCAATTCTGTTCACGCTGGTTCAACCCACGGTCCATGACGAATTCATCCGGGCCGTGAATGAGCGCATCGCTTACCTGGAGGAGGAGGACCGACAGCTGGGGGAGGAGAACTGGCAGGTGAAGGAACGGCTGAAGCTCAATTCGAGCCACTTCTCCAAGCCACCTTCTCCGGATGGCCCTGGCACCCCGAGTTCGCAGAAGAAGCCGATGGGGCGCCGTCCCGGCGACCAGTCGGGGCATAAGAAGCATGCAATCGCTCAACACCACGTCACCGACCGGACGCTTACAGCGCCGCGCGAGCCGCGCCCCGTAGCCGGCGTCGGGGGCCACGGCAAAGCGCAGGCGCGCTTCGTTGGCCAGCACCACCACAAGCCGCGTGGTGCTCGGCTGCGGCGCAGCAGCTCCCTCTACCCGAAGCAGGCGCACCGGCTCCGCCTTCCTGGCCCGCTGACGCCGACGCCGGTACACCCACGAATGCAGCGTGCTGAGCAGCAGCCTCCGCTGCTGCGAGAACTCCTGTCGCGTCAGCTCGCTCGCCTCGAAGGCTTCGGCGCCCCGGAACCAGTCCTGCTTCTCCACCAGCTTCGACCTACGCGCCAGCGTCCACGGCGGAGACGCCACCTTCAACGCCTCTCACCACGTCGTTGGGCGGACGCGTAGGTCCGAAGTCTGGTGACACTCCAACCGTGCTCGATGAGGCGCTACGCCACACCTACGTCGCAGACTCGACATTGGCGTTGTGCCCTCGCGGGAAACGCTGGGCATTGGGCTTGAAATGGTTGACCTGCGCGTCCAAGTCACCGCTTTGCCAGGGGCGCGGACCGACGCCCGCGGAAGGAGCCGGATGATTGATGTGCGCCAGCCACTGGAGTTGCCTGCAGGAGGCTCAAGGAGCTACTTCTCCCTGCGGCAGTTCGAGCGGAGCGGGGGCGGGTGGGAGGAGTTTCAGCGCCAGCATCGGCGAGAACTCAATGCGAGCCCGGACGCGGGGGCACTGATTCTCGAACAGTCCAGACACGGCGCGGTGGACCTGTTCGATAGCGCGCATGACGCGCTTCACCGGGGTGCGCTCGTGCTTAGCCGCTACCTGACCGAGCACACGACTGGAGCCCAGGTCCCGCGAGACGCAGGCGGCCGAGCCTTGCGAAGGGGAGCGCATGCAGTACATCGGCAAGCTGGATGAAGACCGGCCGCATGATGCCTCGCGCCCTTCAGCGCGCGGACGCCCGTGGCGATCCACGGTCGGGCTGAAGGTGCTCATGGCCGCGACTGGCATCGTGCTGGTCGTGTTCCTCGTCTTCCACCTGCTCGGAAATCTCCTCGTTTACCGAGGACGGGAAGCCCTCAACGAATACTCCACGTTTCTCGTTCGGGAGCCCCTGCTCCTGTGGGTCGCTCGCGCGGTGCTCCTTGCCTCCGCCGTCATCCACATCGGCGCGGCAGTGCTGCTCTGGAATCGTGACCGCTCCGCGCGCCCGGTGGCCTACAGCCGACTCACGCCACGATCTACGACCGTGCCCGCTCGGACGATGCGCCTCACGGGCGTCGCGCTCGCGGGGTTCGTCGTCTTCCACATTCTCCATCTGACCACTGGGAGCATCGCGCCGGTGGTATTCGAGAAGCATGACGTCTACCACAACGTCGTGGAGGGCTTCCGCGTCCCCTGGGTGGTGGCCGTCTATCTCGGCGCGTTGGCGATCGTCGGGATGCATGTCTGGCACGGCGCATGGGCTTCGCTGCGGAGCCTGGGGAGGTCGCGCCCCTCGCCTCGGCCGAAACGGCGGCCGGTCGCGTGGATCCTGGCCTTACTACTCTGGGGCGGCTTCAGCAGCATTCCGCTCGCAATCTGGCTCGGAGGTGTGCGCTAGCCATGGAACTCGGCGCGAGGATTCCGAGCGGGCCGCTCGAGCAAAAATGGGAGCGCCGATTGCGAGAAGGGCGCCTGGTCGGCCCGAACAACCGGCGCAAGTACACGCTGCTCGTGGTTGGCTCCGGGTTGGCGGGGGCCTCGGCCGCGGCGACGCTCGCCGAACTCGGTTACCGCGTGCACTGCTTCTCCTTCCACGACTCGCCGAGGCGCGCGCACAGCATCGCCGCGCAGGGCGGTATCAATGCGGCGAAGAATTACCGCAACGACGGCGACAGCGTGTGGAGGCTTTTCTACGACACGCTGAAAGGCGGCGACTTCCGCTCCCGCGAGGCGAATGTCTACAGGCTCGCCCAGGTGAGCAACCGCATCATCGACCAATGCGTAGCCCAGGGAGTCCCTTTCGCCCGCGAATATGGAGGACTCCTCGCCACACGCTCCTTCGGGGGCGCGCTCGTCTCGCGCACCTTCTACGCGCGTGGACAGACCGGGCAGCAACTTCTCCTCGGCGCCTACCAGGCGCTCGAGCGGCAAATCAGCGTGGGCCAGGTCCGCATGCATCCGAGGACCGAAATGCTCGATCTCGTCATGGTCGACGGACGGGCGCGGGGAATCATCGCGCGCGACCTCCGGACGGGCGAGCTGGGTTCGTTCGCCGGCGATGCCGTGATCCTCGCGACAGGAGGCTACGGCAATATCTACCATCTCTCGACCAACGCGCGAGGCTCGAACGCGACCGCGATTTGGCGCGCGTACCGGAGGGGCGCCGGCTTCGCCAACCCTTGTTTCACGCAGATCCATCCGACCTGCGTACCGGTCAGCGGGCCTCATCAGTCGAAGCTCACCCTGATGAGCGAGTCCTTGCGCAATGATGGGCGTGTCTGGGTGCCGAAGCTCAAGGGGGATTCGCGGACGCCGAGGGATATCCCGGAGCGCGAACGGGACTACTTCCTCGAGCGGCGATACCCAACCTACGGCAACCTCGCGCCGCGTGACATCGCCTCGCGTGCGGTCAAGGAAATCTGTGACAAGGGCATGGGCGTCGGCCCTGGCGGGCGCGGCGTGTATCTGGACCTCGGTGATGCCATTGAGCGTCTCGGAGCCGGGACCATTCGCGAACGCTACGGGAACGTCCTCGAGATGTACGAGCGCATCACGGGCGAGCACCCATACCGGACGCCGATGCGGATCTACCCCGCCGTCCATTACACGATGGGTGGGCTTTGGGTCGACTACGACCTGCGCAGTACCCTGCCAGGCCTCTATGTGCTCGGCGAGGCGAACTTCTCCGACCACGGCGCGAACCGCCTCGGCGCGAGCGCCCTCATGCAGGGGCTCGCCGACGGCTACTTCATCGTCCCGAACACCATCGCGGACGAGCTGGCGCGTTTCGGGCCAGGGTCGGTCGACATTGACCATCCTGCGTTTCGAGACGCCGAGCGCATCGTGCAGCTGAAGCTCGAGCGCCTGCTCGCCTCGCGAGGCACGCGAACCGTCGAGGAGCACTTCCGCGCGCTGGGGAGCCTCCTCTGGGAACAATGCGGCATGGCACGCAGCGAACGCGGGCTGTCCTCCGCGCTCGAGAGCATCCAGGAGCTTCAAGGCGAGTTCGAGCGAGATCTCCGGCTGCCGGACACCGGCATCGAGCTGAACGACTCGCTCGAGCGTGCCGGGCGGCTCGCAGATTACTACGAGCTCGCGAAGCTGATGTGCCGCGACGCGCTCGAACGGCGCGAATCGTGCGGAGCGCACTTCCGCGAGGAATTTCAAACGGCGGAAGGTGAGGCACGCCGGGACGACGAGCACTTCTGCCATGTGTCGGTATGGGAATACCGCGGCCAGGATCGACCTCCCGCGCTCCACAAGGAGCCACTCTCCTTCGAGTCGGTCGCGGCCGAGTCCAGGAGCTACAATTGAGCGCGAACCGAAAGACGGCCTGAACATGAGCAACGACGCAAAGTTGCCCATCTACTCGCTCGGCCTGAAGGCTCGCGCGGAGGTGGCGGATAGGACGTTGGAGTTCTACTTCGACAATCCCGTGGCGATGAGCTTCGAGGTGGGTCGATTCATGGACTTGATGCTCCTCGACCGGCACCTGGGCGACATCCGGTGCCCGGACAGCGCGCTGCCCGCACCCTTCTACGACGTCACCGGGCTCGCGCCGATGGCCGCCCGCCGGGTCATGTTCAACGAGAGAAGCATCGACGACGACGATATCCGCACCGAGGAGTTCACAGGGTACTGACAGAGACCTAGGTGCACAGCCGCCCGTATGGGCTCTGCCGCCGGAACCGATAGGAGGCCTTCGACATGGAATCGCGACTCGATTTCCACCAGAAATCATCCAGCGCCTACCAGGCGATGCTCGGCTTGGAACGCTTCGTCCGTAACTGTGGGCTCGAGCACCCCCTGCTCGATCTGGTCAAGACTCGCGCGTCGCAGATCAACGGCTGCGCCTACTGCATCGACATGCACACGAAGGACGCCCGCGTCGCCGGGGAAACCGAGCAGCGGCTCTATGGGCTGTCGGCCTGGCGCGAGACGCCGTTCTACACCGAACGCGAGCGCGCCGCGCTCGAATGGACGGAAGCTCTGACGCTCATCTCACAGAGCGATGTCACGGATGAACTGTACGACCGCGTGCGCCAACACTTCAGCGAAGAGGAGCTTGTCAGCCTCACGATGGCGGTCATCACCATCAACGCCTGGAACCGGATCGCCATCCCGTTCCGTTCCGTGCCCGGCAGCTACTAACCGCCGGCCCGCGCGGCGTCGCATACGTGATGGGCAATCTGCTGATCGCCCGCGCGAGGAGTACCTCTATGCCGAGGCGCTCGTGGGCGAAGGGGGAGGAGAACAGCGTGCGCTTCGTTCTGCAGATCTGGAAACAGGAGAGTCCGCGGTCCCAGGGAGCCTTCCGCCGCTACGAGGTTTCGGACATCACCGCCGACATGTCCTTTCTCGAGATGCTCGACGTCCTGAACGAGCAACTCGCCGCCAAAGGCGAGGCCCCGGTCGCATTCGAGAGTGACTGTCGCGAGGGCATCTGCGGGACGTGCGGTGTGATGATCAATGGCGCGGCACATGGCCCCCTTGGCGGCGCGGCGGTGTGTCAGCTCCACATGCGCCGCTTTCCGGACGGCGCGTTGCTCGTGATCGAGCCCTGGCGTGCGCGGGCGTTCCCTGTGCTCAAGGATCTCATCGTCGATCGCAGCGCGCTCGATCGCATCATCGGCGCTGGCGGGTTCATCTCGGTGCCAACGGGGGCCGCGCCCGAGGCGAGCACGCGGGCGGTCCCGAAACAGAACGCCGACGGGGCGATGGACGCCGCGGCTTGCATCGGTTGCGGAGCCTGCGTCGCCGCCTGCCCGAACGCCTCGGCCGCGCTCTTCACCGGCGCGAAGATCTCTCACTTGGCGCTCCTCCCCCAGGGGCGGCCGGAGCGGGAGCGGCGGGTGCTCTCCATGGTCGCGCGCATGGATGAGGAGGGCTTTGGCAACTGCACCTGGCACGGCGAGTGTCAAGCGGCGTGCCCGAAGTCGATCAGCATCGACGCCATCGCGCTCATGAACCTTGAATGGCTCCGGGCATCGCTCGCATCCCAACGCGAAGTGTGGCGCGAGCCTGAGGCCGACGCCCAGAGCAAGGACCCAGAAAGAGGAGGAACGGCATGACCAAACCGGCACATCCCGTGGGCGGGGCCACGTTCGACCTGGCGGCAGTCGAGCGTGAAATGCGGCGAGAAGACGCCTACCTGCGGGAGGGCCACACGGCGCGGACGCTCGTGCGCGAGCCCGACCTGCGCATCGTCCTCGTCGTGATGAAGGCCGGCGCACGCATGGCGGAGCATCGCGCGGGCGAAACCGTGTCGGTCCATGCGCTCTCCGGTCACGTGCGACTGCGCCTGCCCGACACGACCGTGGAGCTGCCGTTCGGGCGGTTGCTCGTCCTAGAGAAAGGCTTGCGCCACGACGTGGAAGCGAACGAAGAGAGCGCGTTCCTGCTCACGCTCGGATGGAAGAACCCATGAGGGAGGCGTAGAGAGGCGATGCGCGGGGCAAAGAGCTGGCAATGCATCCAACTCTATACCGTCGGCCACTCGACACGAACGCTCGACGAGCTCATCGCGCTCCTTCGACCGTTCGGCGTCTCCATCGTGGCTGATATCAGGACGATCCCGCGCTCGCGCCACAATCCACAATTCGAACGCGACGTGCTTTGCTCCGCGCTTCGCCGGCATCACCTCCGTTACGTCCATCTCCCCGCGCTCGGAGGGCTGCGGCACGCGCGCGGTGACTCGCCGAACACGGGGTGGCACAATGCGAGCTTCCGCGGGTTCGCGGACTACATGCTGACAGACGAGTTCGAGTCTGGGCTTGTGGAGCTGCGTGAGCTGGCCATGGGAGGGACGGTAGCGTTGATGTGCGCCGAAGCCGTGCCCTGGCGTTGTCATCGCTCCCTGGTCGCAGATGCCCTGACCGTTCGTGGCGCGCAGGTCGAGCACATCACGAGCCGCACCCGGTCGACGCCGCATCGAATGACCGACTTCGCCCAGGTCGATGGCACGCGGCTCACGTATCCGGCTGGCCTCGGGTCACTTCTCGATACGCGCGCACCGTTTCACCTCGAAGCGACCGTGCGCGTGCTGCAGCGGCGGCCGACGAACCTCGTCGACGTCTGGGAGGACGGACGGTACCTGCGAGCGCTCACGGTCTCCGGTGGCCTCGTGCTGGTCGAGGTCTCGAATCAGGGGACGGTGGACGAACCGCAGCTCCGGTTCCGCGTGCTCGACGGGGATGATTCGCACGGCGCGCATGCTGCGATCTCTCGGGTGTTGCGAGTGGTGCTCGGACTCGATGTGGACCCGGAGCCGCTCGAACGGCTGCTCCAAGCCGAGCACAAGCTCGGCCCCATTGCGCGCGCGCTGCGCGGTATGCGTCCGCCACGATTCCCGAGCCTCATCGAGACGTTCGCGAACGTCATCCCGTTCCAGCAGGTCAGCCTGGACGCCGGGGTCGCAATCGTTCGCCGTTTGGTTGAGCGCTTCGGCCGGCCCCTGCCGCACGAGGGGCAAGAACGGTACGCCTTTCCGACTGCTGCTGCGCTCGCCGAGGCGCGGCTTGACGCGATTCGCTCCTGTGGCTTGAGCGCAAGGAAGGCCGAGGCGCTCCGCGCGGCCGCCGCCGCTGTCCAAGCGGGCGATGTGACAGAGGCCATGCTCTCGCAAATGAGCAGCGACGAAGCGATGCAGATGCTCACTGGGCTTCACGGTATTGGCCCCTGGAGCGCGGCTTTGGTTCTCCTGCGCGGCTTGGGCCGGCTGGAGGTGTTCCCGGAGGGCGATGTTGGCGTCATTCGTGGGCTCTCGGGTTTGATGCATGTCCAGCCGGGGCCTGCTCTCGAGCGCGTGGTCCGCCGCTTCGGCGAGCAGCGTGGATACCTGTATTTCTGCTCGCTCGGCGGCGCGCTCTTGGCCCGAGGCCTCATTCATGCCGCCGGCGCCGAGCCACGGCGAAGCTCCGTAAGCGCGCCAGAGTCGAATCATTGAGGTCAACGCAGTGATGCCCGCTGATGTGCATCTTACGCAGAGGAGGCGGTTCGCTCTCGCTCTTGGGGCTCCGCGCGAAGGCGAGTTGCCGCTCAGGATCCCGTGAAATGTCAGAGCCACCCAGACCGACCGACACGCCACCCCCTGGAGCCAGCCGCGTCTCACCGGCGCTGGTGAACGAGCTGCGAGAGCGCCTCACCAAGGGCGAGGACGTCGTCGATCCGAAGACCTGGGCCGGCTCCATTCCGGCCGCCTTCGGCATCGCCCCTCGTCTGCGAATCGGCGCGAACCGTTGGTTCAATCTGGTCTGGCTGCTCCCGATTGGTTGGGGGCTTCTCCTATTTGGAGTCGCCGTGGCCCAGTACCTGCGCGGGCTCCCCGCAGTCGAAGAGTTCGTCCACCGGCATCCCGGGGCCGGGTTCGCAACGACGTTTGCTACGCCGATGCCAGTCTGGTTGCGCGCCCAGCACTTTCTGAACTTGTTCTTCCTCATCTTCATCATCCGCGCAGGCCTACAGATTCTCGCCGACCATCCCCGGCTGTACTGGACCCGGCACTCGACGCCGGGAAAAGAATGGCTCCGGATGCAGAAGCAGGTGCCGGACCTCCCGCTCTGGACTGCCAAGCAGGACTCCCTCACGCTGCCCAAGCATCTCGGGCTGCCCGGCATCCGCCACTCGATCGGCCTGGCCCGATGGTGGCACCTCGGCGTCGACACGCTGTGGCTGGCGAACGGACTCCTCTTCTACGTGCTGCTCTTCGCGACTGGAGAGTGGCGCCGCATCGTCCCGACGAGCTGGCAGGTGTTCCCCGACGCCGCGTCCGCCCTGCTCCAGTACCTCTCCTTGAGGTGGCCTCAGAACGATGGCTGGGTCGCGTACAACGGCCTCCAAATCACCGCCTATTTCATTACGGTCTTCATCGCAGCGCCGCTTGCGCTCATGACCGGGCTCGGGATGTCGCCAGCGCTTTCCACCCGGTTTCACGGCATCAGCAAGCGGCTCAGCATCCAGACCGCGCGCTCCCTGCACTTTCTCGTCCTGTGCTGGTTCCTCCTCTTCACCTTCATCCATGTCACCATGGTCTTCGCGACTGGCCTGCTGCGAAACCTGAACCACATGTACGCGGGGACCGACGCCAACGATTGGGTCGGGTTCGGCATCTTCGCTGTCTCCATGGCGGTCGTCGCGATCGCGTGGGTGGCGGCCACGCCGTTCACGCTGCGACATCCGCGGGTCGTGCAGCGAGCTGGTTATTCGCTGGTCGGCCCGGCCCAGCGGCTCTTCGAGCACCTCGACGCCAAGCCAGGGGCCTACACGGACAAGGACATCTCGCCGTACTTTTGGCACAACGGTAAGTACCCCGAGACGCCGGAGTACCGTGCGCTCTTCGAGAACCACTTCACCGATTACAGGCTACGAATTCACGGGCTCGTCGAGAATCCGGTCGAGCTGAGCCTCGACGAGCTGCGTGCCATGCCGCGCCACGAGCAGATCACGCAGCACTTCTGCATCCAGGGTTGGTCCGGTGTCGCCAAGTGGGGCGGCGTCTCGATGCAGACCCTCCTCGAACTGGTCAGGCCGAAGCCCGACGCGAAGTGGGTCGTGTTCTACTCGCTCGGGGAAGGGGCCGACGGCGGCCGCTACTACGACGCGCATCCCATCGAGCAGATGCACTATCAGCTCACGATGCTCGCCTACGACATGAACGGCGAGCCGCTCCCTTATGGCCACGGGGCGCCGCTTCGCTTGCGCAACGAGGTCCAACTCGGCTTCAAGCAAGTGAAGTGGATTGCCGGCATCGAGTTCGTCGCTCACTTCTTCGAAGTGGGAGGCGGGTACGGCGGCTACAACGAAGACCACGAGTTTTTCGGGTATCGTCAGTCGATCTGAGTCGGGGCGAAGGATGGGGCGCGCTCCTCGATGTCGCCCGTAATCGGCAGCGCAGGCGACACCGGAAGTGGCCTATCCTCCGTCGAGTTTCGTGTCATCCTCGTTACATGATGTCTCGAAACGATCCTTCTCGCCCTCCAGAGCGAAAGGCGGCCTCGTCGGTGAAGGGCAGCTCCATCTGAGTCGTCCTCTTCGCGGCATGCTTCGCGGTGGCGATGGGCCCTGGCATCTACCACGATTGCCGTGCCTCGCGCATTCGGGCGATGCACACGCGCTATCAAGGAACAGTCGTTGCGCTCGTCAACCAGCACAGCCGAGTGAACGGCGATCCGGTGGTCACGGTGACGTTGGAGGTCGACATCCCCGGCCGCGGGCTCACGCGCGGCGAGGTGGTCGATGCCATCTCGGTGGTCCACCTCCCTCGGTTCCAACCGGGTGCGAAGGTCGACGTATGGGTTGACCCCGATGACCCAACGCGTATGGCGCTCGAGGACGGCCTTTGACGAGGGGCTGGACATTCGGGGTGGCTTCGATGGGCTCGACGTCCGCCGACTGACGCCTGCGCACGACGCCCGACGCCATGCCCCGTCCGCATGTGAAGCGCTCTATGAACGAGGGCCAGACAGTCAGGCCATGGTGGCCTGACTCAAGAAAACGCGGCTCCAGTGCGCCTGGGAGCGATTGGGCGCGAGCCCCATGCCTGAACCGGGTGAGAGGGGCATGGTGCGCTCGTGCTGGCCCTGAAGGCGAGCAGCGGCGCGGCGACGTCCCCCGTGCGATTGCCACGTTGTGGCTCAGCCTCTGGCCGCGAGAGACTTGGTGGGTGGTAGCCAAACCTCACCCAGGTTTTGGGGCGTGGCAGATGGCGAACCCCATGGTCTGGACACGATCGTGTAGGCCGGAGCGGGCCTTGACGCCCGGGCGATGGGCTTGAGAGCCTCATTGCAATTCCCATCCCAGGCTGCGTGGATGCTGCCCGCCCTGTGAGGCCGAGCGAGGGTTGGCGATGCTCCGCAGGCTGGTGGGTTGACGACGCTTGCCGATGCCTGGGGTTGCGCCCTCTTTACGGCAGTCATACACGCTAGGCGTAAATGCTCTCCGCAGCGGACCGCGAGATTCGACTTGGCATCTGGAGAATTCACATCCTTCAACACTCCGATGCGCGTGAGCTCTGGGGAACCTGACTTCTCGAGGAGCGAGCGGCAGCCGAACGCCCGCCATAGGACGACCGCCGGGCGACGACGATGATAGCAGTACGATCTTGAGGGCCGCAGGGGAGTCCGGAGAGCGGCCGTTTCCGTAGCGGGCCTCGCGCTCACCGACGGCACGACAACAGGCCCTGTACGGGGAGGTCAAGCGGCCATGGAAAACGAACACCACGAGGCGGCGGAGGTCACGCCCGGCGAGGACCTGATGCAGGCGCACGGTGTTCTCGAGCGCATCCTTCGCATCTACGAAGAGGGCGCTCACCGCATCGACTACGATGAACAGTTCGAGCGAACTGTACTCGCGAGCGCAGCGGGCATTGTCCGGCGCTTCATCGAGGGCTCCCACGGAAAACTTGAGGAACAGCTCGCCTTCCCGCGGCTCCAGACTGCGAATCGCGAGGCAGAGTTCGTCACGATCCTTCTCCTATCAACATCAAAGCGAACGCCAAGAGACCCGTTCGAAGACAAGGAACATGAACGCTTCGGCGAGCACGGTTTCGAGAGTACCGTCACCGAAGTTGATCCGCTTGAGGTGGTGCTCGACATTGACGACTTCGCAAGGTTCACGGCACCATGACCGCCGCTGTTCTTCGACTTCTAGACAGCGGTGGCCCCCGGGCGAACCTCGCTGTCCGATTACTTGCGGGGCTGATCTTCCTTCCGGAGGGTATCAAGAAGTTCCTCTTTCCCGAACAATGGGGGGCGGGGCGCTTCGCGCGAATCGGCATCCCTGCGCCAGAACTCATGGCTCACTTCGTCGGCATCGTGGAGATTGCCTGTGGACTCCTTCTCATCATTGGGCTGGCCACACGGCTCGCCGCGATTCCACTTCTCATCGACATTCTCGTTGCGCTCACGACAACGAAAATACCCCTGCTCTGGCGAGCCACCGCAGTCTCCAGCAAGGTCGGCTTCTGGTCGATGCAGGCCGAATCGCGAACCGACTTCGCAATGCTCATGGCGCTCATCTTCCTGGCGTTCGCCGGCTCCGGAGCATGGTCTCTCGACGCCAGCCTGGTCAGGCCCAGAGCGGCCTCCCACCCTTGGGGGCCTTCATGACTCGCACAGACATGGGTATTTTCTCCTACGCGCTAGCAGGGCTGGTGCTGGCGTTTTCGCGGTCAACCAGTGAAGACCGTCGCGAGCCATCATCGGCGAATCCGACGAGTGCTCTGGAACCGCAAGGGGCGATGTCGCGCGCCTCTTCGAACCACGGTCTCTTCCTCAATGCCCTCGCCGCGCATGCTCTTCGCACTCGTCCACGTTATTGGAATCGTGTGCCCTACTGGCGCATGGGCGGGCCCGCCATTCCTCACGGATGATCCCGAGCCGGTCAAGTTCAAACACTGGGAGTTCTACACTGCCGCCAAGTGGACAGGCGCGCGGAGTTCGGCATCCGGAACCTTGCCTCATATTGAGGTGAACTACGGAGTACTACCCAACGTACAGCTGCATACCATCGTCCCAGCCGTCCTTGCCTGGACCCAGCGTGAGGGCGTGGCATACGGCTTGGGTGATATCGAGCTGGGCGTCAAGCTGCGCTTCGTCGACGAAGGAGAGTGGCGCCCGCAGATAGGCATTTTCCCCCTCGTTGATTTGCCTACGGGTTCGAAGCAGCGTGGCCTCGGAACCGGCGCGGTTCAATCGCTGCTGCCGCTTTGGCTTCAGAAGAGCTTCGGCCCCTGGACGACCTATGGAGGCGGAGGGCTCAAATCAGCTCACCATCTGATGCGGAGACCGAGTCTGTCCGCCACGTCACGCGTCTGTGCCAGGCCGCGTGCCACCCGTCGCTTGTGCCAGGCCAGCACGCGGAGTCGTCGTCCGTTGTGGTGATGACCATGTGGTTCCCATCCATCTTCCAGGTCCCCTGGATGTTCCCCCAGAGACTGCCCACCTCGAGGATGGACTTGCCCTTGATGAGCAGGGCTCGCGCGTTCTCCGTGCCGCGCTCCAGGCGGTACAGCCCATCAGGCACCGAGCCTCCCTCCAGCGCAGGGGCGTCCGTTACCGGCGCCACGACGACCTTCCCGTTCATTCCGAGCTGATTGGCCAGCGTTCGGCTGCCCGGCAGCATCGAGCCCGGAAGGAGCCTTCCTCGCTGGATCTCCCCGAGGAGCGCGCGAGTGAGCTGTGTCGTCCGTGGGTTCGTCCCTTCCCGCTCAAGGGCGAGAGCAAACCTCCATGGGCGAGAAGCTGGACCCTCGTTCTTCTCTTTTCTGGATCCAGCGATGGGGCCAGCCTGCCGATAGGCTGGGGTTCGTGCAACGACGCGCGGGACCACGCGGAGGCAACATGACCGAATCTCCTTACCTGACTGCTCACACCGTCGAGGACTTCCGGCGCAACCTGGCGGCGGTGCGTGAACGCATCGCCGCTGCCTGCGCGCGCTCTGGACGTTCTCCGGCCGAGGTACGCCTGCTGCCGGTCAGCAAGACCGTGCCCGAAGCACGCATCCGTCTGGCCTATGCTGCCGGCTGCCGCGAGCTTGGGGAGAACAAGGTGCAGGAGGCGTCACGCAAGGTCGCGGCGATGACGGACCTGGCTGACCTGCGCTGGTCGGTGATTGGTCACCTGCAGACCAACAAGGCGAAGGTCGTGGCGCGTTTCGCCAGCGAGTTCCAAGCGCTGGACAGCCTGCGCGTGGCCGAGGTGCTGGACCGCCGCCTGCAGGCCGAAGGGCGCGTGCTGGATGTGCTGGTGCAGGTCAACACCTCGGGCGAGACGAGCAAGTTCGGTCTTCCGCCAGATGACGTGGCTGGCTTCGTCCGGGAGCTGCCGGTGTTCTCCTCGCTGCGCGTGCGCGGGCTGATGACCCTTGCGCTGCTCTCGGCCGAGCCGGCGCGGGTGCGTCCCTGTTTCGTCATGCTGCGTGAGCTGCGCGAACGCCTGCGGCAGGAGGCGCCGGCCGGCATCTCCATGGACGAGCTGTCGATGGGCATGTCCGGCGACTTCGAATTGGCCATTGAGGAGGGGGCCACCGTCGTGCGCATCGGTCAGGCCATCTTCGGCGCCCGTACGCTGCCCGACAGCCACTACTGGCCAGACGCGAACCCGACCTTGGAGCACACGTCGTAGAGACCGCCGAAGCCGATGCCTCATCCCTCCGGAGGAGCCACTCCGTTCGCGGCGGACGCGCTTCGGCGGTCATCCATCGCTCAGGCGAGCGACATCCGATATTCGATTACACCCGGCCGCTCACCGAGCCAGTCGTACAGTCGTTGAGCTCGGAGGTTCGTCTCCTGGGTGTGCCAATAGAGGCGCCCGCAGGTCTTTTCACGGGCGCGCTGCTGGACGTACTCGATCAGCTGCTTGCCGACATGGCGTCCCCGCGCCTCTGGCGCGACGAACAGGTCCTCGAGGTAGCAGAAATCATTCTGCGCCCATGTCGAGCGGTGGAAGAGGTAGTTGACGAATCCGAGGACGCGTCCGTGCTCCACCGCGACGGCGGAGTACATCGGCTCGCGGTCGTCGAAGAACCGGTCCCAGGTCGCCCGGGTTACTTCCTCCGGCAAGGAGACTTCATAGAACTCCTGGTAGCTCTTCCAGTACGGAAGCCACTGTTCGAAGTCACCCCTTTCGACGGGGCGAACGATGATGGAAGGAGTCTCGTCGTGCATTCCAGTGCTCCTGGTCGTTGTTCCTGATGGCTGCAATCGTGGTCCGCGCATGTCGTGCAGAGGCCTCCGCTACGCGCCTGCGGAAGCCTGTCTTGCGCGCCGGAGTCATTACCGCGCGCCTGGTCCCAGGACGGGCTCCAGAATGGAGATTGGGACGGGTCCAGATGGGCGCCGCAGCGCTTCGACTGCTGGCCTCGTCTCTGTGTGTTCGGACGTGACGAGCACGTCCGAGCGGAAGCGCACCACGTCCGGGAGCCAGGCCTGCTCGGCGTGGAGGAGGGAGTCGTCGGCGCTCCCACCTCGGGCTCCCTCCTGTGTCCGAGGCGTGGCAGGGGGGCGGAGACTATGCCGGTCTCTCCCGCCTCGCTGTAGTAGGTTGGCGTGAATGGTACGTACTTCAGTGCTGGTGTTGATCGGGTTCTTCATCCTCGCCTCCGCCGAGGCCTCCGCCGCGTCTGCCGAGGCTGGCGCCGCGAGGTCCATCGGGGAGGCATCGAAGCGAGTGGAGCGTGCTCGCGCCGACCTCGCGACGGCCGTGCAGCGGATCGAAGTGGAGCCGCCGCGCAACGCTGACCTCGACGCCGCCCTCGCGGCGGTGGAGGCGCTGAAGGTCGCGCTGGATGCCGGAGCGAGCTTCGAGACGGAGGACCTCGAGTACGCGAAGCTGGTCCTGGCGGCGCGCAAGCAGCTCCGGACGCAGCGGGAGTACGTCGATGAGCGCCGGGCCAAGGTCCACATCCACGAGTACCGCCGGCGCATCGATGGCGCGCTCGCGCCCCTGAACGAGCGCATGGCGAAGCTCGGCCAGGGCGATCCGGGCTCCAAGGCGCTGGACGAGGCCCGCGCCGCGGTGGACGCGCTGGAGAAGCTGGCGGAGGAGGGGCGGCCCCTCAAGAGCCAGGATCCGAAGTTCTCCACGTACCTCACCGAGGTCGAAGCGACCCTCGCCCGTCACCGGAAGACGCTCGACGAGCGGTGGCTGCAACTGTCGGCGCAGAAGCAGCGGGGCCTACTGGACGAGCGCCGCAAGAGCCTGGCGAGTTCGCTCGCCGAGGTGGGCAAGGCCTGGTCGGACGAGAAGTTCGCGGCCGCCGACAAGGCGGTGGCGGCGCTGCAGAAGCAGCTCGAGGAGGGCAGGCCGCTCGAGGCGCAGGACAAGGGCTATCGCGCGGAGGCGGAGAAGGCCCGCGCCGAGGTTACCCAGGCCAAGCGTCGGATGGATGAACTCGTGGTGCAGGCGGGTGTCTCGCGGGTCAAGGTGGAGCTGGAGCCCGCCCATGAAGAACTCCGTGCGGCAGCCAAGGCGCTGCGGGTGAAGCGGCCCGCGCCCGAGCAGCTCTCCGAGGCCAAGACCGCGGCGTTCGTCGTCCGGAAGCTGGTGGACAAGTACGAGCCGCAGGCGGCGAGGAGCCAGGCCATCGGCCAGTACCTCGCCGGGGTGAAGAACACGCTCGTCGAGGTGGAGGTGGCGCTCCAGGTCCGCACGCTCGACGCGGCGCGCGCCGAGGTCGTCCAGGCGCTGCGGAACGTCGAGAAGCGCTCCGTGACCGCTGAGCAGTTCGAGGAAGCGAAGACGGCGATGGTCGTCCTGGAGAAGACGCTCGAGACGGTCCACGTGAAGAACCCCGCCATCAGCCCGGCCGCCGCCGACGCGCGTCAGCTGCTCAGGGACGGGCGGGCGACGCTGGAGCGGCGTCGGTACGAGGTCGACCTGCAGCAGCAGCGCGCGAAGGTGGACGAGGCCCGGAAGAACGCGGTGGCGCTGGTCTCCCAGGTCCAGAAGGAGACGCCCTCGGAGGCGCAGCTCCTGGAGGCCGAGAACGCGGTCAAGCAGATTGGCGTGGTGCTGGAGGCCGGGGCCGCCTTCGTCAAGAAGGACCGTGACTATGCCCTGTACGCCAAGGAGTCGAAGGAGCGCATGGCGGAGCTGAGCGACCGCATCACCCGGCGGAAGATCGTCCTGGCCGCGGCGGATGCCCGGGTCCAGCTCGCGTCCCGGCTGGTCACCACGAAGGAGAAGCTCGAGGTCGCCAAGGCCATCTCGGCGACCGATGCCGACGTCGAGGCCGCCTCGAAGAGCGTGGACGAGGTCATGCAGATGTTCGAGGCGCACGCGGCGCTGGAGCGGCAGGACGCGAGCTACGCGGCATCCGCCGAGCGGTCGCGCGCCGATTGGCTGAAGATGGTCGAGGCGCTCGAGTTCGCGAAGCAGGCGAGGGCCCTGCGCCGGCTGACCGGTGAGGCGCTGGACGTCGCCGGCAAGGCGGCGGCATCCGCCGCGACCTCCGCGGACCTGCGCAAGCGTAGGGCCTTGTACGCGAGCGCGTCGGAGAAGCTCAGGGCCTGCCAGGACGAGGGCGCCAGGCTGGTGAAGGAGAACGCCAGCCTCGCGGCGGTCGACGTGCTCGTGGACGGGGTCCCCACCCGGCCCCAGGACGTGATGGCCCAGTGTGCCCAGAAGGCCGAGGCCCTTCAGGTGCCCCTGAAGCGGGTCGACGTGGAGCTCAGGTTCCAGGAGGGCCAGCGGAAGGCCTACGACGCGGCGAAGGCCCACCTCTCCAAGGGGCGGAAGAACGAGGCGCTCGCGCAGCTCAACGACTGCATCGCGGAGGGGCGCATCCTCGAGAACCGATACCCCGACTTCAAGGAGCAGAAGTTCGACGTCGGCGGCGCCAGCATGAGCATGCTGGAGCTGCTCCAGGTCTGCGCGAAGGAGCGCAAGGCGCTGGCCCCTTGAGCGCTTGGGCGCTTTCCGCAGCCCGTCTGCGGACGATGGTTGGGCTCCAACGCCGCCAGCACTGGATGGCGACGGCCTGGTGCGCGCCTTGCTCGCTCGCTGGGTCGCGCTGCCAAACGTGGCCTCGACGCACGCATACCGCAGCGGCCGGAGCTGGGGGATGGCGGTAGAGGGGCTGGTGGGCAGCATGACTCCATGGGCGGGCCGACCCGGCGAGCGGAGCGCGTGTCAGGTGGAAGGCGGCGAAGTGGGCGCTCTGGGAATCTGGCATGGCGGCCGGGCCCAGCAGGCACTCTTCTCGTGCCCTGCTGGCGGCATTGTGAAGCGTTGATGCCGGCCTCACCGTCCTGAGAGTCATGGCTGGGGCGGGAGCGCCAGGAGGCGGTCATGGTTCGGGGCGCACGGAAAGAAGGGGGCCGGCTGCTTGCCGCACTCACGCGCTTGATGGCGGTGCCCTTCCATGCGTTGGCGGTGGACCCGCTGCCGTCATGGAATGAGGGGGCTGCGAAGCAGGCCATCGTCGACTTCGTTACTCGCTCCATCACCGAGGGGGGCTCCGACTTCATTCCTCCCGAGGCGCGCATCGCCACCTTCGACAATGATGGCACGCTCTGGCCGGAGCGGCCGTTGGTGCAGGGAGCCTTCCTCCTGAAGCCGCTCCGTTCCCGCGTGAGGCAGGACCCGTCGCTCGCGAGGCGGCAGCCGTTCAAGGCCGTGCTGGAGGGGAACCTCTCCGAACTCTCGTCCCTGGACAAGGCCACGTTGATGAAGCTGCTCGGGGAGACCCATGCCGGCATGACGGAGGAGGCGTTCATCCGTGACGTCCGCGCCTTCTTTCAGAACGCCCGTCACCCGAGATGGGGTGTTCCGTACAACCAACTCGCCTACGCCCCCATGCTGGAGTTGCTCCAGTACCTGCGCGCGAATGGTTTCCAGACCTGGCTCGCATCGGCGGGAGGAATCGACTTCATCCGCGTCATCTCTGAAGACACCTACGGCATCCCGCCTCAGCAGGTCATCGGCAGCCAGCTGAAGAAGTCGTTCGACGATTCACTCGCCCCCTCGGTGCTGCGCCGTGAGGCGCGCGTGGCCCATGTCAATGACAAGGCGGGCAAGCCGGTGGGCATCGACGAGCATATCGGCCGGCGGCCCATTTTCGCGGCGGGCAACGTGTGCTCCGGCGGCGACATCCAGATGCTCCAATACACGCGCAAACGCCCGCGCCCGGGCTTTGCCTTGCTCATCCACCACGACGACGCGGCTCGCGAGTTCGCCTACGAGGAAAAGGACGGTGCGTCATTGAAGGCGGCGCGCGAGGGAAGCTGGGTCGTGGTCAGCATGCAGCGGGATTGGAGGCGCATCTTCGATGGAGCGCGAGTACCGGATGGGAACGGGGGATGAGGAGGAGGCGTCCCGCTTTCTTTTGGACCTGGCAAGAGCCCTGCATCTGGCCTACCAGCCATCGCTTCTGGTGGAGGAGCGCGTGCGCCGAGCGGCAAAGGCCTGGGGGCTGAAGGCGGAGGTCTTCACGGTCCAGAGTCTGGCCATGACGCAGGTCGTGCCCCCGCACCGGGCGCCTGCGGACTTCGCGCGGGTGCCGTTCAACCCGCACTGGAACCTGGGCCGTGCGGCGGCGCTCCTCCAATTGACGGATGACATTGCGGAGGGAAACGTGGGCTTGAAGGAGGCCCGCCTGGCGCTGGACCGCATCGTGTCCGCGCGCTCGCCCTACCCGAAGTGGCTCGTGCTCCTGGCGTATGGCGTGTATGGCGCGGCCGTCGCGGCGCGCGTGGGGGGCGCGTGGCTGGAGATGCTCGCGGCCCTGCTCGTGGGCATCGTCGCGGGTCTCATTCACTTTGGCACGCTGCGCTCGCAGCGGGTGGACCTGCAGAAGAGCTTCCTCGCGGCCTTCCTGGGGACGCTGATGGCATTCGGGCTCAGGTACGTCCTGCCACCTTTCGATGTAGTCGAAGCGCTGTTTGGCGGGGCGGTGCTGCTGGTGCCCGCGATGGTGGTGACGCTGGGCTCGTTCGAACTGGCCTCGGAGTCGGTGGAAGCCGGTCTGACGCGTCTGGCCTACGGCCTGCTGCGCTTCCTGATGATTGGCGTGGGCATCATCGTGGCCTCGACGATGTGGCGCTTTCTCGGGCCGCTACCGGCATACAGTGATGTGCACACGTTGTCGCCCCCGGTCACCTTTCTGCTGCTGACGGTCGGCGGTGTCGCGTTGGCCATCTGTATGGCGGGGCGGCCACGCGATCTGGTGGGCATCGTCGGCGGCGTGCTGCTCGCCTATGGGACGCAGGAGGGGATGAAGGCGGTGCTGGGGGAGCAGGGGAGCCCGATGGTGGCCGCGTTCGTGCTCGGGATGGCCGGGCTGCTCTACGGCCGGGGTCGGCAGCGGATGCCCATGACCGTCATCATGCCTGGCTTGTTGCAGCTCGCGCCGGGCTTCATGGGGACGAAGGCCATCATCGCGTTGCTCGGAATGGGGCGCCCGGGCACGGATGACGCCCGGCTGTTCGACGTGCTGCTGGTGGCGCTCCAGTTGGTGCTGGGGCTGGTGTTCGCGACCCTGGTCGTACCGCCACGCACCCCCGTTGAACGCGAAAGCGCCGCGCCATCGGGTCCCCGGCGCCCGTAGCGCCCCTGGGGCGAACGATGCAGCCGAAGCCGGATGTGGCTGGCTCCACTGTCCACGGCCTGGGGTGAGCGCTCCGTGGGCCGGTAACACCGGCAGGAGCCCTGGTACCAGTCGGTGGTCCATTCCCGGAAATCAGCTCGGAGGGCACGGGCGGCGGCACCGCTCCGCCGCCCGGCACCGTACGTGGCTACGCGTGTGACTGCTGGGTGCGGCGGATGAACTGTTCCACCTCTTCGGCCAGCGCCATGACCTGGTCGGCGATGCTGGTCTCCTCCTTGTGCTTGTGCGCCTCCGCCAGCTGCTGCTTCACGCGCTCCTTGATGGGGCCGATGCTCAGGCTGCCCGGGGCCTGACTGGGGGGGTAGTCGAGCAGGCTCTGCGCGAACTTCTGGACCAGCGCCTGCGCGGGGACGAACGTGAACATCCGCTCTCCGTACCACTTCAGGTACAGGCCGGACTTCGGTCCGTACTCGAACGGGTCCGAGCGCAGGTTGATGAGGTACGGCCACGCCGGGTTGAAGCGCTTGCCGCTGAACCACATGTCAGGGCCGTCGCCCTCCTGGTAGCTGAAGATGAGCTTCCAGTCGTCGTACCGGACGGCCGCGAGGTTTCCGCTGTCGAGCACGTAGATGAACTCGTGACGGCGCCCCTTCTCCTTGCCCGCGAGCAACGCGGTCTGGTCATACCCATCCAGATAGACCCGGAAGGTCTTGTCGCCCACCTTGTAGCCGCGCTGGCACTGCTCAACGAGGTCCGTGGGGCCGCCCGCCGCGGAGACCAGCGTGGGCATCCAGTCTTCGTGCGCGAAGATGTCGTTGATGACGCGCCCCGGCTCCACCACGCCCGGCCAGCGCACCAGGCACGGTACGCGCACGCCGCCCTCCCACGTGGAGCCCTTCTCACCCCGGAACGGGCTGTTGCCGCCGTCCGGCCAGCCCATTTTCTCCACGCCGTTGTCGGTGGAGAAGACCACCAGCGTGTTGTCGGCGATGCCCAGCTCGTCCAGCTTGGCCAGCAGCACCCCGACGATGTCGTCCAGCTCCCGCATGGCGTCCGCGTAGAGGCCGTAACCGGTGGCGTTCCGGTACTTCTCCTGAAGGTAGGTCCAGACGTGGGTGCGCGTGGTGTTGTGCCAGAGGAAGAATGGCTTGCCGTCCTTCACGGCGCGCTCCATGAAGTCCAGCGTCCCCTGAAGGAACTCCCCGTCCACGGTCTCCATGCGCTTGCGGGTGAGCGGGCCGGTGTCCTCGATGCGCTGCTTGCCCACCACGCCCCAGCGCTTGTCCTCGGTGGGGTCGTCGCGGTCCGTGGCCCAGCTCCGGAGGACGCCCCGGGGACCGAAGCGCTCCTTGAAGGTCGGGTCCTTGGGGTAGTCCGGGCACTCCGGTTCGCCCTCCGCGTTGAGGTGGTAGAGGTTCCCGAAGAACTCGTCAAAGCCATGGTTCGTGGGCAGGTAGGGGTTGGAGTCTCCCACGTGGTTCTTGCCGAAGTGGCCGCAGGTGTAGCCCAGGGGCTTGAGCATCTCCGCGATGGTGGGGTCGGAGTCCTGGAGCCCATACTTCGCCCCGGGCATCCCGATGGTGGTGAGCCCCGTTCGGAGCGGGTTCATGCCGGTGATGAAGGCCGCGCGGCCCGCGGTACAGCTCTGCTGGCCGTAGCAGTCCGTCATCATCGCGCCTTCCTTCGCGATGCGGTCGATATTGGGCGTGTGGTACCCCATCATTCCATGGTTGTAGGCGCTGACGTTCCAGAACCCGATGTCATCGCCCCAGATGACCAGGATGTTGGGCTTGCGCTGCGCTTGCTTGCCGTTGCCGTTTCCATTGCCCGAGGGTTTCGCCTTGCTTGCCATATGTCGCCTCCTGGACGGGAGGTGCGCACGCGGCGCAGTCGGGGCATGGTCCGGGAGGAGGGGGCGAGCGGGGACTCAACGGGCCGCAGCGCGGAGCGGGCTCCGCGTACGGCTCAGCAGCCCCCGCTCAGTGCATGTGAGGGCGCGCTGGATGCTCGCTCCCACGGGAGCGCTCCGCGCTGGCGTCCTTCAGGAAGTGGTGCACCGCTGCGCCCACGGTGGCATGGACATTCTCCGGGCCCAATCGCTCCAGCAGGCCGGTGCGCCGCAGCAGCGCGCGCAGCGGCGCCCGGGCCTCGGCGATACCCAGCACAATGCCCTCTTCCTCGAACTCGCGGCGCAGCTTCTCCAGCCCCTCCGCCGCGGTGACGTCCATGTCGAACACGGCGGAGGTATCAATCACGAACCACCGCACGGGCTCCTCCGCGCTGGAGACCAGGGCCCGGGCCTGTTCCCGTAGATGGCGCGCGTTGGCGAAGAAGAGAGGCGCGTCGAAGCGGTAGATGATGAGCCCGGGTACTGTCTCGGCGTTCTCGGACCGCTCGATGTCGTGGTAGCCGGGCATACCCTCGCGCTCTCCGAGCACCGCGTCGTGTGGCCTGGCGGCCCGGCGGATGAGGTCCGTCAGGCCCAGCGCCACCGCGATGAGGATGCCCTGGAGGATGCCCAGGGCCAGCACCCCCACCATCGTCACGCACGCGAGCACCGCCTCCACGCGACGCACGTTCCACAGGTCGTCGATGATGGCGCGGAACTCCAGCAGGTACACCGCGGCCACGACGACAATGGCGCCGAGTGTCACCATGGGCAGGTTGCGCAGCAGGGGCGTGAGGAACAGGGCGAACACCAGCACCACGCCGGAGGCGAGGACCCCCACCAACTGGGTCCGCCCGCCCATGGAGACATTGACGGCCGTTCGCGAGTCACTGCCCGACACGGGAAACCCCTGGGTGAAGGCATTGGCGAAGTTGGTGGCGGCATGCCCGAAGAATTCCTGGTTGCTGTCCAGGCGGTAGCGGAACTTGTCGGCATAGAGGCGACCTGTCAGCACGGAGCTGGCGTAGTTGATGAGGGCCAGGCTGAAGGCGGCGGGGAGCAGCGCACGCACGTCTTCAAAGCGCAGGGACGGTAAGCCTGGAGCAGGCGGCTCGGCTTCGAGCGGGCCCACCACCTTGATGCCTCCATGTTCCAATTGGAACAGCTCCCCCGCCACGGTGGTGAGGACTACCAGGATGAGGGGCCCGGGCGCTCTGGGCAGCAGCCGCCGCAGCAACACGAGCATGACGATGACGCTCAGCCCCAGCAGGAGCGTCGGGACGTGGGTCCGGTGGAGGTGGGTGGCTACCTCGAACACCTGACCGGAGAAGGTGTCGGAGTGGCGCTCCAACCCGAAGAGCCGCGCGAGCTGGCTTCCGATGATGATGAGCGCCGCGCCGTTGATGTAGCCGATGAGAATGGGTTTGGAGAGGAAGTCCGCGAGCGCGCCCGCCTTGAGCAGCCCTCCGAGGAGGCTCAGCACGCCGACCAGCAGCGCCAGCAGTGCCGCCAGCGACGCATAGCGGGTCGCGTCCCCTCCTGAGACCACCGGAGCGAGTGCCGCGGCGGTGAGGATGGCGGTGCCGGCCTCTGGGCCGACGATGAGGTGCCGCGAGGTGCCGAAGAGGGCATAGGCCAGCATCCCCGTCACGCCCGCGTAGAGCCCCGCGGCTGGGCGCACGCCCACGAGCTGCGCATACGCCAGGCCCTGGGGGATGAGCATCGCACCGATGGTGAGGGACGAGAGCAGGTCTGCGCGGAACCATTGGCCCTGATAACCGCGCGCCTGCCGCAGCTCCGGCAGGCGCTGCCGTACCTCTCCCCATGTCCGTGCTACCAAGGGATTCACCACCAGGCTCCATGCCGCTCGTGTCCCCATGACACACTGCGAACGCAGGGCCTGCTTCGCAACGCACAGCCCTCTTTCGGGCGGCTCCTGGTATGGCCGCCCGCCCCTGGGGGATTGGCGTGACGAGGCCACCGTCCCCATCCCTTCTCCGGTCACGGCCCTTCATCGATTCTGGTGACCTGTCAGAACCCAATCGCGGGCAGCGGAGGCAAGGGCTTTCCCTCCAGCGCCTGCTCCAGCGACTCCGCGTAACCGCGGATGCCCGGAAGCCACGAAGCGTCCTTCTGACCTTGCTCCGTGGCCGTCAGGATGCGGTGCAGCGCCTCGCGTGCCGTCCAGCGCGCCTCTGCCTTCCGCGTGTGCTGGCCCACGGCTCCCACCAGCCGCAGCAGCCGGAGCACGACAGCGGGTTCGGTGGCTCCGTAGCGGAGCGTCTGGTCCATAATCAGGTCCAGGTAGTCGCGCAGCGACGGAGCGCGAAGGAAGACACGCGGGCGCCCGGATGCGTCTGGTACTACGCGGAGGCCCAGCTGCATCTGGCTCAGCTCGCACATCAAGAAGGTGAGCTGGTCCAGCGCCTCCACCACGGTGTAGGGGTCGTTGATGCCCGGCGATAGTGCCTTGACGGCCACGTCCACCAGCTGGCGCACGCCCAAGGCGACGTCCACGTCCTCGTCCCGCCAGCGGTCCGTGCGGATGGCCCGGAGCAGGAGCGCCTCTGCCACCTCGCACGAATCGGTGGACAGGCGGTCATCCGGCGCGAACCAGCCCACTTCGCCGCCGTGAATCACCGGCTCGCCGATGGCTCGCTCAAAATGGACCACGAGCCGACGCGTCGTCGCCACCTCCAGCAGTGCCCGCGCATCCACCGCGACGACGAAGCCATTCTGCCCGGCCCGAAGCGGCCACCTCTCGCCCGTGGGAGCTGACACCTCGGCCGGAGCCTCCACATCCGCTGAGCGCAATCGCTCCATCCTGCGCGCGACGCGCAGCGTGTCCACGCGCACTCTCTGGACGATGTTCTCCACGCGCATGGCCTGGAGCGTATGGAGCACCTGGAAGACGAGCGCGCCCTCGCATGCGACGAGCAGCAACAATGCCATGCTGAGCGCCGGACGCGGCGCGCGCTCGGCGCCTGCGATAAGTCCGAACGCGTGGGCGGCCACGAGGCAGAAGACGCTCGTGGCGACGAACACCGGGATGACCACACGAATACCCGCGCCATGCACAAAATGTCGTAGCAGCCGTGGCGAGAACTGGCCGGCGGCGTTCTGCACCACCAGCATGGAGAGGGACAGGACGATGCTCAGGGAAGTCAGCGCGATCCCCAGCGCCGTAGCGAGCATATCGCGCGCCTCCGAAGCGGTGGCCTGCCAGGCGACGCCGCGCAAGACCCTTGCCACGAACTCAGGTGGGTTCACGAACACCACGGCCAGGCATGCCCCAACCACCGCACCCACCACGGGCGTGAGCCACAACCGATGCCGCAGCCACCAATGGAGCGGCTGGACATCTCGCGGAGGACCGTGCTTGGAGAATCCACGTCCCATGGCTGGGCGGGAGAGGGTCTGGATTCCCGCCATGCGCAGTACCTCCGCCGCAGCGCTCGCTCGGCGCGAGTACGCTCAGGTCAGTCGAACGGGGCGACCAGGCACCTGCTCTAAACCTCCATGGCTTCCGGCGACGAGCCACCCACCACAGACTGGGAACGCTTGACCTCGACGGCAAGACGCGTCTGGCCTGGGGCTGGGGACAGCAGTGAGGCGTGCACTTGGGAGACGGAGCCGAGGGGGGCGCCGCTTGATTGAGTACACGGTCTCCAATCCGGCCAGAGGGCTCGGTGAACGCGGTGGCGGCCCTGAGGGTAACGGCGTCCCTGCTCCCGCAACTGCGCGCGGCTGGCGGCGCGAAGGTGGCCAATCTCAGCTCGAATCTCGGTTCCGTACCGCGAGCTGCCGCCCGCTGAGGCCATCTACCAGCACATGCGCGCCATCAAGGTGCTGTCGACGTGGAAGGGCGGCGTTCGGGTCTTCGCTGCGGAGGCCTGAGTCTGCTGGGGCCCCGGCCGGTCTGTCCGCCGGTCGGGGACCCGTGGCCCGTGTTCTCCTGACCGGTAGGGAGATGTCGGAGTAGCGAAGCTCAGCATCAGCCAGGGGGGCGAGGATTTTTGGCCCGGATGTCACATCCCGCAGGCGTCCGGTGTCTCCAGGTCGACGGAACCTGATACGGACACCAGGAGAAGACATGGCCTCGACGAGGATCCCCCCGAAGGAAATCACCGGCCTCTACGGTGCGATGGTGAAGCTGTTCGCCGGCAGGATGTTCGGCCAAGTCCCCGAGTCGCTTGGCGTGATGTGGCACCACCTGCCGGTGCTCAAAGCCAGCATGGGCTTCGGGCAGAAGCTACAGAAGTGGGACCAGTGCGACGAGAGCCTGAAGTCGTACGCGCACATGGCGGTGGCGTCGCTGGTGGGCTGCTCGTTCTGCCTGGACTTCAACTACTTCATGGCCCACAACCATGGGCTGGACGTGGCCAAGGCGCGGGAGATTCCGCGGTGGCGGGAGTCGGGCGTGTTCACCCCACTGGAGCGGGAGGTGCTGGAGTATGCCGAGGCGATGAGCCAGACGCCCCCCACGGTGACCGACGAGATGGTCGCGAGCCTGAGCGCGCGACTCGGTGCGGCAGCGCTCATCGAGCTCACCACGGTGATCGGCTTCGCCAACCTGACGACCCGCTCCAACACGGCCCTGGGCATCGAGTCAGAGGGTTTCGCCGCTTCGTGCGGGCTGAAGCCGATGGCCCAGCCGAATGCCCAGCCGATGGGAGCGTCCGCGTCATGACGGCCTCGATGCGCCCGACGTCGCTGGGAGGCGCGCCCTTCTGTGACGGGGCGGACTCGACCTCTTCGCCTGATGCGGCACGCGCCCGGCACGAGCGGCTGGGCCCGGAGGACCCCTTCGTCATCCACCGCAGCCTGCTCTTCACTGTCGCGTACGAGATGCTCGGCTCCGCGGCCGACGCCGAGGACGTCGTGCAGGAGGCCTGGCTTCGGTGGGCGGATATCGGTGACGCAGGCCGGGCCGAAGTGCGCGACCCGCGGCTCTACCTGGTCCGGATCGTCACCCGGCAGGCGCTCAACCGGCTGCGTACGCTCGCCCGCCGCAAGGAGGAGTACATTGGCGAGTGGCTGCCTGAGCCGGTGCTCACCAGCCCCGATGTCTCCCAGGACGTCGAGCTCGCGGAGAGCGTCTCAATCGCGATGCTGACCGTGCTGGAGACCCTCACCCCGGCCGAGCGGGCGGTGTTTGTGCTCCGGGAGGTCTTCGACATGTCGTATGACGAGATCGCCCCGGCGCTCGACAAGACGCCCGCCGCCGTCCGGCAGATCGCTCACCGGGCGCGGGAGCGTGTGGCCGCACGACGGCCCCGAATTCAGGTCGACCGGTCGGAGCAGCAGGCCGTCCTGGAGCGGTTCCTGGCCGCGGTCAACTCTGGCGACCTGCAGGGGCTGCTCGATGTGCTCGCCCCCGACGTGGTGCTGGTTGCCGACGGTGGCGGTCTGGTGGCGGCGGCCCTGCGCCCGGTCGTCGGCGGTGCTCGGGTGGCTGGGTTCCTGGCCCGCTTCCCCGCGCTCGCGCCTGACGTTCGGATCGCGACCGTGTGGCTCAACGGCGCGCCCGCACTCCGGATCGACGCCGCCGGCAAATTCGACACAGCGGTCAGCATCGTCGTCGAGAGCGGCCGAATCACCCGGATCTATGCCATGCGCAACCCACACAAGATGGCCCGGCTCGACGAGCAGGTGTCGCTGAGCCGGTAGGGGGAGGGAGCGGCTGCGCCCGAGCGCGGGGGAGGGCGTTGGTGCAGGTACGCCACGCGCTCGCCCGGCGCGCCAACTCGCACACGGAGACTTTCGTCTCTTGACCACGGCGCATCGCCCTGGCCCAGGCCGCAGGCTTCAGTCTCGACGAGGTGAAGGTGCTGGAGCTCTCGACAGCGGCGAACTCGGCGGCTCTTGGCTGCACTCACCGACGAAGTACAGGGAGCATCGCGAGCAGCAGCGTGCCCCATGCGGAGAGAATCGCTGCGACGCTCAGCGCTGCAACGCCAGCGGCCACCCGCTGTACCCACGAACCACCGAGAACGAATGCGTTGATGCCGAAGCCGCGAAGGAGGTACGGGCTCGCGTTCGTCCAGCCTCCGAAGACGAGAAGCCAGGCTGTCGATTGCGAGGCTGTTTCCGGCCACTTACTCATCATGAACGCAGCTCCCCATTGCATGAAGCCGAGCATGAGCCAGTCCAGGTGTGTCGCGAGCAGGGACTTCATGTTCACCCTCGCGGCCAACCGCTTGCCCCAAGGTTGAAGCGGCACGAGCATGAAGGTGCCGAGCAAGGACGAGACGAAGACTTGAAGGCCCCCGTTGAAAGCCAGCAGCGCCACCGGATCCACGTTCAGGTCCCCTTGTCGTCGTGAAACGGCTTGAGCAGTTGTGCCCAATAATCCGCCGGGAAGCTCGGCTCCTTGGCGATGCCGAGGTCATCCGAGGAGAATCGCTTCTCCGGCATGTACGACCACGTGCCCAGCAGATAATCCCAGAGGTTGGTGAAGAGGCCGAAGTTGACGTCACCAGCGCCTGCCCACTTGAGGTGATGGAAGCGGTGCCCTGCATTGAGCGCCAGCAGGTACTTCATCGGCCCCACCGTATAGTCCGCGTTGGAGTGCTGCATGAGGAGCTGCACGCACGACAGTGCGGCCAGCGCTGTCGCGACGCCCGAGGGAAGCCCAATCAGCAGGAGCGGAGCCACGCCCGCGGTCATCTCCATCGCTTGGTGGAGGGGGTGCTTCATCAGCCCGTTGAAGCCGTAGAAGCGTTTCACCGAATGATGCACGGCGTGGAATCGCCAGAGTAAGGGGATGCGGTGGCTCAGGTAGTGCATCAAGGTGACGCCGAAGTCGAACACCAGCACCGCGAGGAGTACCTGAAGGACGAACGGCCAGTCATGGGGCCACACATCGCGCACCGTCACCAGACCTGAAAGAAACGGCAGCGCGCAGAGGGATAGGACGTTGGAGGCTTCATTGACGATGAAGTGTGCCAGGTCGCGCCCGGCGTCCCCATGAGGACGATTCCAGTCCGGCTCATAGGGGATGGCTCGCTCTGTGAGGAAGGACGCTCCGATTGCCGCCAGGAGGAGCCCGCCGAGCCACAGCTTCGAGGCGCTGCCGTGGATGAAGGCCAGGGCTGCACCGTTGACGCCGAGGAGCATGAAGAGAGGGTAGCCCACGCGCAATGCCTGGCGCGCCAAACGTGTCCGCGGCAGGGCTTCAAGGGAAGTTGTCAGCATGGGCAGAGGGTTGCATCGCCCCACCGTCGCCGACTTGGAAGAACTGGCTACTCTGTTGGTGTGAGCGGCTGCTCGCTGACCCACTCGATGCCCCGCGCAACCTCCGAGGGGGCTAGCCCGAACATGCGGCGGAACGCATTGCTGAGGTGCGAGCTGTCCGTGAAGCCCGCGACGTGAGCCGCCTGCGTGAGCGTTGCTCCGCCGTGGAAGGCCTCGGTGGCACGGCGGAGGCGAAGCCACAGGATGTAGGGGCGCAGCGGGATGCCAACGCTGGTGGAGAAGAGATGTCCCAGGCGCCCGGCGGACAGCCCCACCTCCTGCGCGAGCGCTCGCTGGCTCACGTCTCCCGCCTCGATGCGGCTCGGAAGGAGCGCGACGAGGCGCTTTATCGCTGGGTGTATCGCGCGATGGGGGAGGGTCTCTCCTATCAGTCGCACCAGCGACTCTTCCACGAGCCGCATCCAGTCGTCTGTGCGCACCAGCTCGGCCGGGAGCGGCACGCGAAGCAGCGGCGCCCCCGCCTGAACCCACGCTGCTGACGTCTCGCCTACATCGAGCTGTCGCAACCTGCGGCCTGTCCGGTCGTCCGGGTCCACGACGATGAGGAAGGTACGCGTCGCTCCTCGTTCGATGCGATGTGGGGTGTCTGGGGGAATGACGGCCACCTGTCCCTCTGCGCGGCGTCCCCGCGCATCGATGAGCGAGAGCTGCCCCTCAGAGGCGTGAACGAGCTGGAACGCGTGGTGCGAATGCTCTTGGGTCGGGCCAATGGCCCCCAGGTACGCGAGCCAGCGCGGCCCCAACATCGCGCGGCCCAGCCATCTCTGTTCTCGTGGCACTCCCGCCTTCTACCAGCGCCGGAGCTCCAGGACAGGAGGTACGCGTTCCAGGCTCCCCATGACAGTCCTGGGCTGACTGTGGCGCGCCAGGTCACCACCGTCAGTCACGCGCCCGCCACACGAAGTCGCCCCCCACCGCGCTCAAACTCTCCGTTCCAGCGAAATCTGGGCGGTGTCAATATGTCCTACGCGCTCCAAGCGTTTCAGCGACTGATGTCGCCAGGATGTCGCCAGGAGGTCCGAAACCAGCCTCCAGGGCCTGGGGTTCATGGAGGACGTGATGCGACGGTTCGGAATGATGCTGGGGCTGTTGGGGTGCGTGGGATGCGCCATTGGCACTCGAGGTATCGCCACCCAGTACAACCCGGAGACGGGTCGGTACGAGACGCCTACGCACGAGGTCATCTATCAGGTGCCTGCCGAGGACGCGATGATGATGGCCCGGTACATCCTGGAGAAGAACCGCTATGACGTGATGGAGAAGGAGGGGGGACTGGAGATGTTCTCCTCCTTCATTCCGGACGCCATCCCCCCCGAGCGCTACTACATCCAGGGAGAGCGGCTCGGGCCCCGGCAGGCGCTCGTTCGGGTCTTTCGCATCAGGTACACCCAGGAGGGGAGTTTCGCCGCGGAAGCATCCGGCCGTTCCGGCATGCAACTCTCCGTGCCGGATGCCTTCACCAATATTCCTGGGCTGGAGGGCTACCGGCCGGCGCACGGCTACCGCGACATGGACATCGAGCAGAAGCTCCTGGCACACCTGGAGATGGCTCCTGCGCTGGAGCTGGTGGGCGGCAATCCCCCCATTCCCATTCGTTCGGTGGTGATGGAGAGCTGGGGCGAGGAGACGGGGACCACCTCCGCGGCTCCCGCTTGTGATGCTCCGCTGGAGGGCGTCTCGTCCCTGCCCTCCGCGGGAGGCGTCCTGCTCGTGGCGGACCCGCTGGGCACGCAGGAGGTGCCGTCCGCGGCGCTGCGGATGTTGTGCGAGGCCACGGCCCAGGAACTGCCGGTGACGCTGGCGCTGTCCATTCCCATCTCCGAGCAGTCGCTCCTCGATCGCTACCTCGCCAGCGATGGTGATTCAGCGGCCGTCCAGGAACTCCTCTCGGGGAGCGCTTTCTGGCGCCGGGCATATCAGGACGGGCGCAGCAGCCGCGCCATGCTGTGGCTCGTCGAGCAGACCCGCCTCTTGCGCGTCTCCGGAAACGACGTGGCTGTGGCCGCCATCGACTCCGACAGGGCTCAGGGCAATGAGCGCGAGGCGCAGATGGCTCAGCACCTGCTGAACGCCCAATCGAAGCGCCCCCAGGCCTGGACGCTGGTGCTCACGGGCAGCGTCCACGCTCGCACCACGGAGGTGAGCTGGGATGGCGACTTCGAGCCCATGGGCTCTCGCGTGGCACGCGTCCTTCCCTCGGTGCGTGCCCTGGACGTGGGCTTCCAGCGCGGCACCCAGTTCGTTTGCCGCTACAACGTCTGGGACGAGGAGGTGGAGTGCAACGTCTTCGGCATCAGCCCGACGCTTGAGGCACGGCAGTCCTCCAATCAGGCCGCTGGCCTGAAGCTCTTCCCAACCCAGCAGCCCCATGGCTTCCATGGCTGGCTCTACCTGGGCGCGCTGACCGCATCGCCTCCCGCGCTCCAGGCGCCGCGCCAGGTCACCACCGTCAACCACGTGCCCGCCACGAAGTGACCCCGCCGCTGGCTTGCGCCAGGAACCCCTTGCGCCGAAAAGGAGGGGAGTTGTCCTGTTTGGCGCGTGGGGTTGAGTCTCGAATGCTGGTGGATGACATTGAGACGTTGAGGGACAAGGTGGGCTTCTGGGAACAGTTGAGATGACAGACGAAACGGAGGCGCGGCAGCGTTCGGAGGCTCTGCGCCGGCGCATTGTTGCGGGCGAGTTGGTTGCGAAGGGGCACTTTGTGTTCAATCGACGCCAGTTTCATGGAAAAGGGTAGTGTGGGTCTGTGGAGCTTGAGGTGTCTGAATGGGATGAGGATGTTGTATTTGTTGGGCTGGTGGTTTCCTTGGTCTATGCAATGGGCGAGACATGAGTGATTTTCTTATGAAATGCCGCTGCGGTCGGAGTTTGGAGTTCAATGATGCCTCTAGTGGTCACCGTGCGGATCTGATTGGTGAGAAGCAGTTCGATCTGTTGCTTGCTCGGGTTGCTGGTGAGATCGCAGAGTTAATGCGGTTTGAAATGCAGGGGCGGCGAAGTGAGTGGATCTGGACAAGGATTGCGCCGAGCTGTCCTCTTGATATTGCGAATGAAGACATTGTCTCGGATTTGATTAACCGCGAGCGTGGAGCTCACTCTTACCCAGTATTGCAGTGTCCTGCATGCGGCGCGCTATATGTGTCGAAATGGCCATTTTCGTGGAAAGAGTTCTGGGAATTCACGGCGGTTGGTGCGCCAAACGACATGTTCTCCCGGATGGAGTGAGCTGAAGTTCTTGGAAGCGCTGCACGAGTCGCAGCAATCGCTCCTCCTTCATCATAGGCATGGCTTGGTAGTACATGCAGCCCAGGCGGAAGAGGAAGCAGGTGCGAGTCTTCACCGTGTTGGCCTTCAGGCCCTTCTCCATGCCGAGGCTCTCGCCGGCCGCCCCCCTAGCGGCGTCAGCAGTGCCTGGGCCAAGGCGCTCACCAGCAGCAGCTTGTCTCGGCGTTCCGGACTCTTCACCCGCAACGCGGACAGGCCCATTCCGAAGCGCAAATCCTGATGTCTCGGGATGTCTCTTCACAGGTGAAGCGACGACCGTAGAGCGTCACCGTTTCGCACGCGGAGGCGCCAGCCCGACTGGTGGCCAGTGGTGTAGCCCCTTGAAGAGTCGGACCTGAGCTATTCCCTTATTTGAAGATTCCCCTCGGAAAATGCATGGGCGGTCGAGCGAGCAAGTTCTGAGGGAAATCGAAAATGAAAGAACGCTTCAAGGTGCAGTCGGCTCCCGATATTTGTGTCAGGCAGAGTCCCGCATGGCCAGGGGGGCTGCCTGAGCAGTTCGACCACTGGAAGACCGGCTATAGCCGCTCCACTTCACACTGACATCGGAGCGGCAGCACGTGACATGGAGGCGAGGCAGGTGACGACGTCCGTGCGCGCCAACCTCCTCCGCGAGGCCGGGGCATGGCGCGCCTCCAACCCCTGATGAAGCTCAGCCCCCATCGTTCACGTCAACCCTGCCTTGGGTTCGCGCGCCCGGGGCACCGCTTCTCGGAAGAGCTTCGCGCCGAGCAGCAGCGCGAAGCCGCCCAGGAGGACGGGTAGCGCGTTCATCGCGATGGCGGTGTGCAAGCTGGCGGCGTCCGCGATGTTGCCGATGAGGGTGGGGGAAATCGCGTCGCCCAGCAGGTGGATGCACAGCACGTTCAGCCCCATGGCGAACGCGCGGAACGCGGGGGGCACGCAGTTGACGATGGCCGCGTTGATGGGGCCGCTGTTAAGGAAGACGAGGAACTGCGCCACGGCAATCGCCGCGAAGGTGGGGCCCACCGCATCCAGGTTCACCGCCAGGAACATGCATGGCGCCGCGAGCAGCAGGCCGACGCCGGACATCCACAGGCCGCCTCCCTCGCGCTTGCGGTCGAGCTTGTCGCCCAGCCAGCCCCCCGCCAGCGTCCCCAGCAGGCCCGCCACCGCTGTAATCGCGCCGAAGATGAAGCCCGAGCTGTCCTGGGCGAGGCCTCGCTCCCGCACCAGGTACGTGGGCATCCAGAAGCCCAGCCCGCCAATGGAGAACGTCATCAGGGTGTAGCCGGCCGTCACCGCCCAGAAGGCCCCGTTGCGCCCCAGCCCCTTCAGGCCCACGAGGAAGGGCAGCTTCGCCTCCGCGTCCGGCCCGTCCATGGCCCCGCGCCGGGGCTCCGGCATGAAGAAGGCCATGGCGCCCAGAATCAGGCCCGGGACGCCCCCCGCGAAGAAGGCGACGTGCCACGAGTACGCCTGCGTCAGCCACCCGCCCAACCCGTAGCCCGCCGCCGCGCCCACCGGAATGGCGATGTAGAAGAACGCCAGCTTCCGCGTGCGCAGAGCGCGGGGGTAGAGGTCCGAGATGATGCTCGGGGCCACTGCGCCGTAGCCTGCCTCGCCGATGCCAATCACCGCGCGAGCCAGGAGCAGCGCGCCGAAGGACGTGGCCAGCCCGCTGGCGCCGGTGGCGAGGCTCCAGAGAATCACGCCGCCAGCGACGAGCAGCCGCCGCGGGAAGCGGTCCCCGAGGAACCCTCCCAGCGGCGAGGCCAGCATGAACACCACGATGAACATGGTGCCGAGCAGGCCGGACTGCGTGTCGTTGATGCCGAACTCCTTCTGGATGTCCGGCAGCGCCACCGCGACGATGTAGCGGTCGAGGTAGTTGACCAGGTTGATGAGGGTGAGGATGAGCAGCGCATAGCCCGCGTTGCTCGCGGGCATGGCGGGCACGGCCGGTGGGGCCGCGGGTTGGGCGTTCATGAAGAGGTGGCTCCGGCTCCGAAGCGGTGCGCGAGCAATCCCCAGCGCAGGCCCCTGTCACTCACCCGGCATGCCTCCAGTCCCAACGCCTTCACCGACTCGAGCAGGATGAGTGCGCCCGCGGCGATGACATCCGCGCGCTTGGGCTGCATGCCGGGCAGGGCGCGCCGCTGCTCCAGCGGCATGCCGCACAGCCGGTCCGCCAGGGCGGAGAGCTCGCCCACGGACAGCGTTCCGCCATGGACCTGCTCCGCGACATACGGGGCGATGGCGTGCTGGACGGCGTACAGCGTCGTCACGGTGCCCGCCACGCCCACCAGCGCAGAGTCCGGGGGCGGCGCGGGGAGCGCCCGGAAGGTCTCCCGGAGGTGGGTCTCGATGCGTGCGCGCGCTTCGGCCGTCATCGGGTCCGAGCGCACGAAGCGCTCGGTGAGCCGCACCGCGCCCACATCGAAGCTGTGGCGGAAGTCCACATGGCCGCCGCGGTTGCCGTAGATGAACTCGGTGGAGCCGCCGCCGATGTCGAGCACCAGCAGCGGGCCGGCTGCCTCCGACGCGAAGTCCGCGTGCACCGCGGCGAAGGACAGCTCCGCCTCCCTGGCGCCGGAGATGATTTCCACCGTCACGCCCGCACGGGCCTTCGCCGCCGCCAGGAACTCCGCGCCGTTCTCCGCGTCACGCGCGGCGCTGGTGGCGGACACGGCGAGGCCCTCCGCGCCCAGGGCCCTCGCCTCGCTGGCGAAGGACTCCAGCACCTGGAGCGTCGCTTCCATGCCCTCCGGGGAGAGCCGGTGGGTCGCGTCCACGCCCCGGCCCAGGCGGGTGATCTCCGCACGCTCCTTCACGGCCTCGAAGCGGCCGTCCGGCATGCGCTCGGCGACGAGCAGCAGCACCGAGTTGCTTCCCACATCGATGGTGGCGAAACGCGACATGCGCGGCAGCCTACTCAACGCAGCAGCGCTTCCAAAGCATCGCCCAGGGCCTCGTAGTCGGCCGGGGTATTGTAGAGCTGCGCGGAGATGCGCACATGCCGGTGCGGTGGCCGGGGCCAGGGCGTGATTTGCGCCTCGATGCGGTACGCGTCGAAGAGGCGAAGGTGGAGCGGGTCTACGGAGAGGGGGGGCTCGGGCGCCTCCGGGAAGCCGTCTGGCAGTCCCACCGTGGCCATGCTGCCCACCATGTCCTCGGGGCACGCGGGCTGGCTGCCCAGCCGGGCGCACAGCATGTTCTGCGCCGCGAGCGCCTTGGCCCGGTTGGAGGCCATCACCTCCGGCCAGCCGCCGGGGAGCATGCCGCCCACGACGCGAATCGCCTCGGGCACGCAGAGCACGGCGGACGGGTCGTGTGTCCCCGTCCAGTCGAAGTCCAGCCGGAAGCGGGAGCGGTCCGTCCGCCGGGAGTTGTGCCCGTGGCTGATGGCCAGCGGCTTGATTGCGGGCTGGAGCTCCCTGCGGACGTGGAGGAACGCGGCGCCCTTGGGCGCGCACAGCCACTTGTGGCAGTTGCCGGTGTAGTAGCCCGCGCCCAGCGTCCGCAGCGACAGCGGCAGCATGCCTGGCCCGTGCGCGCCGTCCACGAGCGTCTCCACGCCGCGCTCGCGCATCGCCGTGACGAGCGAGGCCAGCGGCATCACCAGCGCCGTCTGGCTGGAGACATGGTCCACCAGGAAGAGGCGCGTGCGCGGCGTGACGTGGGACAGCACCGCGTCCACCACCGCCCGCGCGGAGGGCACCGGCCAGGGGAGCTTCGCCACCACCACCTTCGCGCCCCACTGTGATGCCACGAAGTCCAGCGCGTTGCGGCTGGCGTTGTACTCGTGGTCGGTGGTGAGCAGCTCGTCGCCAGGGGCGAAGCGCAGCGAGCGAAGCACGGTGCTCACGCCCGCGGTGGCGTTGGGGACGAAGCCCAGGTCGTCCGCGTCCGCGTCGAGGAACGCGGCGAGCGCGGCGCGGGCGTCATCCAGCAGCGGCTCGATTTCTCGGTGGAGGAAGCGCACCGGCTCCGCTTCCAGGCGGGCGCGGAGCTCGGACTGCCGCTGGAGGACGGCCGTGGGGCAGGCGCCGAACGAGCCGTGGTTGAGGAAGATGACCTCGGGGTCCAGGCTCCAGTGGCTGCGGAAGGACGCGCTCATGGGGGAGGACTCGACCCCGAGCGCGCCCCGGCTGTCAACGTGGGCGGGGACGCGGCGGGCCAGCCCGCGCCCCGGGCGCCCGGGCGAGGCTACTGCGGCAGCGGTGCCCAGTCCGGCGTCAGGTAGTGGCCCTTCTCGGCGCGCAGCGGCATCTGGTTGTTGCCGTCCGCCGTCATCACGTAGAGCTGGGAGCCGCCATTTCGCGTCGAGGTGAAGACGATGAGGCGGCCGTTGGGCGAGAAGGCGGGCTCCTCGTTGCTGCCCTGGTCCTGCGTGAGGCGCGTCACCTTGCCCGTCTCGACGTTGACGGTGAAGAGGTCGAAGGCGTTGCGCTCGTCGCGGGCCGTGAAGACGATGAGGTCCCCGCGCGGCGACCAGTCCGGCGTCTGGTTGTAGTTGCCCTGGAAGGTGAGCCGGCGCACGCCCGTGCCATCCGCGTTCATCACATACACCTGCGGACTGCCGCCCCGGTTGGACACGAAGGCGATGCGCTTGCCGTCCGGTGACCAGGAGGGGCTGGTGTTGAGGCCGTAGGGCGTGTCGGTGAGCGCGCGGGCGCCGCTGCCGTCGAGGTTGGCCACGTAGATTTGCGCGCTCTCGCCCTCTGCCAGGGCGTACGCGATGCGCTTGCCGTCCGGGGAGAAGGCCGCGCCAGTGGCCATCTGCTCACCGGAGATGACGGCGCGGGCCTCGCCGCCCGGAGCCTGCAGGTAGATGTCCGGGCGGTTCTTCCGGTACGTGGTGAAGGCGACCTGCGAGCCGTCCGGGCTCAGCGCGGGCAGGATGTTGATGCCGCCCTTGGTGAGCGCCCGGGCGTTGCCGCCGTCCCAGTCCGCCACGAACACGTCGCGGTTGTTGCCCGACTTGCGCACGTAGGTGATGCGCGACAGGAAGGGGCTGGGCTCGCGGGTGAAGTGCCGGTAGAGCGCGTCCGCCAGCCGGTGCGCGAGCAGCGAGGCGTCATTCGCCGGCGCATCCTTGGACACCTTCAGGTCCTCGCGGCCGGTGCCCACGTTGAACAGGCGCAGCTCACCGCGCAGCACGCCGGCGTCCTGCGCCAGCGACACCTTCACGAGCGCCTCGGCGCCCACGTCCGACCAGCGGCTGAAGGTGATGCTGGCGGCGGCCATGCCTTCCTTCGGGTCCGCCGTGAAGCCCCGGCGGTCCAGCACCTGGAGGATGCCGGAGGCGGACAGGTCGAAGGTGAAGGCCGCGTCAAAGGGGGCCGCCAGCGACTTCGCGCCGTCGTTCTGCGTCAGGGGGGCGGGCACCGCCACCGGCAGCGGGCGGAAGTTGGCGCCCGAGATTTCGATGGTGGGCGCCTGCGCGAGCGCGACGGCGGGGAGGAGCAGGAGGGAGAGGAGCAGGGCTTTCATAGGGCGTTGAACACCAGGTTGACGCCGCTCTTCTGCAGGGCGTCGCGGAGATGGGCCGGCGGAGGAGAGAAGGGCGCGGCCTTTCGCACGGCGGTGATGACGGCCGAGTCGAAGAGGTCGTTCCCGCTGGCCTTGGTGAGATTCACGTCCAGCACTTCACCCGTGCGGCCCAGGCGCACCGCCACCATGGCCTTGAGGCGCAGCCGCTCGGATTCGGGGATGGTGTCCGCCACGCTGTAGTGGCGGCGGACCTGCGACTGGAGCAGGCCGAAGTAGCGCTCGCCTTCCGCGGTGGCCGAGTCGCCGTCCGGGTCGCCGTCCTCGGCGCCCTCCGCCTCCTCGGGCTCGGCCGCCTTGGCCGTCTTGTCGAAGGCGCCGAAGAGGCGCTTGCGCCGGTCCTCGCCCGTGGTCTCGCCCTTCTGCGGCGTGGGCTTGGACGTGGAGGGCTCCGGCTGCACGCCTGGAATGGGCACCGCCACCTTGGCGGGCGTGGGGGGCGGAGGCGGCGCCTCGGGGGCGGGCTTGGGCGCGTCCACCTTCTTGGGCGGCGGTGGCAGCTGCTCCTTGCGAGGCAGCAGCTTGGCGTCGCGGGGCTTGCCCAGGCGCACCAGCGTGGCGCGGATGGGCTTGGCGTCCGGGTCCACCCTGGGAGTGGCGGAGAAGCGCGCGTATGCAATCGCCGCCACGAGGACCAGGACGTGCCCCACCACCGACACCACCACGAAGCGCGACATCCGCGTGGAGCGCGTGGCGAGCAGGCTGTGGCTGACCGCGGAGTGGCTCATGGACTAGCGCTTCGCTTCCTTCGACTTGCCTTTGCCGCTGTTGGACGTCCGGCCCCCGGCCGTCGGGTCCGTAATCATGCCCACGTTGCCGATGCCCGCGCGCTGGGCCGCGGCCATCACCTCCACCACGACACCGTAGGGCACGTCCCGGTCCGCGTGGAGATAGACCTCCTTGTCCGCCTGGGCCTTGGCGTTGGCGGCGAGCTTCTGCTCCAGCTCCTCCAGCGCCACCTCGGCGTCGCCGATGTAGACCTTGCGCCCCGCGTCGATGGAGAGCACGAGCTTCTTCTCCGTGGCCTCCACGGGCGCGGCCTTCGTCTCCGGCAGGTTCACCTTCACGCCCTGCTGGATGAGGGGCGCCGTCACCATGAAGATGATGAGCAGCACCAGCATCACGTCCACCATGGGCGTGACGTTGATTTCGCTCATGGTGGTGCGGCCACCGCCGCGGTTGCCTCCGCCCATTCCCATGGCCGCCCCGCCTACCGGAAGAAGTGACGCTTGATGATGTTGAGGAAGTCCGCGGAGAAGTTCGACATCTCCGTGTCGAACACCTTGATGCGGCTGACGAACGAGTTGTAGGCGACCACCGCCGGAATCGCCGCGAAGAGGCCCGCGGCGGTGGCGAAGAGCGCGTTGCCCACCGGCGCGGCCACCGTGGCCAGCGTCGCGTTGCCCTGCTCGGCAATCTGGTTGAACGCGCTCAGGATGCCGATGACGGTGCCGAACAGGCCCACGAAGGGGGAGGCCGCGCCCACCGTGCCCAGGAAGGACACCCGGTTCTCCAACTCGGTGATTTGCGCGGTGGCGGCCCGGTGGAGGGCGCGCTCCACGTTTTCGATGCCGCCCAGCCGCTCCGCCATGGCGCCCTCGGCGCCGCCTTCCTTGGCCTGCGCCAGCTTGGTCAGCTCCTCATACCCGGCGCAGAAGACCTTCGACAGCGGCGAGCCGTCCAGCTTCTGGGCCGACTGGTAGATGGCCTCCAGGCGCGAGGCCTTCCAGAAGGTGTCGAGGAAGGTGAGAGATTGTGCGCGGGCCTTGGCGAGCTGGGACGCCTTCATGGCGATGAGGGCCCAGGAGGCCACGGATACGCCCATCAGGAGCAGGAGGACGGCCAGCTCGATGAAGGAGGCGTCGCGGATGATCTCCACATAGTTCATGGCGCCAAGCGCCAGGGGCAGGTGGGGCGTCATGGGGAGCAGCGCGTAACACTCCGATAAGACAGGGTCAAACAATGGGGGCACGGTTGGTTGCTTGAGCCGGCGGCCCCAGGGGCTGAATATTTTCAGGCGTTGCCCGTCGGATGGAGCTGAAACGGGCCGAACACCTCACTGCCCCACCGACAGGTGCCCCATGAACTCCCGGTTGCTGGTCGCATTCCTCTGTCTGTTTGCGATCCTCCCAGGCTGCATCGTCCATGAAGAGTCGTGCTGCGATGTTCCCCGCTACCCCGGGGACGTGACCTTCCGCTGGAGCTTCGGCGGACTGCGCTGCAGCGAGGACCGCGCGGTGATGGGGGTGAACGTCACCGTTCCCGGCGAGCGGCTGGCCAATGATGGCCGTTACAACTGCCAGGCCAACGGCTTCGACGGCATCATCCTCCATGACTTCGCGCCGGGGACGTATCAGTTCCGCCTCGAGGGCGTCGGCTACGGCAACGAGCTGCTGTACGAGGCCCGCGGTACCTTCACGGTGGACGGCAACGTGACGGTGAACGTGGACCTGACGCCGATGGGCAGCCCCACGTCGTTCGCCTACCTGAACTGGCTCTTCCCGCCGAACGTCTACAGCGCCAACCCCAACTGCAGCCAGGCGGGGATCGCCTTCGTGGAGGTGCGCATCGATGACGGAGAGTGGGGACGCTTCGACTGCAGGGAGGGCAATGGGGGCAACCAGATCCAGACGCTCTACCTGGCGCCGGGCTATCACGACGTGGAGCTCGTCGCTCTCGATGCGAACGGCCTGCCCTGGTACCACTTCATGGGGGAGATCAACACGCTGGCGGGCCGGCCGACCTCACACACGGCCCAGCTGTGGGTCATTGGTGGAGCGTCCGTCCGGTGGGAGCTGCGTACACGGTATGGCACGCGGCTGAGCTGCTACGATGCGGGGGTGGCCCGCGTGGGCATCAACTTCCGCAACTACGACACCGGCGAGCTGGTGTACGGCGACACGGGTGACTGGCACGACTGCGTCGACGGCCCGACCGAGACCCCCATCGTGTACGAGTTCCTGCGGCCTGGCCGGTACGTGGTGGAGATGTACGCCCGGGCGTTCGATGGCCGCGAGTACGCCTCGCCGAACAACTCGCCCATCATCGACGTGGTGGCCCACGTCTTCCCGGAGGCCAAGGCCGCGCTGCCCGTGTCTCTCACCCCGCGGTGAGCGCGGCTGTCAGGTGAGGAAGTGAGCGGAGGGCCGGGGGCGGATGCTCCCGGGCCTTCGTGCTTTTCGGCACCCGCGCTGGTGCTGGCATCAAACGTGATAGGGACACGCCCCATGCGGCAAGGCAGCCACAGTCCCATTGGCGTGTTCGACTCGGGTGTCGGAGGGCTCACCGTCCTCAAGGCGCTCATGTCCCGGCTTCCCCACGAGAGCACCGTGTATCTGGGGGATACCGCGCGAGTGCCCTATGGCACCAAGTCCGGCGAGGTGGTGACGCGCTACTCGCTGAAGAACGCGGAGTTCCTGCTGGAGCGCGGCATCAAGCTGCTGGTGGTGGCGTGCAATACCGCCTCGGCCGTGGCGCTGCCCGCGCTGGAGGCGGCGCTGCCGGTGCCGGTGGTGGGCGTCATCGTCCCTGGGGCGCAGGCGGCGCTGGCGCGCACGCGGGGGGGCGGGGTGGGAATCATCGGTACCCCTGGGACCATTCGCTCGGGGGCCTATCAGCGCGCGCTCGAGTCCGCGGACCCGCGGGTGCGGGCCAAGGCCCGCGCCTGTCCGCTCTTCGTGCCCCTGGCGGAGGAGGGATGGACCACGGGCGACGTGCCCCTGCTGGTGGCGCGTGACTACCTGTCCGAGTTCACCCGGGAGGGTGTGGACACGCTGGTGCTGGGCTGCACGCACTATCCGTTGCTCAAGGGCGTCATCGCGGAGGTGGTGGGGCCGCGGGTCACGCTGGTGGACTCCGCGGAGGCCACCGCCGAGGCCGTGGCCTCACTGCTCACGGCGCGTGGCGGGCTCGCCTCCGGGGCTCAGGGCGCGCCGACGCACGCGTACTACGTGACGGACGTGCCCGAGCGCTTCATGGAGGTGGGGGCCCGCTTCCTCGGGCGGCCCATCTCCGCCGCCGAGCAGGTGGACCTGACCTTCTAACAGGCGTGCAGCCCCGAAGTGGCGCCGGGGCAGGGGGCCGGCTCCTGTGGGGCGGCCGGGCTTCGGAGGCTCACCGGTGGAGCGGCGGCCTTGCAGGGAGAGGGCTTCAGGCAGAGGGACGGGAGGAGGCGGGCTTCTCCGGCGCGGTCGCCTTGTTGAGAAGCTCCTTGGCGGCCTGGACCACTGGGGCCTCGCTGTCGCTCTCCGCGGCGACCAGCGCGAGGGCGGCCTCCGCACCGATGTCGTCCTGGCGCGGAAGCTGGCCGGTGGCCCAGGTGATGAGGCGCTCGGCGGTGGGGAAGAAGTGGACCATCGTCAGCGGCTTGTTCAGCCAGCCCACGGTGATGCAGTAGTACTTGTTGTACGGCTTGGTGTGGTGGATGCGGTGGTGGTCGGGCGGCAGGATGAGGTGCACGCGCTGGAGGAGGCCGACGAGCGCGGGCGGCGTATCCATGTGCGACCACTTGTGGAACTGATTGGTCGCCATCACCCAGAAAATCATCGCGCCCAGGAAGGACGCGAAGAACACCCAGCCGGCGCTGCTCATGGGCAGGCACAGGGCGATGACGGCCACGGGCAGGGAGATGAGGCAGTTGTTGCCGTTGGTCTCCACGAAGTCGTGGCGGGTGATGGCCTTCTCGTCCACGTGGTGCTCGCGGAAGGGGCGGATGAGCGCCTTGCCCAGGATGGGCATCTCCGTGGAGCCCCAGGTGTCCCCCAGCCAGTGGACGAAGCCCGACACGAAGTCCGCGGCGAGGTAGCCCAGCAGCACCGCGCTCAGCAGCAGCCACGTGCCCGCGTACGGGTTGCCCCACAGGCGGTACACCAGCGCCGCCTCCAGGGAGATGAACGAGACGATGGCGCCAATCTCCATCGCGCGAATGGCGGGCGAGTACCCCTGCGCCAGCACCTGGGCATCCTGCTGGCGGACCTTCGTCTCAATGTCCTGGGTCTTCATCGGGGCCGTCCTGACCGTTCGTGGGGTCGTTGAGAACCACGACCGTCCGCCTGTACGTATCCCAGCCGCTTTCAGCTTTTCAACGGAAGTGCCGCAGGAATGAACGGGCCTGTACGGTTGCTGGGCCGGGAGCCTCACGCACAAGAGACGCGAGCAGGTCACGCTTACCTTGTGTCGTGCGGATGCGGCTGGTACGGTCCGCGACCTCGGCGATGACGAAAACCTTCGAAAAAGCCGTCACCGGCTTCAACCACAACATCAAGCACAAGGGGAAGGTCTACCACGTCCAGACCGAGGACTCGGGCATCAACAACCCCCACATCATCACCCACCTGTTCGTGGGCGGGAACATCCTCGCGTCGAAGAAGACGTCCTACGCGGACATCCTCAACGCGGAGAACCTCGCGGAGGTCGTGCGTGAGTTGATGGAGGAGCAGCACAAGGAGATGCTGCGCAACCTCATCAACGGGGTGTACGACAGCTACGAGTCCACCGCGCGCAGCTACCAGCCGGGGCAGCTCGCGGCGGATACGGACGCCTCGCAGGTGAAGCTGCAGCCCGGGCAGTCCATGGCGCAGCGACCCGCGCCGCCCCCGCAGCCCGTGGCCCCGCCTGCTCCCGTCGTGGTTCCTCCGGAGGTCGCCGCGGCGCGGGCCCTCAAGGAGAAGCCGAAGATCAACGAGATTGGCGTGGAGACGCTCTTCGGCGAGGACCTCATCTCCGAGAAGAGCCTCGACGAGGTCATCCTCAGCTACCTGGCGGGTGAGGGCGAGCAGTAGCCCTCCCGCGGGTCGCTCACGCACGCGCCGGATGTGGGCACCGTGCGTGCCGCTCCGGACAGGGCCGTGGGTGGGAGTCGTCACGCGGGCGAGGCGCCTCTCGCGGGCCGTGCGTGGGGGCCGCTCGCCGGGCGTGCTAGGTTGGCGGTCTTCCGCGCGCCGCCATGATTCAGTTCTTCCACGTATACAAGGCGTATCCCGGTGACCCGCCGGTGCTGTCGGACATCAACCTCAACGTGGAGAAGGGTGAGTTCGTCTTCCTGACGGGGCCCTCGGGCGCGGGGAAGACGACGCTGCTGAAGCTCATCTTCTGCGCGGAGAAGGCCACCAAGGGGCAGATTCTCGTGGGCGGGCGCAACATCGCCCGCATCCGCGAGTCCGCGGTGCCGTACCTGCGGCGCAACATCGGTGTCGTCTTCCAGGACTTCAAGCTGCTGCCGCACCGGACGGTGGAGGACAACGTGTCCTTCACGCTGGACGTGCTGGGGGTGCCCCGCGCGGAGGCGCGCGAGAAGGTGCGGCGCATGCTCAAGCTGGTCGGCCTGGAGCACAAGGCGGACTCGTTCCCGCTGCGCCTGTCGGGTGGGGAGCAGCAGCGCGTGGTCATCGCGCGAGCGCTCGTCAATGACCCGACCATCCTCCTGGCGGACGAGCCCACGGGGAACCTCGACCCGGCGCTCACGGTGGAGATCATGGACCTGCTCACGCAGGTGAACGTGCGCGGCACCACGGTGATGGTGGCCACGCACGACGCGACGCTGCTGTCGCGCTACCAGAAGCGCACGGTGCGCCTGGAGCGCGGGCAGATTGTGTCCGACGAGGACGGCGTCAAGGCGGCGCGCCGGATGGTGGTATGAGCGCGCTGTCGAAGGTGGTGTACTTCTGCCGCTCGGCGACGGTGGGGCTGAAGCAGTCCCCCTTCGTGCACTTCATCGCGGTGACGACCATCGCCATCGCGCTGTTCTCCGCGGGCATGGCCCGGGGCGCGGCGCGGGTGCTGGACAACCTGCTGGCCTCGCTGGGAGGCGAGGTCGAGGTGACGGTCTACCTGTCGCCAGAGCTGGACGCGGACGAGGTCCACGGCCTGCGCGCTCATGTGGAGACGCTCAGCGGCGGCGTGGCGACGCTGGTGTCGCCAGAGGCGGCGCTGTCCCGGCTGCGTACGGAGCTGGGCGACCTGGGCGAAGCGTTGGCCGAGCTGCCGGAGAACCCGCTGCCGGTGTCGCTAGAGCTGCGCGTCCCGCCGGAGCGGCGCAACCCGGACGCGCTCCAGGCCCTGGCCCGGGCGCTCCGAGACGCCCCTGGCGTGTCCGGCGTGGACTATGGCGAGGCCGCGGTGCAGCGCCTGTCCGCCATCGCCCGGGCGCTGCGCTTCGGCGCGCTGGTGGCCTTCGCGGTGGTGCTGGGCGCCACCGTGGTCATCGTGGCGGCGACGCTGCAACTGGCCATCTATTCGCGGCGCGGGGAGATTGAAATCCAGAAGCTGGTGGGCGCCACGGATCGCTTCGTCAAGGCGCCCTTCCTCCTGGAGGGACTGCTTCAAGGCGTGTTGGGCGCGGCGGTGGCGCTGTTCGGCCTGTGGGCCTTCGGCCGGGTGCTGGGGCCGACGCTGGGCGCGCTCTTCGCCTTCCTGCTGGGGCCCGGCGTGGCGGCGCCGTGGGTGGAGCCCCGGCTGGCGCTGGAGCTGCTGTGCGCCGGCTGTGGCCTGGGGCTGGGCGGCAGCTTCGTCGCCGTGGGGCGCTTCCTCCGCGTATGAGACGGGGCCTGCTCGTGCTGCTGGGGCTGTGGGCCTCGGCTGTCCTGGCCGCCTCGCCGCAGGTGGCGCCCGAGGCGGCCGAGCAGGCCACGCTGCGTGAGCGGCTGGCCGCGCAGCGCGCGACGCTGGCGCTGGTGGAGGCGAAGAAGCTCTCCGTGCTGGAGGGCGTGGAGCTGATGCAGGAGATGGCGGCCTTCTCCCGGCGGCGGGTGCGCTCGCTGGAAGCCGACCTGGCGGTGTTCCGCCGGCGCGTGCTGCTGGCCGAGCGCGAGCAGGCCGTCCTGGCCGAGGCGCTGAAGGTGCAGCTGCGGCGCCTGTCCCCGCGCCTGCGCACGCTGTACCGCCTCATGCGCCGCCGTCCGCTGGAGGTGCTGCTGTCGGCCGAGGACTTCGCGGCGCTGGTGTGGCGCGCGCGGGCACTGGAGGCCAGCATGTCCGGCGACCTGGAGCTGCTGCGCACCGTGCAGCGCGTCGCGCGCCTCCAGCGCCAGGCGAAGCGCGAGCTGGAGCGGCTCCAGGCCTCCCTGGCCGCGCGCATGGCCTTCCTCCGGGAGCAGGAGCGACTGGCCCGCATGCAACAGGAAGGATTGGAGGAGGTGGTGGGCGCGCTCGCGGGGGAGGCCGAGCTGGCCCGGCGCGCGGTGCGCGAGCTGGAGCAGGCAGACGCGGAGCTGACGCGCATGGTGCGCGACCTGAAGGAGCTGCCCGCGACGAGCGGCTTCGGCGCGCTGCGCGGGAAGCTCGCCTGGCCCGTGCAGGGCGTGGTGGAGGTGGGCTTCGGCAAGGTCGTCAATCCGCGCTTCAACACCGTCACCTTCCAGAAGGGCCTGGACATCCGCGCCGCGGCGGGCACGCCGGTGCGGGCTGTGGCGGAGGGCACGGTCGCCTATGCGGGCTCGCTGCGCGGCTACGGCAACCTGCTCATCCTGGACCACGGCGACGGCTACCACTCCCTCATGGCGCACCTGTCCGCCATCCTCCCCGAGCTGGGCGCCATGGTGCTCCCCGGGGAGGTGCTGGGGGAGGTGGGGGACACCGGCTCCCTCAAGGGCGCCTACCTCTACTTCGAGGTCCGCAAGGGCGGGCAGGCGGTCGACCCCGCCCTCTGGCTGATGCCGGCGCCCTGACGCGATGCGGCAATCCCGTGGAGGCGTTGTTATTATCCAGGGACATTTCTGCGAGGGGCAGGCGAGCGCATGGACCTGATGGGCGGAATGCAAAAGGCGCTGCGGCACATGCTGGTGGCGCGTGGAGTCGAGTCCTCGACGGTGCGGGTGGGGGGCCAGGAGGTGCACCACTACGCATTGACGGGGCAGGGCAAGGGGCCGCCGGTGGTGCTGGTGCACGGGTTGGGCGGCTCCGCGAACGGCTTCGGGCGCACCCTCTTCGGGATGGCGAAGCGCTTCTCCCGCGTGTACGCGCCGGACCTGCCCGGCCACGGCTTCTCCATGGAGTACTGCGGCGGCGAGGTGTGCGTGCGCAACCAGTTCGAGGTGCTGCGCGCCTACGTGGAGGAGGTGGTGAAGGCGCCGGCCTTCGTCGTGGGCAACTCGCTGGGGGGCGCCATGGCGGTGAACCTGGCGGCGGAGCACCCGCGCTGGGTGCGCGCGCTGGCGCTGGTGGCTCCCGCGGGCGCGAAGCTGCCAGAGGCGGAGAACACCGCGCTGCTGAACTCGTTCGCCGTGAAGTCGCCCGCGGAGGCGCGCGCCTTCACGCGGCGGCTGTTCCACCGTCCGCCGCTGCCCGCGCTGCTGTTCGCCTACGAGCTGCGCTACTTCTACGACACGCCCACCGTGCGGGCGCTGACGGCGGAGGCGCTGGCGACAGGCGCCTGCCTGTCCCCCGAGCAGGTGCGCAATCTGGTCATGCCGGTGCTGTTCCTGTGGGGCGGCAGCGAGCGGCTGCTGCCCTCGGAGACCTTGAACTGGTACCGCGCCCACCTGCCGACCCATGCCCAGATACGGGTGGTGGACGGCTTCGGGCACGTGCCGCAGCTGGAGCGCCCGGACGAGCTGGTCTCGCACCTGGTGCGCTTCGCCGACTCCGCGGAGCTGTGAGGGCCGGGTAGACTGGTACGGAGCCTTCCGGGGCCTCCCCGGGAAAGGACGTACCGACGTGACGGGTTCCTCCCAGCCATGGCGCGCGGCGCTTACCGCTTTCGCGCTCCTGTGTGCCCCTTCGGTGGATGCCGCCGAGCCGCCCAGGAAGGACGGCGGCGCCGCGGCGAGCGCGGAGAAGGCGGAGCGCGACGATGCCACGTACCGCCAGCTGGAGGTGTTCGCGCGGGTGCTCTCCTACGTGGAGAACAACTACGTGGAGCCGCCGGACCGCCAGCGGCTCATGTACGGCGCCATCCAGGGCATGCTGGAGACGCTGGACCCGCACACCGTGTTCCTCCCCCCGGAGGTGTTCCGGGAGATGAAGATCGACACCTCGGGCGAGTGGGGCGGCCTGGGCATCGAAATCGCGCGCAAGGGCGAGCGCATCGTGGTGGTGGCTCCCATCGACGACACGCCCGCGGCGCGCGCGGGCATCAAGGCCGGCGACGAACTGGTGGCCATCGACGGCGAGCGGACCGAGGGCATGGACGTGGGCCGCGCGATGCAGAAGATGCGCGGCCCGGCCGGCGGCCGCGTGCTGCTGACCGTCATGCGCGAGGGCTTCACCGCGCCGCGTGAAATCGCCATCATCCGCGACCACATCCGCATCGTGTCCGTGGAGGGCGCCCTGCATGGCGGCATCGGCCATGTGAAGGTGAAGAACTTCCAGGAGCGCACCGACCTGTACCTCCGCAAGGAGCTGGAGCGGCTGCGCGCGCTCAACGGCGGCAAGGAGCTGCGCGGGCTGGTGCTCGACCTGCGCAACAACCCGGGCGGCCTGCTGGACCAGGCGGTGGCGGTGAGCGACCGCTTCCTGCCGGGCAACCTGACCATCGTCTCCACGCGGGGCCGGGATGGCCGCGCGGGCACCCTGGAGCGCAGCAAGGACCGCGACACGGAGAAGGCCTACCCCCTGGTGGTGCTGGTCAACGCGGGCAGCGCCTCCGCGTCCGAAATCGTGGCGGGCGCGCTCCAGGACCATGGCCGCGCGACCATCATGGGGACGCCCACTTTCGGCAAGGGCAGTGTCCAGACGGTCATCGAGCTCGAGGACGGCTCGGGCCTGAAGCTGACCATCGCGCGCTACTACACGCCCAAGGGGCGCAGCATCCAGGAGCGCGGCATCACCCCGGACTTCCTCGTCCCCGACGAGCCCGGCGGCAAGGTTCCCCGCGAGGCGGTGCGGGAGAAGGACCTCCAGCGGCACTTCCGCGCCGAGCCCTCGGAGGCGAGCGAGCCCGCGGCGCCAGAGCCTCGTGGGTTGCCCGAGGGACTCAAGCCCTGGGACGTCACGGCGAAGCTGGAGGACCATCCTTTGCGGGTCGCTCTGGACTATCTCCACGGCGTGGCCTCCACGCGCGCGCCGGCGCGGGCCGCGGGTCGCTGAAGACTCGTTCTCACTTGCATTTCGCCGTGCAGTCCGTTTGATGGACCACGAGCCAAAGGTGAACGAGTGATGCGACCATCGAGAGTGCGAGCGGCTCACGCCGCGTTGAGTGGATGGCTGGTGGGACTGCTGGCCGTGGGACCCGCGGCGGCGCAGGCGCCGGTGTCCACGCGGCTGGTGCCCCGGGCCCTGAGCGCGGTCACCGCGGAGGCGCCTTCGGATGCGCCGGCGGTCACCGTGGTGGCCATCCCGCTGGACGCGGCGGCGCGTGTGGACGCGGCCCGGCTGGCGCGCGAGGCGGAGCTGGCGGTGGCGCGCTCGGGGCGGCTGAACCTGGTGCGCCTGGCGGACGCGCTGGACGCGAGTGGGCTGCGCGAGCGTCAGGCCCGCGAGGCCGAGGGCGCCGAGGCGCTGAAGGCCGGCCAGCGCGCGTATGACGAGCTCGACACCGAAAAGGCGCTCGTGGACTTCGACAAGGCGGTGCGCGCCTACGAGGGCGCGGACCTCTCCCTTCGCTTCTCCGAGCTGAGCCGCGCGCGGGTGATGAAGGCCGCGTCCCAGGTGGCGAACGGCGAGAACACTGCCGCGCAGCTGGAGATTCGCACCACGCTGGCGCTGAACCCCGAGGCGCGCTTCTCGCCCAACTACTTCCCCCCGGAGGAGATGACCTTCGTGGAGAAGGAGCGCAAGGCCGTGCTCGCCGGCGCGAAGGGCGCCCTGCGTGTGAGCACCGAGCCCGTCCCCGCCCAGGTGTTCGTGGACGGCCAGTTCCGCGGCATCTCGCCGGTCGACATCACCGACCTCACGGCGGCGGACCACTACGTGACGCTGGTGGCGCCAGGCTTCGCGCTGAACCAGCGCCGCGAGCGCGAGGGCGAGGTGACCCTGACCCTGGCGCCCGTCGCCGCGCAGGCCGGCCTGCAGACGCTGTCGGAGCAGGTGGCGCGCAAGCCCGAGGGCCCCGAGCGGGACCTGGCGCTGCGTGAGCTCGGGACGCTCGCGGGCGTGCCGCAGGTGCTGGCGCTGCTGGTGCGCGGTGGCGCTGGCGCCGGTCCGCTGGAGGTGACGGGCCTGCGCCTGGACGTGTTGGATGGCCACAATCAGTCGTACGCCCTGGGGACGGTGCCGCGCGGTGACGCGCTGGCGGAGGGTTCGCAGGCGCTGCTGGCGCAGCTCGTGGGCACGGACGCGCCGCGCCAGGGCGGCAAGCCGGTGACGCACTTCTCCGGAGGTGTCAGCACCACGCGCCGCACTGCGGGCTATGTGCTGATGGCCACGGGCGTGGCGCTGCTGGCCGGTGGCGTGTACTTCGGCATGGAGGCCTCCGCGAAGTCGGATGACTTCAAGCGCGCGGCCCAGAACAGCCGCCGCGCCCAGGACCTCAAGAGCACTGGCAAGACGTACGCGCTGGTGGCCGACCTCGGTATCCTCCTGGGCCTCGCGTCCGCGGGCGTGGGCGGCTACTTCGCGTTTGCCGGTGGCGGCAGTGGAGGCAGCTCCAAGTCGTCCGCCCGCGCGAGCGGGCCCGCCCCCGTCCCGGCACCCGCAGAGAAGCAGGAGGCGCTGCCCATGCCGCCGCCTCCCGCGCAGGCCACCCCCGCGGCGTCTACCCAGGACGCGGGCAATCGCGCTCAGGAGGACGAGGCGCGTCAGCGTGAGGATGAGGCCCGCAAGCGTCGCGATGAGGTGGAGCGCCAGCGCAAGGAGTTGGAGGAGCGGCGCAAGCAGGAGGAGGCCGCGGCGCAGCGCGAGCAGGAAGAGCGGCGGCGGAAGGAAGAGGAGCGGCGGCGGCAGGACGAGAAGAAGAAGAAGCGGCCCGCACTCGACGAAGACGATCTCCGGAACTACTAGCCATGCGCCGTCCCTTGCGAAACCTCCTTGTCTCCGTGGCCCTGGGCACCGGGCTGTCCGCGTGCAGTCTCCTCGTCGACTTCGACGAGGAAGGGCAGCCCTGCGATGAGCTCTACCAGTGCCTGGATGGCTACACCTGCGTCGACAACGCGTGCGTGCCCGACGGCGCGACGCCCTCCGACGGCGGTACGGATGCCGGCGCCGACGCGGGGCTCGACCCCGACGCTGGGGCCGAGGATGCCGGTGAGACGGACCCGGAGCCGGAGCCGGACGCGGGCACGGATCCCGGGCCCGTGGATCCTGGACCGGTGGACCCCGGGCCCGTAGACCCTGGGCCGGTAGACCCCGGGCCTGTGGAGCCTTGGCCCTGGCCGGTAGAGTCCGTGCTGAACAGCCGGACGCGCTGATGCCCGTGGCGCGGTGAGCGGTGGAGCGCCGCGCCCGTGGCTGCGGGGCCGCGCCGCGGCCCGGGGGACACGCCCGCCCGCGTGTCGAGCGTGGGCCTCCGCGGCGTTTGCCGGGGGAGGCCACAGCGCCGCGCTTGGCATCGTCCATGCTCTGCCTCCCGTTCAGGAGGCATCATCGACATGGGCAAGCGCGTGGGAGTGCTGATGGGCGGGTGGGGCGAGGAGCGGGAGATTTCGCTCAAGACGGGAGAGGCCGTGGTGACGGCGCTCGAGTCCCGGGGACACCAGGTGACCCGCATCTTCGCGGGGCCCGGGCTGGACCGGGCGCTGCGCGCGGCCGACCTGGACGTGGCCTTCATCGCGCTGCACGGGCGCATGGGCGAGGACGGCCGGGTGCAGGGCCTCCTGGAACTGCTGGAGCTGCCTTACACGGGCTCGGGCGTGCTGGCGTCGGCGCTGGCCATGAACAAGCCCTTCGCCAAGCGGCTCTTCCGCCTCCACAATCTGGGGACGCCGCAGGGCTATGCGGTGGCGCGCGAGGACGCGTGGCGCGCCCTGGAGCTTCACGGCGACCTGGGCTTTCCATGCGTGGTGAAGCCTGCGCGCGGCGGCTCGTCGGTGGGGCTGGCGGTGGTTCGCGAGCCGGGCGCGCTGGCGCCGGCGGTCGCGCAGGCGTGCCGCTTCGGCGGCGAGGCCCTGGTGGAGCGTTTCGTGGCGGGGCGCGAGGTGACGGTGGGCATCCTGGGCGGGCAGGTGCTCGGCAGCTGCGAGGTGGCCACGCCGCGCGAGGGCTTCGACTTCGAGGCGAAGTACAAGGGCGGCGCCGTGTACTTCTGCCCGCCCCGGCTGTCCCCGACCCGGGTGGCCAACGTGGAGGCGCTGGCGCTGGCGGCGTACCGTGCGCTGGGCTGCCACGGGCAGGCGCGGGTGGACCTGCTGTGCTCGGACACGGAGAACGACGTGGTGCTGGAGGTGAACACGCTGCCCGGCCTGACCCCCGTCAGCCTGCTGCCCAGAATCGCCGACAGGGCCGGGCTGGACTTCGCCGCGCTGACGGAGCGCATCCTGGCGCTCGCCACCCGCGACGAAGCGGGTGTCCTGGATGCCCCAGCCGTGGAGGCCTTGCCGGACCTGGCCGAGCCTCGGCGCGCCGTGAGCTGACCTTTCAGGTCGGCCAACCCCTGGCGTCACCTCGACCCCGACGCCGGGGCCACAAGCTGGGTGCGGTAGGAGTGACGCAGGGTGTCAGGCCCCCGTGAACGGAACGTTCAAATCCGGGGAATAGTTTGACAGGGCCTCGAACGCATTCCTATTGTCCGGCGCCGATCACTCCCCGAAGGTCAAAACCTTGTCTTTTCGGGTACATACGATGTGGGGGCTCAGACGACCCATCTGGCGGCGGTAGGCGCGAGACGGAAACGGTTGGGCCGCCCCGCACGGAAGGACCGCAGGCCCTTAGGGCTGTGGCAGGGGTTGAGCGTCACCGATGACCACCGTCGAGATCATCTTCCTGGGCGTCTATTTCAGCCTCTTGTGCGTGCTGGGAGTCTACGGCTCGCACAGGTACCGGATGGCGTTCCTGTACTACCGGCACAAGTTCAAGCTGCCGACGCCGAAGGGTGCGCTCGAGTCGCTGCCCAAGGTCACCATCCAGCTGCCCATCTTCAATGAGATGTACGTGGTGGAGCGGTTGGTAGACTCGGTGTGTCGCATCGATTACCCGCGCGAGCTGCTCGAAATCCAGGTGCTGGACGATTCGACGGATGAGACGTGCGCCATCGCCCGGGCGTGTGTGGAGCGCCAGCGCCAGAAGGGCCATGACATCGTCTACATCCACCGCACCAACCGCCAGGGCTTCAAGGCGGGCGCGCTGGAGAATGGCCTGAAGCTGGCGAAGGGCCAGTTCGTGGCGGTGTTCGACGCGGACTTCGTGCCCAGCCCCGACTTCCTGATGCGCACCGTGCCGTTCTTCTCGGACGAGAAGGTGGGCATGGTGCAGGTGCGCTGGGGGCACCTCAACCGCGAGTTCTCGCTGCTGACGCAGGCCCAGAGCATCTTCCTGGACGGGCACTTCATCATCGAGCATACCGCTCGCAACCGCTCCGGGTGCTTCTTCAACTTCAACGGCACCGCGGGCATCTGGCGCCGCGACACGATTTCCGACGCGGGCGGCTGGCAGCACGACACGCTCACCGAGGACCTGGACCTGAGCTACCGCGCCCAGCTGAAGGGCTGGCAGTTCGTGTTCCTCCCGGAGGTCATCTCCCCGGCCGAGGTGCCGGTGGATATGAACGCCTTCAAGAGCCAGCAGCACCGCTGGGCCAAGGGTTCCATCCAGACGGCGAAGAAGCTGCTGCCCACCATCCTCAAGAGCGACCTGCCGCTGGCGGTGAAGCGCGAGGCCTTCTTCCACCTCACCAACAACATGGCCTACCTGTTGATGGTGCTGCTGTCGGTGCTGATGCCCATCAGCATGGTGGTGCGCTTCCAGCACGGCCTGTACGGGACGCTCTTCCTGGACCTGCCCTTCTTCCTCACGGCCACCGCCAGCGTCTGCTTCTTCTACGTGGCGGCGCAGCGTGAGCGGGGCGCGAAGGGGTGGGAGCGGGTGAAGTACCTGCCCTTCCTCATGAGCCTGGGCATCGGCCTGGCCATCAGCAACGCCAAGGCGGTGGCGGAGGCGCTGCTGAACCAGCAGTCGGGCTTCGCGCGCACGCCGAAGACGGGCGCCGAGGGCAAGAAGACCGTCGCCGTCAAGAAGGCCTACCGTGGCAGCAAGTCGCTGCTGCCGCTGGTGGAGCTGCTCTTCGCGGCCTACTTCACCGGCGCGCTGTGGTTCGCCATCGACGCGCGCATCTACACGTCGGTGCCCTTCATCGTGCTGTTCCTGGCGGGCTTCCTGTACGTCGGCAGCTCCAGCCTGCTCCAGGGCCTGTCCGGCCGGATGAAGCTGGTGGAGTCGACCCCCTCGGTGGAGACCTCCGAGGAGCAGCCCCGCCGCGCGGCCTGAAGCGGCGTCCTTCCTCCGGGAGGGCTCGGGGTGAGGCTGGCATCGCGCCGCCTCACCCCGTCGTCGTTTCTAGGTGCCGGCGTCCGGCGCACCCCGCAGCAGCACCTGCTCCAGCCGCACGCTGGGGGCGCCCGCGGGGGCAGGGCGGCAGTCCTCGTCGATGGAGGTGCTGGCCGCCGAGCGCAGCGTCAGGCCCGCGTCGGTGCACCGCACCACCTCCGTCGGAAAGACGACGGGGCAGGGTGTTCCCATGCCGGAGAAGCCGATGGCGCGCGTCTCGCCCACGAAGCCCGCGGGGGTGCGCTGAAGGACGATGGACGGCGAGCCCGCGTCCGGGGTGTCCGCGCTTGTGGCGTCGTGTGCGCGCACCACGGCGAGTGAGAGTGTGCCGCCGTCATCTTCACCGTAGTACCGGAAGGCCGGATTCTCCGCGTGGTGGTACTCGCCGGCCTGGTTCTGCTCACAGCCGGGGGGGACCTTCACGGCGGGCGCGGCGGGCGGTACGGGCTCCGTCCTGGGCGGCGCCTTCGCGGGACACGCGGTGAGGGAGAGGACGCTGAGACCGAGGGCCAGTGGGGGCAGGACGCGGTGCATGGGGCGCGGATATTCTCCCAATCCGAAAGGCCCAGGGACTCTGTTTGATTCCCTTGGGATGACTCTCTAACCTTCGGGGTGTCATGAGCTTCCACCGCATCGTCGTCGTCGCCCTGGTGACCGTCCTGGCGGCCCCGTCTTCCGCGCTGGCGCAGGATGATGATTTCCTGGCGCCACTCACCACGCCGTCCGAGTCCTCGAATTCGAAGTCCAAGGCCGGCAAGGCAAAGGTGGTGAGGAAGAAGCCGGCGCGCGTCACCAAGAAGCCCGCGCGTGCGAAGGGCAAGAAGCAGGAGGAGCCCGCCGAGGATGACCTGCTGCTGGCGCCGCTGACGCCCACGAAGACGGAGGTGCTCGTGCGTCTCACCGGCAACGTGCGCGGGGCGAAGCTGTTCGTGGATGGGAAGGAGTTCGGCGTGCTGTCCTCGGCCGCGGTCCCCGTCGAGGTGAAGCCGGGAGAGCACCAGCTGGTGGTGCGCCGCCCGGGCTACGCGGACTTCACCCGTCGCATCGACGTGAAGGCGGGCTCGCAGGCGGAGGTGCTGGTGTCGCTGGACGCCACCATGGGCTTCGCCACGCTGACGGCGGACGTGGCGGACGCGGTGGCGCTGGTGGATGGGCAGCAGGTGGGCACCGTGCCGCAGGCGAACGTGCTGCTGCGCCCGGGGTCGCGGGAGATCGAGTTCCGCGCGCAGGGCTTCAAGCCGGACGTGCACAACATCACCGTGTTCGCGGGCAGGACGTACGAGGTGACGGGCAACCTGCGTCCCCTGCTCGACACGTCCGTCGCCAGCGCCGATGCTCCGAAGAGCCCGGTGCTGGAGCCGTCCACCCGGGCGGGCAACTACGACGACCCGTCGCCGGGCTTGTCGTTCGCGGATGATTCGGAGGTACCCGAGGTGAAGAGCTCCAAGCCGTGGTACGGCCGCTGGTACGTGTGGGCCGGCGTTGGCGCGGTGGTGGCTGCCGGAACCGTGGGGGCCGTGATGGCGACGCAGGGCAGTGGCGCCAGCCCGCTGGATGCCGACACGGTGTGCGGTGGCCGCTGCGACGCCGTGTTGGGCGCGAGTGGTGCCCGCCCGGTGCGCGGAGGTGGCGCGGGACTCCAGGCGCCAGCGCCTGCTGGGGCCCTCCGCTTCTGATTCAGCTCGAGGGGCCTCCGCCCGCCGCTGCGTGAGGCGGAGCCTCCTTGCCCCTGGCCGGGCGCCAGGGGCAAGGAGGCTCGACTCACTGGCCGCGCAGGTCGTCCTCGGCGGCGCGGTGGTCCGGGGCGAGCACCAGGTACACGTCCGTCACCCGGCCCACGCCCCAGGTGTCCAGCGCGGTGGCGCGGAGCTGAAAGGGCTCCGAGTCGGGCAGCAGGCTGGTGATGTCCACCTCGCCGGGCTCGAAGGTGAAGGCGCGCCGCCCCACGCTGTCCACCTGGTCTCTGCCCATGTGGACGGCCTCGGTGAAGCCCACCGTGGCGCGGCGGGTCACCTCACCGCCGGCATCCAGCACCTCCAGTAGGAGGAAGTTGTCCACGGCGAAGCCGAGCGTGCCCTGGGCATCGCCGTAGAGGCGGGCCCGGTCGCCGTTCAGGCGCAGTGGGGGCGTCTGCCCGGTGGCGACGACGCGTGGCGTGCGCTCGCCCTCGGTGGCGTCCACTTCCACGTCTTCACGCAGCTGGGTGAGCGTGTGCGTTTCCCGGGCGGGGGCGTCCTGCAGGAGCCGGATGGCGCGGGGTGTGGACGAGGTGGGAGCGGGCGTGGCCGTGGCGGGCACCTGCCGCGCACAGGCCATCAGCCCCAGGGTGGCGGCCAGGACGAGCGTTCGAGAGTGCATGGGGAGTCCAGGGTAGATGAGCGAGGGTGTCCGGGGTCAATTAGCATGGCCCCATGCGGACCTTCCTGCGCGGGTGCCTGTTGTGGTGTGCGTTCTCCGGGGCTCCGGCGTGGAGCAGCCCGGCCGCCGCGCCCGACGTCTCCCCCGAGGTGCAGCTGTGTCTGCAACACCTGAAGCCCTCCGAGCGGGAGCGAGCCGCGAAGGCGTTGGGGCCCCTGGAGGAGCTGCCGCGCTACCGCGTGCAGTTGGAGGTGGAGCCGGACGCGCGCGTGGTGAAGGGGCGGGTGCAGGTGGAGGTGCTCGCCCGGGCGCGTCCGCTCACCGAGCTGTACCTGCGGCTGACGCCCAACGCGCAGGGCCGCCGCGTGACGCTGTCCGACGCGAAGCTGGGCGGGCAGCCCGTCCGGCTGGAGCGGCCGGAGCCCACGCTGTACCGCTTGTCCCTGGAGGCCGAGCCCGTGCCGCCCGGCGCGGCCGTGGTGTTGGATGTCGCGGTAGAGGGGCTGGTGCCGCGCGCGGCCGCGTCCCCGGCGGGAGCGTCCGGTGGCGCGCTGGGCATGTTGATGGGCGGCGGTGGACGCCCCTCGGGGGGAGACCACGGGGCCTTCTCCGCGACGCCAGACTTCCTCAGCCTGGTGGGCGTGGTGCCCCAGGTGCCACCCATGGATGCGGCGGGGCGGCCCTGGGAGGGGCCGCAGGGCATTGGCGACCTGGGGCTGTACGAGCCCTCGCACGTGCTGGCCACCGTCACCGTGCCCTCGGGCTGGGCGGTGCACGCCACTGGCGTGCCCATGGGCGAGGTGCCCGAACGCGATGGCCGGGTGCGCTTCGCCTTCGCGGCCGCGGCGGTGCGTGACTTCCCCCTCTTCGTGTCACGGGGCTACGCGAGCGCCACCACCACCGTGAATGGTGTCACGGTGGAGAGCCACTACGCCGCGGCGGACCAGGCCGCGGGTGAGCGTGTGTTGAAGTACGCCGCGTCGATGCTGACGGAGTTCGAGCGCCGCCTGGGGCCGCTGCCGTACACACACTTCCGCGTGGTCCAGGCGCCGCTGTCTGGTGGGGCGGGGGGCATGGAGTTCCCGGGGCTCGTCACCATCGCCACGCCGCTGTACCGGGGCGCGGCGGGGGCGTCGGCGCTGCTGGGCAGCATGCCGGGGGCGGAGGACCTGGAGGCTCTGATGGGCATGCTGGGGCAGGGCGGTGGGGGGACGGGCGGCGTGCTGGCGCAGATGCACGGGGCCATGGAGCGCACGCTGGAGTTCACGGTGGCGCACGAGGTGGCGCACCAGTACTTCGCGGGGCTCGTGGGCTCGGACCCCATCCAGGCGCCGGTGGTGGACGAGTCGCTGGCCCAGTACGCCGCGCTCCTCTACTTCGAGTGGAAGCACGGCAAGAAGGTGGCGGAGACGATGCGCCAGGAGACGCTGGTGGGGCAGTACCACCTGTACCGGATGACGGGTGGGAAGGACGGCCGGGCGGACCGGCCCACGGGCGACTTCGCGGACGAGCTCGAGTACGGCGCGCTCGTCTACGGCAAGGCGCCCCTGCTGCACCACGCCTCGCGCAAGCTCGTGGGCGACGCGGCCTTCCTCAAGGCCCTGCGCGCATACGTGGACGCGTACCGCTTCAAGTGGACGTGCAAGGAGTGCTTCACGAAGGAGCTGGCCCGGGTGAGCCCCGCCAACGCGGGCGCGCTGGAGCGGCTGCGCACGCGGTGGTGGCGCGAGGCCAGGGGCGATGAGGACCTGGGCCGGCCCCGGCTGGAGTCGCTGCTGGGGGGCTTCGAGGGCCTCGAAGGGCTGGAGGACCTGGACGCGCTCCAGGGGTTACTGGGGCTGCAGGAGCTACAGGGCTTCGAGGCCTTCCAGCAGCTCGACGCGCAGTCGAAGGAGCTGCTGGAGCAGCTCATCCCCGGACTGATGGGGCAGTGAGCGGGGCCCTCAGTCGAAGAGGGCCTGGACGAACTCGCGCGGCTCGAAGCGGCGCAGGTCGGCCACCTGCTCGCCCACGCCCACCCAGACGACAGGAAGCTTCAGCTCGTCGCAGATGCCGATGACGACGCCGCCCTTGGCCGTGCCGTCCAGCTTCGTCAGGGCAATGGCGGTGACGCCCACGGCCTCGTGGAACTGCTTGGCCTGCTGAATCGCGTTCTGGCCGTTGGTGGAGTCCAGCACCAGCAGCACCTCGTGGGGCGCGCCGGGCAGGACCTTGTCCATGATACGCTTGACCTTCTTCAGCTCCTCCATGAGCGGTGCCTTGGTGTGGAGCCGGCCGGCGGTGTCGGCGATGAGGACGTCCGCGCCTTCTTCCTTGGCCTTCTTGGCGGCCTCGAAGACGACGGCGCTGGGGTCTCCGCCCTCGGTGCCCTTCACGAGCTGGGCACCGGCGCGCTCGGCCCACACGTCGAGCTGCTCGGTGGCGGCGGCGCGGAAGGTGTCGCCCGCGGCGAGCACCACCTTCTTGCCCTCGCGGGTGAGCTTCGCGGCCAGCTTGCCAATGGTCGTCGTCTTCCCGGCGCCGTTGACGCCCACCACCATGACGACGTGCGGCGGGCCTCCGCCCTCCAGCGAGCGCGGCACGGGGATGTCGCAGATGCGGGCGACCTCGTCGCGGATGAGGCCCTTGATGCGCTCGGGGTCCTTCAGCTCGTTGCGCTTGAGCTTCTCGCGCGCCACCTCCACCAGGTGGTTGGCGGTGCGCACGCCGATGTCGGCGGTGAAGAGGATTTCTTCCAGCTCCGCCAGCACGGACTCGTCCACCTGGCGCTGCTGGCCGAAGAGGCCGTTGAGCCGGGCCATGAAGCCCTGGTTCTTCGTCTTGTCCAGGCCCTGGGCCAGGGTGCGGCCGGCTTCGGCCTGCACCTTGGCGCGCGCGGCGGCCTCCTCGGCGCGGCGGGCCTCCTCGGCGGCGGCGGCCTCGCGGGCGCGCTCCTCTTCCGCCAGCCGCTGTGCCTCGGCCTGCTCGCGCTTGCGCCGCTCGCGGGCCTCGTCATCGGCGGCCTTCTTGGCGCGGTACTCGGAGCGCTTCTCCTCCTCCTCGCGCTCCTTGAGGGCGCGGGCCTCGGCCTCCAGCCGGGCGCGCTCGGCCGCATCGGTGGCGGTGCGGGCGGCCTGGGCGGCCTCATTGCGCTGGCGGGCCAGGGCCTCGGCGCGGCCGTGGGCCTCCTCGGCCTCGCGTAGGCGGGCGGCCTCCGCCTCGGAGGGGGGCAGCTCCACGCGCAGCCGGGGCTGCTCGGCCGGGAGGGCGGGCTTCTCCGCCGCGGGCGGGACGGCGGGCTTCTTCGCCTCGGGGCGCTTGCGGAAGAACAGCTTCCGGGCGGCCAGCACCATCAGCAGGACGAAGAGGGCGGCGGCGCCAATGCCCACGACGTCGCCCACGGGGACGCCCTCCGAGGGCGGCGTGCCGGTGCCGGGCTGCGTCGTATTCCCACCCGGTGTGGGGGCGGGAGGAGGGGCGGGCGGCACCTGCGCGGTCAGGACGTCGAGGGCGTTGGGCGTCTTCATATGCGCGGCCTCGCATACACCAACGCGCTGGTGGATGCAGCGCCCGTGGCCGGGTAGAACCCGGTCGTCATGCGCCTCAAGCCCCTCTGTGTCCTGCTCCCGTCGCTCCTCTTGCTCGGCGCCTGCATCGTCGAGGCGCCCGGTGGCGCCAGCGCGCAGGAGCGGCGCGCGGCCACCGTCACCCAGGTGCCGCCCCTGTCCGTGAAGAACGGCGCCAACCTGGCGGGCAAGGTGGAGCTGGTCGGGGCCACGGTCCAGCCGGGCCGGCTGACGCCAGGGGACCAGGCGAAGGTGGCGCTCTACTTTAAGGTGCTCCAGCCCATCGACGACGACTACCTCGTCTTCGTCCACGTGGAGGACGCGGACGGCCGCGCCGAGCGCATCAACATGGACCACAAGCCCGCGGGCGGCATCCTCCCGACGTCGCAGTGGAAGCCCGGTGAGACGGTGAAGGACGAGTTCTCCGTCTACATTCCGCCCGGCACGCCGGCCCGGGCGCTGAACATCTGGGTGGGGCTGTGGGAGCCGCGCACGGACTCCCGGCTGCGCATCCTCAACCCGAACGCCGTGCGCAACGACGGCAAGGACCGCGTGCTGCTGGGGCAGGTGCCCGTGGCGCGCTGAGCGGGCGCGAGAGGGAAAAGACCGGAGCGGCCGTGTAAGCCGAGTTTTGTCCCCACCCCTTTCGGGATGGGGGGTGAACATTCGTCTAGGGCCCTGGTTACCCAGGGGCCTCATCAGCGAGCAACCCGAACGCATGGGACGGGCAATCCCTGTCCTCCCGTACGGCGGAGGACGCGCTCCTATTGGCTCTTGCTCCAGGTGGGGTTTACCGTGCCGTCCGAGTCACCCCGGACGCGGTGCGCTCTTACCGCACCGTTTCACCCTTACCCGCCCCTCGCGGAACGGGCGGTCTGTTTTCTGTGGCACTTTCCTGCGAGTCGCCTCGACTGGCCGTTAGCCAGCACCCTGCCCTCTGGAGCTCGGACTTTCCTCCCGTCACCCATGACTGCGGTGACCGGCGTTCACCCGGGCCGCTCCGGCACTCTGCGCTTACAACAGCCGGGCGGTGGCGGTCCACTTCCAGGGGCGCCGTCGTGTGCGGCGATGGGCACCATGCCTCGGCAGGGCCCGCCCGCGGCGGCTAGGGCGGCGTGGCGCCCCGCGCGCAGGCGGCGGCCCGCTCCAGGAGCAGGGCGCGCTCGCGGGCGTTCTGGGTGAGGGCGGCGGCCCGCTCGAACTCCGCCCGCGCCTCCTCGAGCCGGCCAAGCTTCGAGAGCAGGTCCCCCCGGACGCTCGGCAGGAGATGGTAGCCCCGGAGCGATGGCTCCTCACCGAGGGGCCCGACGAGCGCCAGGCCCGCCGCGGGTCCGAAGGCCATGGCATGGGCGACGGCGCGGTTCAGCTCCACGACGGGCGAGGGGGTGACCTGAGCCAGGGTGTCGTAGAGCGTGGCGATACGGGCCCAGTCCGTCGCCTCGGGCGTGCGGGCCCGGGCGTGGCAGGCGGCGAGGGCGGCCTGGAGCGCATAGGGCCCTCGGGCTCCCCCCAGCGCCTCGGCGCGTTCGAGGGCCGCGAGTCCCCTCCGGATGAGTAGCTGGTCCCACAGGGCCCGATTCTGCTCCAGGAGCAGCACGGGCGCGCCGCCCGGCCCCACGCGCGCCCGCGAGCGCGACGATTGAATCTCCATCAGCGCCACGAGGCCGTGGACCTCGGGCTCGTTCGGCGCCAGCCCCGCGAGGATGCGGCCCAGCCGGAGCGCGTCCTCGCAGAGCGCGGGACGCATCCAGTCGTCACCGGTCGTTGCCGAGTAGCCCTCGTTGAAGACGAGGTAGATGACCTCCAGCACGGATGACAGGCGGGCGGCCAGCGCCTCGCCCTGGGGAACCTCGAACGGGACTTGGGCCTCCGCGAGCGTCCGCTTCGCCCGGACGATGCGCTGGGCGACCGTGGGGCCCGGCACCAGGAAGGCGCGCGCGATTTCCTCGGTCGTCAGTCCGCCGAGCAGGCGCAGCGTGAGCGCCACCCGAGCCTCGGTCGAGAGCACGGGATGGCAGGCGACGAACATCAGGCGCAGCAGGTCGTCGCCGACGTCGTCGTCGAGCGCGGCATCGAGGTCGGGCGCGGCCGTGCCTTGCAGTGCCTCCAGCTCATGGCCGAGCTCCTCGTGCTTGCGCTCGAGGAGCTTCCCCCGGCGCAGCTCGTCGATGGCCCGGCGCTTGGCGGTGGCCATGAGCCACGCGCCGGGGTTGTCCGGGACACCCGACTCCGGCCACCGCTCGAGCGCAGTGACGAGCGCGTCCTGCGCGAGCTCCTCCGCGCGCCCCACGTCGCGCACCATCCTCGCGAGACCTGCGATGAGCCGGGCCGACTCGATTCTCCAGACAGCCTGGATGGCGCGCTGCGTATCGGAGGGAGGTGTCACGGGTTTCAACTCAATCACCCCACGCCTTCAACGCAAGGCGGGAGTGAGGGGTCCGGGAATCAGAAGCTGGACCTCGATTACTTCGGCGACGAGGAGTGACGCGCTGTCGCCGGACTACATCCGCTCGTCGATGGCGCGGTTGCTCATCGCATCCGCCTCGGCGTTCTGTGCGCGGGGGACGTGGTGCAGCTTCACCTTGGTGAAGCCCTTGAGCAGCTTCTGCGCCTCTTCGTACAGGGGGCGCAGCGTGGGGCTCTTCACCTGGTAGCGCCCGCCGAGCTGACGGATGAGCAGCTCGCTGTCGGCGTAGACGTCCACCTCGCGCGCGCCCAGGGATTGCGCGTGCTTCAGGCCGAGCAGCAGGCCCATGTACTCGGCGCAGTTGTTCGTCTGGATTCCGAGGAACCGCCCGAGCCGGGCCACCACGTTGCCCGCGGGGTCCACCAGCACGGCGCCCGCGCCCGCGGGGCCTGGGTTGCCGCGGGCCGCGCCGTCCGAATAGACGCGCAGGCGCGGATGCGACTCGGCTGATGGTGCCGCTTCGGCCCGTGGGGGCGTGGCGCCAGTGGACTCCGGCGCGCTCACGCCAGTGGGTTCCGCCGTGGGAGGCGCTCCCGAGAGCCGCTGCGCGGCCTCCTCGATGAGCTGGCCGAGGTGCTCACGCGTGAGCCCCCGGAACTCGCGGACCGTCCCCTGCAGCGGCTCCTCGCGTGCGATGTGACGGAGGATGTCGATGATGGACGGCGCGGGCATGACCACGAAGGCGTCCGGCTACTTCGCCGCCGGCGTTTCCTGCAGCGCTTCCACGGCGTAGATGATGCGGTTGCACGAGGGGCAGATGTCGGTGCCCAGCGTGGCGCGAAGCTGGTTGTAGAGCTGCGGGGGCACGTTCATGTGGCAGCCCTGACAGGTGCCGGACACCACGCCGACCATGGCGGGCAGCTTCTTCTTGCGCACCACCTCGTAGCGGCGCAGCAGCGTGGCATCCACGCCCGCGGCCACCTCCGCGCGCTTGCCCTCGAGCCCCTTCACGTGGGACTCCGCCTCGCTCAGCTTGCCGCGCAGCTCCGTCATGCGGCCCGCAAGGCCCTGCTGCTTCGTCGCGAACTCGGCTTCCTTGCCCTTGATGGCCTCGCGCGCGCCGCCGAGCTGCTTCGTCAGCTCCGTCAGCTCCTCCGCCATCGTCAGGTTGGCCTTCTTCGCGATGTCGATTTCACGGGCCAGGGCGGAGTACTCGCGGGTCGAGCGCTGCTCGCTGAGCCGCGTCTCCCACTTCTTCACCTTGTCCTTCTCGTCCGTGATGTTCTGCTCGAGTTGGGCCTTCTGCTTCTCCATGTCGGAGACACGCGCCCGTTCCGCTTCGATGGCGCTGCGGGCAACACCCAGCTCGCGCTCCAACTCGGCAATCTGACGGGGGTGAACGTCCGCGGCCTTTCGGAGCGAGGCGACCTCGAGGTCCACGTTCTGCAGCTCCGCCAGCGCTTTCAATTTCTCCCGCAAAGTTGCTGCCTCCCACAGGGCCGCACCGCGTACGGCGACGGCCAGGTTTTTGTACCAACAAGGGTGATGAGGGTCCAACGTCCAAATGGGCCATGACTCATCCCTCATGGCCCTCGTTGCCATGCTGCATTTGAAACAGCTTCACGCACCCGTTAGACCGGAGCACGTGCTTCGTCCAACCTTCATCTTCGTTCTCTGCGCGCTCGCTCCTGCCTGCAAGGAGCCTGCGTCTCCGCCGCCCGCCGCAACGACGGCTCCCGCCGCCGCGCCCTCGTCCGCCGCGAACGCGAAGTGGGGTGTCATCGAGGGCCGCGTCCGACTCGTCGGCACGCCGCCCAAGCCCGCACGGCAGCCCACCATCGGCACGGTCGTCTCCGTCTGCGGCGAGGAAGCGGAGGACCGCTCGCTCGTCGTTGGCGGCGAGGGCGCGCTGGCCCATGCGGTGGTGTTCCTGAAGGAGGGGAAGGCGCTCCCCGCGCCCATCAAGCCCGCACCGGAGCCCGTGCTGGACCAGAAGCAGTGCGTCTACGAACCGCCGGTGCTCGCCGCGCAGTCGGGCAGCACGCTGGCCATCCGCAACTCGGACCCGTTGGTCCACAACGTCCGCGCCGCCTCGGGGGCGAACCGCGCCTTCTTCAACGTGGCCATGCCGCTGGAGGGGATGACGGTGCGCCGCCAGCTTCCCGCCGAGCCAGGGGAGGTCCCCATCCACTGTGACATCCACCCATGGATGCGCGCCCGGGTGCGCACCTTCGACCATGGGTACTTCGCGACCAGCGGCGCGGATGGCCGCTTCCACCTGGAGGTCCCCGAGGGCACCCACACCCTCGTCCTCTGGCACGAGCGGCTTCCAGAGCAGTCGCTCACGGTGACCGTGCGGGCGGGCGAGACGCTTCAGGTCGCCCCGGAGTGGCCGGTGGCTGACCTGAAGTAGGCGTCCACGCCGACCTGTCCAAGGTTTCTGGCGCTCGACGTCTAATAGCTTGAGAAGCCGCGAGTGAATCTGGATTCCGTTCTGGCGGGAAAATTACCACATAGGTGGCGTCTGCCACGACGACGAGGGGGCCGAGTCATGCAACAGCCAAAGAAGCGGGCGACCCTGACCCATGACCCGCGAGGCTTGGAGTCGCCCCGGAAGGCGCTCCCCCGGCCCGTGGGCATGCAGGAGATGGGGACGACCTTGTACGAGCAGCTCCGCCGTGCGCTCGTCGAGCTCGCGCCCGTCTCGTCCAGCTGAGTCCAGGCCGGTCCGGCGGCGCACGCCAGGGCCTGAAAAGCGAAGGGGCTCCCGGCCTGATGTGCCGTGGAGCCCCTTGCTGTTGGGATGAGCCTAGAGGTCATCCTCTTCCGTGTCCGACCCCGCCGCATCCTCATCTTCGAATGCGTCGAGTTCTTCCTCTTCATCTTCCCCTCGGCCGGTGGGTTCCTCGGGCTCGATGGGCTCGATGATCTTCGGGGTGGCCGCCAGACGGCCGCGCCTTCCTTCAGGCTGGGGCTTCAGCGCCGGGCTTTCCCGCTGATCCGCCCCACACTTCGGGCAGATCGGGTCCGGCTTCTTCATGTCGTAGAACTTCGTCTGGCACTTGAAGCAGACGTGTTTGTTTCCGAGGTCCTTCGCCGGCATTCGCCACCTTCGTCAAAGGCGAGTGAAGACAGGGGGAGGGCGGCTCAATAGTTGGGCCGCAAGGCGGAGTCAACCTGTGGTTTGCGTGGAAGATTTCTAGCGGTAGCATCCAGGCCACGTTTTCCCCTGGATGCTGGACGCCCCTCTTGAACTTTACCTGCGACAATTGCCAGAAGCGGTATTCCATTGCGGACGAAAAGGTCCGCGGCAAGACGGTCAAGGTCCGCTGCAAGAACTGCCAGAACGTCATCACCGTCGAAGGGCCCGCGGAAGAAGAGAGCACCCGCGTGGTCTCGCTCGCGGACGTGGAGCGGATCCGCGCCCAGGAGCGTTCCCTGGCGGAGCCCGGGCCGAGCGCGGCCCCGGCGGCCGTCGTCAGCGCGCCCTTGGCGCCCGCCCCGGCGCCCCGGTCGTCGGCGGCCGAGGCGGCACTGCAGACGCCCTGGGATGACGAGCCCACGCGCGCCGCGCCCATGAAGGCCACGGGCTCTCCCTGGTTCGTCATGGTGCGCAACAAGCAGGAGGGCCCGCTGGACGAGGGCGCCCTCCGGGAGCTGGTGGCCACCGGCGCGGTGAACGGCCGCAGCTTCTTCTGGCAGCAGGGCATGGCGGACTGGAAGCGGGGCTCGGACATCCCCGAGCTGGCCGGCCTCTTCGAGCCGCCGCCCGCCGCGGAGCCGCCCCCGCCGCCTCCTCCCGTGGCCGCGGTCCCCGAGCCGGTCCGCCACGAGCCCGAGCCGCGGGCCTTCGAGCCGGAGCCGGAGCCCGAGCCGGCGGCGCGTCACGCTGCGGCCGAGCAGCCCTGGCCGGACGAAGAGGAGGACGTGCCGGACAACACCTACTTCGGCGAGCCGGCGCGTGAGCAGCCCGAGCCGGAGCCGCAGGCTCACGCGCCGAGCCGCCGCGCGCAGCCGCAGCCCGCCGCAAGCGCAGCGCCGCTCGATGACGCGCTCTTCTCCGACCTGGACCTGCCGAACGGCCGGGGCGAGGACGAGGGCGACGACGGCGTGCCGTACCCCGAGGACCCGCGCGCCGCGCTGGGCGGCGGCGAGGACGATGAGGGCGGGGCGGTGGAGGACACGCGCCACTTCGCGAAGAAGTCGGGTGTGACGCGCCGCAACCCCGCCTGGAAGTACGCCATCTTCCTCCTGCTGCTCCTCATCGTTCCGCTGGGGCTCGCGTACGTGCTGTCGGAGACGCTGGGCGTGGTGCCGCTGCGTGTGCAGACGGTGGACGCCAACGGCAACGCGGTGGAGCAGCCCGTCTTCTCGCCCGAGGGCGTGGGCGCCCTGCGCGACAAGCTGATGGGCCGCGCGCCGCCGGCCGCGTCTCCCAAGGCTCCCGCGGAGGGCAAGCGCCCCGCGTCGCCCGCGGAGGGCAAGCGCCCGGCGGCTCCCTCGGAGGCCGGCGCCGTCCCGGGCGCGGAGGCGCCGTCCGACGCGGAGCTGCAGGCCGTCTACGCGGACCCGGACAAGAAGGACGTGGACCCCGCGGTGAGAGGCGGCGCGGACGTGGCCGCGGCGGACACCGAGGAAGTGGGCGGTCCGTCGGACGAGGAGGTGGAGCGCGTGCTGGAGAAGACGCAGCCCGCCTTCCGCGACTGCGTGGAGGCCGAGCTGCGCAAGAACCCGTCCTTCAAGGGCGGCAAGGTGACGCTCACCGCCACCGTGAGCGGCTCGGGCTCGGTGAAGGAGGCCACCTTCGACCGCAAGGACCTCAACCGCAACAGCGCCGTGGGGTCCTGCATCCGCGAGCGCGCGAAGGGGATGGTCTTCTCCGCCTTCTCCGGTGACGACGTGGACCTGGAGATTCCGCTGGTCCTCTCCAAGTCGATGTAGCGCCTAGAGGTCGAAGTTCCCCGTTGGAGGCGGCTTCTTGCCTCGCGCCGCCTTCTCGCGGGCCCTGCGCACCTCCTCGCGCAGGGCCTCGGTGGCCTGGTGGTCCACCTCCAGCGTGTCGAGGTCCAGGACGTCGCCCTCGCGAACGCCCGGGGGCAGCTCGCGCAGGGGCCGCGTCACCTGGCGGCCCTCCACGACGAGCACGGCGACGTCCTCTTCGATGCGGTCCAGCGTGGCCCGGGTCGTCATGGGCGGTGCTCCTTGCTGCTCACGGGTTGCAGTCCCTGGCCGGCCGCCGCTCTCGGGCGGCTTCCTTCCGGTTGGCGAAGGTCACCAGGTTCGAGGCCTTGATCTTCATCACGTTGCGGCAGGTAGGACGGTGGAACACGTCGCTGCGGATGCTGCCCACGTAGGTGCCCACCGTCACGGTGCCGGACTCCGAGCTCGACGTCCGCGAGCCCCCGCGCGACGTCCCGGACCGCGCGTCCGCGGGGTCATCGAGGTCCAGGTTGAACCCCTTGCCCGAGGCGTCGACGCGGCGCCGGTTCGCGCCTTCCGCGCCGAGGGGCGACGGAGGGGGCGCGCCCAGCCCGGGGTAGCTGTAGCGCGTGTCCTCCGGCACGCCGGTGGACAGCCGCTGCGGCGTGACGACGAGCGTCTTCCCGTCGCTCACCACCTGCACCTCGCCGTGCTCGTCGGTGCGGAACACCTGGGTGCCGGCGGCCTCCAGCCGCTGGAGGGTGGCCGGTGACGGGGCGCCCAGCAGGTTGCCCAGGCCAGCGGAGATGACGGCCGCCCGAGGCGCCACCGCCGCGAGGAAGTCCTCGCTGGTGGCGCCGTCGGTGCCGTGCGCGGCCACCTTGAGCAGCGTGGCCTGCATGGGGGCGTTGCGCGCCAGCAGGTGCTCCACCGTCCGCGCGTGTGCGTCCGCCATGAAGAGGACCGTGGTGTCTCCGTACGTGAGCCGCAGGATGACGGAGTTGGCCTCCAGCGCGGCCTCGGGCACGTCGAGCAGCGGCTCGGTGGGGGCCCGGGGCCAGAGCACCGTGAGGGACACGCCCGCGCCCAGGGGCAGCCGCTGGAGCGCGTTGGGCGTCGCGGGCGACGGGGAGGGGGAGATGAACTGCACCCCCTGGCTGGCCACGGCGCCCAGCAGGGCGTCATAGGACTTGGGCGTGGCGCCGAGCTGCGGCTCCAGCAGCTGCTTCGCCCCCACGCGCTTCAGCACCGCCTCCAGCGCGCCATGGTGGTCCGTGTGGGGGTGCGTCAGGACGACGAGGTCCAGCTTCTGCGTGAGCAGCTCCGGCAGCCGGTTCACCAGGTGCTCGGCCGCCGAGAACGGGCCCGCGTCCACCAGCACGGTGTACCCGTCCGGCGACACGATGAGCGCGGCGTCGCCCTGGCCCACGTCGAAGAAGTAGATGTGGAGCTTCCCGTCCGGGGTCCCGCCGAAGTAGCGCCGCTGGGGCTCGGTGGGGCGCTCGGTCCGGGCGGGTTCGGGCGGTGGGGGCGCGGACTCCTTGCAGGCCGCCAGGGCCAGCAGCATTGCGAGGAGGAGGCACGGGCGGGGGCTCATGGGTGGCAGTCCTCGGCGGGGCGGCGCTCGCGCATCGCTTCGGCGCGGGTCGAATAGGCGGTGCGGTCCGACTTGGAGCGCTTGAGGGTCTTGCAGCCCTCCTTGTGGAACACCTTGCTGCCCTTGAGGCTGAAGTATCGGGCCGTGTCGGTGCCACGTTGCGTGGTGTCGCGCTCCGAGGCCGGGGGCGGGGCGCTCCGGCCTCGGGGGGCGCTGGCCTTGCGCGTTCCCCGGATGATGGGGCCCAGCGCCACCGGGCCGGGCTTCACGCCTCCGGCCACCAGCAGGGACGGACCGCCGCGCTTCTCCGCGCGCACGGACACGGCGTTGCCGTCGCTGGTGGCCACGACCTCGCCGTCCAGGTCGGTCCGGAAGACCTGGGCCTTCTGCGCGCGCAGGCGCTCCAGCACCTCCGACGTCGGGTGTCCGTAGTCATTCCTGGCGCCCACGGAGATGACGGCGGCCTGGGGCTTCACCGCGGCGAGGAAGGCCGCGGTGGACGAGTGCCGTCCGCCATGGTGGGCCACCTTCAGCACGGTGGAGGTGAAGTCGATGTTCTTGCGGAGCAGCGTGGCCTCGGTGTCCGGCTCGGCGTCGCCGGTGAAGAGGAACGCCGTCTTCCCGTAGGTCAGCTTGGCGACGATGGAGTTGGAGTTCGGGTCCGAGCGCGTACCCTTGAGGAACGGGTCCTCGGGCACGCGGGGCCACAGCACGGTGAGGGCGGCGCCGTCCCCCAGGCCGATGGTGAGCAGCGTCCGCGGCTCCTGCGGGTCGGGCACGGGCGTCATCACCTGGCTCACCTCGTCGCCCACGACATTCAGCAGGTCGCGGTACGCCTCGCTCGGGTGGTTGAAGCCCGGGTCCATGAAGCGCCGCGCGCCCACCGTGCGCAGGGCGTTGGCGAGCCCGCCCAGGTGGTCCAGGTGCGGGTGGGTGAGGATGACGAGGTCCAGAGGGCCCTGGACCAGCTCGCGCAGCCGCCGCTCCAGGTGCGCCCGCGACTCGGGGGGGCCCCCGTCGATGAGCACCGTCTTGCCCGTGGGAGAGATGACGAGGGCGGCGTCCCCCTGGCCCACGTCGAAGAAGTGCACCGTCAGGGACTGACTGGCGGACGGGGCCTGGGCCCATCCCGGGAGCGAGGCCAGAAGAAATACGAGGAGTACGAGCAGCCGGGCAAAGGACGTCACGGGGGGACTCTACCGCTCCGCGTCGGCCCTGGGCACCCACGGGGCGCGGACGCCGTGCTCCTCGCGCGAGCGCTTCCCGAGGGGCTGGAAGTGGGCTAAGGGGCCGGGCATGTCCGACTCCGAAGACCTCTTCCATTTCGTCGAGGACATTGCCGACCAGGCGCGCCGCCGGCTGCAGGCGTGGAAGGAGGGGCAGACGCCCGGGGCTCCCGCTCCGGTGGCGGCCCCGTCCACCGCCCGGGTGAACATGGACGCGGTGCGCTCTGCCGCGGACCTGGCGCCCTACATCGACCACACGCTGCTCAAGCCCGAGGCCCGCGCCGAGGACGTGGTGAAGGTGGCCGAGGAGGCCCGGCAGTACGGCTTCGCCACCGTCTGCGTGAACAGCGTGCACGTGGCCACCGCGGCGCGGGTGCTGGCGGGCACGTCCACGGTGCCCATCGCCGTGGTGGGCTTCCCGCTGGGCGCGTCGCTGCCGTCCGCCAAGGCCTTCGAGGCCGGCGAGGCCATCCGCGCCGGCGCGCGGGAGGTGGACATGGTGCTGAACATCGGCGCGCTCAAGGCGCACGACTACGCGCTGGTGCACCAGGACATCGCCGCGGTGGTGGAGGCCTGCGGCGCGGTGCCCGTGAAGGTCATCCTGGAGACGGCCCTGCTCACGGACGAGGAGAAGGTCATCGCCTGTTCGCTCTCCAAGGCCGCGGGCGCCGCCTTCGTGAAGACGTCCACCGGGTTCGGCCCGGGCGGCGCCACCGAGGCGGACGTGGCGCTGATGCGCCGCGTGGTGGGAGACACGGTGGGCGTCAAGGCGTCCGGCGGCATCCGCTCCGTCGATGACGCGATGAAGATGCTGCGTGCGGGGGCCAACCGCCTGGGGGCGTCCGCGTCCGTGGCCATTGTCACCGGCCAGGTCTCCACCGCGAAGTACTGAACGGGGTGGGCCGTGAACGCGAAACAGCGAGAGGAATTCAAGGCGCTGCTGCTCGCGCTCCATGCGGAGCTGACGGAGAAGGCGCCGGCACGGATCGAGCCCAACCGCACCGATGACGCGCGCATCGGGGGCGACGAGGACGAGCAACCCCTCAACGAGATGATGCAGGCCATCGCGTCCAACCGGAACCGGAACATGGACGGCGTGCTGGCCCGGGTCATCAAGGCGCTGGGCAAGCTGCGCGAGGACCCGGACGCGTTCGGCGAGTGCGAGGAGTGCGGCGACGAGATTGCGCTCGGCCGCCTTCGCGCCATGCCCTACGCGGAGCTGTGCGTGACGTGCCAGGGGAACAGGGACGGCCCCAAGGGCCGCGCCACCCGCCGCAAGCTGACCGACTACACCTGAACAACCGGCGCGCGAGCCCCAGGGCCTCGCGCGCCCTCAACGGCTGCACGAAGCTTCGAGGGCTCATGGACACCACCGGACTGAAGGAGCGGGCGGAGGCGTGGCGTCAGGCGGATCCGGACCCGTCCACCGCGGCGGAGCTGGAGGCGCTGCTGGCGAAGGGCGACTGGGCCGAGCTGGAGGACCGCTTCTCGCAGGACCTGGAGTTCGGCACCGCCGGCCTGCGCGGCGTGCTGGGCGCCGGCCCCAACCGGATGAACCGCGCCGTCATCCGGCGCACCACCGCCGGCCTGGCCCGCTACCTCAAGGCCCAGGTGCCGGACGTCGCGAAGCGGGGTGTTGTGGTGGGGCGTGACGCGCGCAACCTGAGCGCGGAGCTGGCCGAGGACACCGCCGCGGTGCTGGCCGCCGAGGGCATCCCCGCGCACGTCTTCCCCGAGCCCGTTCCCACCCCGCTGGTGGCCTTCGCCGCGCTGCAGCTCGGCGCCGCCGCGGCCGTCATGGTGACGGCCAGCCACAACCCGCCCGAGTACAACGGCTACAAGGTCTATTGGGGCAACGGCGCGCAGATCATCCCGCCGCATGACACGGGCATCGCCGCCGCCATCGCGCGGGTGGAGCCCGCCAACCGCGTGCCGCTGCTGGCCCCGGCCGACGCTCGCGCGAAGGGCCTGTGGCGGGACGTGCCCGCCGCGCTGGGGGACGCCTACGTGCGCGCCATCCTCGGGCTGCGCGTGTACGGCAAGGGCTCCGAGTCGCTGTCGGTCGTCTACACCGCCATGCACGGCGTGGGCGGGGCCTGGGCCGAGCGCGCCCTGCGCGAGGCGGGCTTCCCGCGCTTCACCGCCGTGGCCGAGCAGCAGCAGCCGGACGGCCGCTTCCCCACCGTGCGCTTCCCGAACCCGGAGGAGCCCGGGGCCATGGACCTGGCCACCGCCACCGCCGAGCGCGTGAAGGCGGACGTGGTGCTGGCCAACGACCCGGACGCGGACCGGCTGGCCGTCATGGCGCGCGACAGCGGCGGCGCGCTGCGGCTGCTGACGGGGAACGAGGTGGGCGTGCTGCTGGGCCACTACCTGCTCACGCAGGGGCCCAAGCAGGGGACGCCCCACGTCGTCACTACCATCGTCTCGTCCGCGCAGCTAGGCGACATCGCGCGCTCGGTGGGCGCCGCGTATGACGAGGTGCTCACCGGCTTCAAGTGGATCGCCAACCGCGCTCTGGAGCGCGAGCACGCCGAGGGCACGCGCTTCGTCTTCGGCTACGAGGAGGCGCTCGGCTACACCGTGGGGACGGTGACGCGGGACAAGGACGGCGTGGGCTCGGCGCTCGTCATGGCGGACCTCGCCGCGTGGTGCCAGGCGCGCGGCACCACGGTGCTGGGCTACCTGGAGGAAATCCAGCGCGCGCACGGCCTGTACGTCGGCGCGCAGCGCAACTTCACGTTCCCGGGCGCGGCGGGGGCCCAGGTCATCCGCGGCATCATGGACGCCTTCCGCGCCTCGCCGCCTTCGGCCATCGGCGGCGACGCCGTGCGCGCCGCGCGCGATTACAAGAAGGGCGAGCGGGGCCTGCCTCCCTCCAACGTGCTCGCGCTGGAGCTGGAGAGCGGCGGCCGCGTCACCCTGCGGCCGTCCGGCACCGAGCCGAAGATCAAGTACTACTTCGAGCTGAAGGAGACGCTCGCGGACGGCGAGCCCCTGGCCCAGGCCCGGGCGCGCGCCGAGGCCCGACTGGGCCGCTTCATCGACGCCTTCCTCGCGCTCGCGCGTGAGCGCGGCCAGCCCGCGTAGGTCTTTCGACGCAGCACCACACCCACCGCTCGCCCTCCGGGGCGGCCTTCGTAGAAAGGTACCGTGTGAAGCGACTGCTCCCCGGAGTCCTCCTTGCTTGCTTCCTGGCCCTTCCCACCGCCGCGCTCGCGCAGCGGGGCGGACAGGGCTGGTCCGTCCTGGCCGGTGAAACGCTGGGGCGGGGCAACACCGCGTTCCATGGCCAGATTGGCTGGCCCGGCATCTCCCTGGGCCTGCTCCACGGCGGCTCGGAGCGCTTCGATATCGGCGGGAAGTTCAACTTCAACTGGGGCCGCGAGGGCTGGGTCCGCTACACGGACCCGGGAATCAAGCTCCAGGCGTGGATGCGGCTGCAGCTCCTCCAGGAGCGCCAGTTCTCGCTCGCGCTCACCTTCCAGCCGGGCCCCTTCTTCTACTTCAACCGGCACGACACGGACGTGGGCCTCGCGTTGCCGCTGGGGCTGGTGGTGGGCATTCCCGCCGGCAGCGCCGTCATGGTGAACCTGGGCCTGGACATCCCCTTCCACGTCTACTTCGGCGAGGGAATCGGCCCGGTGATTCCCATCCTCGTGGGCGGCGGCCTGGAGTACTTCGTCAACCGCCAGGTCGCCGTCACCTTCAACATCCGGATGGGGCCCGCCGTCATCCCGGACTTCGACGAGACCGAGTTCACGCTGGAAGCGCTCTTCGGCGTCGCCTACCGCTTCTAGCTACCAGGACGACGTCTGCTCGGGCAGCTCCACCGTGAAGGTGCTGCCCTGGTTGACGCGGCTGCGCACCATCAGCGTGCCGCCCATGGCCTCCACCAGGGTTCGCGCCACGGTGAGGCCCAGTCCGGCGCCTTTCTCGGGCGCCTTCGTCGTGTAGTAGGGCTCGAAGACGGCCTGCTGCTCGTCCTCGAAGATGCCGATGCCGGTGTCCTCGACGAAGAGGAGCGGGCCGAAGTCCCCGAAGATGTCGGGCAGCTCCACGCCGGTGATGATGCGGCGCGGGCGGTCCGTCACGTCCTCCACGGCGTCCACCGCGTTGGCCAGCAGCTCCGTCAGCACCTGCTCCAACTGGCGGCGGTTGAAGACGGCGGCGATGGGCTCGTTGGGCAGCAGCACCGTCAGCTCGGCGGTGCCCAGGCGGCCGGCCTCGCGCATCCGCTCCACCACCGCGGGCACCAGCTCCCGCAGGTCGAAGCGCTGGATGTCCTTCGGGCTGGAGGGGCCCAGCGACAGCAGGTGCTGGCCATGCAGGCGCATCTGCTCGCCCGCCACGCCCAGCTTCTTCAGCGTGTCCGCGTCCGGCGGCAGGCCCTGCTGGGCCCGGGTGCGCACGTGCTCCAGCGCCTGCTGGAGGCCCTCGCCCACGCGGCCCAGGTTCTGCGCCACGTCCGCGGCCAGCGTGCCCACGCGGGCCAGCCGCTCCATCTCCAGCCAGCGGGCGCGCGGGTCCTTCAGCGCCTCGTTGCGCTGGCCACCGCTGGCGCGGTGCGCCTTCAGCTCCAGCAGCGTGTGCACGCGGACCTTCAGCTCCAGCGGGTCCAGCGGCTCGGTGGTGAGCAGGTCGTCCACGCCCGCCTCGAGCACCTCGCGGCGCGTCTCGCGGTCCGCGCTGGGAGTGAGCATGAGCACGGGGAGCGCCGCGTCGCCCAGCGCGTCCAGCAGACGCCGGTACGTGGCGAGCCCCTCCGTCCCCGGGCGCTCGACGTCGAGCAGCACCAGGTCCGCGGCCTGCTTCACCGCCGCCGCCACGGCCGTCCCGCTGGCGGGAAGCACGTCGTATCCCGCTGGCGACAGGATGGAGCACAGCCGCTCCATGCCGCCCGACTCCACGTCCACGGCCAACACCCGGGGCCGGTATGTCTCGGTCTCCGTCGTCTCCAGCATCACGCCACCCCTACATGGTGACCAGGTGGGCCTCACCCGGGTGCTCCAGGCAGTTCCTACGGACCCTTCGAGGCCTGGATGGAGCTCCCCCCGGATGCAGGCTTCCAGGCCGGTACGTGATCCGATACCGGGCAGTGTCCATGCGAGGCTCGTGCCGGAATTCGGTCAGTGGCGCCGAAGCCGCCTGGCCGGGGGACTTCCCTGCGAGCCCTGTAATCGCGGGGGTTTGAAGCGCCGCGACACGAGAGAAAGCCGTCTCACGGGGGCGCTTCCTCTCAAAGCTGGGGTTCCTGATGACCCCAAATCGCCCGAGACCCGGGTCATCTAGGACTCGCATGCGCGCGAAACGTCAGCGCGACTCCTGCTCATAGGGCGTGCCGAGAGCGGCGGGGGCGCTGCTGCGCTGCCCCTGGAGGGCCAGTACGCCCAGCGTGAGCAGGTAGGGCAGGGCCAGGAGCACGCCCTGGGGGATCAGCTCGACGAGCCCGGGGGCGCTGGACACCAGGCCGATGCGCAGCGCGTTGCCGAACGCGAAGAAGGCCGCGGCGAGGAAGGCGCCCACGGGCGTCCACCGGCCGAACACCATGGCGGCCAGGGCCATGAAGCCCAGGCCGGCGGGGGTATGCTGCTCGAAGCGGTCCAGCACGGCGGTGGACAGCACCGCGCCGCCCAGCCCGGCCAGCAGCCCGCTGCCCAGCACCGCGCCCCAGCGCAGCCCCGGCACGGACAGGCCCAGGGTGGCCACGGCCTGGGGCTTGTCGCCCACCGCGCGCAGCCGCAGGCCCAGCGGCGTGCGCGTCAGCAGGCCCTGGAAGACGAAGGGCAGCACCAGCGCCAGGTACGTGGGCGCCGAGTGCCCGGAGAGGGCGCCCAGCACCGGCACGCCGCCCAGGCCGGGGATGTTCCAGCGCGCGAGCTGCTGGATGGGCGGGGTGCCGTTGGGGCCGTAGAGGGACTCCAGCAGGAAGGTGCCGCCGGCCAGGGCCACCAGGTTGAGGGCGATGCCGGACACCACCTGGTCCGAGCGCCAGCGGATGCTGAGGAAGCCGTGCACGCCGGCCAGGGCCGCGCCGGCGAGCATGCCCATGACGACGGCCAGCGGGGTGGGCATCGCCAGCGCCGCCACCGCCGCGCAGAAGGCGCCCACGCGCATCATCCCCTCGGTGCCCACGGCAATCACGCCCGCGCGCTCGGAGAGCACCGCGCCCAGCGCGGCGAAGATGAGCGCGGGCGCCGCGTCCAGGGTGGAGAACAGCAGCGAGTGGAGGACGTCAAGCACGGGGCACCTCCGCCGACGCCGCGGGCGCCACGTGTCGCCGTCGCAGCAGCGCGAGCCACACCATGCGGCCGGCGACGAACAGCAGCGCCAGGCCCTGGATGAGCTCGGGGAAGCTCTTGTGCACGCCCAGCAGCTGCATGCGCGTGCCGCCCGCGCGCAGCACGCCGAAGAAGAGCGCGGACACGGTGGCGCCCAGCGGGTGGTTGTTGCCGATGAGCGCGATGGCGATGCCGTCGAAGCCGTAGGGCGCGCCCAGCGTGCCGGGGTAGCGCCCCTCCGTGCCCAGCACCAGCACCGCGCCCGCCAGCCCCGCCATGGCCCCCGCGAGCGCCATGGCCAGACCCATTCTCCGGGCCACGGGGATGCCCGCGGCGCGGGCGGCCTCGGCGCCCAGGCCCACCGCGCGCGTCTCGAAGCCGGAGCGCGTGCGCGTCAGCCACACCCACACCGCCAGCGCCGCGGCCAGCGCCAGCGGGAAGCCCAGGTTGAGGCGGGAGCCGTCGCCCAGCAGGCGCGGCAGCACCGCGGTGGCCTGGATTTCGGCGGTGCCGGTGATGGACTGGCCGCCCTCGGCGGCGCCGCGCAGCGGGCCCACGACGAGCCAGTTGTCCACCAGGCTCAGCGCCACCCAGTTGAGCATGATGGTGGAGATGACCTCGTGCACGCCCCGGTAGATGCGCAGCAGCCCGGCGATGCCCGCCCACGCCGCGCCCGCGAGCGCCGCGCCCAGCAGGGCCGCGGGGACGTGCAGCACGCCGGGCAGCGTCACGTGGGCGCCCACCACGGCCGCGGCCAGCGCGCCCAGCAGCATCTGCCCCTGCGCGCCGATGTTGAACAGGCCCACCTTGAAGGCCACCGCCACGGACAGGCCGGTGAGGGTGAGCAGGGCCGCCTTCATCGCGGCCTCGCCCAGGGGGCGGGTGATGACGGTGGCGGCCGCGCCGTCCAGGTACGCGGGCCAGTTGCCGATGCCGCCCCACAGCATCTGGAGGTAGGCCTTGGTCGCCGTGCCCGGCTCCATCGTCAGCGCGATGAGCGCCCAGCACACGCCCAGGGCCAGCAGCACCGAGAGCACCGACGGCAGCAGCTGTCTCAAGCGCTCAGGCATGGCCCGGCTCCGTGGCGCCCAGCATGCGCCGCCCCAGCTCGCGCTCATCCAACTCGTGGCGGAGGAAGTGGCCCGTCACGCGGCCCTCGAAGAAGACATAGACGCGGTCCGCCAGGGCCAGCACTTCCTCCAGGTCCAGGGAGACCAGCAGCACGCCGGTGCCCTGCTCGCGCGCCTCGCGCAGCCTGGCGTGTACCTGCGCCACCGCGCCCACGTCCAGGCCGCGCGTGGGCTGCACCACCACCAGCAGCCGGGGCCGCGCATCCAGCTCGCGCGCCACCACCACCTTCTGCTGGTTGCCGCCGGACAGCGCACGCAGGGCCACCTCGGGGTCGGGGGGACGAACGTCGTAGGCGGTGGTCAGCTCGCGCGTGCGCGCCCGGCGGCCGGCGAAGTCAATCCACGGGCCCCTCGCGAAGGGCGGCCGCGTGTGCCGGCCCAGCGCCACGTTCTCCTCCACGCTGAGCGCCTTCACCACCGCGCGGTGGAGCCGGTCCTCGGGAATGTGCCCCACGCCGCGCTCACGGGCCTGGGCCGGGGTGAGGCCCGCCAGCGGGCCGCCCAGCATCGTTCCACCACCGGACGTCAGGGGGCGCAGGCCGGTGAGCACCTCCGCCAGCTCGCGCTGCCCGTTGCCGTCCACGCCCGCGATGCCGACGATTTCGCCCGCGCGCACCTCCAGGTCCACGCCGCGCAGGGCGGGGCGCCCGTTGTCTCCGGTGGCTTGCAGGCCCTGGGCCTCCAGCAGCCGCTCGCCAGGCCCCTGGGAGGTGGCCGCGGCGGGCGCGGAGGGGACCGCCGGACGGTGGCCTTCACCCACCATGAGCGCGGCGAGCTGCTCGGCGGTGGTGTCGGCGGCGCGCACCTCGGCCACGCAGCGGCCCCGGCGCATGACGGCGATGCGGTCCGCCACGCCCAGCACCTCCTTCAGCTTGTGGCTGATGAGCACCACGGTGTGCCCCTGCGCGACGAGCCCGCGCAGGACCCGCGCCAGCTCGTCGGACTCCTGCGGCGTGAGGACGGCGGTGGGCTCGTCGAGGATGAGCACCTGGGCGCCGCGGTGCAGCGCCTTGACGATCTCCACCTTCTGCTGCGAGCCCACGCTGAGCGTGTCCACGCGCGCCCGGGGCTCCAACTGGAAGCCGAAGCGGGCGCAGGTGTCGGCCACCTCCCGCACCGCGCGCTCCAGGTCCAGCAGCCCGTTGCGCGTGGGCTCGCGACCGAGCACCACGTTCTCCGCCACCGACAGCGTGGGCACGAGCATGAAGTGCTGGTGCACCATGCCGATGCCCCGCGCAATCGCGTCCCGCGGGCTCTTGAAGCGCACGGGCTGGCCGTCCAGCGTCACCTCGCCCGCATCCGGCTGGTAGAGCCCGTAGAGGACGTTCATCAGGCTGGACTTGCCCGCGCCATTCTCCCCCACCACGGCGAGCAGCTCGCCACGGCGCACGTCGAGCGACGCGTCCGCCAGCGAGACGCAGGCGCCGAAGGACTTGCGGATGTTCCGGAGGGAGATCAGGGCGCGGCAGCCTGGAAGGAGGCGAGGTCCGCCGGTAGCGCTGGGACCTGGATGTCCCCCGCGATGATGCGCTGGCGCAGGGCCTCCACCTTCTGGAGGGCCTCCGCCTTGCCCGGGAAGTCCACCCGCACCTCGGCCATGCCCACGCCGTTCTCCTTGAGGCCGAGCACCTGCTCACCGGCGGAGAACGCGCCGTCCACCAGGTCCTTCACCGCCTGGTACACGGCGAGGTCGGAGTACTTCATCATCGACGTGAGGATGGCGTCCGGCGCCACGTGCGACTGGTCCGAGTCCACGCCGATGGCGTACACGTGCTTGCCCGCGGCGCGCGCCTCCTTCACCGCCTGGATGACGCCGATGCCGTCCGCGCCCGCGGCGTGGAAGAGCACGTCCGCGCCCTTGGAGATGAGGTCCTGCGCCACCTGCTTGCCGGCGGCCATGTTGTTGAAGCTGCCGGTGTAGATGGACATCAGCGCCTGCGAGGCCTGGGCGTTGGTCGTCTTCACGCCCGCGCGGTAGCCCACCTCGAAGCGCTGGATGAGGGGCACCTCGATGCCGCCCACGAAGCCCACCTTGTTCGTCTTCGTCACCAGCCCGGCCAGCGCGCCCACGAGGAAGCTGCCCTCCTGCTCCTTGAAGAGGACGGTGCGCACGTTGGGCAGCTTCATCGGCTTGCCCTGCGCGTCCAGCACCTGGCTGTCGATGAGCAGGAACTGGGCCTGGGGATTCTCCTGGGCGGCGGTGCGCACCGCGTTGGCCAGCATGTAGCCGTTGCCCACCGTGAGCCGGGCGCCCTGGTCCACGAGGAGCTGGAGGTTGGGGACGTAGTCCTCCTGGGCCTTGCTCTGCAGGACGATGGGCTGGATGGGCAGCGCCTGGAGGCGCTCCGCCGTCGAGGCCAGGTGGGGCGGCAGCGACTGGTGGACCTCCTGGGGCGTGGCGGTCACGTACTTGCCACCCTCGTAGCGCTTCCCCGCGGCCCACAGCTCCAGCCCGCGAAGCGCCGCGTCATTGAAGGAGTGGTCTCCGCGCCCGCCCACGTCGACGACGAGCCCCACGGGGAGAGCCTTGTTTTCCGCCTTCCCGGCGGTAGCAGGGGCCTGGGCCCCGGCGGCGGGGGTTTCTTCCTTCTGCTTGGAACAGGCGCACAGGAGCGCGGTGAGGGCAAGGACCTGGAGGCGGAGCGTCATGAGCCGCTTATCTACCAGATGCCCGCCCTTTCCCGGAGTGCATGAACGGAGGGTTCCTGGTATGGGCTCGCCTCGTGCAACCCTACGAGCTCATCAAGGCCAAGCGGGATGGCGGCCGGTTGGATCCGGCGGACATCCGCGCGTTCATCGAGGCGTATACGGCGGGGACGGTGGCGGACTACCAGATGGCGGCCATGTGCATGGCCATCTTCTTCCGGGGCATGGACTCCCGGGAGCTGGGGGCCTGGGCCCGCGCGATGCTGGAGTCCGGCGAGGTCCTGGACCTGTCCGACACCCCGGGCATGAAGGTGGACAAGCACTCCACGGGCGGGGTGGGCGACAAGGTCTCCCTCAGCCTGGCGCCGCTGGCGGCGGCCTGTGGGGTGCCGGTGCCCATGATTTCGGGCCGCGGCCTGGGGCACACCGGTGGGACGCTGGACAAGCTGGAGTCCATCCCCGGCTTCAACGTCAACCTGCCGACGTCCGAGTACCGGCGGCTGGTGCGCGAGGTGAACTGCTGCCTGATTGGCCAGACGGCGCAGGTGGCCCCGGCGGACAAGAAGCTCTACGCGCTGCGGGACGTGACGGCGACGGTGGACTGCATCCCGCTGATTGCGTCCTCCATCATGAGCAAGAAGCTGGCGGAGGGCATCGACGCGCTGGTGCTGGACGTGAAGGTGGGCAGCGGGGCCTTCATGAAGCGCGACGAGGACGCGCGCACGCTGGCGAAGACGATGATTGGCCTGGGCGCGGAGATGGGCAAGCAGGTGGTGGCCCTGCTCACCGACATGGACCAGCCGCTGGGCCGCAAGGTGGGCAACGCGCTGGAGGTCATGGAGGCGGTGGACATGCTCCGCGGCAACGCGCCGGAGGACTACACCGAGGTGACCTACGCCCTGACGGCGGAGATGCTGGTGCTGGGCAAGAAGGCCGCCACGGTGGAGGAGGCGCGCGAGAAGCTGCGCAAGGTGGTGGAGGACGGCAGCGCCGTGCGCAAGCTGAAGGAGATCGTCCAGGTGCAGGGCGGAGACCCGCGCTCCATCGACGACTACTCGCTGCTGCCGCAGGCGAAGTCCACCGTGGACGTGGTGGCGCCGCGGGACGGCTTCGTCACCGGCATCGACACGGAGGGCGTGGGCATGGCGGCGGTGACGCTGGGCGCGGGACGGCAGCGGGTGGACAGCAAGATCGACCCCGGCGTGGGCTTCACGCTGCTCAAGAAGGCGGGCGAGGCCGTGAAGCAGGGCGAGCCCGTGGTGCGCGTGCACTACAACGACGCGGCCTCGCTGGCGGACGTGAAGGCGCGCCTGCTGGCCGCGTACCGCTTCGGCGACGCGGCGCCCGCGCCCCGGCCCCTCATCCGGGAGCGGGTGGAGTAGGACGGCGGTCCGCCGCCGTGGCTCCGGGAGCCCCGGCCGTGCCCTGCGAGGCGCGGCGCGGGGCTTCGCTGCCTCTGGGCGGTTGCCGCGCCCGGGCTCAGGCGCTCGCGTCCGCTCGGGCGATGATGGCCCCGAGGTCCGCCCGGCGCCCGGCGAGCATCGTCTCGATGTCCTGCATGACGCGGATGCAGAGCACCGCGGCCAGCACGCTGAGCGCCTCCGATATCATCCCCACGAGGAGGGCGCTGAAGAGCATCCCCTGCGAGCTTCCGACCTTGGCCAGCAGCGAGGCGCTCACGTTGGATGCGCCATTGCTGATGAGCCACGCGGCCCACCAGCCCTTCAGCAGAGCCCTCTGGGCGGGCGCGCCACCCAGGTTCAGCCAGAGGTCGCGCACGACTTCGTACGGCTTGACGAGGTTGTAGAAGGGGATGAACCAGGCGAACACGGCCCAGCGGGGCTCCTCGGTGCTGACGCCGAGCGCCCGGGCGGTCTTCACGCTCAGGTGCAGCCACCGGAGATAGCTGATGACGGTCGTGATGATCACGAGCGTGCTCGCCAGGGCGAGCTGGGCATTGAGGGAGTCGAAGGTCTGGGCATTCTCCAGCGAGGGCGTGGAGCCATTCTCGAGGTTCAGGAGGAGCCACGCGTGGAGGAGCCCGGTGAGCGATGCGACCCCGATGCCGGCGTACATGACCCCGCGTGTCCACTTCGCCCGGCCCGACGTGGGCGGCATCGCCTGGAGCTGCCGGGCGTTGCAGGGGGCGCAGACGTTGGCCACGGGCTGCGGGCACTGCTCGCAGAGGAATCGGCCGCAGCGCTCGCACGTCCCCGTGGAAGGCGCATCGGTGTGGTCGGGGCAGACAGGGAGGGTCTCAGGGACGGTGGATTGGGGCAGCATGGGCTCGAGAGGACATGAAAGGGCCGCCGCGCACGCAACGCGCGTTGAAACGGGTGGGGGGCGGGCGGGGGAGGACTGCGGCGTCGCATCCTAGCGAGCCCCGCCCGGGCCGCACAGAGGCGGCGCGGACCCGGGGGCCGATGCGCTCACCTCGACGCTTCACCCCGTACGAGGAAGGCGCCATCCTCGCCGCCGGGAGCCACGCGGGGCAGGAGACCATGAACCAGGGCGCAGCGCTGTACATCCATCCGGGCGTGAAGGTCCGGCCATGCGAGTGGGGCTACGGCGTGTTCACCGACGCCTTCATCCAGGCCGGCGCGCTCATCGAGGAGTGCCACTACCTCAAGCTGCCGCGCGCCCAATCGCAGAACCCGCAGCTCCAGGACTACGTGTTCCAGCTCCAGTGGGCCGAGCACGAGGCGCCCCGGGAGGGCGAGTGGGTCGCCCTCGTGCTGGGATACGGGATGATCTACAACCACGCCCGCGAGCCGAACACGTCCTACCACCGCGAGGTGACCCGGGACGTCTTCTGCTACCACGCGCTGCGGGACATCCACCCCGGCGAACAGCTCTGCATCAGCTATGGCGAGGACTGGTGGGCCTCCCGGGACCAGGGCGTCCCAGCCTGAGCGCCGGGGGCCCGCCGCCACCGCCTCACCCCCGCCAGGGCCCCGCCGGACGGTGGGAGCCCCAATTTCCGGGCCTCGCGGGGCCCCGTTCCCCCGTATGATGTGGGGGGATGGGACGTTGCAGAAGGGTGGGGAAGCGGGGGGAGGCCCTCTGGAAGGGGGCTGTCGGAGGGGTGGACGTCGCCTCGGACGAGACGCCAGCGGGCGTCTGCGGTATGGGCTCGCGGAGCCAGGGCCAGCAACGGGTGGGCTTCCCGCGGCGGGTGGTGGCGCGAGCATGAGTGGCAGGAGGTAACGGCGATGGCCGAGAGGAACGACTCGATGAGCGACAAGGCCGAGGACCGGCGGGACTCTCCCCGGATTCCCATGCGCCTGAAGGTGCGCCGGGAGGGCAGCTCGGGCGATTTCGAGCAGCATGACGGGGACCTGTCCCTGGGCGGCTGCGCGTGGCCGGGCGAGGGGTGGGAGCAGGGCGCGCGGGTGGAGGTGCGCTTCCGCCTGCCCATCCTCCCCGATGAAGTGGAAGCGACGGGCGAGGTGCTTCAGGTCGCGCCGGGGGGCAACGGCCCGTCGGCCCGGGTCCGTTTCGTGGACCTGCCAGTGGAGTCCGAGCTGGCCATCGCGCGCCACCTGGATGACGTGCAGCGCCGTGCGGGCCGCCCGTAGCGGTCCGTATCCGGCTTCATGCGGGAGGGCGTCATGGCGGATGAGATTCCCTGGGAGCGCCTGTTCGAGGAGGCCGCGCGCGTTCGGGCGCGCGCCCATGTGCCGTACTCGCGTTTCCCCGTGGGGGCCGCCGTCCTGTATGCGGACGGCGCCGTCGTGGCCGGCTGCAACGTGGAGAACGCGACCTATGGGCTCACCGTCTGCGCGGAGCGCAATGCCTTCGCCGCGGGGGTGGCCCAGGGGCACACGCAGCCGGTGGCCGTGGCCATCGTCGTGGACACCCCCGAGCCCTGCCCCCCGTGTGGCATGTGCCGGCAGGTCATGGCCGAGTTTGGCGGGCAGGACCTGCCCGTGCGCAGCCGGACGCCCCGGGGCGGCGAGGCGCGCTACACCCTGGGAGGGCTGCTTCCGCATGCCTTCACCAAAGACTTCTTCTAGCAAGAGAGCCTGAGCATTCCGTGGATCTGCTCCTGACTGGTGGCACGGTTGTAACGATGAACCGCGAGCGCGAGGTGCTCGTGGATGCGGACGTCCTCGTCCAGGACGGTCGTATCGCCAAGGTGGGCCGGGGCCTCAAGCCCCGCGGCACCCGGCGGGTGGTGGACGTCTCGGGAAAGGTGGTGCTGCCAGGGCTCATCCATGGCCACATCCACGCCTGTCAGACGCTGTTCCGGGGCCGCGCGGACGGGCTGGAGCTGCTGGACTGGCTCCGCGAGCGCATCTGGCCCTTCGAGGCCTCGCACGACGCCGCGTCCATGCGCGCCTCGGCGGACCTGTCCTTCGCGGAGCTCATCCGCTCGGGGGCCACGGCCGCGCTCGACATGGGCAGCGTCCACCACTACGACGCCGTCTTCGAGTCCGCCCGGGACGCCGGCTTCCGGCTGGTGGGTGGCAAGGCGATGATGGACGCGGGCGCGGGCGTGCCCGAGGGCCTGCGCGAGAGCACCGAGGACTCGCTGCGCGAGAGCCTTGCGCTGAAGGAGCGCTGGCATGGCACGCACGATGGGCGGCTGCGCTACGCCTTCGCCCCGCGCTTCGTGCTGTCCTGCACGCCGGAGCTGCTGCGCGAGGTGGTGCGCCTGGCCCGGGAGCACGGGCTGCGCATCCACACCCACGCCAGTGAGAACGCGAAGGAGACGGACGCGGTCCGCCAGTACACCGGGGGCCAGGACAACGTGGCCTTCTTCCACGCGCTGGGGCTGTCCGGCTCGCACGTGACGCTGGCCCACTGCGTGTGGCTGTCCCAGGAGGAGCAGGACATCCTGCGCGACACGCGCACGGTGGTGTGCCACTGCCCCGGCTCCAACCTCAAGCTGGCCTCGGGCATCGCCAAGGTGCCGGAGCTGCTGGATGCCGGCGTGGCGGTGGCGCTGGGCTCGGACGGCGCGCCCTGCAACAACACGCTCGACATCTTCCATGAGATGCGGCTCGCGGCGGTGATGCACAACCCGCGCGTGGGGCCGTGCGCCATGACGCCCATGCGCGTGCTGGAGATGGCCACGCTGCACGGGGCCCGGGCGCTGGGGCTGGAGGACGAGGTGGGCTCGCTGGAGCCCGGCAAGCGCGCCGACATCACCGTGGTGGACCTCGACGGTCTGCACGCGGGCCCCGCGCCGGAGGACGTGCTGGTGCCGCTGGTGCACTCCGTCCGGAGCAGCGACGTGACGCACGTCTTCATCGACGGCCAGCCGGTGCTGCGCGACGGCGTGCTCACCACGCTGGACGCGCCGGCGGTGCTGGCGAACGCGAAGGCGCAGGTGGGGCGCATCCTCGCGCGCCGCCCGAAGGCGCGCGGCGGCTGACGCTCAGGCGGGCAGCCGCACCACGAAGGACGTGGACCAGCCCGGGGCGTCCTCCACCGCGAGGCGCCCGCCATGGGCCTCCGCGGCGAGGCGGGAGAAGTACAGGCCCAGGCCGTAGCCGCGGTGGCTGTCGCGCTCCGTGTCGGCCTGTCCGTACTTGTCGAAGATGCGCACGCGCGCCTCCTTGGCGATGGGCGGGCCGTCGTTGCGCACGGCGAGCCACCGGCCATCCGCGTCCGCCCCTGCCTCCAGCCGCACCCGCCCGCCCGAGGGCGTGTACCGCAGGGCATTGGTGGTGAGGTTCTCCACCACGCGCACCAGCAGGTTGGCGTCGCCCACCACCTCCAGGTCCACGGGCGCGCTCACGTCCAGCGTCAGCTTGCGCGAGCGGGCCACGCCCTCCAGCGAGCGGCGCACCTCGTCCAGCACGTGCGCGGCCGGGAAGGGCGCCTTGAGCGGCTCCAGCCGGCCCTCCTCGAGCCGGGGCACGTCCATGAGGTCGGAGATCATCCGGTCCAGCCGCGCGGTGACGGCCAGCCCGGTGCGGACGGACTCACCGAGGATGCCGTCGCGGGGCACCTCCAGCTCCATCCACGACAGGGACAGCGTCAGCGCCGACAGCGGCGAGCGCAGGTCGTGCACGAGGAACTGGGTGAGCTGCTCCATGTCCCGCTGGAGCGTCTGGAGCTCCGCGTTCTTGGCCTGGGCCTCCGCCAGCATGCGCTCGATGGTCCGCCGCGCCTCCTCCACCTCCTGGAAGCGCCGGGCCTCCAGGGCCCGGTCCACCTCCATCCGGGTGAGCGTCACGGCCAGGTGCCGCAGCCGGCCCGTGCCGTAGTGGCTCACCACGGCCACCAGCACCAGCGCCACCACGGCGATGGCCATCGAGCCCCAGCCGACGTCCGCCTGCCGCATCAGCGCCGTCTGGGCGACGGCGGCCAGCAGCGCCGTGCCGTAGACGACGCCGCCGCGCATGCTCAGACCGCTGAGGACGACGACGAGCGCGAACAGGCCCAGGCTGAAGCCCGCCACCCCGACGGGGAAGCGGGAGACGGGGAGCGCCACGGACTGGAGCCAGTACACCAGCGCCACGTCCACCACCGACTGCACCGCGCCCATGCCGCGGGCCACCCGCCGCCGGCGGAGCATGAACAGCGTCGCGGCGACCGCGGCGTAGAGCCCCAGGGCGGGCGGGTACATGGCCCAGTCCCCGCCGCCGGACAGCCACAGCGTGGTGCTGATGGTCAGGAACAGGGCGGCGCCCACCAGCCGCACCGCCGCGCCGGCGCCGACCACGCTGCGCCGCTGGGCGTCCATGGCCCGGGACATCGTCTCATCGAGCGGGCCGGGCACGGAGGGCAAGGACGTCACGAGACAGGTTTTTCCCTGCTTCCTTCCCCGCTTGCAAGCACTGCCGTCTATCGTGTGGGAGCGGACGGACGGGCGGGCGAGGTGGGGGCGGGCGCATTTCCAGGCGGGGGAATCGCCGCGCCATGCTTTTGCGCCCGCGGCAATCGCATTAGGTAGAGGCGCGTAGGCACTGGATAAGACAATGGGACTGTGGACGCTTGCTCGCCCCGGGGATCGTGTAAGGTGGCTGCAAGCAGGTCTGGATGGAGGTAGACCGCCGATATGTGGCAACGATTCAAGAGAGCAATGCGCAGCTTCGCCGGCTTCTTTGTCTCCTCCATCGAGGACCCGGAGCTGATTCTCGAGCAGAACGTCCGTGACCTGAACGACCAGGTCCCGAAGATGAACGAGTCCATCGCCATGGTCCGGGCGAACGTGACGCTGCTGGAGAAGGAGAACGCCAAGTACCTGGAGGACGTGCGCTCGCTGACGTCCAAGGTCAAGGCCGCCATCCAGGCAGGCCGCGACGACCTGGCCGCGCAGTACGCCTCCAAGCTCCAGATTGAAAAGGACGCGCTGTCCCGCAACGAGCAGCAGCTGGCTACCGCGCGCCAGGCCTACGAGAAGGCCCTGTCGGTGAAGAAGGCGTTCATGCGCGAGAAGGAGCGCAAGACGCAGGAGGCCATGAACGCCATCCGCGAGGCGCGCCGCGCCAAGTGGCAGGCCAAGGTGGCCGACACCATGGAGTCCTTCACCGTGGCGGGCATCGACTCGACCCACGACGAGATGCTCCGCAAGGTGCAGGAGAAGTCCGCCATCAACGAGGCCCGCATGCAGATGGCCCTCGAGTCGGTGGACCACACCGCGGCGTCCATCGAGGAAGAGGCCGAGAAGATCCAGGCCAACGAGCTGGTGAAGCAGTTCAAGATGGAGATGGGGCTCGCGAGCAGCCCGGCCCCGGTGTCCGAGGTCGGCGGTGGCCCCGAGAAGACCATCGGCAAGAAGGTGGGCGTCGAGTAGCACGTCTTGAATGAGGCTCCACCGCGGTCCAGGTCTCTTCCTCTTCCTGTTCCTCTGCGTGCTCGGCGCGAGCTACGTGCTCGCGTCGCGCCTGGGGTACCTGGACCGCCTGCAGGAGCGGTACTTCCCGTCCACGCGTGAGGCCGTCCGCCTGTCGCCGGGAGATTTCCCGGCGGGCGTGGCGGCCCCGGTGGCGGACGTGGCCTCCGTGCCCCTGCGGCCGGTGCTCATCGGCTTCAGTCCCCGGGGCGCCTCCGCGGGCCTGCTGGTGGCCACGGGGGGCGCCACGGCGCTGGACAACCCGGTGCCTCCAGCGGGCGCGGCGCAGGGGCTCCTGAAGACGGCCTATGCCCTGGACGCGCGGGCCGTGCTCTTCGCGCGGGAGGAGGACCTGCGGCACGCGCTGGCCATTGGCGCGGAGAACGGCGGCGTGGACATGGCCACCCTCTCCGTGGACCGGCTGGCCGCCTGGGCCCCGGCGCTGCGGGACGCGGCGCCCCGCACGCTCATGCTGGTGGGCCGCAGCCGGGGGCAGGAAGCCCTGGCCGCGGTGGGCGTCTCGGACCTCGCCTCCCTGCGGGGCAAGCGCCTGGCCGTGTATCCGTATGGCTCCTCGCACTACTTCGCGCTGTGGCTGCTGGCGCGTGCCGGGCTGCGCATCACGGACGTGCGCTGGGTGGACCTGCCCACCACCTTGGATGCGGGACGGGCGCTCCGCGAGGGCCGCGCGGATGCCGTGGTGGGCCTGTGGGGTGACGTGGAGCTGGCGGCCCGTGACAGGGGAGGCGCGGTGCTGGCGACGACGGCGGATGCCCCACACTTGGTGGCCACGGTGCTGGTGGCGCGGGGCGAGTTCACCGCGCGCTACCCGGACGCGGTGCGTCGGGTGCTGCGGGGGCTGCTCGACGCGGGGCAGAGCGTGCTGAAGGACCCGACGGCGGGGGCGCGGATGCTGGGCGAGGTGGCGCCATACCTGGGGGACCCCATCGAGGCCATCCGCAGCGCGCCGCCCGCCACGCTGGCGGACAATCGGGCCTTCTTCGGCCTTTCCGGCGAGGCGCCCGTCACCTATGACGAGCTGTTCCAGAGCGCCGCGGCGCTCTTCCAGAAGCTGAAGCAGGGGCCCCCGGTGCCTCCCGCGGAGGACACGAAGGACCTGGGGGGCTTGAAGTACGTGTCGGAGACCCGCGGCCCCTGAGGCGGGGCTCCGGGCGTGTGGAAGGGGAGGTCGGACGTGGCGAAGTCGCCGAACTACATCAAGGCCGCCTTCTTGATGCCCGCCAACCTGGTGGGGCTGGGCACGGCGGCCGCCTCGGCGGCCATGACGGGGGAGCCGCTGCCCATGCTGGTGGCGCTGGGGCTGGAGGGCATCTACCTGGGCGTCGTCTCGTCCATGAAGCGCTTCCAGCGGGCGGTGCGGGCGAACTCGCTCCACGACCCGGAGGCGGCGAGCAGGGCCCTGGACGCGCTCCAGGCCGACCTGGCGCCCTCGCAGCGCGAGCACTACCAGCAGCTGGTGGGGCTGAAGGAGAAGATCCTCGCCAACTACCGCAAGCTGCCGGGCGGCAAGGTGCTGGAGGCGGACAGCGAGCCGCGGCTGGACGCGCTGCTCACGTCCTTCCTGCGGCTCATCTCCACGCTGAACCAGTACCGCGCCTACCTGAACAGCTCGGACCGCGAGCACCTGCAGCGCGAGGTGGCGGAGCTGGAGGCGGACCTCGCGCGCGAGACGAACCCGCGGCTGAAGGACGTGAAGCAGAACCGGGTGGACATCCTCCGCAAGCGGCTGGCGCGCTTCGAGCAGGCCGGCGAGAGCCGGGAGGTGGTGAGCCACCAGCTGGCGGGCATCGAGGACCTGATGCGGCTGACGCACGAGCAGTCGGTGGCCATCCGGGACCCGGAGGTCGTCAACCGCCAGCTCACCATGCTGAGCGCGGAGGCCGAGGCCACGGAGGAGTCCGTGCGGCAGATGGAGCAGTTCCTCGAGTTCTCCGAGGAGACGCGCGGTCCGCTCCCCCACGGCAGCCGGGTGCGGTGAGGGGCCTCGCGCCAGGGCCCGTTGCCCCCGGGGCAGCGTCCGCGCCGTGACGCGCCGCGCGCCGCCTGCCCATCGTCCGGGCTCCCGGACGGGGGCGGGGGCACCCACGAATCGGTTGACTCTCCTCCCCAGGCATCCTGAGGTGACAGCATGCTCCGCCGAGTCTGGCTTCCGTCCCTTCTCCTCGTGCTCGCCGCCGCGGGTTGCTCTCGCTGCGGCAAGGATGCGGACACCGCGGCGCCGGCCGCGAGCGCGGGCGTGGCCCGCCATCTGCCGCGTGACGCGCAGGCCGCGGTGGTCATCGAAGACCTGGGCGCGCTCGGAGAGAAGCTCGCCCGCTTCCAGAAGCTGAAGGCCGCCTCGTTCGCCGCGCAGCTCCAGAACTTCTCCACCGCGGAGGGGTACGTCTCCGCGGTGATGCGCCAGATTGGCGTGGACCTGCGCAGCCGGCAGGCGCTGGAGGCCGCGGGCATCGCGCCGGAGCTGGGCGCGGGCGCGGCGTTCCTCGGCGCCAACCGCGTCATCTCCGTGGTGGGCGTGAAGGACGCCGGCAAGCTGGAGGAGACGTTCGGCAACTTCGCGCGCAGCCGCCTGGGGGCGTCCGACAAGAAGCAGGCCGCCGGGGACGGCGGCGACCTCGTCACCTTCAGCCGTCCTGGCGCCGCCACGCCCGCGCTGGGCATCCTCTTCGTGAAGGGCACCCGCTTCGCGCTGCTCGGCGCGGGCCCCTCCGTCGCCAGCCTGGGCACCCTGGCGACGCAGGCCGAGGAGCGCTCGCTCGCGAAGGAGCCGGTGATGGCCGCCTCGCTGAAGCGGCTCCCCGCCGAGCGCGACTTCCACGTCTGGCTGCCGGGCGGCGCCGGCCTGGTCCCGCCGGGCACCGTCCAGGGCGTCACCCTCACGGGCCGCATCGACGAGCGCTCGGTGACGCTGCGCGCGGATGCGCCGTGGCCGGACACGCAGGCGTCGCTCGCCGCGCTGGACCCGGTGGCGCCGGAGGGCAACCTCGAGATGGCGCTGCCCTCCGACAGCTTCCTGGTGGCGCGCTTCCGGGGCGACCCGTCGCACCTGGACGGGGTGTGGCCCTACCTCGCGGGCGGCTACCTCACCCGCGCGGTGCAGAACAGCGGGCTCGACATGAAGGGCGAGGTGCTCGACAACCTCAAGCCGGGCGCCGTGCTGGGCTTGTCCCTGTCGCCCACCGTGAGCCTGGGCGCGGGCATGCCGGTGCTGGACCTGCGCCGCACCAACCCCTTCCGCTTCGTCCACCTGGTGGCGCTCGCGGACGCCGAGGATGCCGCGAAGCTGCGGACCACGCTGGAGCGGCTGCCGCGAATGGCCGGTGACTTCGGCGCCAAGGTGGAGGCCGCGGAGCTGGGCGGCCAGCGCGTGTACCTCACGTCGTACCGCGCGGGCGAAGGCGCGCACTTCGCGCTCGCGCCCGACGGACGGCTGGTGGTGGCCTCGCCCAGGGCCCGGCTGGAGTCCACGCTGGCCTCGGTCGCGAAGCCCGCCGGTGATGGGCCGCTGGCCGCGGACCTGAAGGACGCCGGCAAGGGCGCGGCCTTCAGCGCGGTGCTGGACCTGCGCCGGCTGGCGGAGGCCGTGAGGAATCTCCCCTCGGAGGCCTGGGGCATTGGCGGCTTCGCCATCAAGGCCACCACCGTGCGCTGGCTGGAGGCCGTCGACGACCTGCGCGCGGTGACGCTGGCCGTGTCCCGCAAGGACAAGGCGCTCCAGGCGGAGCTGTCCCTGCGCCTGGCGCCCGCCGCCCCCTCCACCCCGTCGGCCGCGCCGTGATTCAGGCCCGGGACGTCACGAAGGAGTACGTGGACGGGGACGGCACGCGGGTGTGCGTCCTAGACGGCATGTCGCTGGACATGGCGGAGGGCGAGTTCGTCGCGGTGGTGGGCTCGTCCGGCAGCGGCAAGTCCACGCTGCTGCACCTCCTGGGCGGCCTGGACGTGGACTACCGCGGCGAAGTGGCGGTGGGCGGCGTGAAGCTGCGGGGCCTGCGCGACAAGGCGCTGGCGCGCTTCCGCAACACGCACGTGGGCTTCGTCTTCCAGTCCTTCCACCTCATCCCCAACCTCTCCGCGGTGGAGAACGTGCTGCTGCCCTCGCACTTCGGCGCGGCGCCGGTGGAGGCCCGCAAGCGCGCGGAGCACCTGCTGGAGCGCGTGGGGCTGGGCGCGAAGAAGGACCGGGCGCCGGTGCGTCTGTCCGGTGGCGAGCGGCAGCGCGTGGCCATTGCCCGCGCCCTGTTCAACCGGCCCCGGCTGTTGCTGTGCGACGAGCCCACCGGCAACCTCGACGCGGCCACCGGGACGGGCGTCATCGCGTTGTTCCAGGAGCTGCACCGGGAAGGGCTCACCGTGCTGTGTGTCACCCATGAGGAGCGGATGAGCGCCGCGGCCGGACGCGTGCTGCGGCTCCAGGAAGGGCGGCTCGTGGAGGAGCGCGCGGGGCTGCACGTGGCCACGGGAGGTACCCCGTGAGGCTGGACGCGCTGTCCCGGCTGGTCCGGTTGAGCCTCGCCCGCGAGCGCAAGGGGGCCTTCTTCTCCGCGTTCGGCGTGGCCATGGGCGTGGGCGCGCTGGTGTTCTTCCTGGGCCTGGGCCTGGGCGTCGGCCGCGTCATCCGCGAGGACATCTTCCCCACGGACGCGCGGCTGGTGGACGTGGTGCCGCCCGCGGTGTCGCTGGGCTCGCTGCTGGGGGGCGGCAAGCTGGACGCGCCCACCGTGGAGCGCCTGCGCGCGCTGCCCGGCGTGGAGGCCGCCTATCGGAAGATGAATGTGCGCGTGCCCGCGGTGACGCGCTACGACGGCGTCTTCTTCGGCAGCCGGCTGCGCATGGGCATGGAGGTGCTGGCGCTGGGCGTGGAGCCCGCGCTGGTGCAGGGCGACGTGCAGCTCGGAGAGTTCAAGGACGCGGGAGAGGGGCAGCCGATTCCGTCGCTCGTGTCCACGCGGCTGCTGGAGCTGTACAACAAGACCTTCGCCCCGGCGCGCAAGCTGCCGCAGCTGTCCGCCAACATGCTCGTCGGCTTCGGCTTCCCGGTGGAGTTCAACCGCTCCTACGTGGCCGCGGCCTCAGCCTCGGGCGCCACCCAGGCCGCGCAGGCGCAGGTGGTGGGCGCGTCGGACCGGGCGCTGCTCGCGGGCATCACCATCCCCCTGGACGCGGCCATCCGCCTCAACCGTGCCTTTGGTATGGACGCGGAGAACTACTCCGGCGTCACGCTGGTCGCGACGGACCCATCACGGGTGCCGGCCATCGTGGACGCGGTGAAGGGCATGGGGCTGGAAATCGATGACCAGGAGCGCCGCATGGCGGAGAACTCGGGCGCGGCCGTGGCCCTCACCACCGCCGCGCTGGCGCTGCTGTCCATCCTCATCTGCCTCCTCGCGGCGGTGAACATCGCCCACGCCCTGTCCGCCTCGGTGCGGGCGCGCGCCAGGGAGATTGGCGTGATGCAGGCGGTGGGGGCGTCTCGCTCGGACATCCGCGCCATCGTCCTGGCGGAGGCCGCCGTCGTGGGCCTCGCGGGCGGCGCCTCGGGGACGGCCGCCGCGCTGCTGCTGGCCCTGGGCGTCGACAGGCTGGCGGCGGGCTACCTCCCCAACTTCCCCTTCAAGCCTGATAGCTTCTTCTCCTTTCCCTGGCCGGTGGTCATCGGCGGCGTCCTGCTGGGGCTCGCCGCCGCGCTCGCGGGCGCGTACTTCCCCAGCCGCCGCGCCGCCGCCACCGACCCCGCACGTACGCTCGCCGGATGAAACTTCCTTCACGCCTGACGCTGCTTGGCAACGCGCTGAGCCTCATCCTCATCGCCTGGATCTACGGGGGCGACCTCTCTGACGCCGTGCGCGCCCGCGGCGCCGACGTGGCCGCCTTCATGGCCCTGCCATCCCTGGAGCGTCCCGCGGTGGTGCTCGTCGTGGCCGCGCTGGCCGCGGTGGTCGCGGTGGCGGGGTTGTTCCAGGGGAAGGCGGAGGGCTTCAAGGGCTACCGGCTGCTGCCCATCGTCCTGGTGGGCGCGCTCTTCATGGACCTCGTGCTCTCGGAGGGCCACACGCCGCTGACGTCCACGGACATTTCGTCCATGGCGCTCCAGCGCTTCCACCAACTGGCGCAGGAGCGCACCTCCCAGCTGGAGGTACCGGATGACCCGCGCATCCTCCAGCCCATGCTGGAGGAGCTGGGCCGGCCGCCGTACCTCGTGCAGGGGGAGCAGCTCCAGGCGTACACCCTGCAGGTGCGCAAGGACTGCGACGGCCCCGTGCGGGAGGCGCCCGGCCTGCGGCCGGGGACGCTCATCTATTGTGTGGCCCCCGAGCGGCTGGGGGCCTGGGTGACGGTGGTGGGGCTCCCCGCGGAGGAGCGCTTTGGCCCGCCGGCCATCGTGTCCGTCGGGGGCGAGGCGCGCTTCCTGCTGGTGCGGCCCATTCCCGCGGAGGAGGGGGAGCCAGGAACCGCATTCCGTGACAACCTCACCGCTCCATCGTCACCCGCCGGTGACGCGGATGCCGGGGCCCCTCGGGCCGGGCCCTGATCCACCGCACGCCCGCCTGGGCAGCTTGAGCAGGGCTTTCACGAGGTTGACCCCTTGGAGCCCCGATCGATAGGCTCCTTGAGAACGGACCCTCTCCCACGTGACGACCACTCAACCGAAGCGGCAGCCCATCCCGTTTGGGAAGTACCTCCTTCTCGACCGCATCAACATTGGCGGCATGGCGGAGGTGTGGCGCGGGAAGCAGTTCGGCGCGAGCGGCTTCGAGCGGCTCGTGGCGATCAAGCGCATCCTCCCCAACATCGCGGAGGATGACGAGTTCATCTCGATGTTCATCGATGAGGCGAAGATCAGCGTCCAGCTGACCCACGCCAACGTCGCGTCCATCTACGAACTGGGCAACATCCTCGGCAGCTACTTCATCTCGATGGAGTACATCCCCGGCAAGGACATGCGGGCCATCTTCGACCGGTGCCGGAAGAAGGGGGAGCCCGCCCCGGTGCCGCTGGTGGCCTTCTGCGTGTCCAAGATGTGCGAGGGCCTGGACTACGCCCACCGCAAGAAGGACGGGATGGGGCGGGAGATGAACATCGTCCACCGCGACATCTCGCCGCAGAACGTCCTCATCTCCTACGAGGGCGAGGTCAAGGTCATCGACTTCGGCATCGCGAAGGCGGCCGGCAAGGCGACCAAGACGCAGGCCGGCATCCTCAAGGGCAAGTTCGGGTACATGAGCCCGGAGCAGATCCGCGGCCTGCCGCTGGACCGGCGCTCGGACGTGTTCGCCATTGGCGTGTGCCTCTACGAGATGCTGACGGGCGAGCGCCTCTTCGTGGGCGACAGCGACTTCAGCGTGCTGGAGAAGGTGCGCAAGGCGGAGGTGCCGCCGCCCTCCACGTACAACCGCCGGATCCCCGAGGCGCTGGAGCGCATCGTCCTCAAGGCCCTGGCGAAGGACGTGGACGAGCGCTACCAGTACGCCAGCGAGCTGGGCGACGACCTGCAGCGCTTCCTCATCACCAGCGACACCATCTTCAGCCGCAAGGACCTGGCGCAGTACATGAAGTCCACGTTCGCCGAGGACGTGGAGCGCGAGAAGCAGCGCCTGCTGGACTACGCGGACATCAAGCCGCCCGAGGGCATGCAGGCCGCGCTGGAGGCCGCGTCCTTCAACAGCCCCATCCAGGCTTCCGCGCCGGCGCCCGCGCCGGTACCGGTGGTGCAGCCGGTGGCGCCGCAGCCGCGGATGACGGGCTCCATGCCGGCCATCTCGCCGGGGGGCGTGCGCCGCTCGCCCACGCTGGCCGCGCTGCCGAAGCTGACGGCCGCCACCGCCGCGCCGCCGCCCGATGATGACGAGGGTGGAGCGACGCAGCTCGTCTCCAGTGACCACGAGTTCGCGGACAGCCCGGAGCCCACCACGCAGCCGGGCGCCGCCGTGGGGCGCGCCGTGACGCCGCTGGAGACGCCCACCACGCTCCCGAGCCACGATGACGACGAGCCGGTGAGCGGCAGGACGGCGGTCATCCCGCCTCCGGCTCCGCTTCCGCCGTCCCCCGCCCATCCGCCCCGGATGTCGCACGCGAACATCCCGGTGGTGCGGCCCTCCATGTCGGTGCCCACGCTGGGCCCCTCGGACGCGTCGCCGTCCGGGCCCGCGCCTCGCACGAGCCGGGGCGGTGGGCTGCCGCGGATGACGCGGGACGTGCCCGTGCCGCCGGAAGCCGTGGCGCGGCCGGCGCCGCCCGTGGCCCCTCCCTACGAGGACGAGGAGGATCCGCAGGAGCGCCCCACCGGGGCGGTGGCCGCCATCACGCCCCACGACCCCGGGAAGCGGAAGAAGCTGCTGCTGGGCGCGGCGGGCGCGGCGGCCCTGCTCGTGCTGGGGTTGATCGCCTGGGCGCTGTCAGGGCCGGGGGTGGGCTATGTGCTGGTGGACCTGCAGGGGGTGCCCGCCGAGGTCCGCGGCCGGGTGCAGGTGCGCCTGGACACGCAGCTGATTCCCCTGGAGGGAGGCAGCGCGACGCTGCTGCGCGAGGTGCCCGCCGGCAAGGTCATGGTGGTGGTGAGCGCCGAGGGCTACAACACCTTCACCCGGACGGTGGAGGTGGTTGCGGGCAAGGACGTCACCCCCGTGCAGGCGGTGCTGGAGAGCCTGGTCCGCACCGCGGCGCTGGTGTTGACGACGGAGCCGCCCACGGCCGAGGTGAAGGTGGACGGCCGGGTGGTGCGCGAGCAGGGGAAGGCGGCCGCGTACATCAAGGACGTGCCCCTCAACGGGCCTGAGTGGGTGGTGGAGGTGAGCGCGCCCAACCACAAGCCCGCGTCCAAGCGCGTGCCGGTGTCCGGCAGCGGGCCCGTGGAGCTGTCGCTCAAGCTGGAGCCGCTGGTGGTGAAGCTGGCGGTGAAGGTGGAGTCGCGGCCGGCCGGTGCCACCATCTTCGTGGACGGCAAGGACGTGGGGGCCGTCACGCCCGCCGTCGTGCAGGTGTCTCCCAACGCCCGGCAGTTCACCCTGAAGCTGAAGTGTCACAACGAGGCAGAGGTGGACGTCCCGGACGCGGAGCCAGGCAATGCTCCGGCCACCGCGAGCGTTTCCCTCAAGCGGCAGCCGCGCTGCCGTTAGCCGAAGGCCCGCCTCCCTGCCAGGGGCGGGCGCGCCAGCTCCCCGGGCGGTGGAGCGAGAGGAGGCGGGAGTTCGTGAGCAAGGTGCGCAAGGTGAACAAGGCGGATCCGCTGGCGGAGCTGCCTCGCTGGGCCCAGCAGCTGGCCCGGAAGTACTACACGAAGACGGTCAGCGCCTTCCTGCTGTACGGGGCCGTGCGGGACTTGCAGCCCTTGCAGTTGGAGGACGGCGGCCGCGGCTTCGGCACGCTGAAGACGTTCCTCTCCGAGGAGCTCTTCGGCGGGCGGGACCACGTGCTCTTCTATGACCGCTCGTCCGGCATCCGCTCCGCGACGCCGGAGACGCAGAAGGACCTGCAGCGGGTCATGTCCGGCTACGACGCCATGTACGGCACGGACTACTCCAAGGTCATGCCGAGAGACCCGGGCCGCGCGCTCCAGATTCTGGAGAACTTCATGCGCATGCGCCTGAGCGAGGGCCGCTCGCTGGCGCTCATCATCGACTTCGCGGAGACGCTGGTCCCCGGCGGGGAGATGAGCCACCTGTCCAGCGAGGACCGCTTCGTGGTGGCCACGCTGGACAAGTGGGCGCACGACCCGCAGTTCCTCGCGGGCGACGTGTCCGTGGTGCTGCTGGCGGAGAACCTGGCGGACGTGTCGCCGCGCATCAGCCGCAACCCCTACGTGGCGCCCATCGAGCTGCCGCTGCCCACCGAGGAGGAGCGGCTGGAGTACGTGCGCTACAAGCTGGAGGGCAAGCGCCTCCAGTCCGTGTCGGACGTGCCGCTGGCGGGCCTGGCGAAGATGACCGCGGGCCTGTCGCGCATCAACCTGGACCGCGTGCTCACCGAGGCCATCGAGCGCGAGGTGCGCATCTCCGCCGACCTGCTCAAGGAGAAGAAGCGCGAAATCATCCAGGCGGAGTGCCACGGCCTGCTGGAGTTCATCGAGCCGGTGCACACGCTGGACGCGGTGGCGGGCCACGCCAAGGCGAAGCAGATGCTGCGGCAGGCGGCCGGGGCCCTGAAGAAGGGGCGCCTGGAGGTCATGCCCATGGGCTACCTGCTGTCGGGTCCCGTGGGCACGGGAAAGACGTTCATGGTGAGCTGCTTCGCCGGGGAGATTGGCATCCCCGTGGTGAAGTTCCTCAACTTCCGCAGCCAGTGGCAGGGCGTCACCGAGGCGAACCTCGAGAAGATCTTCAACCTGCTCAAGGCCCTGTGGCCGGTGGCGGTGATGATTGACGAGGCGGACACGTTCCTCGGCAACCGCGATTCCGGCGGGGACTCCGGGACGAGCAGCCGCGTGTTCGGCTCCATCGCCTCGTTCATGGGCAACACGTTCTACCGCGGGAAGATTGTCTGGTTCCTGATGACGGCGCGGCCGGACCTGCTGCCCATCGACCTCAAGCGGCAGGGCCGCGCGGAGGAGCACCTGGCGCTCTTCTACCCGCAGACCGACGCGGAGCGGGACGAGCTGTTCCAGGTCATGTCCAAGAAGACGGGCGTCTCGGTGGAGGGCATCGAGTCCTTCTCCACGCTGATTCCCGAGGGCGTGCGTGCCTTCAGCGGCGCGGACATCGAGGCCGTCATGGTGCGCTCGAAGTTTCGCGCGCTGGCCGACGGCCGCGAGGCCGTGACGAAGGACGACCTGGCCGCGGTGCTCGCGGACTTCGTGCCACCCAGCTACCCGCTGGAGATTGAACTGCAGAACCTGGTGGCGGTGCAGGAGTGCACCAGCCGCGAGCTGCTGCCCGAGAGTTTCCGCCAGCTGGACCGGGACTTCATCACCCGGCGCGTGCGCGAGCTGAAGATGCTGCTGGAGTCGCAGTAGCCGACTCACGCCCGGGCGCTTGCCCTGGGGCCAGGGCCCGCTGAGACTGCGGGCATGGCTGCTGGCCCCACTGCTCCGCGTCCCTGGTTCGCATATTCCCTCGACCTGGCCCCGGTGATTGCGCGAGAGCGCCTCCCGGGGTTGCCCCCCGTCCCCGATGTGCTGGAGGGGGAGCTGGCGGAGGCGCTCGACGTGGACGTCGTCTACGACGTGGCCTCGGCGTCCTGGGGCGGGAAGGTGGCCCGGCTGGTGGAGGCCCCGGGCCGCAAGCTCCCCGGCATGCTCCGGCGCGTCCCTCCGGAGGCTTGGGACGCGCTGGCCCGCCTGGAGTCGGCCATGGCTGGAGCCACCGACGTCCGGCAGGTGAAGGTGCGCACCTTCTCCGGCGCCGTGCTCACCGCCCACACCTTCACGCCCGCTGCTCCGGCGACGCCCGCGCAGGGGCCGGTGAGTGAGTCCTTCCTGGTCACCCTCGCGCTGGCGGCCGAGCAGGCCGGGCTGTCGCCGGACCATGTCGAGCGGCTCCAGGCAGAGGCCCGCATCGTCCACGCCCTCCAGAAGGCAGGCCCTAGCGCGCAGGGGCCGTCAAAAGCCCCTGGAAAGAAGGGTTAGACGGATATCCAGGTGCAGGCCGACCCCTGAGCCTTATTTCTTCGTAAGAAATCGAGCCGGGACGCAACTTGGCGCGGTGGATGGCCGACGATGAGAGACGGGGCTCCACCTCGTGCTTCTCTTCGTCGGCCCCGGGGATATCCAGGATGACGCTGCGACCCACCACGACGCGAGCCGCCCCCCCGCGCCCGGCCCCGGCCGCTTCGCCCCTCAATGCCGTCACCACTCCGAAAGGGAGCTGGAGACGCTCGACGGCCCGCGAGGTGCCCATCAACGAGCTCCAGGAGAAGTTCGGCTGGACGGCCGAGAGCTGGCAGGTGGGATTGATGAAGGCGGCCGATGCGGCGGGCAGCAAGACGCGCGGTGGCAACGGGCAGGTGTCCGCGGCCGAGCTGGAGAACTACCTGGCCGCGCCCGAGGACGGCCGGTACCTGACGTCCACGGCGCTTCAGCAGAACCGCGCCGCGCTGGACGCGAAGCTGGCGCAGGGGAACGGCACCGCGGTGGACGTGGACGCGTTCGACAGTGGCTGGCAGGCCACGGTGGCCCGCCGCGCGGACCTGCTGGGCGGCAATGGCGATGGCCAGCTGAGCGCGGATGAGCTGGAGGCGTTCATCCAGGCGTCGAAGGCCGGGAAGAGCGAGGACACGCGCTGGGTGCCCGACCAGCAGATGGCCGCGCTCCAGAGCCGCGTGGCCGAGGCCGCCGGGGAGCTGGACCCGCTGCGTCCGGCGGGGGACCTGGGCTCGGAGGGGCTCAGCCTGGTGAAGGAGTACTCGCGCCTGGCGCTGGACCAGGGCGCGAACGTGCCCTCCTTCGTGAGCTACATGCTGTCCGCGTCGGACATCCGGGAGACGCCCGCCACGGTGACCCGGCTGGACAGCACCTTCGTGCGCGACCCGGAGGTGGGGCGCACCGGCGTCACCGATTCCGACTACAGGAACACTGGCTTCGACCGGGGGCACATGAAGCCCGCGGAGGATTCGCCCACCCAGGAGGCGATGAACGAGAGCCACCAGATGACCAACATCGCCCCGCAGCACGGCAACCACAACCAGCAGGTGTGGCGCACGCTGGAGCAGGGCGTCTCCGGTCTGGTGAACTCGCAGGGGGGCAAGGCGTACATCGTCACGGGCAACCTCTTCCTGGATGCCAACGGGCAGCCGATTCCGCCGGAGCAGCGCGAGACGACGGGCGCGGGCGAGCGCCGCATCGCCGTGCCCACGCACAACTTCAAGACGGTCCTTCACGAGCTGCCGAATGGCAACCTCACGATGTACGCGTACTTGGTGCCCAACGTGAAGGATGGGCCGTCGAAGAAGGAGCAGATCCTCCCGTTGCTGGATGCGCACCGCGTGCCCGTGGACCGCATCGAGGAGCTGCTGGGGCAGGACCTCTACGCGAACCTCCCCAAGCACGTGCAGGACAAGCTGGAGAAGGGCACGCCGGGTGAGGGCGTCTTCCAGCGCAACAGCCTGTACTTCGCGGCGAGCCTCTTCGGCTTCGCGCCCGGAAACTGACGCGGCGCTGGGGCTCCATGGCGCACGGGCTCCCTCCAACAGGGGGGCTCACGTCACGGGGCGCGGCACGCCCAGGTGTGGGTCGTCCATATGCTCCACGACGGCCACGCGGTCTCCGACGGAGAGCGCGTCATGCAGGACGCGGATGGCCTCGTTCGAGTGACGGATGCAGCCGTGTGAGACGTCGGTGCCGAGCAGGGACGGGAGATTCGTCCCGTGCAGCTCTTCACCGGAGTGCCGGCCATCCGCCCATGAGAGGTCGAGCATGCGCACGCCGAACACGTGGCGGTCATTCCATAGCCTCGCGCCAGCGGCTTCGGTGGCCGGTTGATCCAGCTTCGTGCGGACCACCTTGAGCCCGGTGCGGGTCGGTGAGGCCGGTGCGCCCGCGGCGTTGGGGAAGATGTCCACGAGTTCTCCGCGGGTATCGAAGAGGAAGGTCCGGTGCTCCCGGAGGGCCACCACCACGCGGACGGGCTGGCCATCGAAGAAGGCGGAAGGCAACCCGCCGGCTTGCCCTCGGGCTCCGGGAGCCGGTGCCAGCGCATCCAGCACCCGGAGCGTGACGGCATCCAGCGTGCCCGTGGGCTGGACGGCGGGGAAGGCGCGCGCGGCATGGACCTGGAAGTCGCGCAGCGCTCGGGCGGTGTGTGGGCCATACCGTCCGTCGGCGCCGCCGTGCAGGGCGAACCCCATGTCGAGCAGGGCGGACTGCACGGCGCGGAGGCCTTCGCCCTGGCTCCCCGGTCCGAGCACCTGTGCCCCAGAAGCGACGTCGGCCAGTTGAGGCAGTCCGGTGAAGCGAGCGTTGGCTGGAGGCGCGGCCGTGCGCGCTGGCCTGTCCACGCCGTCCAGTGCCGAGGGGAGGGGAATCCCTTGGGCCGGATGCCCATCCAGCGCGCGAGGCACACCGTGGCCGGTGGAGAGGAGTGAGGCGCTCCCGACACTGCGTGCGGACTTCGCCTGGGGCGATGTCTGAGGAACGGCCGGGACGTCAGGCGGAAGGAACGGGAGGCGAGTACTCGACGGCGAGATGGATGAGGTCATCCCCGGTCGCGATGCAAATCACTCGCCCGCGAGGGCGCGGAGCCCGTGTCAGCGCCAGAGGCTACGGCGCGCTGAGGAGGAGCACCTTGCCCGTGGGAATGGTGCGGTGGTCCTTGATCTTGTTCCACCGCATGATGTCGTCCACGCTGACGCCGTAGCGCTGCGCCACGGACCAGAGCGTCTCACCTTCTGCCAATGCGTGGACCTTGCCGGCCTTGCCCGCGGGCTTGGCGGCGCTCACCGAGTGCTTCGCCAGCACCGTGCCGCCGCGCTCCTGCACGCTGGCGGTGCCCGTGTTGCCATCGGGCCAGATGAACAGGGTGGAGCCCACCTGGAGCGTCGGGTTGCGCCGCTTGAGGTTGTTCCACTGCTTCAGCGAGTCCACCGACACATTGAACTTGTTGGCAATCACCCAGAGGCTGTCGCCAGACGTCACGCCGTAGGTGACGCGCGTGCGCCCGTTGATGGTCTCCTTCTTCACGGGTCCTGCGGCCACGGGACCTTTGGGCGCGCCCGCCGGCACCTCGTCCTCGGGCCGGACCACCACGCCGCTGCGGCGCGCCTGCGCCACCTTCGTCGCCAGCGCGCCGCCCGCGCTCTTTCCGGCGGGAATCGGAATCACCAGCTCCGCGCCCACGCGCAACGTGCGGGCCGACTTCAACTGGTTCATCTGAAGGATGGCCTCGGACGCCGAGCCATACGACTCCGCGATCTGCGACAGGGTGTCGCCGCGCTTCACCTTGTGGATGCGGAAGGTGAGGCGCTCCGCCGGACTGATGCGCTTGTAGCTCTCCGCGAACTGCGCCGCCGTCCCCTTGGGGAGCCGGAGCGTGTAGGGCTTCTTGGGGGTCGCGGGCGGGGTGCACCAGCGCTTCAGCTCCGGGTTCAGGTCCTGCACCGACTTGACGGGCACGCCGGCCGCGCGCGCCACCACGTCCAGGTCCGCCGCGTCGGTGAGCTGCACCTCGTCGAAGTCGAGCACGGGCTCGGGGTCGAACTCCTTCTCATTGAAGCCGAACGCCGCCGGGTGCTTGGCCACCAGGGCCGCGGCAATCAGCTTGGGCACGTAGTGCTTCGTCTCCTTCGCCAGCCCGCGCTCTTCCGACAGGAGCCAGAAGTCCGTCGTCCCGTGGCGCTCCACCATGCGCCGCACGCGCCCGGAGCCGGTGTTGTAGCCCGCCCACGCCAGGTACCAGTGTCCCAGCTCGCGCTTGAGGTCGCGCAGGTAGGAGGCCGCGGCGTGGGTGGCCTTGATGGGGTCCCGGCGCTCGTCCACCCAGAAGTCCTGCTTCAGGCCGTACTGCTTGCCGGTGCTGGAGATGAATTGCCAGGGCCCCGCCGCGTGCGCCCAGGAGTAGGCGTGCGCCGAGAAGCCGCTCTCAATCATCGCCAGGTACACGGTGTCCTTCGGCAGGCCGTACTCCTCCAGGATGGGATGCATCACCGGCACGTACCGGGCCGCGCGCGACATCCACTTGCGGAACCAGCGCCGCCCCGGGCCCTGGAAGAACTGGACGTACTGGGCCACCAGCGGCTGCATCTCCACCGGGATGTCGAAGCGGTCCTGAATCAGCGTCACGTCGAAGCTGGCCAGGTCCGTGATGAGCGGAATCTCCGGCAGCTCCTCGTCCTCGCGGAAGGTGTGCTCGTCGAGGGCGTCCAGCATGCGCATCCGCAGCGGGTTGGCCAGACCGAGCCGACGCAGGGACTGCATCACCTCCGCGGTGGAGCGCGACGCCGGGTCCAGCGCGGCGCCCTCCAGCGCGCGGAGCTCTTCCAGCTCCGCTGACTCGGACTCGACGGCGTCGCGAGTGGCCTCGTCTTCTTCGGAGGCGTCCTCGGCCATCAGCGCGGAGCCGGGCTCCAGGGGCTCCAGCCCGGGGGCGTCGGCCTCGGACTCAGGCTCGGCGCCGCCCGAATCCGTGGCGGATGCCGTCGGCTGCACGACTTCAGGCGTGGATTCGACTGCCTCGGCTGGCGCCTCTGTTTGGGGCGCCTGCGTCCCACCCGGCGCCTCCACCTGGGCCTCCGTGGGGGGGACCCCAGCGGACGGCGGGGGGAGCCCCGGGGCAGGAGCCGAGGCCAGGGCGAGCAGGAGCAGAGGTAGGGGCGGCATACAGTCGCGGGAACGAGCGCCCGGAGGCGGGCGAAAGCCGGAAGTAATCGCCCTTTTCCTTGACAGTCAAACAAGGAGTCGCTGGGTACGCCTCGCACCAGGACGATAATGGGAGCAGCCGCCCGGGCGAGAGCCCGGATTCCTGGATGACTAGGGCTTCCCGTGACCCGGCCCCACGATTCGCGGCAGGTAGGTCGCGAAGTCGAAGTGGGGCGAGTTCTCCGGGTTGTGGCACGTGACGCAGACACTCTCGCCGGGCGAGGCGATGATGTTGCGGGTGGAGGGCGCCTTCACATGGTCCGAGCCCGGGCCATGGCAGCTCTCGCAGCCCACGTCCTCACGGCCGGCCACCTTGTCCAGCCGGCACACGCCGCCCGGCTGCTCCCAGCCGGTGACGTGACATCCCACGCAGTTGAGGTGGAACTGCTTGCCCACCTGCTCCAGCGTCTCCCAGGCGTGGTGGTGCTTGGACTTCTCCCAGACGAGGAAGGCCCCCTCGTGGCACGTGCGGCAGGGGGTGTTGCCGACGAAGCCCGCGCGCCCCGGCGCCGGAGCCGGGCAGTCCTGGCCGTGGGCCTTCGCCCAGGCGAGGTTCATCGTCCCCACGTCCGCGTCGTAGGCCGTCACCAGGGCGAGCGCCTCCGCGTCGGAGGGGAGGCTGGACTCCAGTGGTACGAAGCGGAGCGTGAAGGCGTTGGTGCCGTCCGTGGACACGGGCGGGGCGTCCAGCAGGGCCTGCCGCCGCGTGACCAGCTCATCGCGCTTGGCTTGCTTCAGCGCCTTGAGCTTCGGGTCGGAGCCAGGGAGGTTGATGTCCTTGTCCAGCAGCGCCACCCGCTGCTCCAGGGCCGCGGCCTCCTGCTCCAGCTCCTCCTGCCCCTTCTGGATGGAGAAGGGGCCCGGCCGCGGGGCATACGCCAGGTCCACGCGCAGCAGCGAGCGCCCCTTGCTCTGCAGCCCGACCACGGGCACCGCCGCGCGCACCAGCCGGTTCTGCTCGCCGCTGAACTCGGTGGCGGTGCGGGTGGCCACCACCACGTCGGCCTTCAGTCCTGGCTGCTCCGCCGCTTTCTGGGCCACGTCCAGCGAGGCTTCCAGCAGTCCCACGACGAAGTCCGCGCCCTGCGCGCGGGCTTGCGCACTGGCCTCGGCGAGCTGCGCGGCGGAGGTCGCCGCCACCACGCCCACCTTGCGCGCTCCAGCAGGCAGCACCTTCACGCCGCCCGGCGCCAGCTCCGGCAGGCCCAGCGACTGGCGAAAAGCCACGCCCCGCGTGTCATCCAGCGTGCCGGTGGCGCGCACCGCCAGGCCCATGCTCCGCATGGCGTCCGCGAGCGCCTTCGCCTTGCGCTCCTCTTGCGGAACCTGCCCCGGCTTGAGCTCGAGCTCGCCGAAGAGGCTGTTGCCACCGTCCACGTAGAGGACGGGCAGGGCGCCCTTGCGCGCCGCCTGGACCTGGGCGGCCGCGCGGGCGATGCCGCCGCGCATGTTCTCGCTGCAGCCGCACGGGCCCAGGTAGCCGCGCGTGTCGGCGGAGATGAAGAGGATGGCGCCCTCGCCCTGGAGGGCGGCCGTCGGCTTCTCGGCGGAGGCGGCCGCCGCGTCTGCCTTGGCGGGTGGGTCCTTGCGTGCACACCCGGCGAGCGACGCGGCCACGAGGGCCGCGGCGAGGAGCGCGCGCAAGGGGGTCACCAGAGGATGCTCTGCACCAACTCGTCGATCTTCTCGCCCATGGCCTCCAGCCCGTTCACCTTGGACAGGGAGCCGTCGGCGCCCACCTGCTCGGCCAGCTTGGACAGCTCGTCGTCCGGGAGGCTGGAGAAGAGGACGATGGGGATGTCCTGCGTGCCGTACTCGTTCTTGAGCGTGCGGCAGATGTCCGTGCCCTTGGCCTCGGGCATGTGGATGTCGGTGAGGATGAGGTCCGGACGCCACGTCTGTAGCGTCTTCTCGAACTCCATGAGCGTCGAGGTGGCGATGACCTCATAGCCGCGCGCTTCGAGCACGGCTTTCTCCATCGCGAGCGTAATCTCGCTGTCGTCAATCAGGAGGATTCTTCGCTTCTCGGACACGGCGACCTTCCTTGACCTTGTTTCTATCCTACCCCCACGCTCCGCACCAACGCTTTCCCATGCGCTTCAGGCGTCGGTGTTTCCCTGATTTCGGATATCGACTGGCACACGGCCGCCTGCCGGGCCGCCAGGACGGACTTCTTTCCAGTGAGATGTCCGAAAGGGATATGGAGGGCGGCCATGATGCACCGTGACAGTTGGACCCGGAGAGCAGTCGTCCTGGCCTTGGGGCTGCTGTGGAGCCTTCCTGCCGCCGCGCTCAACACGGGGCTCGGTCCACCTCCGGCCTCCGTGGACCGGCGCACGCCGCAGGCCACCGTCCAGGGCTTCTTGTCCGCCGCGCATCGGGGGGACTACGCCACCGCGGCGCACTACCTGGACCTGGACTTCATCCCCCGCGCCCAGCAGGTGGAGCGCGGCTTCCAGCTCGCTCGCGCCCTCAAGTTCGTGCTGGACCGCAAGCTGCCCGTGGACGTGGGCTCGGTGAGCAAGGAGCCGGATGGCGATCCGGCCGATGAGCGCTTCGACCAGCTGGGCACCATCCCCCTGCAGGGCACCAACGTCCCCATCCGCGTCCAGCGCGTCCCCTCGGAAGGGGGGCTCGTGTGGGTCTTCAACGAGTCCACGGTGCGGCAGGTGGACCCGCTCTTCGCAGAGTATGGCCCCCGCCTGGTGGGCTTCCTGCCGGCCTTCTTCTTCAAGGACACGGTGCTGGGGCTGGAGCCCTGGCAGTGGCTGGGATTGCTGGTGACGCTGCTGGGCAGCGTGGGGCTCTCGGTGCTGTTGGAGCGCATCGTGCTGGCCTTCGCCCTCCAGTTGGCGCGGTGGACGAGAATCACCTGGGATGACGACCTGGTCGCCGCGGGGAAGGGGCCGCTGAAGCTGCTCACCTTCTCCGCGCTGCTCGTCGTGGGCACGCTGCTGCTGCGGCTGCCGCGTCCGGCGCAGGTCTTCTTCAACCGGGTGGGGTACTCGCTGAGCGTCATCGCGCTGGCGTGGGTCGTCCTGCGCTTCCTCCACGTCTCCGCCGCCTTCGTGCAGAACCGGGTGTCGTCGGAGATGAAGGACGCGTCGCGGGCGCGCAGCGTCAGCACGCAACTGGTGGTGCTCCGGGCCATCTTCGAGGTGGCCACCTACGTCATCGCCGCGGCGCTGCTGCTCATCCAGTTCGAGGTGGTGCGCAACGTCGGTGTGTCGCTGCTGGCCTCCGCGGGCATCGCCGGCCTGGTGCTCGGTCTCGCCGCGCAGAAGTCCATCTCCACGCTGCTGGCTGGCATCCAGCTCTCCATCACCCAGCCCATCAGCATCGGGGACACCCTCATCATCGAGGGCGAGTGGGGCACGGTGGAGAAGATTACGCTGACCTACGTGGTGCTGCGCACGTGGGACCAGCGCCGCCTGGTCATCCCCATCGCCCAGTTCCTGGACAACCCCTTCCAGAACTGGAGCAAGGGGAACCCGGAGATGCTCGGGCCCGTCATCCTCCAGGTGGACTTCCAGACGGACATCGACGCGCTCCGGGCGGAGCTCCGCCGCATCCTGGAGAACGAGGGCAAGGCGCTGTGGGATGGCCGCGTGGCGACGGTGGTGGTCCTGGACGTGCTGGACCGGACCCTCACGGTGCGCGCGCTCGTCAGCGTGTCTGACTTCAGCAAGCTCTTCGACCTGCGGGCGCTGGTGCGCGAGAAGCTGATCGCCTTCCTGCGCACGCGCCCCCTGTGGCTGCCCGTCACCCGTACGGAGGCGCGGCCCTTCCCGCAGCCGGAGCTGGCGCCTGCCCTGGAACCGGGCGCGCCCAGCAGCGCGCCGCCCACGACGCCTCGGGCCTGAGGTTTCGCCGCTCACGCGGCAGGGAACGCTTGCCTGGGCGCAGGCAGTCTTGAATATTCGGCGGGCCGCGCTGTCCAAGCGCTTGAAATTCGCAACTACCGCCCGGGGGAGTCTTCGAGATGATGCGTCATGTCAGGTTGTGTGGGGCCCTTGCGATGGTGGCCGCCACCGTGCCTCTGACCGCCAGTGCCCAGTCCCGTGGCCGCACGGACGGGCCGGAGGAGTCGGAGTACGGCAAGGGCGGCTACAGCGGCCCCGGTGGACGGAGCATCTCGCTCCAGCTCGACTGGGGCGCGGCCATCAACTCCCGGAAGCCGCCTCGGGGCGCGCCGGAGGGGCCGCCGCTGTTCGTGGGCGCCACGGTGTCGCTGTGGGGCGCGGACTGGTACCAGCTCGACGTGAGCGGCGCCTACATCTTCGACGGAGGGCGCTTCGTCGGCATGGTGGGGCCGCGCTTCCGGACCTGGGGCTGGCCGCTGGTGTTCACCGCGGGCCTGAAGGCCGGCGCCATCGTCATCCCGGAGGGAGAGGGCCTGCGCTTCGGCATCTCTCCGCAGGTGGGCGCCGAGGTGCTCCTGGGCGACCGCGAGAACTTCCTCCTGGCCCTCAACTACACCCCGGACATCCCCATTGGCGGTGGCGGCGTCACGCACCGGCTGGGCATGTCCGTGGGATACAAGTTCTAGACTGGAGGCTCCGACATGATTGCCCAGATGCTCGCCGCCACGCTGGCGCTGGTTGCCAGTCAGGCGCCCGTCTCTGTTTCCGGCCGTGGAAGCCCACAGGTGAACCTGCCGTTTCCCTCCGGAGACGTGCAGACCTACAACATCATCCAGTGGGACCCGAACCAGCTGCCGCGCATCTATGAGCGCTCCGACCAGCTCCCCCTCACCGATGAGGAGCTGTCCAAGCTGTCCCAGGCCGGCTTCGAGCCCGCCCAGCTGGTGAAGATGATCGAGGAGCGCCGCTGCGCCTGCGACGCCAGCGCGGATGGCCTCATCCGCCTGAAGAAGGCCGGCGTGGACAAGAGCGTGCTGGCCGCGGTGTCGCGGCATGGCCTGGCGCCCAACCGCTTCCTGAACCTGCTGGTGACGCTGGACTTCACGGGGGAGAGCCGCACCGCGCGCGAGGGCTTCCTCTACTTCTTCGTGGACGACGGGGACGTCACCCGCGTCTTCACCGCCAACATCCCGGAGCTGCTGAGCCGCCGCAACAGCCACGAGACGATGGTGGACCGCAGCGACATCCTGGTCGCGCGCACCGTGCGCCGCGTCCAGCTCGCCGGGCAGGTGCCGCTTCGGACCTATGGCAAGCACCACGTGCTGGTGGCCGCCAGCGCCAGCCCCACGCTGACGCATCCGTCCCAGCTCACCGCGCAGGAGCTGGCGAAGTCGCAGAGCTACACCTTCGACTACCCGCGCGCGTCGTTGCAGAGCGTCTGCCGCCTGACGGCGGGGTATCGCCGTGACGCGGTGCTCGCCCACAAGTGGAACTTCGAAGGCAGCCGCTTCGAATGCGAATGGAACTAGGAGTGACCCGCACCATGAACACCCGCCGCCTGCTGCTGTCCGCTTGTCTCGCCGCCTCGGTCACCGCGTGCACGGGGCCCCGCGCCTTCACGCGGGGCACCTACGAGGACCCGAACACCATCGAGATGCTGTCGGACCGCTTCAACGAGAACGACCTGCAGCTCATCGCGAAGAAGATGGCGGACTCGCTCGCCAACTCGCCGCGCTTCTCCCAGTCCCGGCCGGACGGCTCGCTGCCCATCGTCCTGGTGGGCAAGCTGAAGAACAGCACGTCCGAGCACATCGACATGCGCTCGCTGGGTGACAAGATCCAGACGGCGCTGGCGCAGACGGGCCGCTTCGCGCTGGTGGACCAGCAGGCGCGCCAGGACATCGCGGAGGAGTACGAGTACCAGCAGTCCGGCTACGTCGACCCCAACACCGCGAAGGGGCCGGGCCAGCAGATCTCCGTGGACTTCCTGATGACGGGCGACCTCGCCTCCATCATCCAGGAGGTCGGCCGGGACAAGCTCGTCTACTACAAGATGACCGCGAAGCTGAGCAACGTGCGCACCGGCCTCATCGAGTGGACGGACGAGAAGCAGATTCGCAAGAAGTTCGAGAAGCGCGGCGTGAGCTGGTAACGGGCCTTTCCCTCCATGTCCCTACTCTCCTGGAGCCCCATCCGCATGCGCGGATGGGGCGTGCTCGCGCTCGCGAGCGTGCTCTTCGTGTCGTCTGGCTGCGCGGGTGACTATGTCGCGCGTACGCGCGGCGTCCGGTCTGCGTACCAGCAGGGGGACTACTCGCGCGCGCTGGAGAGTCTGGAGGCAGCGACCCGGGAGGGACCACAGCAGGACCAGCTGCTGGTGCTGATGGACAAGGGCATGGTGTTGCACGCCGCCGGTCAGTGGGCGGAGAGCAACGCCGTGCTCGAGGAGGCGGAGCGGCTCAGCGAGCAGCTCGACAGCGTCTCGGTCAGCGAGGAGGCGGCGACGCTCGTCACCAACGAGCGTCAACGTGCCTATCGCGGAGAGGACTTCGAGAAGCTGATGATTTCCGTCCTCCAGGCGCTCAACTACGTCGAGCTGGGGGACGACGAAGCCGCCATGGTGGAGGTGCGCCAGGTCAACGACCGCCTGGAGAAGATGATCGCCGAGGAGAAGAAGCCCTACGAGCAGCTCGCCATCGCGCGCTACCTGGGCGGCGTCATCCGGGAAGACCAGCGGGACTGGGACTCGGCCTACATCGACTACGCGAAGGCCTATGAGATTGCGTCTCGCAAGGAGGCGCTGGCGGAGCCCCTGCTGCGGTTGGCCAGGAAGGTCGGCCGCGACGACATGTACGAGGAGCTGCTGGCGAAGTACCCGGACGTTCCGCACGCGCCCCTGGCGCCGGATGAAGGGCAGCTCGTCGTCGTGGTGGAGGCGGGCCTGTCTCCGGAGAAGCAGCGCAGCTCGCGGAGCTCGGGGGACGGTGGCGGCCTGATTGAAGTCCCCGTCTACCGCACGCGCGGGCTGGCGGCGCCCGTGAACGTGGCCCTGGAGGGCCAGTCCACCCAGGCGGTGACGGTGACGTCCCTGGCGGACGTGGCCGTGGTCCACCTGGATGACCGGATTGGCCGTCTGCTGGCCAAGCAGATTGCGGGGGTGGCGGTGAAGGCCGGCGTGGCGGCGGGGGTGGGGGCGCTGACCAAGAGCGACGAGCTGGGCGTGCTGACCTTCCTCGTGCTCAACGCGATGAATGCGCCAGACCTGCGCTCCTGGCTCTCCCTGCCCGCCGAGTTCCAGGTGGCGCGCTTCCGGGTGTCCGCGGGGAGCCACACCGTCCGTGTGACGAGCTGGGGGCGCACGACGGAGCACCCGGTGGAGGTGAAGCCCGGACGAATCGGTGTCTTGGTCGTGCGGCGCTACTGAATCGGGATTTTGATTGATGTAGGGTGCGCGCCCCATGTCGCCGGTCCTGGCCACGGTGGCCGTGTATTCCCTCATCATCGTCCTCGGCGCGCTGGCTGGTGCGGTCGTGGTCGTCCTGAACGATCGGCCCACGCATCTGGTGCGCTCCCTGGCTTTTGCCGCGGGCGTGATGCTGGGGGCCGCCTTCTTCCACATGCTGCCGGAGGCATACGCCGGCGGCGGGTGGTGGGCCTTCGCGCTGGTGCCGGCGGGGTTCGCCTTCCTCCTCGTGTTGGAGCGCTATCTCGTCGCGCATGCGGGCGAGGACCTGTCCGGAGACGCCGTGGCGCCCACCGGGCATACGCCACATCCCGGGCACGTGCTGGGGCTCACCGCGTTCCTGGGGTTATCGACCCACACGCTCTTCGACGGGATTGCCCTGGGCTCGGCGGTGGAGGAGGGCGTGGGGAGCATGGCGATGCTGGCCATCGTCGCGCACAAGGTGCCCTCGGCATTGTCGCTGGCCACCATCCTCAAGTCGGAGGGGCGTTCGCGGTTCTCCATCCTCTCGCTGTCCACGCTGTACGGGATGATGGTGCCAGCGGGCGCGGTGCTCTACTTCCTCTTCGACGCCCTGCTGCACCTCGAGAGCCTCGGGGCCAAGGCGCTGGCCTTCTCCGCAGGCACCTTCCTCTACATCGCGGTGTCGGACCTGCTGCCGCACGTGCACCGACACGGCAAGGACCAGCCGGGCCGCAACGTGCTGGCGCTCCTCGTGGGCCTGCTGCTGATGTTCCTGCTCGCGCGGCTCATGGGCCATCCCGGGCACCCCGGGCACTGAGCGCCCCGGGGCCACGTCGTTGGCCTGCCTACCCTCCGTGCCGCTGCCCGCTCCCCTGCCCGGGAGCGGATGCGTGCTGGCCGCGGGGGGCGCACCCTCCAGGGAGACAGCGGCCGGGGCGTCAGCGGGCCGCGTGCGCGAGGAGGCCCGCCATGCTCACCGTGGGAGACCTGATGACCCGCGACGTCACCACGCTCCAGGAGACAGACGGGCTGCTCCAGGGGGATGACCTGCTGAAGCTCCACCACATCCGCCACCTGCCCGTGCTGCGCGGAAGCAGGCTGGTGGGACTGGTGAGCCACCGGGACCTCATCCGCGCCCTGTCACGCCACCCGCCGTCGTCCCAGGGGGCTCCGGTGGCGGTGGCGGACATCATGACGCGGGAGCTGGAGACGGTGACGCCGGATGTGACGGCGCGCGACGCCATCTATCGGCTCCTGGACCACCGCTTCGGCTGCCTCCCGGTGGTGGATGGAAAGGGCGCGTTGGTGGGCATCGTGACGGAGGCCGACTTCATGCGGCTGGCGTCGCGCCTGCTGGACGCGGTGGACGCGCGCGCTGGGGACGTGGCGCGCCCGCCGTCCTGAGCCGTGGCGCGCGGCCGTCCTTCTTCTTGCTTTCACGGTGAAGGACCGGAGGATGCCCACGCCCGCGATGGGGCGTCCTCCCATGGAAAAACGCACAGACTGGTACGAGCACCCGCAGTACTACGAGGCCATCTTCGGCACCGACACCGCGCGCGAGGTGGACTTCCTCCAGGCGCTCAGCGAGCGCTTCGGCACCGGCGGCAAGCAGTGGCTCGAGCCCGCGTGCGGGGCGGGGCGGCTGGTGGAGGAGGCCGCCAGCCGCGGTCTGCGCGTGGTGGGCTACGACATTTCCGAGGCGATGCTGGCCCACGCCCGCAAGCGCCTGTCTCCGGCGCAGCGCCGCCGCGTGAAGCTGGGGCCCTCGCGAATGGAGTCCTTCGCGGACCCTGCCCTGGAGGGACAGGTGGACCTGGCGCACTGCCTGGTGTCGACCTTCCGCTACCTGGACAGCGAGGAGGCGGCGCGCCAGCACCTGCAGGGGACGCGGAGGCTCCTGAAGCCGGAGGGCATCTACGTGCTCGGCTTTCACCTCACGGACTATGAGCGCGCGCGCCCCGAGCACGAGCGCTGGGTGGGGCAGGTGGGCGAGGACCGCGTCGTCTGCAACACAAACGAGGGCCTGCCGGACCGTCGGGCGCGGCGCTCGGCCATGCGCAACCGCCTGCGCGTCACCGGACCGGACAAGGACTGGCTCATCGAGACGGAGTGGAGCTTCCGCACCTACAGCGCCGCCCAGGCCGCGAAGCTGTTCCGCGACGCCGGGCTGCGGGTGCTGTCCTGCTACACCTTCGATTACGACCTGGACGCTCCCGTGACACGCGGCAGCCTCCGGTTGGACCGCGTCTTCGTCCTCCAGCCGGACCCCGCGTCCCGCACCGCGGATGCCCCCGCGCCTGCGCCTGCGTCCGTCCGGAAAGCGCCGCGGAGGGCTTCCGAGCCCGGAAAACGGCCCAAGATTTCACGCTAAGGGCGTTTAAGAGGGAGTCTGGCCGTACTCGTGGTGGCGCTGCGTTCTAATGGGACGCAGCCGCGTCCTGCTGGGACGCAGCGGAGCCTCATTCGTGTCCACCACGTCCGGCCATATCCCTGGAATCACGCACATGTGCTGGCTGGCACGCGATGCGCATGGCGCTGCGGCGTGGCGCTCCGGGAGACCGGGCAGCCCCGCAGTCTTGGAGTCTAGGGAACGCGGAAGGAGGGGCCGCTCCTTCCGCGTTCTTCATCTCCGCTACACTCCGTCCCCCTGATGTGGTTCCTGGTAGGGCCCGTCAGAGGGCCTTGGACGGAGACGAGTGGATGCAAGACGAGATGGCGCAACTCCTCGCGGATTTGCGGGGAGCCAGGGACTTCGAGACCGCGGCTGCCGCCACGCTTCGGCGGTTGCAGGTCGTTGCCCAGGAAGCCCTTGCGTCCAGCCGGTACGCGGCCCGGGGCCGGGTGCTTCGCGGCATCGTCCACCTGCGCCCGGGTGAGGCCTACCGCAGCCTGGCCGCGCTGGATGTGGGGGCGGCTGAGATTACGGATGCGGGTGTGGGTGCGCCCTTCTTCACTTCGGCCACGGCGTGGCGCGCGGTGGTGGAGCACCGGTGCGCGGTGTCCATCGACGTGAATGTCGGGACGGTGCAGCCCCATGCGCCCAATGCGCCGGTGACGGGGGACCCGGGCCTGGCGGGCTTCAACAGCCACGAGAGCCGGCAGCGCTTCCTCGGCCGTCACGCGACGCACGTGTGTGTGCTGCCGCTGCGCACGCCCGGGGGCGGCATCGAGGGGATGATTTCTCTGGAGGCGGATTGCCTGGCCGCGATGGGGCAGGAGTTCGTCTGGATGGAGGCGGGGGACCGGCTCCAACTGCTGGCGGACGTAGCGGCCCCGTATCTGGCGCGGCTGCCGCAGCGGCCGGTGGCGCGGCCGGAGGTGGACGAGTTCCTCCCGGTGGTGGGGCGCTCCATGGCGGAACTGCTGCCCATCCTCCGGGTCTTCGCGCTCCAGGACGAGACCATCCTCATCAGCGGCGCCACGGGGGCGGGCAAGTCGCGCCTGGCGCGCTGGTGCCACGAGCGCTCCAACCGCCGGGGCAAGCCCTTCGAGACGATGGACCTGGTGACAGTGCCCGAGGACCTCCAGATGGCGGAGCTCTTCGGCTGGAAGAAGGGCGCTTTCACAGGCGCGGTGCGCGACGCGCCCGGCAGCGTGGCCCGCGCGGACGGTGGCACGCTCTTCATCGACGAAATCGACAAGCTGTCGCTCAAGGCCCAGGCGGGGCTGCTGCACCTGCTGGAGTCGCGCAGCTACCGTCCGCTGGGCGAGGGCGCCGGTGAGCGGCAGGCGGACGTGCGCTTCATCATCGGTACCAACGCGGACCTGCACGCGGAGGTCCGCGCCGGCCGCTTCCGCGAGGACCTCTACTACCGCGTCAACGTGTTGCCAGTGCGCATGCCGCCCCTGCAGGAGCGCCAGGACGAAATCCCCCTGTGGGCGCAGTACATGGTCAACCGCCGGCATCGCGAGCGCTCGCCGGAAGGCCATGCCCGGCTGGTGAAGGAGGCCGAGCTGCTGCTGGTGGGGAGCCCCTGGCCGGGCAACCTGCGGCAGCTCGACAACATCGTCCGTCGCGCCTACACGCTGGCCATGGTGGAGCACGCCGACGCCCCGGGCGAGCTGGTGCTGCAGGAGAGGCACGTCGCGCAGGCGCTGGACTACGAGCAGGCCCCGGGCGCCCGGCCTCTGCCAGAGGCGCTGCGCGCGGCGGCCCAGGCCTTCGTCGCGGAGGCGCGACGCCGCAACGCCCCGCTGGACCTGGACCTGGCGGATGCCTTCCGCGGCATGGTGCTGGGGTTCGCCATCCGCCAGGTGGGCCGGGACGAGGGCTTCAAGCTGCTGGGGCGCGAGAGCCTGGTGAAGAACCGCAACCACCACAAGGCGCTCAAGCGCGAGCTGGAGAAGGTGGACTCGCTCTACAAGGCCCTGGGCGAGGAGGGCTCGCCCTTCTCGGATCTGCTGTCGGAGGTCGACGCCGTCTGAGCCACGGCGCCCGAACTACCGGGCGTCCGAGTGGAGGCCGGCCGCGATGCCGGTGGCGCCCCGGGCCAGCTCGTCACAGACGAGCGCGTGGAGCCGGAGGGCCATGCGCGCTTCCTGCACCACCTCGCGCGCCTCGTCCTCGTCCAGCTCCAGCCCGTCGAGGCGCGAGTGGAAGCGGACGCGGAAGGCCACCAGCTCGGCCTCGGGGACGGCGCCGTAGAAGCGGGTGCCCTGGCCCTCCGCCAGCTCGAAGGACTCCGCGATGCGCCGCGCCCGGCGGTGCCCGGTGAAGACGTCCAGCACGCAGCGCGCGTAGGCGTGCGCCACCAGCAGGTGGGGCGCGTCCTCGGACACCTCGCGGATGCGCTTGGCGTGCAGCCGCGCCTCCACGCACACCTGGGCATCCGTCCGCGACTCGCCGCAGAAGTACGTCAGGTCCGCCTCCAGCGCGGCGGCCAGGCGCAGCTCGGGCAGCAGCAGCACCGGCGTCAGCGGCGTCTCCATGACGAGGGGGAGCGCGGACTCGAAGGCGGCGTAGAGCGCGTGGAGCTGGCGCAGGTGACTCACGTAGTGCTGGGCCCGCACGTACTGGCCATAGAGCCCGCATTCCCACGTGTCGAAGAAGAGGGCCTGGATGAACAGCGAGCGCTCCACCTGCTCCACCAGCTTCGCCGTCCCTTCCGCCAGCAGGGCGGACAGCGGCGCGGGGCCCGGGGTCAGCGGTGGAGGGGGAGACACCAGCCGCGCCGGCTCCCCCAGCCGCTTCACGCGCGCGGACACGTCCGGGCGGAGCAGGCGCAACGTGCCGGTGGAGCTCACTGCTTCCACCCGCCGCTGGCCAGGGCGCTCATCCCCACGGGCTCGGTGTCCTCGTTGGAGAGGGGCTCCAGCGGCGTCCCCAGCTGATGGAGCGCCTCCGCCAGCGTCATGGCGATGGCGCGGAGCACCTCCTCCTCCACGCGAATCGTCACCGGCCCCATGGCCAGGTGGATATGTCCGCAGGAGCATCGCGTCACTTCCGCGCACGGACCTCGCGCCAGCACCTTCTTGCCGCAGCCCTGACCGACCATCGCTGTTGTCTTTGACTTTGATTTTGAGTATCGAAATCAAGATGATGATGCGCCAGAAGGAGGGCGGAGCGCAAGCCCTGCCCATTTCGGGGCATGTCGCGGACGTGGGGCAGGGGGCCGGCGAGGGCGGCCCCCGGCCGGCGTGTCTCCTGGCGTGGTCGGGTCAGCGGCCCAGGGGCTGGCGCTGTGCGTCCCGCAGGCCCACCAGCACGCTGTTGCCGTCATCGGCCACGCGCAGCTCGCCGTAGCGGGCGCGCTCATAGCGGTCGGCGTGGCCCTCTTGAAAGAAGAAGGACTCCGCGCCGAGCCGGATGCGGCCTCCCCGGATGCGATAGCGGAGCGTCAGCTCTTCCGGTGTCGGCGGTGTGTCGGGGGTATCGAAGCGCACGAAGCGCCCCACGCCGTCCGCATCCAGCCGCAGCACCAGCCGCCCGTCTGGTGGGAGGTGAGCGCTCTGCTTGCGGCTGATGGCGTAGTCCAGCACCATGTAGTCGCCCTGCATCAGCGAGCGTGGGTCCACGGGCGCCAGCTCCAACAGCACCATCTGGCCCGAGCGCAGCACGTGCTCCTTCTGGATGACGAGCCCCGTGGGGACGAGCAGCGCCAGGACAAGCCCGCCGAGGATGACCGCCGTGCGCAGCATCACCGCACCTCCGTCGCCGGGGCGGGGAAGCGCCGCAGCAGGAATGAGCGCAGGCCCAGGAACACCAGTCCACCGCCCATCAACGCCAGCGACTTGGCCAGCAGCGTGAGGCCCAGGTCATAGTAGTACCAGCCTCCGGCCACGAGCAGGAACGCGACCGCCAGCCCCAGCAGCACGCTGCTGCGGCGGTGGAAGCCGAGCACCAGCATGCCCACGGCGGTGATGATGGCGGGTGTGTGCGGCGTGAGCACGGCCAGCAGCACGAGCGCCGCGAACACCGCCGCGCCAGCCACGCCGGTGGGGTCCATCGCCAGCTCGCGTAGCACCCGCCACGCGGTGAACAGCGTCAGCGCCGTCAGCCCCAGCGTCAGCACGCTGTTCGGGAGCATGGGGGCGGTGCCGATGAGCATGTGAGCCATCCCCGACAGGCCGCGCGTCAGCAGTGCCGCCGGCACGATGCACGCGAGCGCGAACGCCACCGGCCCCACGAGGCCCGCTCCGGCGCCTTGGCGCAGCCGGGCCTGCTCCAGGAAGAGCAGGTGCATCAACACCGAGAAGCCCAGCAGCAGCAGGTCCACCCCGTAGCCGCCCGCCATCTTCCAGGCGAGGAAGCCGGCGGCGGAGACGATTCCCCAGGTGCACAGGAAGCGGAGGATGGCGTCGGGATTGGCGATGAGCAGCGCGGTGCTGATGGTCAGCCCCAGCACCGCCGTGAGCACCTCGCTCTTCGCCAGGGTGCCGAAGCTGAAGGCCGCCATGACGACGCCCGCCAGGCACAGGGCCAGCGCCAACTGCTCCACGAAGACACCGCGCGTCTTGCGGCGCAGCAGCGTCGCGCCACCACACAGCCCCAGCCCCATGACGCCCATCACCTGCTGATTTTCCCAGAGGCCCGAGCAGCCGAAGAAGCTCAGCACGAACACGGCGCCCAGCCAGGCCCCCGCCCCCGCGAACGCCTTCACGAACCAGGGCACGGCCACCGTCTTGCGCTGGTGGGCCTCCAGGGCTCCTCGTGCTTGCTCTGGCGTGTCGGGGCCGAGCAGGCCTTCGGCCTGGAGCGCGTTCAGCACGTCCTGCAATGAGGGACGCAGGGCCATGTCAGGACTCCTCCGTGGCGCCGGTGAGCCGGGCTTCGTGCCGCAGCCACCACACGGCGAGCGCGACCTGGGCGATGACGAACAGGGGCAGCAGGAAGAGGCCGACCTCGTCCAGGTTGCTGATGGAGTCGAAGACGACGCTGACTGCGCCGGACGTCAGGAGGGTCATCACGCTCACCGCGCCGAGGGTGAGCATGAACAGCTCGCCCCGCAGGTGCCGGTGCAGCGCGTACTCGGCGGCGAGCGAGCCCAGCACGAGCAGCAGCGCCACCACGGCGCTCGTGGGGGCGCGGGACGGGTGCATGACGAGCGGCACGGACGCGATGAGCACCGGTGCCACCGCCATCACCGCCAGCACGCGGGGGACCCAGCGCGCCTGGAGCCAGGACACGCGCAGGTTGGCGAAGTGCTCGTAGGTGGCCCAGGTGAAGCCGTTGAGTCCGCCCAGCACCACCGCGAGCCAGTACGTCCGCCTCAATTCCGCGTCCAGCACCTGCTCCCAGAAGAGGACGATGCCGGTGTTGACCAGAACCAGCGCCAGCAGCCACAGGGGCGCGAAGCGGGACACCGCCATCCAGGGGAGGATGAGCGCGGCCCAGCCGATGAACAGCTCATAGGGGTCCGCGCCCGTCTGGTAGGCCTGCCCGTACACGGCGAGCAGCGCGCCCACGAGCACCGACGCCGCCAGCAGCGACAGCTGGCCCCCGAGCGTCTCGCCCTGCTTCCAGGCGCTGAGCGTCGCCCCGGCAATCCCCGCCGCGAGGAGGCCCAGCTTCGCGAAGCGGTGCATGTCCGCCCAGTTGTACGCGAAGAAATAGATGACGCCGGCGAGCACCAGCAGCACGCCCAGGCCCAGCAGGGTGGTGGACAGGAAGCGCCGCCAGTCGGCCCGGGGCGGGGACGCCACGGACAGGTGCAGCGCGCGCTCCAGCGCCGCGGGCGTCAACACCCCCGCGTCCGCGAGTGCGCGCAGGCGTTCGGGCGTTGCATCCAGGTCGAGCAGAGGTTTCGGCACGGGCGCAGTCTAGCGGTCCGGGCGGGTGGCGCGTCCATCCTGATGACAGTCAGGCGGGTCCGCGGTCCCGTCCGAACGCCTCCACACACGCCTTCTCCGGAAGCGCAGCGCGAGTCGGTGCGGTCTCCTGCTGGACCTGGCTCAGCCCATGGGCCGGGCGAGCTGATGGGGCCGAGCCCGGCTGCCGGCCCCCGGCACTGGCACCTCCAGGAGGGAGGTCCCAGTGTCAGGGGCATGGCAACCACCGACATCACGAAAGCCAACTTCAAGCAAATCGTCTCGAAGGAGGGCATCGTCCTCCTCGACTGGTGGGCCGAGTGGTGCGCGCCATGCCGCACCTTCGCGCCCGTCTTCGAACAGGCGAGCGACAAGAATCCGGACATCGTCTTCGGGAAGCTGGACACCGACCGGGAGGTGGAGCTCGCCGGGGCGTTCGCCATCCGCTCCATCCCCACGCTGATGGTGTTCCGCGACGGCATCATGTTGTTCGAGCAGGCGGGGGCGCTGCCGGCCAACGCGCTCGATGACCTCATCCGCCAGGTGCGCGCGCTCGACATGAACGAGGTGCGTAAGCAACTGGTGGAGCGCCAGGCACAGCAGAGCGCACCGCCTCAAGCCTGAGGCGGCGCGTGCATGGGCGCGTCCGCGCGCGCCGTCTCAGCCGAGCACCTGCACCTTGCCGTGGTCGTCGCAGTGGCCGTCGTGCGGGTGATGCAGATGGCCGTCCACGAGATAGTCCACGTGGTCTCCGTGCGGCGCGGCCGCGTGTCCACACGTCGGCCCGTGGCGGTGCGTGGACTCATGGGCGCCGCAGGCATGCTGCGGCGTACAGCGCGCGGGGTTCCGGGCGTCCTCGGCGAGGGTGCACTCGTCCGTGTGGTCCGCGTGCGCGTGGTGCAGGTGCCCGTCGTGCAGGTAGTCCACGTGGTCCTGGTGTTGGATGGCGGGATGGCCACAGCCGGCGGCGTGGACGTGGTCGTGACGGTCATGCGTCTTGTGATTCATTGAAATCTCCCTGGCGGAACGGCCCGCGGATGACACGGCTGGACGGTTGGCATCCCGGGAGGCCGGGACAAGCGCCGGAAGGGCGGGCTCCGACCCAGGGGCGTGCCCGCGTGGCCGTGGAGTCATCGAGCGCCTGCCCGCCGCCCCATCAGGCCCGGACGGGCGTGCAGCTCGTAATCCGAGGCGCACAGCCGCTCGCCCAGCGGCTTCCGGGGGGGCATCAGCCGGGCCCAGGCCCAGGGAGCGCGCAAGCCGCTCCGGCCCGGCGGGGAAGAAGGGGCGGGCCTTGCGCGCCATGTCCGCTCCCAGGCCCATGGTGTCCACCAGGGCGAGCCGCTCGCCGCCGCGCTCATGGCGCAGTACCACCATCGGACTCGCGCCCGCCTCCAGGACGCGGGAGGCCCCTCCACCCGGCAGCCAGTGAACCGTCGCCGTGACTGCCGGGGTCAGCTGGGCGAGCAGCTCGGCCTCCACGGCCCCACCGCGGGGGCCTTCACGGTGTGCCCCACCGCGCGGCCGTCCGCCGGGAGTGGAACAGGGGTTGGCGTGGCGGCTGTGAGTGGTACATGGGGAGGACACTCCAGGCGGGGCGGACGGACGGGCAACTTACTGGAATGTGCGGCCCTCTGCGGTGTTGAGCCGGATACCCTGTAAACCCTAGGCTGCCCGCCGCCAGTCCGACACGAGGCGACATGAACACCGACATTCGCGCGCTGACCGAACGCGTGCAGCAGGAAAGCAGCTTCGTCGAGGTCCTCAACCAGGAAACGAGCAAGGTCATCGTCGGGCAGCGCTACATGCTGGAGCGCATCCTCATTGGCCTCCTGTGCAACGGGCACGTGCTCCTGGAGGGTGTGCCCGGCCTCGCCAAGACGCTCACGGTGCGCACCGTCGCCGACTCGCTCAGCGCCACCTTCATGCGCGTCCAGTTCACGCCGGACCTGCTGCCCGCGGACGTGGTGGGCACCATGATCTACAACCAGCAGGCGGCGAACTTCACCGTCCGCAAGGGCCCCATCTTCGCCAACATCGTGCTCGCGGACGAAATCAACCGCGCCCCGGCGAAGGTGCAGTCCGCGCTCCTGGAGGCCATGGCCGAGCGCCAGGTCACCATCGGTGACCAGTCCTTCGCGCTGCCCTCGCCCTTCCTCGTGCTGGCCACGCAGAACCCCATCGAGCAGGAGGGCACCTACCCGCTGCCCGAGGCGCAGGTGGACCGTTTCATGCTCAAGGTGAAGGTGGGCTACCCGACGCGGGACGAAGAGAAGGTCATCATGGACCGCATGTCCGGCGGCGTGTCGCCGCGCGCGCAGCGGGTCATCGACCTGCAGCACCTGGTCCGGGCCCGCGAGCTCGTCCACCACATCTACATGGATGAGAAGGTGAAGGACTACATCCTCAACGTGGTGTTCGCCACGCGTGAGCCGGCCCGGTACGGCCTCAAGGACCTGGCGGACTACATCCAGTTCGGCGCCTCGCCCCGCGCCACCATCGCGCTGGCCCAGGCGGCGCGAGCGCACGCCTTCCTGCGCCACCGCGGCTTCGTCACGCCCGAGGACGTGAAGGCCATTGCCTTCGACGTGCTCCGCCACCGCGTGGCCATGACGTACGAGGCGGAGGCCGAGGACCTCACGCCGGAGAAGATCATCCAGCGCGTGTTCGACCGCGTCGAAGTCCCCTGACCCTTCTTCACCGAGCCCGCAAGGCGCCCCGTGCTTCCCAAGGAACTCATCCGCCGCATCCGCAAGCTGGAGATTCGCACCCGCAAGGTGGTCTCCGACATGCTCGCTGGCCAGTACCATTCGGTCTTCAAGGGCCGGGGCATGGCCTTCTCCGAGGTGCGCCAGTACCAGCCCGGTGACGAGATTCGCATCATCGACTGGAACGTCACCGCGCGCATGCAGGAGGCCTACGTCAAGGTCTTCACCGAGGAGCGCGAGCTGACGGTGATGCTGGTGGTGGACGTGTCCGCGTCGAAGGAGTTCGGCTCGCGCGAGCGCACCAAGTCGGAGATTGCCGCGGAGGTGGCCGCGCAGATTGCCTTCAGCGCGATCGCGAACAACGACCGAGTGGGGCTCATCCTCTTCTCGGATCGGGTGGAGAAGGTGGTGCCGCCGCGCAAGGGCCGCACCCACGTGCTACGGCTGGTGAGCGACATCCTCACGTTCCAGCCCGCGGGGCGGGGGACGGACCTGACGGTGGGCCTCAACTACCTGACGCAGGTGGCGAAGCGGAAGGCGGTGACGTTCCTCATCTCCGACTTCCAGGCGCACGACTACGAGAAGCCGCTGCGGCTGGTGGGGCGCAAGCACGACCTGGTGCCCGTGGTGGTGGCGGACCCGCTGGAGGAGGACTTCCCGCGGCTGGGGCTCGTGGACATGGAGGACCCGGAGACGGGCGAGCGCTTCGTCGTCGACACCAGCGACCCGCGCGTGCGCGGCCGCTTCGCCCGGGCCATGCAGGCCGCGCGCGAGGAGCGGCGCAAGCTGTTCAAGAAGCTGGAGCTGGACCACGTGGAGCTGCGCGCGGGCGACGACCACGGCAAGGCGCTCGCGAACTTCTTCCGCGCGCGGGCCCGGAGGATGGCGGCGTGACGCGGCTCCTTCCCCTGCTGGCGGTGTGCTTCGTGGTGGTGTCCTCGCAGGCCCGGGCCCAGGCCCCGGCGGCGGGCGCGCCCACGCATGAGCAGGCCAGTCCCCTGGACGTGTCGGTGCGCGTGGACCCGCGGCAGGTCCGCATTGGCGACCCCTTCGTCTACGAGGTCGTCATCACCCACCCGAAGGACCACCGCTACGAGTTGGCGGTACCCCAGGAGACGGGAGACTTCGAGCTCCTGGACCAGACGCGCCAGCGCCAGGACGGGCCGGGCTCGGCCACCACGACGTTCCGCGTGCGGATGTCGGCCTTCGCGCTGGGCTCGGTGGAGGTGCCCGCGCTCCCGTTCGACGTGGCCACGCCGGAGGGGCCCAAGCGCTTCACCGCGCCGGGGCAGGTGGTGGACGTGACGTCCACGCTGCCGCCGGAGGCGGAAGGGAAGGGCGCGGACCTCTTCGACTACAAGCCGCCGGAGGAGGTGCCCATCCGCTCATGGCGCCTGGTGTTCACGGTGCTGGGGGCGCTGGCCGCGGCGGTGCTCGCGTGGCTCCTGCTGCGCTGGTGGCGGAGCCGGCCGCGGCGCGTGGTGGTGACGCCGCAGCTGCCGCTGGACGTGCGCGCGCGCAAGGCGCTGGACGCGCTGAAGGCGGAGGACCTGCCCGCGCGCGGCCAGGTGAAGGAGTTCTACTTCCGGCTGTCTGAAATCGTCCGTGGCTACCTGGGCGAGCGCTATGCCTTCGAGGCGCTGGAGTGCACCAGCTCCGAGCTGATGGCGTCGCTGCGCCGCATGTCCACGCCGGGCCTGCCGGAGGACGCGCTGATGCGCTTCGTGTCCGAGTCGGACATGGTGAAGTACGCGCGCGCGGACGCCTCGGCGGAGTCCTGCCGCGCCTCGCTGGCCTTCGGCTACGCGCTCATCGACCAGACGTACGTCCCGCCACCGCCGCCCCAGGCTCCCGAAAATGCCGTCGCTCCCCGCGTTCAATAACCCCGAGGCGCTCTGGGGATTGCTGCTCGTGCCGCTGCTGCTCTGGCAGGCATGGCGGGAGCGGCGCGCCCGCGCCACGCTGCGCTTCTCCGCGGCGCACGTCTTCGCCCGTGGCGGCAGGGGCTTTCGTGCGTACCTGCTGCCGCTCCTTCCCCTGCTGCGCGTGGCGGCGGTGGCGGCGGCCGTGCTCGCCATCGCCCGGCCGCAGGTGCGCGACTCGCGCGTGCGGGACCTGTCCGTGGAGGGCATCGACATCGTCGTGGCGCTGGACCTGTCCACGTCGATGGAGGCCGGTGACTTCCGTCCGCAGAACCGCATGCACGTGGCCAAGGAGGTGCTGAGCGAGTTCATCTCCAACCGCGTGAATGACCGCATCGGCCTGGTGGTGTTCGCGGGCGCGGCCTACACACAGGCGCCGCTGACGCTGGACTATGGCGTGCTGAAGGAAGTGGTGAAGCAGCTGCGCACGCGCGTGCTGGAGGACGGCACCGCCATCGGCGACGCGCTGGCCACCTCGCTCAACCGCCTGCGGGACTCGGAGGCCAAGAGCCGCGTGGTGGTGCTCATCACCGACGGCGACAACAACTCCGGGAAGATCTCGCCCATGGACGCGGCGAACATGGCCCAGGCGCTGAAGGTGCCCATCTACACCATCCTGGTGGGCAAGGGCGGCAAGGTGCCCTTCCCGCAGGGCACGGACTTGTTCGGCAACACCGTGTGGCGCGACACGGAGATTCCCATCAACCCGGAGCTGATGCAGGACATCGCGGACCGGACCGGCGGTGAGTACTACCGCGCCACCGACCCCGACCAGCTTCGCGAGGGGCTCCAGAAGGTGCTCGACTCGCTGGAGCGCTCGAAGCTGATGGAAGGCGGCGCCAGCGCCACCTACCGCGAGGACTTCCATCCCTTCCTCCTGGCCGCCTTCGGACTCGCCGCGCTGGAGCTGCTCCTGCGCGCCTCCTTCTTGAGGGTCTTCCCGTGACGCCCGTGGACCCCTGGCGCTTCACCGTCCTTGGCTACCAGGCGGGGCTGGCGCAGCCCCTGTTCCTGCTGCTGGTGCTCGTGGGCGTGACCCTGGGCCTGCTCGCGCTGGCGGGGGCGCTGCGGCGCCGCTCGCGCATCCGGGCGCTCCTGCACGAGCGCCACGCGGAGCGCTTCACGCCGGGCGTGTCGGTGTGGCGTCCCGCGGCCCGGGGCGGGCTCTACGGCCTGGGGCTGGCCCTCCTCGGCTTCGCGCTGGCGCAGCCGCAGTGTGGCACCAAGAGCGAGCTGACGAAGCGTCGCGGCATCGACGTGGTGGTGGCGCTGGACGCCTCCAAGTCCATGCTGGCGCGCGACGTCCCGCCCAGCCGGCTGGAGCGCGCGAAGCTGGAGCTGACGACGCTGCTGGACGAGTTGAAGGGCGACCGGGTGGGGCTGGTGGTGTTCGCGGGCGACGCGTTCATCCAGTCGCCGCTCACGTCGGATTACTCGGCGGTGAAGCTGTTCCTGCGCGCGGTGGACCCGGAGGTGATGCCCCAGGGGGGCACCAACGTCGGCGCGGCGCTGCGGCTGGCGTGGCAGGTGCTGGACAACGCGGACCGCGGCTCGAAGGAGCGCGTGGTCGTGCTGCTGTCGGACGGCGAGGACCTGGCGGGCGACGTGGCCGAGGCCACCGAGCAGCTGAAGGATGCGGGTGTGCAGGCGCTCGTGGTGGGCGTGGGCTCCGAGTCCGGCGAGCCCATTCCCGTCTTCGACCGGCGCGGCATGTTCGTGGACTACAAGAAGGACGCGGCGGGGGAGACGGTGATTACGCGGCTGGACCGCGCTGGGCTGACGGCCATCGCCGACACCACCGGAGGCGCGTTCTACTTCCAGCCTCGCGGCGTGGCCATGTCGCAGGTGGTGGAGCGCATCGACCAGATGCAGAAGAGTGAGCTGGAGAGCCGGGTGACGGTCCGTTACGACGAGCGCTTCCAGTCGTTCGCCATCCCGGGCCTGGCCTTGCTGGTGCTGGGGATGTTGCTCGTGCCCTCCTCTCGCCGGAGGTCCTCGCCATGAGCGCGAAGGTGTCGCCCGCGGCGCGGTGGCTGGCGTATGGCCTGGTCGTATCGCTGGTGCTGCCCTCGCCCGTGTGGGCCGCGGGGCCGCTGGAGCGCGACCACCCGCTGGTGGAGCAGGGACGCGAGGCCTACACGGCGGGCCGCTACGAGGACGCGCTCGCGGCTTTCGAGGCCGCGAAGAAGGAGCGTCCCAACGACGCGACGGTGGACTTCAACCGCGCGGACGCGCTGGCGAAGCTGGGACGCATCGAGGAGGCGAAGACGCTGTTCCACGCGGTGACGGAGTCCAACCGCGCCGACCTCCGCCAGAAGGCCTGGTACAACCTGGGCAACCTGCACGCGACGACGGGAGACCGGCAGGAAGCGCTGAAGGCCTACCGGCGCGCGCTCACCCTGGACCCGCAGGACATGCAGGCCCGCCACAACTACGAGGTGGTGCTGCGCAACCTGCCGCCGCCCCAGGACCATGGCCAGGACGGCGGCACGGACGGTGGGAACGACGGTGGCAGCGATGGTGGGCGTCCTGACGCAGGAGAGGACGGTGGCACGAAGGGCGACGGCGGCACGCCCCAGGACGGGGGCACCGACGGAGGCGAGGACGGAGGCGCCGACGGGGGCGAGGATGGCGGCGCCAGCGATGGCGGAGAGGATGGCGGCACGGGAGATGGCGGGGCGGATGGGGGCGAGGATGGCGGCGCGGACGGCGGCGAGCAGGGCCCGCCGGACAAGGGCGACGGGGGCGCGGATGGCGGCGCGGATGGTGGACAGGACGACGGAGAGGGCGAGCCCCAGGACGGTGGTAGTGACGGCGGCAGCGCGGGAGAACACGACTCGGAGGCGTCCGAGTCGGACGGCGGCTCCAGCGAGTCGGCGCTGGATCGGCAGGAGGCGGAGCGCCTGCTGGATGCGATGAAGCAGAACGAGAAGAATCTCCAGCTCTGGCGGTTCCAGCAGAAGAAGAAGCAGAGGAAGCCGAATGACAAGGACTGGTAGCGCCCTCGGCGTGGTGTTCGCCGTGTTCGCCCTGCTGGCCACCGCGCCGGCGTGGGCGGCCTCGGACGACCTCGACTTCTACCAGACGGTGGACCGCGAGGAGGTGGGCACCGAGGACACCTTCCGCCTCACGGTGGTGGTGGTGGACGCGCCCGCCAATGCGCAGGTGAAGCTGCCGGAGTCGGACGACTTCTCCATCCTCTCCAGCTCGCGCAGCAGCCAGCGCTCCATCTCCCTGTCCGGTGGTGGCCCCGCCGTCATCCAGGATGTCACGCGGCACATCCTGGTGATGCAGGCGAAGCGGCCGGGGCGGCTCAAGATTCCGCCGTCGCAAATCACCGCCCGCGGCAAGACGTACCGCACGCAGCCGGTGGAGTTGACGGTGAGGTCCGGCCGGGTGGGCGGCGCTCCGTCCTCCGCGCAAGCGGCCCGTGGCCGGCAGCCGGACCCCTTCGCCAGCCTCCAGTCGCAGATGCAGCAGATGGAGGAGGCCTTCGGCGACATGGTGGAGGCGGACCGGCCCTCGATTCCACGAGGAGACTCGGACCTGTTCCTCCGCGCCAGCCTGGACCGGGACGCCGTGTACGTGGGCGAGCAGGTGACGCTGTCGCTCTACATCTACTCGCGTGTGGACCTGTCCAGCGTGGATGCCGTCACGATGCCCAAGCTGGAGGGCTTCTGGACGGAAGAGGTGGAGAGCCCCACGCAGCTCTCGGGTGAGCAGCGCGTCGTGGACGGCGTCCCATACCGCGCGTACCTGCTGCGCCGCCGCGCCATCTTCCCGGTGAAGTCCGGCACGCTGCCCATCACCCCCGCGGAGGCGGACATCACCACCGGCTTCCTCTTCGCCGGTCACCGCGTGCACCGCGTGTCCAACGCCCTCAAGGTGCAGGTGAAGCCGCTGCCGCCCGGCGGGCCCGAGAACATGCCCAACGCCCACGTGGGCAACTGGCGACTGTCCATGGATGTGTCGCAGACGCAGGTGGAGCTGGGACAGCCCGTCACGGTGAAGGTCACCCTGGAAGGGATGGGCAACGTGAAGAACGTCACGCCGCCCCCGCTCAAGGGCCCCGCCGCGCTCAAGATCTATGACCCCACCACCACCGACAAGGTGACGCCGCAGCGCCACCGCGTGCAGGGCCGGCGGGTGGTGGAGTACCTGGTGATGCCGCAGCGCACGGGCACCTTCACGCTGCCGTCGCTGGAGTTCACGTACTTCGACCCGCGCTCCCGCAAGTACGAGGTGTCTCGCACCGACCCGGTGACCCTCACCGTGGAGGCGGGCGCGGGCGGGGCTTCGTCCATGGGCGCGGCCTCGTCGCAGTCCTCGTCGGACATGGCCAACGAGCAGAAGAACGTGCTGATGGCCGGCGGCCTGCGGCCGGTGCGGTACCAGGCGCGGTTCTCCGCGCCCGGTGTGCCGGTGTGGCAACAGGGCTTCTTCCTACCCGCGGTGCTGGCGCCGCTGGGGCTGCTGCTGGGCGTCTCGCTGCTGGGCGGCGTGCGCGGGCGGCTGGCGCTGCGCACCGAAGCGGGGCGTGGGCGTCAGCAGGCGAAGGCCGCGCGCAAGCGCCTGGCGGACGCGGAGAAGCTCCAGTCCGGCGCGAACGTGGGAGCCTTCTACGGCGAGGTGGAGAAGGCCCTGCACGGCTTCCTGGAGGCGCGGCTGGGCATGCCGGTGGTGGGCCTCACCCGCGAGGTGCTGGCCGAGCGGCTGACCGCGGCGGGCGCGGACGCGGAGCGGCGCGCCAAGGTGCTCTTCGTGCTGGAGGCCTGCGACTTCGGCCGCTACGGCGGCGGGGGTGACCCGTCCGAGCGTCAGAAGGTGATGGATGCCGCCGCGGCGGCCATGGAGGGCTGGGCGTGAGCGGCTACTACACGCCGGAAGAGGCGCAGGACATCTTCCTCAAGGCCAACGAGGCCTACGCGCGCGAGGACTACGCGGCGGCGAAGGAGGGCTACGAGAAGCTGCTGGCCAACGGCCAGGGGGGCCCGGACGTCCTCTACAACCTGGGGACCACGCACCTGGCGCAGGGCGACCTGGGGCGCGCGGTGCTCGCGCTGGAGCAGGCCCGGAAGGCCGGTGGCCACGCTCCGGACCTGGAGGCCAACCTCGCCCTGGCCCGCGCGCGGCAGGTGGACAAGGTGGTGGGAGCCACCGCGGAAGAGGCCTTCCTGCCCCGGGTGGCTGCGGCCACGGACGGGGCGGCGGTGGCCTGGACCTTCCTGGCCACCTGGGTGGGGGCCTTTGCCCTCGTGCTGCTCTGGCGCGCGTTGGGGCGGGGGCGGAGGACGACGGTGGGCATCCTGGCGGTGCTGCTCTTCGCGGTGGCGGTGCCCTCCGGCTTGCTCGTCGCCACCCATGCCTATGTGGGCGCGACGGTGCATGAGGCGGTGGTGCTGGCGCCCACGCTGGTGGCGCGCGAGCTGCCCCAGGCCGGGGCCCGCTCCATCTTCGAGGTGCACGCCGGCCTCAAGGTCCGCCTGCTGGAGGAGACGGGCCGCTTCGTCCGCATCCGCCTCCCCAATGGCCTGGAGGGCTGGGCCGAGCGGGACGGCGTGGCCGGAATCTGACGCGGCCGGCAAAGGGGCTTCGCGGCGCGTCGAGGCGCGAAAGCCTGGAAGTTCCCGCCATCCGGAGGGTAGACTCGTTCTGGAGGGATAGCGGGTATTGCCAGGAGGTCGTGGCCCCTGTGTTTTCGGTCGAGGCGCTCGTTGGCAAGAACCGGCTGGTGATTCGCCTCTGGGGTGTCGTCACGGAGGAAGAGGCGCTCCAGATTGGGGACGCGTCGCTGGTCGCTTTGGAGCGGCTCCGGCCCGGCTTCGACATCCTCTCCGACTTGCGAGAAGTGATTGAGCTGCCGGAGTCGGGCTCGGGTCAGATTGAGCGCGTCATCGAGGCCGCGCGGGTGCGGGGCTTTCGCCGGGTGGTGCGCGTGGTGGGGCGCTCCGTGACGGCGGCCGTGCGATTCCAGCGCAGCAGCCGCCGCGTGGGCCACGAGGCCTACCTGGCCTTCTCCCTGGAGGAAGCCGAGCGCCTGCTGGGCGGAGGCTGGCCATAGCCGCGCGTGCGGCGCAGTCCACGTCGATGGATGAAGGAGGCGATGTGGGCCTCGAGCCGGGGAGCGGCCACGGGCGCGGCGTCCAGGACCGAGAGCAGGCGTGGCACGGTGTGCGCCCGGGAGCCGCGAGTTGCGAGGCGATGGGTGCCTCGCTTACGTATCGAGGAGACGGGCGACATTGCACAATCCGTTTCATCCTCTCTGGTGCAGTCCGGGCCCGGAGGGCTATACCGCGCGCGGCGGGTGACATTGGCGTCGGGGGCGCGATTTCCGCGAAACCTTTCCGCAGTGGCTTCGTGTCCGGAGAACCATGGCTGGCAATTCCCAGGCCCCCTTCCACATCCTCCTCGTCGAGGATGAGCCGGTCATCCGGGAGCTGGTGCGCTCCATGTTGAGCGACGGCACCGTCGAGGTGGTCTGCGCCGCCACGGGGTTGGAGGGCCTGAAGCTGGCCAAGAGCCGGCCGTTCCAGCTCATCCTGATGGACGTGGTCCTGCCGCAGCTGGATGGCATCTCCGTGTGCCGCATCCTCAAGAGCGACGCGGCCACCGCCGGGGTGCCCCTGTACATGCTCACCGCGAAGGCGAAGCGCTCGGACGTGGAGAGCGCCACCCAGGCGGGCGCGGATGGCTACATCCACAAGCCCTTCCGGGGCGCCGAGCTGATGGCGCTGGTGGAGCGCCTGCGGGAAGCTGGGGCGAAGCCCGGGCTCCCCTGAGGGGCGCCTGCTTCAGGGCAGGCGCGGGTGGAGGTATCGCGCCAGGGCGATGAGGTCGTCCCAGTCCAGCTCGCCGAACTCCAGCGCCACGCCGTCCACCTCGCGGCGGCGAATCTGGCAGGTGGTGACGATTTCCCGGTCGTCGGGCAGGGGAATGGCGATGGTGAGCTGCCGCGTGGTGTCCGCCGGGTGGGCCATCAGGAAGAGCCCTGCCATGGACGCGTCCCGCGCGCGTGCCGTCACCGAGCGTCCCGTCAGGAGCACCTTCACCGGGAGGTTGGCATCGACGCGCGGATGAAAGCGCTCGGCAATCTGGGGGCCGTCTACGGTCGTGCTCACCGGGGGTTCTCCTCTTCTCCACACCACAGGGTGCAACAACTCTGAGGCACTCCGGGGCGGACGCAAGTTTCCAGCCGGAGTCGCCGTCCCGTCTTCCGGACGCACCTCCCGGTCCGTGGAGCACGTCAGGGGCCGTGCCGCGCTCCAGGTGCTCGGGATTGCTGGAGTTTCCCACTGGCATGCCGACTGAAACGGGGCGGGCAACTCTCCGCAGGAGGCTGCTTGTGTCCAATGACAGTCGGATTCCCACGCTGACCATCACCCATACCGTCCCGAGACAGACGCCGCGCAACGACTTCGGCACGGTGATGGCGCACGCGGCGAGCGAGGTGGTGCGCTCGGGCGCGGGCTTTGTGGGCGGCATGATTCCGGCGGGCCCCATCGTCAGCGCGGCCGTCTCCAGCGCGAAGACGGTGATGTCGGCGGTGGCGCCGAAGGCGACGTGGTCGGGCGTGCCCGCCACCGCGGAGACGGGGGGCGCCACGGGCGCGGGGAACCAGGACGCGTGGGATTTGCTGGAGGCGCAGAAGGTGCTCTCCGCAGAGGGCCAGAAGTTCAACATGGCCTACCTGAGCCTCCAGAACGAGATGCAGAAGGAGAGCCGCGAGCACAACGCCGTCTCCAACATCATGAAGGTCCGCCACGACTCCGCGAAGGCGGCCATCAACAACATCCGCTGAAGACGGGGCGAGCCATGGCCATGGACACGTTGGGGCCGGTGGGTGGCGCGGGCGCTTCGTCCGCGGTGGCGCCCAGCCGGGAGCGGTTTGGCAAGGTGTTGGATGAGGTGAAGGGCCCTGCCAAGGGCACTGGGGTTCCGGTGACCACCGAGGGGGGGCCGAAGCCCCCGCCCACGTCGGCGCCGCGAGGCGTGGCTCGGGCGGATGCGGTGGGGCCCGCTTCGCCCGGGTGCGCGGACGTGAAGCCCCGGGCCCGGGTGGATTCGGTGCCGGCGGCGCGGGAGCAGCAGGCGGCGCAGGTGCTGGACCGCGTGGGGCAGGCACAGAAGCGTCTGGACCACATCCTCGAGCTGGCGCAGTCCGGCCGCAACTTCACCGCCGCGGAGCTGCTCGCGCTGCAGGCCCATGTCTACCGGGCGAGCCAGGAGCTCGACCTCGCCGGCAAGGTCGTCGAGAAGGCGACCGGCGGCGTCAAGCAGGTCCTCCAGACCCAGGTTTGAGGAGTCGCTGATGCGTTTCTCTCCCCGTCGTTGTCTTCTTCTGATGCTGCTCCTGGGGGCCACGGCCTGCCGGGAGCGCATCCAGCATGGCCTGGATGAGCGGCAGGCCAACGAACTCCAGTCCGTGCTGGTCGAGCGCGGCTTCGATGCGCGCAAGGTTCCGGAAGCGGGCAAGAAGCCCACGTGGTCCATCGAGGTCGCGGACGAGCACGCCTCGGACGCGGTGAGGGTCCTGGCGGAGCTCGGCCTGCCGAGGCCCCAGGAGGAAGTGGGGTGTAACGTCTTCGGTGGAGGTGGTCTGGTCCGCACGCCCGTGGAGGAGGGCGTCTGCCGGGTGCGGGTGATGGAGCGCGGCCTGGAGAAGACGCTCCAGGCCGTGGACGGAGTGCTGCTCGCGCGCGTGCACCTGGTGGTGCCTCCGCCACCGAGAGTGGGGCAGCCGCCGGGTGTGTCGAAGGCGGCGGCGATGCTGCGGGTGGCGCCGGGCAGCGCCGCCCGGATACGGCAGTCGTCCGAGACGCTGAAGGTCCTGCTCGCGGGAGGCGTGGAGGGACTGTCCCCCGACGCCGTGTCGCTGCTGGTGGACGAGGTCTCCACGCGGGTGGAGGTGCCCGCGGGGAGTGGCCCCTCGCCGCTGACGCGGTTGCGAATCCTCCTCGCGGTGCTGGGGGTGATGGTGACGGGGCTGGCGGTGGTCCTGGTGCTGGTGACGCTGCGGATGCGGCACTACCGCGACCGGGCGCCTGTTCCAGCGGCGCCGGCAGGGTCCGCGCGCCCCGTGCTGTCCGCGGGGCCGGCGCGCAAGGTGGCGTGAGCGGGCCATGGAGAGGCAACGCATGGACGCGACACGTGTGGGCCGCAAGCCCCGGCCGGGCGGGAGTTCGTCGTCGGCCCGGGCCAACGCGCCGACGGAGGAGGTGCCTCGCCTCGCCGGGCCACCTCCGCCCCTGTCGATGCCCCTGGAGCGCCTCGCGCTGGTGGCGTGGGTGCTCGGACGGGAGCGTGCCGCGGAGCTGCTTGGCGGGCTCGGGGAAGGGGCCGCTGAGCGGGCGCTGGAGCACCTGCGGCGCCTGGCGTCGCTTCCCTCCGCGCAGCGACAGGCGAAGGTCGCGGTCGAGTTCGGTGAGCGGCCAGATGCGGCCGCGAGGTTGAGGCGGTTGATGAGCGAGGTCCAGCCCTCGCTGGGCCGGGAAATCCTCCGGCGCTTGCCGCCATACCACCGAACGCTGTTCCCCGCCGAGCGGCCGGACATTCCCGCGCACGAGGTGCCGCCCGCGCTGACTGCCCTGGCCGAGCGCCTCATCCGCGAGGCCACCCGCTGAATCCACGAGGGGGCCGTCCCGGCTCCCGTACCTGGCGTCCCGTCCAGGGATGCCGCGCCCTCCCAACCCCGCGACTCCTCGATTGAGGCCCCTGGCAGGGCGCCTGCACGGGAGGGGTGCATCCCCATGCCGCACCGGAGTGAAGGATGAGAACCCGTATCGAACACGCTTCCACACGGAAGGTCCGGCCCCTGCGCCGGCTGGGCGCGCGCCGACTGACGCGGGCGCACCTCGTGGTCGCCGAGCGCCCCCAGTCCGTGGACCTCGGGCGGCAGGCCTTGGACGCGGTGACGGAAGCGCTCGCGAGGGAGCTGGGCTGTCCGGTGCAGGCTGAGGCGCGCCTCTTGGAGTCGGTCATCTCGCCCCTGGGTGGGCTGGCGGAGCCCGCCATCTTCGCCCTGTTGGAGCTGTCGGCGGTGGGGGGCACCGCGGTGCTGGAGCTGGAGCCCGCGCTCGCCTTCGCGGTGCTGGAGCGCGTCGCTGGCGCGGGGCAGCGGCCCGGCGTTGTCACGGAGCTGGCCCGGCTGGAGGAGGCCACGCTGGCCTATCTCCTGCTGGTGGCCCTCTCCGCCGTGCGAGCCTCGGGCGGCGCGCATCCGTGGCTCGGACCCAGGCTGGCGGGGGTGACCATGTGCCGGGCGGATGTGGAGGCGCGCATGGAGGGCCGCTCGTCCCTGGTGGGCATCGAGCTGTCGATGTCGCTGGGGGACGTGCGCGCGGGCGCGCGACTGTTGCTGCCGGCGCAGGTGCTCCAGACGGTTCTCCAAGCCCTCCCCGTGGAGCGGGCATCGGACATGGCGCCGGAGGTGTTGGCCGCCGCGCTGGAGGCCCGCTGCCTGGTGGGGCAGACGCCGCTGCCCGCGATGGCGCTCGATGCGCTCGTGGTGGGCGACGTCGTCGTCTTCGAAGGCGTGCGCAAGCTGGACGGCCGACTGTTCGGGCCCGGGCGGCTGGTGACACGTGGATTCGCGCTCTCGGGAGACTTCCTCTCCCAGGGCTTTTCCCTGACCCGCGCGCAGGGGCGCGCGATTCCCCAGGAGTCGGACATGGCTGCGGTGAACAGCGCGGAGGCGGGGATGCCTCCGCTTCCGGTGGAGGTGGAGATCGAGCTGACGCGGGTGATGATTCCTCTGTCGGAGCTCGCGGCGCTCAAGCCGGGCGCGTTGCTGCCCCTGCACATCAACGCCAGCGGGCCGGTGCTGCTGCGCGTGGGGGACCGTGCGGTGGCCCGTGCCGAGTTGGTGGAAATCGAGGGTGAAGTCGGTGCCCGTGTCCTGGCGCTGCTGCCGTGATTGCTCCCATGAATGCAAGGCATCTGATGGCTTCTCCACGCTCGCGCCTGGTTCTGGCGGGCACCTTGGTGCTCGGGCTGGCCGTGTTGGGGCCCGTGGCGGGGATGTCTCCGGCGGCGGCCGCGCGGTGGGTGCTGGGCGCCGCGGTGTTGGCGGTGCTGGGGTGGTGGATTCGCAGGCGTGGCGCCGCTGGGGTGGGGGCGCCCGCCGCGCCGCGACTGAGCGTGGTGTCGCGGGCGGGGCTTTCCCAGCGGTGTGGCCTGGCGCTCGTGGAGGTGGACGGGCGCAGCTACCTGGTGGCCTTCGGCGATGCATTCGCGGAGATTCGCGAGACACCCGAGCCCAGGCCGGAGTTCGGGCGTGTGCTGGCGCAGGCCCGGAGGCCCATGCCGAGGTCACCCACGGTGCGGGGCCGGAGGGGGCAGCCGTGAGGTACGGATTGCTGGGCACCTGCGTGCTGGCTCCGGCGGTGGCCTCCGCGGCCGAGCACTCGCTGACGAAGATGTCCTACGCGGGCAGCCCCCTGTCGATGATGGGCATGCTCGCGGTGATGTCGCTGCTGCCGTTCGCGGTGCTGATGCTGACGAGCTTCTCGAAGATCGCCGTCGTGCTGTCGCTGGCTCGCTCGGCCATGGGGACGCAGCAGGCCCCGCCCACGGTGGTGCTGACAGGGCTGGCGGCGGTGCTCACCGGTCACATCATGGCGCCGGTGATGGAGCGCATGTACGACGCGGGAAAGGTGGCCTACGAGCAGGTGGCGTCAGGCTCCGGCGCGGAGATGCTCGCCGCGGCGTCCCGGGTGTCGGAGCCCTTGCGCGACTTCCTGGTCAAGCACGGGAGCCCCGAGGAGCGCGCGCGCTTCGTGGACCTGGCGCGCGAGCTGCGTCCCGTGGAGGAAATGGAGTCGGTAGCGGAGACGGACCTCTTCGTCGTCATCCCGGCCTTCGTCATCACCGAGCTGAAGGAAGCATTTCAGATTGGCTTCCTCGTCTTCCTGCCGTTCCTCGTGCTGGACATGGTGATTGCCAACGTGCTGCTCGCATTGGGGATGCAGACGTTGTCTCCCAGTCAGGTGAGCCTGCCCTTCAAGATTCTCCTCTTCGTCGCCGTGGATGGCTGGTCGCTGCTCGCCCGCGGTCTCATCCTCGGCTACCGGTGACGCCATGACCCAGGATGTCCTGCTCACCCTGGGGCGAGAGGCCCTGCTGTTGATGGTACTCGCGTCACTGCCGCCCATCGGCGCGAGTCTCGTGGTGGGCTTCCTGTCGAGCTTGTTCCAGGCGACGACGCAGCTCCAGGAGTCCACGTTGTCGGTGGTGCCCAAGCTGTGCGCCGCCGTGCTGGCGCTGGTCCTCGCCGGGCCCTGGATTGCCGGGCAGCTCACGCGCTTCACCCACCAGCTCCTGCTGCTCATCTCCGAGGTCGCGACATGAACCTGGAGACGCTGGGTGCGTGGCTCGAGTCGCTGGGGCCAGACATCGTCGGGGTGGCCCTGTGTGCCGCGAGGCTGCTGCCCATCGCGTTCCTGTGCCCGCTGCTGGGCGGCCAGGCCACGCCGACGATGGTCCGCCTGTCGCTGGTGCTCTCGCTGTCGCTGTTCCTGCGTGTGGAGGCGGGCCTGGAACTGGATGCGCCGGTGGCGTCCACGGTGGTGCTGGGAGGGCTGGTGATACGTGAGCTCGTCTTCGGCACATCCGTGGGGCTCGTCGCGGCGCTGCCATTCGACGCCGCGCGCATGGGAGGCCGCTTCATCGACCTGCTCCGAGGCACGTCCGCGGAGGCGAGCCTGCCCATGGCGGGGAGTCGCGAGTCCGCCGCGGGGGAGGGGCTCTACCACTTGCTGGTGACGCTGGTGATTTCGGGCGGGGCGTGGCCGCTCGTCATGGGTGGCGTGCTGCGTGGGTTCGGGGTGGTCCGGCTCGGCGCGTTCGTGCCGACGGAAGCGGCCACCTTGCATGTCGTCTTTCTGGCGGGTGCGGCGATGGCCACGGGCCTTGCGGTGGGCGCACCCATCGCCGCGGCCGTGCTGGCCGTGGATTGCTTCCTGGGATTGGCCTCTCGCGCGGCTCCGCAAGTGAACCTGCAAGAGGTGGGGGCACCGCTGAAGATTCTCGGAGGGGGCGCCTTGTTGTGGCTTGGGACTGGAGTGCTCTGTGAGCGGCTGCTGGCAGGGGTGCTTTCCGTGGAAGGCGCGCTGGCATTGCTGGGGGAGGCGGCGCGATGAGCGGCGAGAAGACGGAGAAGCCAAGCGCGAAGCGTCTGCGTGAGGCGAGACGCAAGGGGCAGATTCCCCGCAGCCGGATGCTGACGTCGAGCGCGGTGACGGCGGGGGCCTTGCTGGGGCTCACGATGACCGCGCCGGAGGGATTCGCGCGGCTCGTGGCCTGGACCGAGCGGCTCTTCCTGGGGCTGGAAGACCTGGAGGTGTGGCAGGAAGGGCTGTGGGTGGGGTTGAGCCTCTGCGCCCCGGTGCTGGGCGGTGCGCTGGTCGCGGCGCTGGTGGTCTCGGTCGCCACGGTCGGTCTCGAGGCCAACTTCGACCATGTCACGCCCAAGCTGGAGCGCATCAGCATCGCCGCGGGGGCGGCGCGACTCTTCAGCTGGAAGCCCTGGCTCGACATGGGCAAGGCGCTGCTGGTGGTCGGCTTGCTGGGGTGGCTCGCGTGGCGTGACGTAGATGAATGGGTCCCCGATGCGTTGCGGGCCGCATGGCTCGAGGGGGCGCAGAGCCTGAGCGAGGTGCTCGCGCGGGTTGCTGGGACGGCGAGCCGGCTGTCCTGGCTGGTCGTGGCGCTGGGCATCGGTGACTACATGCTGGCCCGGCGGCGCCACATGAAGGACCTGATGATGACTCGCGAGGAGCTGAAGCGCGAGTACAAGGAGAGCGAGGGCGACCCGCGTCACAAGGGGCAGCGGAAGGCGCTTCATCGTCAGCTTTCACAAGGCGGCGCGGCACGAGGGGTGCAGAAGGCGACGGCCGTGGTCGTCAATCCCACGCACATCGCGGTCGCGCTCCGCTACGACGCAGACGAATGCGAGGCCCCCTACCTGGTGGCCAAGGCCCAGGAAGGGGATGCGCTCGCCCTGAGAGAGCAGGCCCGCCAGCACGGGATTCCCGTGGTCCGGGACATTCCGCTGGCGCGCAGCCTCATCCACTACGACGTGGGAGAGCCCATCCCGGAGGAGCTGTACCAGGCGGCGGCAGTCGTCTTGCGCACTGCGATGGAGGAGCGGGAACTGGACGGACATCCACGGAGACAGACGTCATGACCCCTCTCATGAAGGTGTTGCTGAAGGCCCGGAAGTCCTCGGACGTGGTGCTGGCGGTGGCCATGGCCGCGGTCCTGGGGGCGCTCATCATCCCGTTGCCCGCGTGGCTGCTGGACGCGGGCCTCGCCATCAACCTCGCGGCGGCGGTGGCCTTGCTGGTGGCGGCGCTGCGTGCCCGGGACGCGTTGAAGGTGACGTCGTTTCCCACGTTGCTGCTGTTCACCACGCTGTTCCGGTTGGCGCTCAATGTGTCGTCCACGCGGCTGGCGCTTGCCGAAGGTCACGCGGGGGAGGTCATCCAGGCTTTCGGCGAGTTTGTCGTCCGGGGCGACTACGTCGTCGGTGCGGTGGTGTTCGCCATCCTCACGCTGGTGCAGTTGCTGGTCGTCACCAAGGGCGCGGAGCGCGTGGCGGAGGTCTCCGCGCGATTCACGCTGGACGCCATGCCCGGAAAGCAGATGTCCATCGACGCGGACCTGCGCGCGGGGGCTATCGACCAGGCGCAGGCCCGGAGGCGGCGGCGCGACCTGGAGCGTGAATCCCAGATGTTCGGCGCCATGGACGGCGCGATGAAGTTCGTGAAGGGCGACGTGATTGCAGGACTGGTCATCGTCGCGGTGAACCTGCTCGGCGGAACCGTCATCGGCGTGCTTCAGGGCGGAATGTCCCTGGGCGAGGCGGCCTCGACGTTCGCGCTCATCGCGATTGGTGACGGGCTGGTGTCCCAGGTACCTTCGCTGTGCATCGCGGTGGCGGCGGGCCTCGTCGTCACCCGGGTCGCGGCGGAGAAGGAAGAGGACACCTTGGGGGCGGAGATTGGCACCCAGTTCTTCGGCGAGGCGCGGACCCTCTGGGTGGTGGCCGGGCTGTGCGTTGCACTGGCACTCATGCCAGGAATGCCGCACCTCACGTTCCTGCTGCTGGCGGCGGGACTGGGCGGACTGGGGCATGTCCTCAACCGGCCGGGTGGCGTGAAGGCGGAGGCGCCTGACGCCGTTCCTGAGGAGGGGGCTGCACCGGGCGCCGCGGGCGCTCCGCCGGAGAGCGCGTCGACGCCGGTGGGCGTTTCTCCGCTGACGTTGGACCTGTCCCCGGACCTCACGCCGCTGGCGGAAGCAGACGGCGCGAACTTCGTCCACAAGACGCTGAACGGTGTGCGGGATGAGCTGTTCTTCGAGCTGGGGGTCCGAGTCCCCGGCATCCGCGTGCGTACCCAGGCGGCCTACCTGGCTCCTGGTGAGTACCGCATCCTGGTGGATGAAGTCCCAGCGGGCGGGGGGCAGGTCATTCCGGGGGCGCTCTATGCCTTGGTTCCTCCGGACGAGCTCGTGTTCCTCCAGGTCCAGGCCGAAGCCGTGGCAGAGCCCGCGAGCGGGAAGCCCATCAGCCGCATTCCTGAATCAGCCCGCACCCTGCTGGAGACCGCGCAGGTGCCCTTGCGGCGGCCCGGTGAGCTGCTCGCGGACCACGTGCGCGCCGTGGTGCGTGCCCGGGCCGCGGACCTGCTGGGGCTTCAGGATGTCCAGGGACTGTTGGACGGGCTGGAGGCGCAGTCGCCCGTGCTCGTGAAGGAAGCCCTGCAGAAGGTGCCGCTGCCGCTGCTGACGGACGTGCTGCGCAAGCTGCTGCAGGAGGGGGTCAGCATCCGCGACTTGCGCGCCATCCTGGAGGCGCTCGTGTCACCGACGACGGAGGGAGATGCCGTCGCGCTCGCGGAGCGCTGCCGGCAGGCGCTTCGCCGGTACCTCAGCCACAAGTTCGCGCCCACCGGGCCTCTGTATGCCTACCTCGTGGACCCGGAGGTGGAAGAGGTCCTCCGGGGCATGGGGCCCCGGGGGCTGGCGCCTGACCCGGAGCGGGTGGCGGAGATTCTCGAAGGCGTGCGGCAGGTGGCCACGGATGGACGGGCCGTGCTGCTCACCGCGCCGGATGTCCGAAGGCCGCTGCGCAGGCTGTGCGAGGGCGCGTTTCCGGACGTCGCGGTGCTCACCTACGGTGAGCTGGATGGGGCGCTGCAGATTCGCCCCATCGGCCGGCTGTCTCCCGTGGCCGTGGGGCGTTGAAGCGGGAGGTCCGGGACAACGGGGCTCAGAGCCCCGTGCCCGTGTTGCCCGGCCCCTTGCTCTCGGGGAGCGAGGGCAGCTCCGCCTGGGCCTGCTGGGGCGCTGGACGGTTGACGCGGTCCCGAAGCTCCTTGCCGGTGCGGAAGAGGAGGCCACGCTTGGGCTTCACCGGGATGACCTGACCCGTCTTCGGGTTGCGGCCCTGATAGCCTTGGTAGTTCTTCACGTGGAAGGCGCCGAGCCCACGAATCTCGATGTTCTCGCCGCGGCAGAGGGCGTCCTTCATCGACTCGAAAATCGTCTCGACGGTGGCCTCAGCCTGTTTCTGCGTCACGCCCCGTTTGGCGACGAGGATGTTGATCAGATCGGACTTGAGCATCGGACGCTCCCGCAAACCCGGTGACCCCTTGGAAACAGGGCGCTCTGGCCCATGGTCGAATCCTGAAAACATAACAGAACACATCCTTCGCGCAAGCAGGGTGAGCTTCCAAACACCGAGAACCTCTACGGATTTCCCGCAGCAGCCGCTCTGCCGGGGGGGGAGGGGGCAGGCTCTGCGAGTCCGGGACGGAGCGGCACCACCAGGTCCAGCCATCGCGTGCGACGTAGCAGGTCGATACCGGCACAGTCCGCCGCCTGGAAGAGCGGCTCCAGTTGTTCGAAGCCAGGGGCTCGTGGGCCGTCCCACGTCTCGGTGTCACCGGAGATCATCACCCCGTGAACCGCGAGCGTGGTGTCCGCCAGCGTGAGCTCCGCCGGGTCCTTCGCGGGGCGGACGCCTCCCTTGCGCAGGCGCTCCAGCAGATGGGCGGTCACCATCCGGTCGATGGCTTCGTGGACGAGTGGCTCGGGGACCCGGAGCCGGGTTGCCAGCTCGCGTGGTGTGGGGGGCTGCAAACCGTCTACCCAGGCGAGGGTGGTCTCCTGGGCGACGCGAGCGGCGACCAGCTCGTACGCACGAGGGTGGCTGCCAAAGGCGAACAGCGAGTCCCGGAAGGCGGCGTGCTCCACGGCATATGAGAGCCTCGCTCCGAAGAGCAGCAGCAGCCAGCTGACGTAGACCCATGCCAGGAACATGGGCAATGCGCCGAGCGATGCGTAGAGCGGGTTGTACTGGAAGCTGCGCTCCGCGAAGGCGGCGTACACCTGCTTGGCCAACATCCACCCCAGGCCGGCCACCAGCCCGCCCGCGACGGCCGAGCGCACGCGGACATGGGAGTAGGGCGTCCAGTAGTAGAGCAGCGTCAGGCTGGCCACCGCCATGAGGGTGGTGCCCAGGAGGATGAAGGCGTTGGCATGGGGGGCGTGGCTCTGCAGGAACACGCGCACCTTGCTCGTGCCGGAGAAGGACACCGCGAGGAAGAAGGGCCCCAGGAGCAGGAGGCCCGAGTAGATGAGCAGGCGGATACGCCAGGGGCGCTGGCGCCGGATGCCCCACAGCTCGTTCACCGCGCCGTCGAGCTGCCGGAGCAGGGAGCCCGCGGATAACAGCACCGCGAGGAAGCCCACGCTGCCGATGGCGATGGTGTTGCTGGGGTGCAGGAACCGGTCGAGGAACGCGGAGGACTTGCCTCGCACGCCCGGGTCGAGCACCTCGCTGACGACGAAGCGGAGCTTCTCCTTGAACTCCTCTTGATGGAACGCGGTCATCAGCACCAACGCCACCGTCAGCAGAGGCACCAGGGAGAACATGCTCACATAGGTGAGTGCGGCGGCCCTCAGCCGGAGGTTCTCTCCGCGAAAGCCCTGGGCCACTGTCTTCGCGGCCAGGAAGGTGTCCGTCGCGAACAGCCCCAGGGAGGTGTTCCGCACGGGCGCCCAGAGCCGGGCCGCCTGGGTGGCCAGCTTCGCGCGGATGCTGCGGAGCCACGGCAGGCGCGTCACCGTCACAAGGGCCCCTCAGACGTTCCACCCGCGGCAGGCGCGAGCCTGGCGGTGGCGGAGGGAACGTTGCCCGCGATGGGGCGATACGTGCCGATGTGCGAGGAGATCATCCGTGTGACATGGCCGGCCGGCCTCGAAGGCGGACCACGCCCCGAGGGATGGGGACCCACGCTAGCCAATCCGTGGCGGCGAGAGCCAGCCCACCTTTGATTGAGGTGGCGTGCCCGCGTACACAAGCCGACACGATGCTGATGCGAGCGTGCATCCGACTCCAGCCATTGGCGGTGCGGGGCCGGTGCGCCTCTACGCCGAAGCTTGTGCCCGCGCGGCGTGCCCTGGCCCGCAGTGCCCCGGTCCCCTCGCCGCTCCGCACCAGCGCGGGACTGCCGCCGCGTGTGGCAACAGCCCTGCGCGTGGTGGCGTTCGCCGGTTCCGGCCCGCGAAGACGCGAGCAGGGCCCAGTACCGGGCGTCACTACGGCCGCTGGGGCGGCTCAGGCCGTTCCGTTGCCGGAGCCTTCAGTCCCGCCGCTGGAAGACGGCGGAGTAGGGGGCGTCGAGCCACCAGAGCCCTCGCCTCCACCCGACGGGGCCGTGCTCTGGGCCCCGCCGCGCTCACCCCGGTCTCCGCGACGCTCCCCGCGTTCATGTCGCTCGCCGCGCTCGGACTTGTCGCCGCGCTCGCCGCGCTCTGAGCGCTCGCCACGCTCGGACTTGTCGCCGCGTTCGGAGCGCTCACCACGCTCGGAGCGCTCGCCGCCGCGCTCACCACGGGGGCGGTCGCTGCCACGGCCCTCACGGCGACCCTCACGCCGGTCACCGCCGCGCTCACCGCGCTCTCCACCCCGGTCACCACGCTCTCCACCCCGGTCCCTACCACCGCCACCGCTACCGCCGCGCCGGCCCTGCTCCTGGCGTCCGTAGCCACCGCCGTTGGCGTCGGGCTTGCGCTGCTGCATGGCCAGCTCGCCATCACCCGAGCCGGGGGACGAAGCCACCTTGTGCTCGGGCCCCGTGGCAGAGCGCCCGTAGATGTCGTACTGCTCGCGGTGGTAGTTCTGCTGCGCCTTGACCTGGATGGACTTGTTGTACCGGTCCATCAGGTGCCGCAGCTCGTTGCGCTCCTCACCCTGGAGCAGGCGCGCGACCTCCGCGTTGCAGTTGATGACCAGCGTGGAGTCCTTGTAGCCCGGTGCCTCGCGGCGAATCTCCCGGAAGATTTCGTACGCCACGGTGGTGGCCGTCTTCACGAAGCCGTTGCCGTCGCAGTACGGGCAGTCCTCATGGAGCACGCGGCCGATGGACTCGCGCACGCGCTTGCGCGTCATCTCCACGAGGCCCAGCTCGGAGATGCGCAGCACGTTCGTCTTCGCCTTGTCGCGCCCCAGGGCTTCCTGGAGCGACTTGAAGACCTTGTCTCGGTTCTGCGCCTTCTCCATGTCGATGAAGTCGCAGATGATGATGCCGCCGATGTTCCGCAGCCGGAGCTGGTAGACGATTTCCTTCGCCGCCTCGACGTTGATCTTGGTGATGGTCTCCTCGAGGCTCTTCTTGCCGACGTAGCGGCCCGAGTTGACGTCGATGGCGGTGAGCGCCTCGGCCTGGTCGATGATGAGGTAGCCGCCGCTCTTCAGCCACACCTTGCGCTGGGTGGCGCGCTGGAGCTCCTGCTCGATGCCGTACGCGTCGAAGACGGTGTCGTCGCCCTCGTGTAGCGACACCCTGTCTCGCAGCGCCGGGTCCTGCGCGGTGACGAAGCCGAGGATGCGCTCGTACTCCTCGCGGTCGTCGACGACGAGCTTCTCCACGTCGTGCGCGAAGAGGTCGCGCGTGGCGCGCAGGATGAGGTCCAGGTCCGGGTGCAGGAGGCCGGGGCCGCCGCGCTTCTCGTTCTTGCGCACCACCTGGTTCCACACCTCGATGAGGAACCGGATGTCGCTCTCGAGCTTCTCCTGCGGCACGTTCTCCGCGACCGTGCGGACGATGAAGCCCGTGCCGGGCGGGCGCAGGCGGTCCACGATTTCGCGCAGGCGCCGGCGCTCCTTCTCGTTGGAGATGCGGCGGCTGATGCCCACGTGGTCCACCGTGGGCATGAACACCAGGTGACGGCCGGGGATGGAGATGTGCGAGGTGAGCCGCGCGCCTTTGGTGCCGATGGGGTCCTTGGAAATCTGGACCACGACCTCCTGGCCCACCTTCAGCAAGTCCTCAATCTTGTCCGTCCGGCGCGGCTTGGCCTTCTCCTTCTCCTCCTCGCGCTTGTCGCCGCGGCGCTTCTCCTCCTGAGGCCGGCGGCCCTTGTCCTTCTCGCGCTCCTTGTCCCGGCTCCGAGGCTCGCGTGCCTCCCGGGCCTCGCGCGGCGTGCGCCGCTCACCGGAGACCTCGACGGGGTGGGCGGCCTCCGCGCCGACGGGCGGGGGGATGATGTCTCCCAGCGCCGCCGCCGCGGGGGGCGGTGGCTCGATGGACAGGGCACCCACATCGCCGTCGCCGGAGGGGCTCGGGACCACCTCCGCTGCGACAGTGGCGGGCTCGGAAGCCGCCACGAGGGCGACCGCGGCCTCGGAAGACGTCTCCGGCTGCGCGGCTGGTGCCTCGCCGTGCTGCGCCGAAACCTCCGTCTCGGCCTGCACCTCGGAGACGACGGGCGCGCCGCCCTCGGCCAGCGCCTGCTCAGGCGCCGCAGGCGTCTCGGACGTCACCACCACTGCTTCGGCCGACCCGGCCGGCTCGTTGGACTCCTGCGCCTCCACGACGGCCGCGGCCTCCGGCGCCTCCTCGTGCGCCGGGGTCACCGATGGGGCGTTGGCCGCCAGCTCCATGATGGTGTCGCGCGGCAGCGACTCGGTGCGCGTCGGGGCGGACTCGACCTGGACCTCCTCGGCCTCCAGCTCGGCGTGCCGCGGGGCGTGGTGGGCGGCCGCCTCGGCGGCCTCGGCCTCGAACTCCGAGGGGACGTCTGGCGCGTCCTCGTGCTCGCCCTCGGTCAGCTCGAACTGCGCGCGCGCGAAGTCCGGGTCGTAGACGACATCACTGACATAGAGGAAGGCGGCCTTCTCCAGGCCGATGTCCACGAAGGCGGCCTGCATGCCGGGGAGCACCCGGACGACCCGGCCCTTGTAGATGTTTCCGACGACGCCTTTGTCCTTCTTACGCTCGAGGTAGAACTCCGCGATGTGTCCGCTCTCGACGAGCGCGACGCGCGTCTCGCGACCCGCGGCGTTGATGACCAGGATGCTGCTCATGGATGAATCCTGCTGGCGCGCGCGGTAGGGCGGACCTCACCGGACGGGCGGCGGCGAGACGCCGGGCCTCCGTGCGCGCTGCGAAGGGAGAGGCGGCCTCCGGCAGGCCTTCAGCGCGCGAGGCCTGCCCGGACAGACCGGGTGCGGCTGGGGGCGCGTTGTCGAGGACCGAGGGGACCACCGCCTGCTCCTCCGAGTTCATGGGCGCCCCGCATTGCGACCGGCACCGTGCCGGGCGAGGCCTTGTCTTCACTTCGCGTTCGAGCTTCCCCACGACGCGCGTGCCACCCGCTCTTCTATCCACACCCGGTCGATGCCCATCGTGGGCCACCTTGGGGGGGCGACTGGAGCCTCGGTGCAGCAGGCGCGCCGGGAGGCGCCGGGAACGCAACCCGTCAAAATCCCTACCGGACGTTGACCCCCGACGACGCGGGGCGTCACACAACCGTCCAGAAACACGGAGAGTTTTCCATGGCCCCCCGGGTGTGTAAAGCCGAGAAACGGCTTCCATCCACTGTCAGGCAGATGCCGGACCGCTACCCAGCGGGGCATCAGGCCTGGGCGGGGGCCTGCTTGCGCTCTCCGGGCTTGTCCAGGCGCCCCCGGGGCCGCCGCACCAGCCGCAGGCCCGTCCAGGTCGCGTCGATGGTGCAGATTTTGTTGTCCACCAGACCGATGTCCAGGGCCGCATGGCGGACGAAGTCCTCGGAGAGGCCCCGGCGGATGCCTTCCCCGCCGGGCCAGCACACCCAGATGCCGCCCGTGAGCGCCATGGCGCGGGCGAGCGCGGGCAGCCGCTGCACCAGCTCCTGGGGGTCCTGGGTGAAGAAGAGGATGACATCCAGGCCCGTCACCGCGGTGATGAGGAACTCCACCCCGTCCGGCAGCGGGTTGAGCTTCTGCACGAAGCCCCGCGGCGGGTTGATGACGGAGACCTTGGACCCGGCCCGGATGCCCAACATCGCCGGGAGGGAGGCCAGCGCATAGGGCGTCATGATGTGCGCTCCACGTTGAATTGACGGAACTCGCCGGTGGCCTCGCCATCCGTGCGCTGAACGCCCGCCACCCGGGCTTGCGGCGGACCGCGATGACACCAGCGGATGAACTCCTCGAGCACGGCGGGCTCACCCTCCACGACGGCCTCCACGGCCCCGTCCGGCCGGTTGCGCACCCAGCCTGTCAGGCCCAGGCGCGTGGCTTCCACGCGGGCGCTCTCCCGGAAGAAGACGCCTTGCACCTTTCCCTCGATGCGCAGCGAAGCTCGCCGCGTGCCACTCATGGACCGCCCCATCCTCTAGGCGCCGGCCTGCAGCATCTGCAGGAACGCCTGCTCGTCCAGGATTCTTACCCCGAGTTCCTGGGCCTTCTTCAGCTTGCTGCCCGCATCCTCGCCCGCCACGACAAAATCGGTCTTGCGCGAGACACTTCCGGCGACCTTGCCGCCCCGCCGCTCGACCTCTTCCTTGGCCTGCTCCCGAGTCATACCCGTCATCGCGCCGGTGAGCACCACCGACTTGCCCAGGAAGGGCCCCCCCGTGGCGACCTGGGGCGCCGCGGGCTTCACGCCGGCCGCCAGCAGGGCGCGAATGGCCTCCTGGTTCTGGGGCTCCTGGAAGAAGGTGTGGATGACCTGGGCCATGATAGGGCCCACGTCCTTCACCCGGGAGATGTCCTCCAGGCTCGCGGTGAACAGCTGCTCCGCCTGCGGGAAGGCCTCCGCCAGCGCCTTGGCGGTGGCGTCCCCCACGTGACGGATGCCCAGGGCATAGAGGAAGCGGCGCTGCGTGGTCTGCTTGGAGCGCTCCAGCGCGGCGATGAGGTTGTCGGCGCTCTTGTCGCCCATGCGCTCCAGCGTCAGCAGCTTCTCCTTGGTGAGCGCGTAGAGGTCCGCGAACATCTTCACCATGCCGGTGGACACCAGCTGCGCGGCCAGCTTGTCGCCCAGGCCCTCGATGTCCATGGCCAGGCGGCTGGCGAAGTGGCGGATCTTCTCCACCAGCTGCGCGGGGCATGAAGCGCCGGTGCAGCGGATGATGGCGCCGTCCTCGTCCTTCACCGCCAGCGCGTGGCAGACGGGGCAGTGCTTGGGGAACTCGAACGGGGTGGCGGCGGCGGGGCGTTTGGACAGCACCACGGAGACGACTTCCGGAATCACGTCGCCGGCGCGGCGCACGAAGACGGTGTCGCCCTTGCGCACGTCCTTGCGGCGCAGCTCGTCCTCGTTATGCAGGGTCGCGCGCGCCACCGTGACGCCGCCCACCTTTACCGGCTTGAGGTGCGCCACCGGCGTCAGCGCGCCGGTGCGGCCCACCTGGATGCCGATGTCCAGCACCTCCGTGGACTCCTCCTCGGGCGGGAACTTGTAGGCCACCGCCCAGCGCGGGCTCTTGGAGACGTGGCCCAGGCGCTTGCGCTGGTCCTCGTCGTTCACCTTCACCACCATGCCGTCCACCTCGAAGGGCAGCTCGTGGCGGCCCTTGAGGGAGGCGTCATAGGCGGCGCGCACGCCCTCGAGCCCCTCGGCGAGGCGGTACTGGTTGATGGGCAGGCCCAGCGCCTTGAGGTACTCCAGCTTCTCGACGTGCGTCTTGTGGGCGGGCATGCCCTCGGTGGGGACGCACTCGTACAGGAAGACGGACAGGGGCCGGGACGCCGTCACCTTCGGGTCGAGCTGGCGCAGGCTGCCGGCAGCGGCGTTGCGCGGGTTGGCGAAGAGCGGCTCGCCTTCCTCCTCGCGCTTCTCGTTGAGCTTCTGGAAGTCCTTCTTGCGGATGAAGACCTCGCCGCGGACCTCGAGCACCTCCGGCACCTTCGCGCCGTCCTGGGGGAACAGCGCCATGGGAAGGCTGCGGATGGTGCGCAGGTTGGAGGTGACGTCCTCGCCGGTGGTGCCGTCGCCCCGGGTGGCGCCCTGGACGAAGGTGCCCTTCTCGTAGCGCAGGGCGATGGCGAGCCCGTCCAGCTTGGGCTCGCAGACGTAGGTGATGGAGGGCAGGCCCAGCAGCTTGCGGACGCGCTCGTCGAACTCGATGAGGCCCCGGTCCTCGAAGATGTTGGAGAGCGAGAGCATGGGCGCCCGGTGCACCACCTCGCCGAACTCCTCCGCCGGCGCGCCGCCCACGCGCTGGGTGGGCGAGTCGGGCGTCTGGAGGCTCGGATGCTTCGCCTCCAGGTCCTGCAGCTCGCGCATCAGTGTGTCGTATTGCGCGTCGCTGACCTCGGGCGAGTCGAGGACGTAGTAGCGGTAGTTGTGGTGCGCCAGCTCACGGTGGAGCTCACGGGCTCGGGCTGCGGCTTTCTGGAAGTCGTCCACGGTCGCGGTCCTTACTCCAAAATCCGGCGCGGCGGTGCGTGCCGCGGGAGGCGCCACTCTAGGGGGCCCGACTGACAAGGTCCGGTCGCTGTCTGGGCGTGAACCCCGTCCGGGGGGATGGGGGACCGGGAGGGCCGGGGGCTGTCGCTGGGAGTGGCGATGTCCACGCGGCGACCTGCCGGGTCCTTGGCGGGGGCGGAAATGGGACGGCCCCGCACGCGTGTTGGTCTGCAGGAAGCGACGGAATCGAGGACCTCAAGATGCCTTGACAGGCCCAGAGGCCGTCAATAACGTCCCTTGCGGTTCATGGCGCAGGCGTATCCGACGGCGCCGTCTCTTCTCCCAACCACAAGGCTCACGCCCGCGCAGTCCCAACCAGGGGATTCCGGCGGGGCCGTCCTCCTGGAAGGTGCTTCCGAGGGCAGCGCGGACGTTTCTCCCCCCGCCATACCACCCGTCCGAGTCCTCGGGCGCTCCATTCCTCCCCAAGCGTTACACACATGCGTAAAGCCCGTACTTCGAGAGAGAAGGCTGCCGACACCGACGTCGCCGTCGAGGCGGACGCGGAGAAGCCCCGCCGCAAGCGCGCGGCGAAGACGGCGGAGCGGGACGAGGCCGAGAAGCCCGTCCGTGCCCGCCGCGGCACCCGCCGCGACGAAGAGGCCGGCGCCGAGGCCGAAGAGGCTGCCGCCGAGACGCCCCGCCCCGTGCTCACACCCATTTCCCGTCCCGTCCGGGACGACGACCTCCAGGAGGCCCGCATCTCCGGCGAGGTCGAGGAGCCGGCCGCTGCCCTGCCGCCTGCCCCGGAGGCTCCCGAGGCCCCCGCCATCACGGAGGTCACTCGCGACGGCGAGCCCATGCAGGTCATCAAGCTCAATGACCTGAAGCGGATGAAGATTACAGACCTGGCGAGGATGGCCCACGACGTGGGCGTCGAGGGGTACCAGGGTCTGAAGAAGCAGGACCTCATCTTCGCGCTGCTGGGCGGCATCGCCGACAAGCGCTTCGAGGTCCACGCGGAGGGCGTGCTGGAGCTGCTCAGCGACGGCTTCGGCTTCCTGCGCAGCGCGGACAGCGACTATCAGCCCAGCCCGGACGACATCTACGTGTCCCCGTCGCAGGTGCGCCGCTTCAACCTGCGCCCGGGTGACACGGTGACGGGCCCCATCCGCCAGCCCCGCGAGGGCGAGCGCTTCTTCGCGCTCCAGAAGGTGGACAAGGTCAACTTCGCGGACCCGATGTCGGACGCGGCGCGCGAGCGCATCCTGTTCGACAACCTCACGCCGCTCTATCCGACGCGCAAGCTCAAGCTGGAGCACGAGTCGTCGGAGATGACCACGCGCATCATCGACATGTTCTGCCCCATCGGCCTGGGCCAGCGTTGTCTCATCGTGGCGCCGCCGAAGGCCGGTAAGACGGTGCTGCTGCAGAACATCGCGCACGCCATCAGCCGCAACCACCCGGACGTCTACCTCATCGTGCTGCTCGTGGACGAGCGCCCGGAAGAGGTGACGGACATGGAGCGCAACGTGCGCGGCGAGGTGGTGTCCTCCACCTTCGACGAGCCCGCCACGCGCCACGTGCAGGTGGCGGAGATGGTCATCGACAAGGCCAAGCGCCTGGTCGAGCAGAAGTACGACGTCTGCATCCTGCTGGACTCCATCACCCGCCTGGCGCGCGCCTACAACACGGTGGTACCCGCGTCCGGGAAGATCCTGTCCGGCGGCGTGGACGCCAACGCGCTCCACAAGCCCAAGCGCTTCTTCGGCGCCGCGCGCAACATCGAGGAGGGCGGCTCGCTGACCATCATCGGCACGGCGCTCATCGACACCGGCAGCCGCATGGACGAGGTCATCTTCGAGGAGTTCAAGGGCACGGGTAACTCCGAAATCGTCCTGGACCGGAAGCTGATGGAGAAGCGCATCTTCCCGACGCTGGACATCAACAAGTCCGGAACGCGCAAGGAGGAGCTGCTGCTCGGCCCGGGCGACCTGGTGCGCATCACCGCCCTGCGGCAGGTGCTCCACCCCTTCACCCCCATCGACGCGATGGAGTTCGTGCTCAAACACATGCGCCCCACCGCGTCGAACGCGGACTTCCTCGGGTCGATGAATCGGTAGAGAGTGTCCGAGCAAGGAGTGCCCATTGCTCAGACAAGGACGTGTCCGCCTGCTCACCCTCGTCCTGGGGGTGACGCTGGGCGGTGGAGCCGGGTGTGATGTGCCGCTGGAGGACCTGCCCCTGGAGGAGGTGCCTCCGGTGCTGTCCGAGCGGACGTGTTACACGGACGACGACTGCGTGGCCAACGCCTGCTGTGGCCTTGGCACCGCCGTCACGCACGCGGACGAAGGCCCCCGCTGCGGCGACCCCTGCACCAATGGTTGCCCGGAGGGCTCCATCGACTGTGGCCGCTGCATCCCGGTGTGCCGCAACGCGCGCTGTGCCCCGGCCTGCCAGTAGGGCTCAGGCGGCGGGCGGCTGACGCTCGGCGGGCAGCGGGCCGGGCGTGGCCAGCGCCACGGCTGGCGCGGGCTGGGCCTTGAGGCGGGCGTAGTCGAAGCACGCCACCAGGACGGACGCCACGGGCACCGCGAAGAGCGCGCCCATCAGCCCGAAGAGCCGCTCCCCGGCGATGAGGGAGAAGGCGACGATGACGGGGTGCAGGTGCGCCGCCTGTCCCATGATTTTGGGGTTGAGGAAGTACGCCTCCAGCGCGTGGATGCCGATGATCCACGCGAGGATGGCCAGCCCCTTCTGGAAGCCGTCCGCCAGGGCGATGAGGATGATGGGCACCGAGCTGATGATGGTGCCGAAGATGGGGATGAGGCTGAAGAAGGTGGCGATGGTCGCCAGCAGGAAGGCGAACTTCACGCCGAACAGCAGCAGCCCCATGAAGGTCAGCGCGCCGTTGACGATGCAGATGGTGACCTGCCCGCGCACCACGCCCGACAACGAGCGGTCGATGCGCTCCAGCAGCTGCCGCGCGTCGCTGGCGTACTCGGGCGGAATCAGCGTGCCGAAGTAGTTGCGGATGGCGTGCGCGTCGATGGAGAAGAACGCGGCCACCATCAGCACGAAGAAGAGCATGAAGACGCCCGCGGCCACGCTGCTGACGATGTTGCGGGACACGTTGACGATGTCGCCCAGGTTCTCCTGGACCAGGACGGAGACGCGCTTCACCGCGTCACCCAGGAACTGCTCCAGGTCGAGCGCGAAGCCGAAGGTGCCATTGGCGGTGCCCGCGTCCGCGCCCTCCAGCGCGCGGTTGGACAGCGCCACCGGGATGCCCCGGGTGCTGAGCCACGTCTCGGCCCGCTGGGCGAGCTCCTGTACGTGCTCGGGGGTGAGCGTGTTGACGAAGGACACCGCCTCGCGGCTGACGCGCGACAGCTCGCGGTAGAGCTGGGGCACCAGCGCGACGAAGAAGAGGTACACGCCGACGAAGAAGCCCGCGTAGATGAGCAGCAGCGCGGACCAGCGCGGCACCGGCCGGCCCGCCACCTTCAGCCGGGAGATGCGCCCCACCAGCGGCTGCACCAGGTAGGCGATGAGCGCGGCGCCCGCGAAGGGCATCACCACGGCGCGGAAGGCCAGCAGGAGCAGCACGATACACAGCCACAGCGCTCCCAGCAGGAGCAGGCGCTTGCGTCGGTCGGCGGAGGTGGCGGCGTCCTGGGGCTGCGACATGGTGTCTGGCTTACGGCACTGCCTCCCCGGTGACAAGGGGCGGTCGCTGACAGCGCGCGGGCGCTCGGCGGTGCCCGTTCAACATTCCACCTCGAGGCTCAGGCGCTCGGAAGCTGGAGACCGCTCAGCCTGGACTGGACGCGCTCCAGGCAGTCGCGCATGTGCTTGCGTTTGACGCGGCCCTCGGTGGCCTCGCCCAGGCCCAGCATCTGCTCGGTGAGCCAGCGGCTGAGGAACAGCAGGGCCACCCGGTCGTCCGGTGACAGGCCGCGCTCCAGGTAGCGCTTGTTGCGCATGTAGTCGTCGTAGGCGTCCGTCTCGCGGGCCAGCTCCCACTGCGCCAGCCGGAACGCCTCCCGGTAGACGGGCGGGGCCGGGCGGGGCCGGGGCTCGGTGAAGAGCGGCGCGAAGCTGCCTCCGGTGTCCAGGTCCACCTCCTGGACGGGGGGCGGCCACTGCAGCAGGTCCTTGTGGAGCAGCTTCGCCACCTCCTCCAGGAGGTGGTCCAGCAGGGAGACCGGTTTGAGGTCGAAGAGGTAGTCCCAGCGAGACGCCATGGCTTTTTCTCTACCTCAGATGCCGGCGTCCGCCGTGCCCGCGTCCGGCGTGCCGCCGTCGTCCGGAGCCGCGGCCAGGCAGCAGGCGGGGGGCTGCGCGAAGTACAGCGCCGACTGCGAGCACGAGACGCGGATGTTGCGCCGGTACGCGCTGCACCCGGTGACGAAGCGGTCGCTCCCACAGGTGGGCGGGGCCGCGGTCGCCGGGTCGCAGGCGTCCAGGGAGACGGCGCACACCGCGCGCGAGCGGTAGAAGCGCGCGTCGTTGCGGTCGCCTGGGGCGACGGTGCACGTGGTGCCCTCGTTGCACTCCTGGAGGATGGGGCCGCTGGAGCAGGGGCCCACGGTGCAGGCGGGCTCGCAGTTGAGGGCTTCCGAGCCGTCACAGCGAGGCGCCTCGGCGCAGAGGTCCCCCGAGCAGGCGCTGGTGAGGAGGGCGAGGAGCAGGGTCGGCAGGGCGAGTCGGGACACGGGGCCTCTGGCAGGTCAGGAGAAGCGCTCGAGGAAGTTCAGCAGGATTCGGCGGCCCGCGGGAGACGGTGTGAGCCCCGCCAGCAACCGCTGGACATGTTCGCCCGGTGCGGCGCCGCATGCCACGGCGCTCTGCTCCAGGGACGCCCGGCGCGCCTCGATGACGGCGCGCATGGCCTCCACGCTGGCCTCCGGGTGGAACTGCACGCCCCGCACGTTGGGCCGGAAGGCCAGCGCCTGGGTGGCCGTGTTCGCGTTGCCAGCGAGCACCTGGGCGCCGTCGGGCAGGTGCGAGACGATGTCCTCGTGGGTTGCCTGCGCGGTGAAGCGCTCGGGGATGCCGTCGAAGAGCGGGTCCTTCCGGCCGGCCTCGGTGAGCGTCACCTGGACGCTGCCCGTCTCCTGGCCCTGGGGATTGCGCGAGACGCGGCCCCCGTACGCATGTGCCAGCAACTGCTGGCCGAAGCACACGCCGAGCACGGGCGTTCCCCGCTCGGCGGCCTCCACCATGAACGCCGCGGCGCGCTCCATCCACGGCGCCAGCGCCGTCACTGACGAGGGCGAGCCCGTCATCATCACCGCGTCGTAGCGGTCCGCGCGTGAGGGCAGGGGCGCGCCCAGGTGCACCGGGAGGATGTCGAAGCGATGGCCCGACAGTCCAATGGTCTGCAGGAACCACTGCTCGTAGTCGCCGACGGAGGCGCGCACGGCGGCGGCCGCATCGCCGGCTTTCAGCAAGAGGACGTTCTTCACCGCCGCAGGTTGCCGCATCGCATCCCCATTCCTACCGTGTCGTGCCCCGCGTGTCCGTTCCTGACCAGTGTGTCGGGGACGCGCCCGGGGGCTTCGAGGTTTTCAGGGGTGAATCGATGCCGACGCGACCGAAGGCGAAGGTGCTCACCCATCCCGCCATGGCCCGCCGCGTGCGGGGCAAGGCGCCGCGTGCCCGGGCGCGCGGTGGCGGTGTTCGGGGCGCGGGGGATGTGGACTCGCTGCGGCGATGGCTGGATGAGCGAGGCATCAAGAAGGTGAAGGTCGGCGCGGTGGACGTCGATGGCGTCTGGCGCGGCAAGTACATCTCCCTGGAGAAGTTCCTCAGCGCCGCCACCTGCGGCCTGGGCTTCTGCGATGTCGTCTTCGGCTGGGACCTGGGCGATGACCTGCTCGACAACACCGAGGTGACAGGCTGGCACACCGGCTATCCGGATGCCCACGCGAAGGTGGACCTGTCCACCGGGCGCGTCATCCCGTGGGAGCCGGATACGGCCGCGTTCCTCCTCGACTTCGAGGAGCCCGGCGGCGCGCCCTTCGAGGCCAGCCCCCGGCAGCTGCTCCAGAAGGTGGCTGCTCGCGCGCGCTCGCTGGGCTACCTGCCGCGCTTCGGCGCTGAGTACGAGTTCTTCATCTTCAAGGAGCAGCCGCAGAGCCTGCGGGACAAGGGCTTCCAGGGCCTGACGCCGCTGACGCCGGGCATGTTCGGCTACTCGTGGCTGCGCACGTCGCTCAACGCGCCGCTGGTGCATGCGCTCATCGACGGGTGCAACGATTTCGGCCTGGGGCTGGAGGGCTTCCACACGGAGACGGGGCCGGGCGTCTTCGAGGCGGCCATCCGCTACGACGACATCGAGAGGTCGGCGGACAAGGCGGTGCTGTTCAAGACGGTGGTGAAGGAAATCTGCGCCCGCCACGGCGTCACCGCGTGCTTCATGGCGAAGGTGGACGCGAGGCTTCCAGGGTGCTCGGGGCACGTGCACCAGTCGCTGTGGGACCTCGACGGGGCGCACAACCTCTTCCACGACGCGAAGGCGCCGCATGGCATGAGCAAGCTGCTGCGGCACTACATCGGCGGGCAGGTGGCGCTGATGCCGGAGCTCACCGCGCTCTACTGGCCCACCGTCAACAGCTACAAGCGCAGCGTGGAGAACACCTGGGCGCCCACCACGGTGTCGTGGGGCCTGGAGAACCGCACCACCGCCATCCGCGTCATCAACGAGAGCGCCAGGGCGATGCGCCTGGAGTACCGGCAGCTCGGCGCGGACATGAACGCGTACATCGGCATGGCGGCCAGCCTGGCCGCGGGTCTGTGGGGCATCGAGCATGAGGTGGAGCCGCCGCCGCCGTGCGCGGCGAACGCCTACGCGAAGGACGATGCGCAGCCCCTGCCGCGCAACCTGAAGGATGCGGTGGCGCTGCTGAAGAACAGCGAGCGGGCACGCGCGCTGCTGGGCGATGGCTTCGTGGACCACTTCGTGCGCACGCGCGAGTGGGAGGTGCGTCAGTACGAGCGCGCCGTCACCAACTGGGAGCTGGAGCGTTACCTGGAGCTCATTTGATGAGCGCGAGAGAGGCAGCCGCCATGAAGCCGTTCGACATCCCCTCCGAGCCGCAAGTCACCGAGATGGCGTGGCCCACGCGCATCGTCTTGGGCGTCGGCGCGCTGCGGCGCCTGCCCGCGGAGGTCCAGCGTCTGGGGCTCCAGCGGCCGCTGCTGGTGACGGACGCGGGCGTGGTGAAGGCGGGCCTGGCGGCACGCGTGATGGACGTGCTCAAGAGCGCGGGCCGGGCGTGCGAGGTCTTCGACCGCGTCGAGCCGAACCCGACCGAGCGCGAGGTCTTCGCCGGCCTGGAGGCGTACCGGCGCCATGACTGTGACGGCATCGTCGCCCTGGGCGGCGGCAGCGCCCTGGACGCGGGCAAGTTGATACAGCTCCTCACCACCCACGAGCCTCCGCTCAGCCGCTATGACGACGCGAAGGGCGGCGACCAGCATGTGCGCGACGACCTGCCGCCCCTCATCGCGATTCCCACCACCGCGGGAACGGGCTCCGAGGTGGGGCGCTCGGGCGTGGTGACGCTGGAGGACACGGGCCGCAAGACGGTCATCTTCAGCCCCTATCTGCTGCCGCGCGCCGCCATCTGCGACCCGGAGCTGACGCTGGGGTTGCCTCCGGAAATCACAGCGGCCACGGGCATGGATGCCTTCACCCACTGCCTGGAGGCGTACCTGGCCGGCGGCTTCCACCCGCTGGCGGACGCGGTGGCCATTGACGGCATCCACCGCGTGGGCCGCTCGCTGGAGACGGCGGTGCGGGACGGCCGCGACCTCGCCGCGCGCACGGACATGATGGTGGCGGCCCTGGAGGGCGCCATGGCCTTCCAGAAGGGACTGGGCGCCTGCCACGCGCTGGCGCATGCGCTCACGCCCATCTCCCACCTGCACCATGGGCTCGCCAACGCCATCGTCCTGCCCGTGGTGATGGAGTTCAACCGCGCCGCCTGTACGGCGCGGCTGGCCCGGGTGGCGGTGGCCCTGGGCGATACGACGAACGCGCGCGAGGAGGTGCTCGCGGGGCAGGCCATCGACCGCGTGCGCAAGCTCAACGCGGCGGTGGGCATCCCCTCGCGGCTGCGCGATGCGGGCGTGCAGGAGAAGGACCTGCCACGCATCGCGGAGCTGGCCTTCCAGGACGCCTCGCACCTGCGCAACCCGCGGAAGGTGACGGAGGCGGACCTGCGGGCCATGGCTCGCGAGGCGTACTGAGCGCGCCAGGGCCGGGGGGCTCCCGGTCCATGGCACGTGGCCTGTCAGAGCGCGTCGTCCAGGGCGCTCAGGTTGCCGCCCTCGATGCCGCCGTCCGAGAGCACCGAGGCGCCCGAGCCTTCCCCGTCGCCCTCCACCACGGTGCCCGTCACGGCCGTACCGTCTTCCTCGGGGGTGAACTCGAGCGTCTCCACGAACACCTGTCCGGGCAGACGCAGGTCCATGGCTTTGATGCGCTCCTGGCCTCGCAGCTCGTAGAGCTGCTGCGCCACGGGCCCGGCGGGAATGCGCTCGTCGGAGAAGAAGACGTACATGCGCACCTTCCCCTCTTGTACCGGGATGCGGAAGCTCGTGTGGGCAACGGGCTTGTTCGCGTCACAGCGGATGGAGCGGTTCTCCCGCGTCAGCGTCAGCTGCCGGATGACGCCCTTCTCCGACACCGTGTACAGCATGCAGTAGGGGAGCTGGCCCTCCGCGGGGATGACCTCCACCGTCGCCGCGCCTGTCTTCCGAAGCTGCGCGCGCGCGGGCCTGTCCGTCGGCTTCTTCCCGTCACATGCCACGCCACACAGCGCGGCCACCACCAGCAACCCTGTCCAGCGCTTCATGAGTCCCTCCTGGGGTGTGGAAGTCGCGTTACCCGCGTGTCCAGGTTACTTCGGAGCCTCGTCACGGGGGGAGGCCCACGGGCGCCTCCGTAACGGATGCGCGAGCGACAACGACCGCCAGTGCACACCGCGAGCAGGCAGGAGGAGGGGCTTGCCCGAGCGCTCCCCTGGCGTGCCCATGCTTCGAGGCGTCAGGTGTCGTGCCCGGGCGCATGGGCGGAGGCGCGGGCGGTGATTGTGCGAGCTTGTCGGCGGAGGAGGGGGCGGGGCGCGCCCAGCGTCTTGCCCGCACCGTGATTCGGCGGCACCTGAGCCTTCGGCGCCGAGCGCTCGGGGACGCGGCGGCCGCCGGCTACCGCGTCTCCGGACGCACGTAGACGACCACCTGCGGCGTCTCGTCCAGGTAGAGCCCCGTCACCGGCGTGCGCGTGCCGAAGGACTGCCACGTGAGGAACTCGTGCTCACGGAACTCCTGGTGGTACTGGTACGCGACGATGTCCGCGTCGGCCGGGCTGCCCACCGCGCGCAAGTCGGGGCGCAGCATCCCGTTGCGCTGGTAGTCGCGGAACGAGCCGCCGTGCACTTCGTGCAGGTACAGCCGCGCGCCCTGTTTCGCGTTCGCGTTGATCCACGGCAGCACGCCCGTCACGTGGCTGGACCAGAACTGCCGCTGCATGCCCAGGGTGGCCGCGCCCGGCAGGCCGCCCGCCAGCTCCGAGTACGCCGCCGTCCCGTAGGGGAACACGCGCACCGAGGACACCAGCGCGGGCGCCAGCAGCACGGCGAACACCGGCGCGGCGACCGCGGCCTGGGGGAGCGAGGGCCACGACGCCTTCAGCCGCTCCCACAGCGCCGTGCAGCACCGGGCCACCGCGGCCCCCGCGAGGATGCCGAGGAACACCATGGACGGGAACCAGTGCTTCACCCCGCCGAAGTGGGGCACCTGCGGGTGGCTGATGATGAGGATGGACGCCACGGCGTTCACGCCCACAATCGCCTCCGTCAGCGTCACCGGGCGCTCCACCCAGGCGCGGGTGCGTTCGAAAGCGCCCAGCACCATCCGCGCCACCAGCGCCGCAAGCCCCGTCACCATGGGGACGAAGAGGCTGGTGGGCACCGTCAGCGCCGTCTTCACCACGACGTAGGCGAGCGGGAAGGGCGGCTCGCGCAGCAGCTGGTTCAGATAGAACCAGGCGTAGTGGTTGTGCTTCGCGTGGAAGGCCAGGTACCACGCGGTGCGGTCCACCGGCTGGTGCCACAGGTAGGGCCAGTGAAGGTAGAAGATGACAGGGCCCAGCACCGCCATGGCGGCGATGGGCGCCAGCGCCCGGGTCACCGGCGCGTTCACCTTGTCCACGCCCCGGAGCACCCACGCGCCTCCCACGGCGAGGCCCGCGAACAGCAGCGTGTGCGGGCTGAGCAGCAGGAACTTTCGCTGGAAGCCCGCGCCGCCGCCCAGCGACAGCACCAGCAGCCCATAGAGCACGGCCACCGCCGCGAACACGCCCACGAAGCGGCCCAGCCAGGCGCGGGCCTCGGGCTGGCCCTCGCTCGCGTTCCAAGCGCGCCACAGCGCGAAGGGCGTCAGCACGAAGGGGAGGAACAGCGCGTTGTGCTTGGCGGCCAGCGTCAGGCCGAAGGCCACGCCGCACCACAGGCCCCAGCGTACGTCCTCGAGCGCGCGCCAGAAGCAGTAGACGACCAGCAGCCACATGGCGGCCACGGGCACGTCGAAGCACGCCAGCTCCGCGTTGAAGTACTGCCGCGGCACCAGCATGAAGGCGAAGGCCGCGAACAGCCCTGCGGCGCGGCCGTACATCGCGCTGCCCAGCAGGAAGGTGAGCGCGGGAATCAGCGCCGCCATGGCGAAGGCGGGGAGGCGGAACGCCGTCGCCGAGCGCAGCCACCCCAGCTCCGTGTGGAAGAGCAGGTGGCTCAGGCCGAACAGCGTCTTCATCAGCACCGGGTGCTCGTGGTTGTAGTCCCACGCGCGCACGATGGCCGCGTCCGTCAGCGCCCGGGCCGGCGACTGGAACAGCTGCCGGAACCAGCTCGCGTAGCTCTCCCCCGCGATGAAGTAGACGCTCTCGTCGCGCGTGTAGCCCACCGCGGACTCCGTCAGCCAGAGCGCGGCGAAGGCCAGCACCCACAGGGCCCAGGCCAGCCGCTTCTCGTCGCGCGTGGGGGCGCGTCCTCGCATCATCCGCGCACCCCCACCTCGGGCTCCACGGCCAGCACGTCCAGGCACACCTGCCGCCGGTCCGCGTTGTCCGCCTGCACCCAGACTCTCACCGTGTGCGGTGCGCCTTCAGGGAGGCGCGTCTCGGCCTTCTGTACGCCTTCCATCCCCGGTGGGATGGCCAGCGAGAGCAACTGGGCGCCCGTCGCCGCGTCATCCACGCCCAGGTGCGTGGTGGAGAGGCGCGCGCCCTTGGGGAAGGCGTGCTCGAAGATGATGCCGCCCTCCAGGCGCAAGCCCAGCCCGCCAGGCACGCCGTCCAGCTCCGCCACCAGCCGCTGCTTGCCGCCGGGCGCGTGCATCCACAGGCAGCGCCGTGGCTCGTAGAGGATTTCGTGCCACTCCGGCGCCACGTACAGGTGGGCGGGGCCGGGGCAGCGGTGCGCCCTGCCATCGAACGGGCAGTCCCGGCGCGTGCCATCCGGCTGCTCCAGGTAGACGCGGGCGCGCGCGTACGCCTCCGTGGCGGTGAAGCGCCGGGGCCGGTGACGGCCGTTCTCGTAGAGGGTCAGCGTCAGCAGGCCGTGCCGCGACACCTCGCCCACGGCGCGGCGCCCGGGCAGGAAGGTTTGGAGGAAGCCCGCCTCGTCCGAGCGGGGCAACTCCGGCTGGCCCAGCACCCAGACGCGCGGATGGGCGGACAGGTCGTCCTTGTCCGAGCCCAGGTAGCCATACACCGGAATCGCGGGCGGCACGAAGAGGCGGGCGCGCTCCGTCCACCAGGGAAAGAGCAGCACCGCGTCCCCGGGCCGGGCTTCGGCCTGGAGGCGCTGCGCCGCGGCGCGGTAGTCCGCCTCCTGGGGGAGGCGGCCGGGCAGGCGCAGGTGGAACACCAGGCACAGGAGCGCGACGACGAGGAGGCCCCCCAGCTCGACCAGGGGCAACGCGCGCGTGACGCTAGGACTTGCCAAGGCGGATCTTCTGCTCGCTCTTTTCCCGGCAGAAGGTGCAGAAGATGGCCTCACCCTGGATGAAGGACGGCGTCCAGGGCGGGTACATCGAGCACCGCGGGTCCAGGCAGTGATGCAGCTCCCAGAGGTGGCCCAGCTGGTGGAGCGCGTGGCGGGAGATGGCCTTGAAGGCGCTCTCCAGGTCCTTGTGGGGCGCGATGCTGAGGACGGCGCGGTCCTTCCCCTGGCGCGCGAAGCCGGTCGTCGGCGCCACGCCGCTGGGCAGCTCGCGGTCCTTCAGCTTGCGCGAGGTGAGCAGCAGCACCTTGTCGTCCTTGTAGGAACGGATGCCCTTCACCTCGTCGAGCAGCTTCTCCGCGTCCAGTGGCTCGGACATGCCCGGGGGCAACTCCACGGAGCCGGCGTGCTCACTGCCCACGCCGAACGCCGTGTAGAGCGTGCGGTTGAACTTCGCGAGTTCCTTGTCGTCGAAGGGGTCCAGCGTCACGACGCGAATCACGGGGCGTCACCTCGGCGGAAGGGCCCTGGGCGGTGCGGCCTCGCGCACGCGCCCGCCGGGCCCGTCGGTCCATTGGGGCTGTCAGCTTTCGTCCGCGGGCGGTTTGACCTTGGGCGGACGGCCGCGCTTCTTGGGCGCCGCGGGAGGCGCGCCCTCGGCCTCGGGCGGCTTGGGCTTGGGTGGACGGCCGCGCTTCTTGGGCGCCGCGGGAGGCGCACCCTCCGCCTCGGGCGGCTTGGGCTTGGGCGGACGGCCACGCTTCTTGGGGGCAGGCGGCTCGCCTCCCTCGGTGGCCTCGGCCTTGGCCTTGGGCGGACGGCCGCGCTTCTTGGGCGCGGCCTGCTCGGTGGCCTCGCCTTCCTCGGCGGCCTCGCCTTCCTCGGCGGGCTCCTCCTCGGCCGGCTCCTCGTCCGAGGGCAGGTCCAGGTCGCTGTCCAGGCCCAGCAGGTCGCTGTCCAGGTCCAGGTCGCTGTCTTCGCGCTGGAACTCGGCGGCGGTGCGCTTGGGGCGCTCGCGGCCGGGCGGGAAGAGGACGATGTCGATGGCGTCCTCGGCGTTGACCTCGGCGGTGCCCAGCGCGGCGGCGACCTCGGTCACCAGCAGGTGCCGGGCATTGTCGTAGAGCTCCCGCTCCTTGGTGGGAAGGGGGCGCAGCTCGCTGAGGACCTGGAGCCCCTTCACCACCTCCGCGAGCCCCATGATGCCGCCCTGGGTCATCCGGTCCAGGTTGGTGCGGGCTCGTTGCTTCCAGTCGAGGTCGGCCTTGTCGCTGTCCGAGCGGAGGAAGGTGAAGATGGCCTCCACGTCCTCGGCGGAGGCGACCTTGCGCACGCCGATGGCGATCACCTTGCCTTCGGGCACCATGACGACGGCGCCATCCTCTTCGCGGCGCATCGTGACGAAGGTGAGCTTCTGTCCCGCCACCTCCTTCATCTCGATGGCGGAGACGCGGCAGACTCCCTGGTTCGGATAGACGACCCGGTCGCCGACCGCGAGCTGGAGTGACGCGGACCCTTCAGGCATGTCCCCCTCGCGGGTGAGGTTGGTGGGTGAACGTTGGAAGAGGCCCGGGCTTAGCACCGAGCCACGTCGGATGCCACGAGTTTACCGGTGGATTGCCGCCGTGCGTGTGGCCGACTGCTGTGTTTCCAGGAGCTTGCTCAGCACCAACTTCTGCCGGGCATCCAGCGCCGCTTCGACCTGTGCATCCGTTGGCTCCATCGCGTCCACTCCCGGCCGGGCATCCACGCGCGCGGCCAATCCCAGCGTTCCCAGCAGGCCGACCACGGCCACCGCCACCAGCTTCTTCATGGTGAGTCCTCCGTGGGGCCCAGGGTAGGGGGCGGCCTCCACGGATCAACTTTTCGGCAACAGGCCGCTGCACCGCTGTAGCAGGCGCGCTACCGCGCGGGAGCCCCAGGCGCCGTCGCTCCTCCAGCAGGCGTGCCGCCGGGCGCCGCGACGGGCGATACCTCCAGCAGCAGGCTGCCGCTGTTGTCCGCCAGGTGGTCGTCCGGGAAGGCGAGCTGCAACCACGCGGCGCCCTGGAGCCGGCGCGGACGCCCCGCCTCCAGCAGCACGAGCCTGCCGGAGTCCGTCTCGGGACCTCCGCTGGCGCCGTACAGGCCCAGCACGCGGCCCACGGGGCCCCCGTCGAGGCCCCGCGTGCGCGCGGGCTCGGCGGTGTCGTGCACCACGACGTCATACGCGGCGCCCGCGTCCAGGCCGTGAAGGAGGAAGCGGTCGGCACGTGACAGCTTCACCGCGTGCGTCCTCGCGTCCACCCGGAGCGTGGTGACGGCGCGGTCGTTGTCCCACTCCCGCACGCGGACCAGCAGGGTGCCCTGGTTGTCCGTCCGGTTCGCGTCCAGCAGGAAGGCATGGAGCCGCGAGGCGTTCCGCACCAGCCGCTCCTCGCCGTCCAGCAGCCCGAACGACTCCTGCGCCGCCAGCCGTGAGTCGCCCTCCAGGTAGTAGCCCGCCTGCTCGACCTGCTCGGGGCCCCCCAGCGAGACCCAGCCCTCCACGCGCACGCTGTAGGTGCGGGAGGGATCCAACCGCATCTGCGCGGTGGACAGGTAGGGCACGCGGAAGGCGTGCGCCACGCTGGACAGCGGCAGCGGTCCGACGGGCATCCGCGCGTCCTGGCGCGGTGGTTCCAGCGGCGTCTTCTGCGCCGCGGCCGCCGGTGCCCGCTTCGGGGCGAGCCGGGCGTGGACGGCCAGCGTGGTGCCGCGCTCGGCGCGCACCGTCTGGCTCCACGCCACCATGCCCGGAACCTGGACCTCCAGCAGGTGCTCCGAGTCCGCGGCCAGCTGCGTGAGGAGGGCCGGCGTGCGTGCCGTGTGCTGCCGGCCATCCACGCGGATGGTGGCCCCCGGCGGCGACGAGCTCAGCTCCACGGAGAAGGTGCCCGCGTTGCTCGACACCAGCAGGGCCGCCGTGGCCATCAGCGCCACCGCGATGGGGGCGCCCAGCGCCACGGACCAGGACAGGCCGAGCGCTCTCGGGGGCGCCGCCTCCGTGTGCGGCGGCGGGCCAGCGGATGGTGGGTCGGGGGAGGTCGGCAGCACGGGCAGCGGCAGCGTGGTGCGCTCCGGGCGGCTCTTGGCGGGGAGGGCGGCCTCCGGCGAGCCGGTGGCCGCTGGCGCCGCGAGCACCTCCAGCGGGGGCAGCTCGACCTCGGCGATGGGGGTGCGCTCCTCGTCGTCTCCCCGGGGCCGCTCGCGTGCGGGGGGCGCGGATTCGCGGAGGGCGCGGCGCTCCAGCGGCGACTGCGTCCACCGGGCGAGCTGCGCCAGGAAGTCACGGGGCAGTCGCACCGGGCGCCCTTCGCCCACCAGCTCCGCCTCGAAGAGGTAGCCCATGAAGTGGGCGCGCGCGCTGGACGACACGTCGGGGGCGGCGGTGTGGAGGTGCCGGGTGAGCGCCTCGGCGAAGGCCTCCGCGGTGGCGTAGCGCTGCTCGCACTCCACGGCCAGGGCCGTGAGGAGGATGCGCTCCAGCGCGGTGGGGATGCCGGGGTTGAGGTCCCGGGGGCGCGGGAAGTCGCCCAGGGCGAGCTTGCGCAGCACGTCCGGCATCTTCCCCTCGAAGGGGAGCCGGCCGCACAGCATCTCGTAGATGACGACGCCCGCCGCGAAGATGTCCGAGCGCGCGTCGGGCTCGGCCCCGCGGACCTGCTCCGGGGCGAAGTAGGCGTACTTGCCCTTCAGCTCGGGCTTCACGGGCTCGGGGGCGCCGGCCAGGCGCGCCCGCGCGATGCCGAAGTCCACGAGCTTCACCTGGCCCTCGTAGCTGAGCAGCACGTTCTGCGGGCTGACGTCGCGGTGGACGATGTGGAGCGGCCGTCCGCGCTCGTCCAGGCGCGTGTGCGCGTAGGCCAGCCCCTCCAGCATCTCCACGGCGATGAGCAGGGCCAGCGGCTGGGGTAGGGTGTACATGCCCTTCTCCCGCGCGCGCCGCATGACGCTCGACAGGGTGCGGCCGTCCACCCACTCCATGGCGATGAAGTACTCCCCGTCCACCTCACCGAAGTCGAAGACCTGGGCGATGTTGCCGTGGCTCAGCCCCGCGGCGATGCGCGCCTCGTTGACGAACATCGACAGGAAGGCGCTGTTGCCCGCGTAGCCCGGGAGGATTTTCTTGATGACCACTGGCTTGGTGACGCCGGCCGCGGCCGTCATGCGGGCGCGGTAGATCTCCGCCATTCCGCCCGTCGCGATGCGCTCGAGCAGCTTGTATTTGCCGAAATGAAGCCCTTCGGAAGGCTGCTGCACGTTCGTTCCGGCTCCTTCGGGCGCAGGTGGCCGCTGCGCCAAGGGGCCCTCGTTGTCGTCGCGAGGGCGGGTGAAGGTATCATGGGGTAGTCAAAACGCCATCACGGGAAAATTCCGCTATTTATGACTGTGTGGTCGATGTCCCGCGCCCTCCCTTTCGTCGTGATGTCCCCTGGCTCGACGGCGGCCCCCAAGGTGTCGTTGGCGCCCGGTTTTCTGCGGTGGGCGCCGAAGGATGCCCCCTCGCCCTATGACGTCCCGATGCGTCATCACACGCGACGTTGGATGGCCGCCACTTGGGTAGGTGGACACGTGGCCCAGGCGATGGAGGCCGTGACCGCCGGGGCTTGTGTGGGGAAGGGCGGGGCATGAAGGCGGCCACCTGGATGCTGGCCGTGGCGCTGCTCTCCGCGGGCGCGGCAGGCTGCCGTGAGGAAGGGCAAGCCGAGCCGCTCAAGTCCCTGAGGCCAGCGCCGCTGCCATCGCTCTCCGTGCCGGGCGAGGCGGCCCGGGGAGAGGGGCCGCGAGCGCCATCGTCCGAGCCGGAGGTGGACGTGGCCGGGCCCGTCTTCGGCGAGGCGCTCCCGGCGCGTGCGCTCCGGGTTCTTCTGGCCGGAGAGCGCGTGCGCGTGGGCGAGGAGGTCTTCGAGCCGGCGCGCCCGGACGAAGCCGCGCGGCTGACGCAGCGGGTGAAGGGGCACACCGTGCTGGTGGTGCCGGACGCGGACACGTTCATGGTGCAGGCGGCGGAGCTCTTGGCCGTGCTGCGGGACTCGGCGGAGTCAGTGTGGCTGGCGCACCCGGACGGGCCGGTGGCGTACCCCGTGGTGCTGCGCGACGAGGCGGGCTTCCGCGCATGGCTGGCGGAGGTCGCGCCGGGCAAGCTGCGCATCATCATGCGCGCCGACGGCTTCGAGCTGACCACCAGCGTGGGGAAGCTGCCGGGCCCCGACGCGAATGGTCCTTCGGTACCGGTGCGGGCGGGGCGGCAGGACATCGTCACGCTTCGGCGGGGGCTCGGTCTGCTCAAGGGGCGCTTCAAGACCTCCGAGGACATCTGCCTGGTGCCCTCGTTCGGCATGGAGGTCGCGCAGGTCGCGCGGGCGCTCGGCGGGGCTTTCACCGCGCCGGGTGAGCCGCTGTTCGACACGCTGTGCGTCATCCACCCCACGCCGCCCCGGTCTCCCGAAGGCGGTTGACCCATCGGCGGTGGGGGCCGCCTTCCTGGCGCGAGTCTCGTTGACATCGGAGATAAGTGTCGGTCTATATAAGCCAGAACTTATATAGGAGGCGGTATGATCAATGTGGAGCGCTACCTTGGGGCCATCGTGCGGGAGGTGGAGTGCTGCGAGCATGAGGGCAAGCCCGCTCGGGTCGTCGTCGCCCTGCGCGATTACGACACGACGGTGGAGGACCTCTGGGATGCACTGACCAACCCCGAGCGCCTCCCCCGCTGGTTCCTGCCTGTTTCCGGCGACCTGAAGCTGGGGGGCCGCTACCAGCTCGAGGGCAATGCTGGCGGTACGGTGACTCGCTGCGAGCCGCCGCGTTGCCTGGGGCTGACGTGGGAGTTCGGTGGCGCCGTGAGCTGGGTGACCGTCACCCTGGCCGCGGCTCCGGACGGCGGGGCGCGGCTGCGGCTCGAGCACATGGCCCATGTCAGCCCCTTCTGGGACGACTACGGGCCTGGTGCGGTGGGCGTCGGCTGGGAGCTGGGGCTGATGGGGCTGGGGCTGCACCTGGAGGGCGGCGGCGCCGCCGTCGACAAGGCGGCGGTGGAGGCCTGGACGGCCTCGGAGGGCGGCAAGGCCTTCATCATGGGCAGCAGCGATGGCTGGGAGAGAGCGGACGTCGGGGCGGGAGAGGACGCCGCGGTGGCGAAGGCGCGCGCGGCGCGGACGGCGGCCTTCTATACTGGCGCGCCACCTCCCGACGCGAGGTAGCTGGGGGCCTGAGCGCGACGATGCACGCATTTGATGTCCTGGGTGATCCGGTACGCCGGCGCATCCTCGAGCTCCTGGCCGAGGGCGAGCGCCCCTCCGGCGAGGTGACCGAGGCCATCCAGGCCGAGTTCGGCATCAGCCAGCCGGCGGTCAGCCAGCACCTGAAGGTGCTGCGCGACAGCGGCTTCGCGGACGTGCGTGCGGAGGGGAGCCGCCGAGTCTACCGCGTCGACCCCGCGCCGCTGCGGCAGGTCGACGCGTGGCTGGAGCGGTTCCGCGTGTTCTGGACCCCCCGCCTGGAGGCGCTGGCCACCGAGGTCGCGCGTGGCAAGCGGGCCCGGGCCAAGGCCGCCGACGAGGGCGGCGGCAAGTAGCCTGGAGCGTGGGGTGGACGGCGGCCCGCGCCGTCGGCTCCCGCTCCGGGGAGCGATAGCGAACACTGCCCCCACCCACGAAGCCGCGGCGGCCCGGCTGAAGCCGCGTCACGGTGGCCTCGCGGGCGCCTGCGCGACGGAGGATTAGATTCAGGCTCCAGGGCGGGGGCTCCCGCCAACGCGGAGGGGGCTCCCTCTCCAGGAGCAGGAGGTCAGTGATGGACGCAGCATCCAAGCCCGCGTCGTCGAAGGCGCTTCCCCCGGGTGGGGCCTTCCTCTTCGAGGAGGTGGGCACCGCCCGCATCGTCACGCCGGAGACCTTCACGGAGGAGCAGCGCCTCTTCTTCAAGACGGCGCTCCAGTTCTCCCGTGAGCAGGTCCTGCCGCTGGCGGAGCGAATCGAGGCCAAGGACAGCGCGCTCCTGCGCGAGCTGCTGCGGCAGGCGGGCGAGCTGGGCCTGCTGAGCGTGGACATCCCGGAGGCCTACGGCGGCACGGGCCTGGACAAGACGACGTCGCTGCTGCTCGCGGAGGCGATGAGCCTCAACGGCTCGTGGTCGGTGACGTTCGGCGCGCACACCGGCATCGGCACGCTGCCCATCGTCTGGTTCGGCAACGCGGCGCAGAAGGCGAAGTACCTGCCGAAGCTGGCCACCGGGGAATGGGTGGCGGCCTACGCGCTCACGGAGCAGGGGAGCGGGAGCGACGCGCTGGGCGCGAAGACGAAGGCGGTGCGCTCGCCGGACGGCACGCACTGGATTCTCAACGGCTCCAAGCTCTACATCACCAACGCGGCCTTCGCGGACGTGTTCATCGTCTTCGCCAAGGTGGACGGCGACAAGTTCACCGGCTTCATCGTGGACAAGGACACGCCGGGCCTCACGGTGGGGCCGGAAGAGCACAAGATGGGCATCCGCGGCTCCTCCACCTGTCCGCTCTACTTCGAGGACGCGCGCGTCCCCCTGGAGAACCAGCTGGGCGAGGTGGGCAAGGGCCACAAGATTGCGTTCAACATCCTCAACTACGGCCGCCTGAAGCTGGGCGCGGGCGTGCTGGGGAGCATGAAGCTCCAGCTCCAGAACGCGCTGCGCTTCACGCAGGAGCGTAAGCAGTTCGGAACGCCCATCGTCCGCTTCGCGCTGTCGCGCGAGAAGCTGGCCCGCATGGCCGCGCTCGTCTACGCGGTGGAGAGCATGACGTACCGCACCGCCGGGCTCGTGGACGCGCGACTGGTGCAGAGCGACAGGGCCACGCCGGACCACGAGGCACACGTGCTGGCCGCGGTGGAGGAGTACGCCATCGAGTCCTCCATCATGAAGGTGCACGGCTCGGAGTCGCTCGGTCAGGTCGTGGATGACGCCGTGCAACTCCACGGCGGCGCGGGCTACATCGAGGAGTACCCGGTGGAGCGCTCGTACCGCGACGCGCGCATCAACCGCATCTTCGAGGGCACCAACGAAATCAACCGGATGCTGATTGCCGGGATGCTCCTCAAGCGCGCCGTGAAGGGGGACCTGCCGCTGTTCGCCCTGGCCGGCAACGTGGCGGAGGAGCTGTCTCGTGGCGAGCGCCCGCGGGCGCGCGTCCAGGACGCGCTGGCGCCGCAGGAGGTGGCCGCTGAGTCCGCCAAGCGGCTGGCGCTGCACGGCCTGCGGCTGGCGGCGGAGACCTTCGGCACGGAGCTGGAGGAGCACCAGGAGGTGCTCGCGGCCCTGGCCGACGTGGTGATGGACGCCTTCGCCCTGGACTCCATGGTGACGCGCACGCGTCAGTCCGCGGGCTCCGGGGCGCTGGACCCGGTGCGCGTGGCCATGACGCAGCTCTACGCGCTGGACGCCGTCCCCCGCGCCTACGACAGGACGCGCCGCGCGCTGTGCGCCACCCTGAAGGGGGACGCGCTCACCCGGGAGCTGGAGCGGCTGCGCACGCTGGACGCCTTCACCCCGTATGACCCGGCCACGCTGCGCGAGACGGTGGTGGGGGCGCTGGAGTCCACCGGCGGCTATCCGCTGGGCCCGGTGTAGCCCCTGCCGGTGTTTCCGGGGGGCGCCGTCACGGCATCCGCGTGACGGCCTCCATCCCGAAGCTCACTCGGGCCTTCCAGGGAACGGGCGGGAGCGACACCAGGGCGAGCAGGCCCTCCAGCCGCTTCAGCATCTCCGGGCGGAGCCGGCCGAAGGTGGCGCCGAAGCCCGGCGTCACCGTCCCCGAGTCCTTCCGGGGCACCGACGAGGTCCACACCACCTCGCCGTGCAGCATCATGGGCCCTTCCGTGAGGTCCATCTCCAGCAGGAAGGGCGTGCCCACCTTCACCTGGCGGGGCAGGGTGGGGCCCTGGACCTCCAGGCCCACGCCGCCGCGCGAGATGTCCCGGACCAGGAAGCCCGGGGACAGCGGCGCCGCCTCTACCGCGCGCAGGTACAGGGGCAGCCGCGGGAAGCGGCGCATGCCGTCGTGCTCCTGGGCCGAGAAGATGCGCTGGAGGATGGCGTCCAGCGCGTTGCGGTCCTCGCTGACCCCATACCGCACGGTGAGTAGAAAACGCCGTGCGTCATGGGGCACGACCTGGACCACCTCGCCCAGCACCTCCACCGGCCGGGGCATGCCGCCCGCATGCAACTCGAAGGTGAAGCGAGTCCCCAGGGGCAGGCTGCGGCGCGTCTCTAGCGTGACGCCCCCCAGCCCGACGCTGCGCGTGTACTCCCCCACCAAGGATTGCGGCGTCTTGTAGGCCACCTTCAGCCGAACGTTCGTCTTCACGCAACCGACACTTTGCGCCTGGGTCCGGCGGGAACTCAAGTTTACCCCAGCGCAATAGGTAGGACGTCCGAGGGCGCCAACCACTGGACCTTCCAGGTGTGACGGCCTTTCCGGACGTCTGGTGCGGACAAACCGCTGTTTCAACCTGTTGCGGTTTCTTGACCCCCCCAGATGGGGCGCGTATGTATGCCGCCCGGAAGTGGCAAGGAGTGGGAAGGAGTGGAGGTTCATCCCTCAGCGGGTTGAAAAGGTGGATCGTCCCGAGTGTTCCGAGGCGTCTATGAGCACCAGATCGACGCGAAGGGGCGGACGAGCCTCCCGGCGAAGCTCCGGGACACGCTGGTGGGCGCCTACGACGAGAGGCTCATCCTCACGACGGCGCTCGACCGGTGCCTCCATGCCTACCCGGTGCGGGAGTGGGAAGCGCTCGAGGCGTCGTTGGCCAAGCGCAACCCGATGGAGCCTGGGGTGAAGACGCTGATGCGCCTCTACGTGGCCAGCGCGCAGGAATGCCCGCTGGACAAGCTGGGCCGTCTGCTCATCCCGCCGACGCTCCGCTCGTATGCGGGGCTGGAGAAGGACGTGGTCTGGGCGGGGATGGTGAAGGTCATCGAGCTGTGGAGCCGCGAGGGATGGGCGAAGGCGCAGGAAGAGGCGCGCCAGGAAGCGACCTCCGCGGAAGTGATGAAGGTGCTCGCCGAGCTGCGGCTGGCGTGACGGGAAAGTCGACAGGACCCCGAAGTACCGGGAGGGTGGCAAGCGTATGAACCAGGTTCTGGAGGTTCGGCCGGGAATCGCGGGCGCGGCGTTGGCCGCCGGACGCGTGGAGACGCTCATGCTCGAAGGCGAGCTGAGCGAGCAGGACCTGCTCGAGCTGTGCGAGGACCTGGGCCGCAAGCTGCAGCGCGGCCTGCGCCAGGTCGTGCTCGACTTCTCCGACGTGGGCCACCTGAACTATCGCGGCGTCAAGCCGCTGATGGCCCGCACGGACGTCTTCCGCCGCAGCGGGGGAGACGTGAAGCTGTCCGGGCTGTCGCCCTACCTGGCCGCCATCTTCCGCGCGGCCGGCGCGCACGACTGCTTCGAAATCTACCCGCACATGAACGATGCCCGGGCCGCCTTCGCGCTCGCGCGGGCACCCTTCGTCTGACGGCCCGTGGAGGCTTTGGACTTCCAGCACCAGACCGTCCTCCTGCGGGAAGCAGTGGAGCTGCTCCGGCCGGCGGACGGGAAGGTCATCATCGACGGGACGCTTGGGGGCGGCGGCCATTCGGCGGCGCTGCTCGCCCAGGGCGCGTCCGTGGTGGGCGTGGACCGCGATCCGGTGGCGCTCGCCGCGGCCACCGCGCGCCTGGGCGCCAACCCGCGCTTCCAGGGCCGCGCCGGGAACTTCGCGGAGCTGCCCCGCGTCGCCGCGGACCTGTTGCCCGTGGATGGGGTCCTGGTGGACCTGGGCGTGTCGTCGCCCCAGCTGGACGTGGCCGAGCGCGGCTTCTCCTTCGCCAAGGACGGGCCGCTGGACATGCGCATGGGCCCGGACGGCCCGACGGCGGCGGAGCTGATCGCCTCCACCGACGAGCGCGAGCTGGTCCGCATCCTCAAGGACTACGGCGAGGAGCCCTTCGCGCGGCCCATCGCGCGTGAGCTGAAGCGGGCGCTGCCCACGCGCACGCTGGAGGCCGCCGAGGTGGTGAAGCGGGCGGTGCCGCGCAAGGCGTGGCCCACCCGCATCCACGTCGCCACCCGGACCTTCCAGGCGCTGCGCATGGCCGTCAACGGCGAGCTGGAGGCGCTGGACGCGCTGCTGGCGGCCATCCCCGGGCTGCTCAAGGTGGGCGGCCGCGCCGCCGTCATCGCCTTCCACTCCCTGGAGGACCGGAAGGTGAAGGAGGCGTTCCGCGCGCTGGCGGGGCGCTGCACCTGCCCGCCGGGGCTGCCGGTGTGCGCGTGCCGTGGGGTGGGGGATTTCGAGCTGGTGACGAAGAAGGCCGTGGCCGCCTCCGAGGCGGAGGTCGAGGCCAATCCCCGTTCTCGCAGTGCGCACCTGCGCGTGGTGGAGAAAGTCCGATGAACAAGGTTCACTCCCGGGTCTCGGCGCTGCGTTCCTCGGTGACGGTGGCCGGCGTGCTGCTGCACCTGCTGCCGGCCGTGTGCCTCTTCGCCCTCTTCGTGGGGGTGGGCATCCTCCACGTCACCAGCCGGGTGCTGGTGGTGGACATGGGCTACCGCCTGTCGCGCGAGGAGGCGGAGAACCGCGTGCTGACGCGCGAGAACGACCGGCTGAAGCTGGAGCTGGCCACGCTCAAGGCGCCGGGCCGGCTGGAGCGCGTGGCGCGTGAGCAGCTGGGCATGGCCATGCCGCGCGGTGGCGCCGTGGTGTCGCTGTCGGCGGAGAAGCCGGCGCGTGCTGGCGGGGCGCGTGCCGAGGCGGTGGAGCCCGCGCAGGCGGGCGTCCGCGTGGCGGGCCGCGCCGGAGCGGGCCGGTGAGGGACTTCAAGGCGACGCGGGCTCCCGAGCCCAACGCGAAGTGGCTGAAGCTGCGGGTGCGGCTGCTGTTCGGGCTGTTCCTGATGCTGCTGGGCGTCGCCTTTGGCCGTGCGGTGCAACTCCAGGTCTTCGAGCAGGAACGGCTGCGCGGCCTGGCGCAGGACCAGTACGTCCGGCACATCGAGATTCCGGCGCGCCGCGGCGACATCTTCGACCGGCGCGGCACGCCGCTGGCGCAGAGCGTGGAGGTGGACTCCATCTGGGTGGACCCCTCCATGCTTCCGGACGTGAAGGCCGCGTCCCGCGCGCTGGCCAAGGCGCTGAAGCTGGACGCGGAGGAGGTCCACGCGCGCCTGGCGCGGGCCCGGCGCTTCGCGTGGGTGAAGCGCCAGGCCAAGCCCGCCGAGGTCGCCGCGGTGAAGGCCCTGGAGCTGCCAGGCATGGGCTTCTCCAAGGAACCCAAGCGCTTCTACCCGCAGCGTGAGCTGGGCGCGCACGTGGTGGGCACGGTGGGAATGGACGGCCGCGGCCTGGAGGGCCTGGAGCTGGCCTTCCAGGAGGAGCTGTCCGGGCAGAACTCGAGCACGTCCGGCTTCCGTGACGCCAAGGGCCGCAAGCTGCTGGTGCAGGGCGCGTTGGACCCGCTCCAGCGCCAGGGCGCCGCCGTCACCCTCACCCTGGACCGGCACCTCCAGTACGTCGCGGAGAAGGCGCTCAGCCGCGCGGTGGAGGACGCCCAGGCCGTGGCGGGCATGGCGGTGGTGTTGGACCCACGGACGGGCGAGCTGCTGGCCATCGCCAACCACCCGCGCTTCAACCCGAACACGCCGGAGTCCAGCTCACGGGCGGGCATGCGCAACCGCGCGGCCCTGGACACCTTCGAGCCCGGCTCCACGCTGAAGTCCTTCGTGGTGGCCGCGGCCCTGGAGGAGAAGGCCATCACCCCGGACAGCCTGTTCTTCTGCGAGAATGGCGCCTGGCGGGTGGGCCGCCACACGGTCAACGACACCCATTCCTACGGCTGGCTCACCCCTCAGGGCATCCTCCAGGTGTCCTCCAACATCTGCATGGCGAAGATTGCCCAGGCGCTGGGGCGCGAGAAGATGGTGGCCGGCTATCATGCCTTCGGCTTCGCCGAGCGCACCGGCCTGTCGCTCCCGGGCGAGGGGCGGGGCGTCATTCCGTTCCCGAAGGCGGAGATTTCGCTGGCCACCCAGTCCTTCGGCCAGGGCATGACGGCCACTGCGGTGCAGATTGCGGCCGCGTACGGCGCGCTGGCCAATGATGGCGTGCTCATGCGCCCCTACCTGGTGTCGAAGGTGGTGGACCCCGACGGCGTGGTGCTGTTGGAGAACCGCCCCACGGAGCTGCGCCGGGTGGTGTCCACGAAGGTCGCCCGGCAGGTCGTGGGCATGCTCGAAAGCGTGGTGGTCAAGGGAGGGACGGCCACCAGGGCCGCCATGGAGGACTACCGGGTGGCCGGGAAGACGGGCACCGCCCAGAAGGCGGACCCGGTGGCGCGGGGGTATTCGGACAAGCGGATTGCCTCCTTTGTCGGGGTGGTGCCGGCCGAGTCTCCGCGAGCAGTGATTCTTGTCGTAGTGGACGAACCGAAGACGGACGTATACGGGGGGCGCGTGGCTGCCCCTGCTTTCAAGGAGATTGCGACCGCCGCCATGGCCCATCTGGCGGTGCCCCCGTCCCGGACGGTGGCACCCGAGGTGGCCGTGGCCGCCGTGTCCCCCGCGTCTGCCGCGGCGAAGCCGGGGGCGAAGGCCTCCGGGGCCGCTCGGACGGCGCGCGAGGAGGCGGTGACGGAAACCCCTGAACCCGGCACGGTGCGTGTGCCGGACCTTCAGGGCGAAGTAGGACGTGAGGCCGTGGTGAAGCTGCTCGCCGCGGCGCTGGAGCCACAGGTATTGGGCAGTGGACGCGTGGTATCTCAAACCCCCGCCGCCGGTTCGCTGGTGGAGAAGGGGGCCCGGGTGACGCTGGAGCTCGCCGCGCGGCAATAAGGCCGCGTTCGCTCCAGGCCCCGCTCTTGCAATGCGTGTGAAGGGGAAGAGATGAAGCTGACGGATGTCCTCGCAGGATGTGGTGCCGAGCAGACCTCGGGCGGCCGTTCCGCGGTTGACGTCACCGGTGTGACGCAGGACTCGCGGCGCGTGAAGCCGGGAGACCTGTTCGTCGCCATTCCTGGCACGAAGGAGGATGGGGCCCAGTTCATCGGCGAGGCCGTGTCCCGTGGCGCCGTGGCGGTGGTGTCCGAGAAGCCGGTGCCGTCCTCCCAGGTGCCCTTCTTCAAGGTGGGGAGCGCCCGCAAGGCGCTGGCGCTCATCGCGGCCAACTTCTACGGCCGCCCGGCGGACCAGCTGACGCTGCTGGCGCTTACCGGCACCAACGGGAAGACCACCACCAGCTACCTGCTGGAGGCGATGAGCACCGCGGCCTACGCGTCCACCGGCGTCATCGGGACGCTGGGCTACAAGTTCGCCGGCCGTACGCAGGAGAGCGCGAACACCACGCCGGACCCGCTGGAGCTGCACCGCATCCTCCGGGAGATGGTGGACGCGGGGGTGGAGACGGTCATCATGGAGGTGTCCAGCCACGCGCTCGCGCAGGAGCGCGTGCACGGGCTCACCTTCAAGGCCGCGGGCTTCTCGAATCTGAGCCGCGACCACCTCGACTACCACAAGGACATGGAGGACTACTTCCAGTCCAAGCGGAAGCTCTTCGCGGAGAACCTGTCCGCCACCGGCGTGGCCGTGGTGAACGGCGACGACACCTACGCCAGCCGCATCTACAACGAGCAGCGCGGCCAGAAGCGCATGGCGTGGAAGTTCAGCCGCCAGGGCACCGGGGAGATCTCCGCGGCCGACGTGAGCTTCTCGCTCCAGGGCATCAAGGGCGTGCTGAAGACGCCCGCGGGTGACATCCCGCTCAAGAGCAAGCTGCTGGGGCCCCACAACCTGGAGAACATCCTCCTGGCGGTGGGCATCGGCCTGGGCGCGGGCTTCTCGCGCCGCGACGTCCAGGAAGGCATCGAGCGGATGATGCCGGTGCCCGGCCGCATGGAGCGCGTGGAGAACTACGGCCCCGCCGGGGCGCCCGCGGTGCTGGTGGACTACGCGCACACGGATGACGCGCTCAAGCGCTCCATCGAGGCGGCGCGCACGCTGGCCAAGGGCCGCGTCATCACCGTGTTCGGCTGCGGAGGGGACCGGGACAAGGGCAAGCGCCCGCTGATGGGGGCGGTGGCGGGCGAGGGCGCCGACCTGGCCGTCGTCACCAGCGACAACCCCCGCACCGAGGACCCGGACGACATCATCTCGCAGGTGACGGCGGGCATCGAGAAGAGCGGCCTGCGCCGCATCTCCGCCGGCAAGGCGAAGAGCGGTGAGAAGGGCTACCTGGTCGACGCGGACCGCCGCGCGGCCATCGAGCAGGCCATCAGCCTGGCCTCCGCGGACGACGTCGTCCTCATCGCGGGCAAGGGCCACGAGACGTACCAGCAGGTCGGCGAGGAGAAGCACGTCTTCGACGACCGGCAGGTGGCCGCCAAGGCACTGGCCAACCGCACTGCCGGGTAGGCCGTACCCGCCCCGGCGACCCGCCCATCTCTCACACCATGGCAGCTTCCTTCAGCGACGAAGAGGTGGTGCAGGCGACCGGGGCCACCCGGCGTGGCGGCCCGGCCCCGGCCGCCTACGCGGCCGTCTGTACCGATACGCGGGCGCTCACCCCCGGGTGCCTCTTCGTGGCCCTGGTGGGGGAGCGCTTCGACGCCCACGCCTTCGTGGACGCCGCGGCGAAGGGCGGGGCGGCCGGCGCGGTGGTGGCGCGCGGGCGCCCGCTGCCCGAGCTACCCGAGGGCCTGGCCCTCTATGAGGTGGAGGACACCCTGCGCGCCCTGGGCGCGCTGGGGCGGCACCACCGGCAGCGCTTCCGGATTCCGGTGTGCGCGGTGGGCGGCTCCAACGGGAAGACGACCACCAAGGAGATGGTGGGCGCCATCCTGGCCACGCGCGGGCCGGCGCTGAAGACCGAGGGCAACCTCAACAACGAGATTGGCGTCCCGCTGACGCTCTTCCGGCTGGAGCCGCGCCACGTCGCGGCCGTCATCGAAGTGGGGATGAACCAGCCGGGGGAGATTGAGCGGCTGGCGCGCATCGTCCAGCCGGACGCCGGCGTCATCACCGTGGTCCAGCCCGAGCACCTGGAGGGGCTGGGCAGCCTGGAGGGCGTGGCGGCGGCGGAGGGCGAGCTGTTCCAGGAGATGGGGCACGGCACCACCGTGGTGGTGAACGTGGACGACGCGCTCATCCCCGCGCAGGCGGAGCGCAGCGCCGCGCAGCGGCTCACGTTTGGCCGGGCCGAGCACGCCGACGTGCGGCTGGCGGACGTGAAGACGCTGGGCCGCGAGGGCATGGTGGCCACGGTGCGGCACCTGGGCCGCGAGTGGCAGGTGCGGCTGCACTTCGTGGGGCCGCACAACGCGGAGAACGCGACGGCGGCCTTCGCGGTGGCGCTGGCGCTGGGCTACACGCCGGAGGAGTGCGTGCGGGGCCTGGAGTCGGCGCGGCCGTACGCGCGGCGCCTCAACGTGGTGGACGGGCGGGACGGTGTGACGGTCATCGACGATTGCTACAACGCCAACCCGGCCTCCATGGACGCCGCGCTGGAGACGCTGGGCACGCTGGTGCCCGCCGGCGGCCGGGCGGTGGTGGTGCTGGGGGACATGCTGGAGCTGGGGCCGGGCGAGCTCGAGGAGCACGCGCGCCTGGGCGGCCAGGTCCCTTCACACGCGGCGCTGGCGGCGTTCTTCGGTCCCCGCTCCTTGAAGGGGTGGGAGGCCGCTTCCATGGGTGAATCCGCCGCCCATTTCACCGACGTGGAGCCGCTGATGGCGTGGTTGTCGCCGCGGCTGCGCGCAGGTGACGTGGTGCTGGTGAAGGGCAGCCGCGGCATGCGGCTGGAGCGGGTGGTGGCCGCCCTGACGGGCACGGCCGCCCCCGGAGGAAACCACTAGTGCTGTACCTCCTGTACGAGGTCATCCAGAACACGGAGGCGGGGCGCTTCCTCAACTTCCTGCGCTACCCCACCTTCCGCATCATCGCCGCGGGCGTCTTCGCGCTCCTGCTGGGCATGCTCATCGGCCCCTGGCTCATCGCCCGGCTGCGGCTGAAGCAGCACGGGCAGAGCAACGTGCGTGAGGACACGCCGGACTCCCACCAGAAGAAGAAGGGCACGCCCACCATGGGCGGCTCGCTCATCCTGCTGTGCATCGCGGCGGGCACGCTGCTGTTCGCGGACCTGAAGAGCCGCGCGGTGTGGGTGATGCTGCTGCTGACGATGGGCTATGGCTTCATCGGCTTCCTGGACGACTGGCTCAAGCTCTCCAAGCGCAACTCCAAGGGCCTGGCCGGGCGCAAGAAGATGGTGCTGCAGACCTTCTTCTTCCTGGTCGCGGTGTTCGGCCTGCTGACGACCTGGACGCAGCCGGACGGCTCCTTCGGGCCCACGCTGCTCATCAACACCAAGCTGACGCTGCCCTTCATCCCCACGCGCTGGTTCAACCCGGACCTGGGCTGGTTCTACGTCGTCTTCGCGTGGATTGTCGTCGTGGGCACGTCCAACGCGGTGAACCTCACGGACGGCCTGGATGGCCTGGCCATCGTCCCCACCATCGTGTCCGCCATCACCTTCGCGGTGCTCTGCTACGTGGCGGGCACCACGCTGAGCATCGCGGACTGGGAGGTGTCCGGCGGCGTGTCGCGCATGGTGGCCACCCCGCTGTACCAGTACCTGGGCATCCTCCAGGTGCCGGGCGGCGCGGAGCTGGCGGTGTTCTGCGCGGCCATCGTCGGCGCGGGCATCTCCTTCCTGTGGTTCAACACCTACCCTGCCTCCGTCTTCATGGGCGACATCGGCTCGCTGGCCCTGGGCGGCGCGCTGGGCGGGCTGGCGATGCTGTCCAAGAACGAGGTGGTGTCCGCCATCATCCACGGTGTCTTCTTCGCCGAAATCCTGAGCGTGATGATTCAGGTCACGTCCTTCAAGATGACGGGCAAGCGCGTCTTCAAGATGGCGCCGGTGCACCATCACTTCGAGCTCAAAGGGCTGGCCGAGCCGAAGATCATCGTCCGTTTCTGGATCGTCTCCATCCTCTGTGGTGGCGTGGCGCTCCTGTCCCTGAAGCTGCGCTGAACCCGGAGGTGGCACGGCCATGACGTTGGCGCTGTCCGGTCAGAAGGTGCTGGTGTTCGGGCTCGCGAAGAGCGGCGTGGCCGCGCTGCGCCTGCTCCGCCAGCACGGCGCGGACGTCACGGCGCTGGACGCGCGGGGCGAGGACGCGCTGGGCGCGGTGGCGGGCGAGGTGAAGGCGCTCGGGGCCACGCTGGTGTCCGGTCCCACGCCGCCGGGGCTGCTGGCGTCACAGGCGCTGGTGGTGGTGAGCCCCGGGGTGCCGCTGGCGCTGCCGGAGATCCAGGCCGCGCGCGCGGCGGGCGTGGCGGTGTGGGGCGAGGTGGAGCTGGCGGGCCGGCTGCTGGCCGGCGTGCCGCTGTTCGGCATCACCGGCACCAATGGCAAGAGCACCACCACGGCGCTCACCGGCGCGCTCTTCGCCAGCGGCGGCAAGCGCACCTTCGTGGGCGGAAACCTGGGCCGGCCCTTCAGCGAGGCGGCCATGGCCCCGGAGGCGTGGGACGCGCTGGTGGTGGAGCTGTCCAGCTATCAGTTGGAGGGCATCCGCGCGCTGCGGCCCCGGGGTGCGGCCATCCTCAACCTCACGCCGGACCACATCGACCGCTATCCCAACCACGCGGCCTATGGCGAGGCGAAGGCGCGCATCTTCCAGCAGCAGGAGGCCGGTGACTTCGCGGTGGTGAACGCGGACGACGCGGACGTGCTGGCCCTGGCGCGCGGCGCGAAGGCGCCGGTGTACGGCTTCAGCCTCACGGGCAAGCCGGTGGCGGATGCCCCGGCGCTGGCGGGGCTGGCGGTGGCGGAGCCGGGCGGCTTCCGGCTGGCGTTCCTGGGCGAGCACTACACGTTGACGAACCGCGCGTTGCGCGGCGCCCACAACGCGCAGAACGCGATGGCGGCGGCGCTGCTGGCGCGGCTGGGCGGCGTGGCCTCCGGCGCGGTGCAGGTGGGGCTGGACGGCTACCCGGGCCTGCCGCACCGCCTGGAGAGCGTGCGTGTGCTGGACGGCGTGGAGTGGGTGAACGACTCGAAGGCCACGAACGTGGAGTCGGTGCTGGTGGCGCTGCGCGCGTTCTCCAGCGGCGTGTGGTTGATTGCCGGCGGCAAGGGCAAGGGCGCGCCGTACGCGCCCATGGTGGAGGCGGGGCGGGGCAGGGTGAAGGGCGTGCTCACCATTGGCGACGACGCGGAGGCGCTGGCCCGGGCCTACGCCGGCGCGGCGGACGTCCACGTGTGCGGCACGCTGGCGCGGGCGGTGGAGAAGGCGCGGGCGCTGGCGGGCGCGGGGGACACGGTGCTGCTGTCGCCCGCATGCGCGTCCTTCGACCAGTTCAAGAACTTCGAGGACCGGGGCGAGTCGTTCAAGCGCCTGGTGGAGGCGCTGTGACGGCGATGAAGGGCCCTTCTTCTCCCACCGCCGCCCTCGTGCGCTTCGACCCGGTGCTGCTTTGCGCGGTGCTGGGGCTCGTGAGCTTCGGGCTGGTGATGGTGTACTCGGCGAGCGCGGTGCTGGCGCAGGACAAGCTGGGGGACAGCCTGTACTTCCTCAAGCGTCAGCTCGCCGCCGCGGGCATGGGGTTGGTGGCCATGGCCGCGGCCATGAAGTTCGGCTGGCGCCGGCTGGCGCGCTGGGCGTACCCGCTGCTGCTGGCGGCCATCGTCCTGCTGGTGCTGGTGAACGTCCCCGGCATCGGCAGCACGGCGGGCGGCGCGCGGCGGTGGATTCGCCTGCCGGGCTTCGGCCTGCAGCCGGCGGAGGTGGCGAAGTTCGCCTGGGTCGTCTACCTGTCCTACTCGCTGGCGAAGAAGCGGGAGAAGGTGGCGAAGTTCTCCGTGGGCTTCGTTCCGCACCTGGTGCTGTGCGGCATCCTGGTGTTGCTCTGCATGATGCAGCCCGACTTCGGCAGCAGCGTGCTGCTGGTGTTCATGCTCTTCGTGCTGCTGTTCGCGGCCGGCGCGAAGCTGAGCTACCTGGTCGGCATGGTGCTGCTGGCGCTGCCCATGGCGTATGTGGCCATCGCGTCCAGTCCGTACCGCATGAAGCGCATCCTCGCCTTCATGGACCCGTGGGCGCACCGCCATGACGTGGGCTACCAGGTGGCCGAGTCGCTGATGTCCATCGGCTCGGGCGGCGTGGCCGGGCTGGGGCTGGGGGACGGGCGGCAGAAGCTCTTCTTCCTCCCGGAGGCCCACACGGACTTCATCTTCTCCATCCTCGCGGAGGAGACGGGCCTCATCGGCGTGGGGCTGCTGGTGACGCTCTACGGCATCGTGCTGTGGCGCGGCGTGCGGGCCAGCCTCGCGGCGGGAGAGACGTTCGGGACGTACCTGGGGCTGGGTATCAGCTCCATCATTGCCTTCCAGGCCGCGGTCAACATGTGCGTGGCCATGGGGCTGCTGCCGACGAAGGGCCTGACGCTGCCCTTCGTGTCGTACGGCGGTTCATCGCTGGTGGTGCTGATGGGCGCGGCGGGAGTGCTGTTGTCGTTGAGCGCGAACACCCAGGGGGCCGCGCGGTCCAGCCGGGTGGGAACCGACATGCGAGAGGTGGCGGCATGATGAAGGTCCTCATCGCGGGGGGAGGCACGGGTGGGCACCTCTTTCCGGGCATCGCCCTGGCGGAAGAGGTGGTGACGCGGCACCACCGCAACGAGGTCGTCTTCGTGGGCACCGAGCGCGGCATCGAGTCGCGCGTGGTGCCGAAGGAAGGCTATCCGCTGGAGCTGGTGAACGTGCAGGGCCTCAAGGGCAAGGGCTTCGCGTCCCTGCTCAAGGCGCTGCTGGCGCTGCCGCTGGCCTTCATCGAGTCCTTTCGCATCCTCGCGCGGCAGAAGCCGGACGTGGTGGTGGGCGTGGGCGGCTACGCCAGCGGGCCGGTGGTGCTGGCCGCGTGGCTGATGGGCATCCCCACGGCCATCCAGGAGCAGAACGCGCTGCCGGGCTTCACCAACAAGGTGCTGGGCCGCATCGTGCGGGTGGTGTTCATCGCCTTCGAGGAGGCGCGCCGCTTCTTCCCGGAGAAGAAGGTGCAGCTCATCGGCAACCCCATCCGCCGCAAGCTGATGGACAACTACCTGCGCAGCCACGTCGCGCATGAGCGCTTCTCGGTGCTCGTCTTCGGCGGCAGCCTGGGCGCGCGCGGCGTCAACCAGCGGATGACGGAGGCGCTGGACGCGCTGGGCGACCTGAAGGACAGCCTGCACTTCGTCCACCAGACGGGGCGGAACGACCTGGAGGCGGTGCGCAAGGGCTACGCCGACAAGGGCTTCCAGGCGGACGTGGTGGAGTTCATCGACGACATGTCGAGCGCCTATGCCCGGGCGGACCTGGTGGTCTGCCGCGCCGGCGCGACCACCCTGGCGGAGCTGACGGTGTGCAAGAAGGCCAGCATCCTGATTCCCTTCCCGCACGCCACGGACGACCACCAGGCCGTCAACGCGCGGGCGCTGGTGGACGCGGGCGCGGCGCTGATGTTCCGCGAGTCCGAGCTCACCGGGGAGAAGCTGGCGCAGACGCTGAGGGACTTGAAGGCCCACCCCGAGCGCCTCAAGAGCATGGAGAAGAAGGCCGGCCTGCTGGGGCGTCCCGAGGCGGCCAAGGAGCTGGCGGACGTGTGTGTGGACCTGATGGTCCAGACGTGGGGCCCCAACGGCCGCGAGCGCACCCCTGTCGAGGCCGAGAAGAAGGCGCCGAGGAGCCATTCGTGACGCGCAACAAGCCCCCCAGTCTCTTCAAGACGCGCCATGCGGCGCAGGTCCACTTCGTGGGGCTCGGCGGCATTGGCATGAGCGGCATCGCCGAGGTGCTGCTCAACCTGGGTTACCGGGTGTCCGGCTCGGACCTGCGGGAGAGCGACATCACCCGGCGCCTGGTGCGCATGGGCGCCACCTTCTTCGAGGGCCACCGCGCGCAGAACCTGGTCCAGGCGGACGTGGTGGTCATCTCCTCCGCGGTGCGCAAGGACAACCCGGAGGTCGTCGCCGCCCGCCAGCGGAAGATTCCCGTCATCCCCCGCGCGGAGATGCTCGCGGAGCTGATGCGCCTGAAGTACGCGGTGGCGGTGGCCGGCAGCCACGGCAAGACGACGACGACGTCCATGGTGGCCACCGTGCTGAGCGCGGCCGGACTGGACCCGACGGCGGTGGTGGGCGGCAAGGTGAACGTGCTCGACTCCAACGCCAAGCTGGGCAAGAGCGAGCTGATGGTGGTGGAGGCGGACGAGAGCGACGGCAGCTTCCTCAAGCTGCACCCGTCCATCTCCATCGTCACCAACATCGACCCGGAGCACATGGACCACTACGGCGACCTGGAGACGCTCCAGTCCGCCTTCGTGGAGTTCTGCAATCGGGTGCCCTTCTACGGCCTCAACGTGCTGTGCCTGGACAACCCCAACGTCCAGGCGTTGCTGCCGCACATCGAGAAGCGCTTCGTCACCTACGGCAGCTCGCACATGGCGGACTACCGGCTGGAGAACATCCACCTGGATGGGTTCACCACGCGCTTCAACGCCTTCCGCCGTGACGAGGCGCTGGGCGAGTTCCGCGTGCGGATGGTGGGCGCGCACAACGCCTTCAACGCGCTGGCCGTCATCGCCGTGGCGGAGGAGATGGACATCCCGCTGGAGACGGTGCGCGCGTCGCTGGCCGAGTTCGGCGGCGTGCAGCGGCGCTTCACCGTGCGCGGCGAGGCGCAGGGCATCACCGTGGTGGACGACTACGGGCACCACCCCACGGAGGTGCTGGCGACGCTGGCCGGCGCGCGGCGGGCCTTCGGGCGCCGCGTGGTGGTGGCCTTCCAGCCGCACCGCTACACGCGCACGCATGACCTGATGAAGGACTTCTCGACCTCCTTCAACGACTCGGACCTGCTCTTCGTCACCAGCGTCTACGCGGCGGGCGAGGAGCGCATCGAGGGCGCCACGGGCGACGCGCTGGCGGACGCCATCCGCGCCCACGGCCACCGCGACGTCACCTTCGTGGAGAAGCGCACGGACCTGCCGGCCGCGCTGCTGCCGCGCCTGCGCGAGGGCGACCTGGTGCTGACGCTGGGCGCCGGTGACATCACCCACGTGGGGCCGGAGCTGCTCGAGCTCCTGCGCACCTCGCGCCTGTCCAGGGACTAGCCCATGGTGGAAGCGGGCGTGAAGACGGCGCTGGCGGCCCGCGTGGAGCGGCTGGGCGGCTGCGAGGTGAAGGCGGGCGAGCCGCTGGCCCCGCTCACCAGCGTCCGGGCAGGCGGCGCGGCGGAGGCGCTGGTGCGCCCGCGCTCGCCGGACGCGCTGGTGGCGCTGCTGAAGCTGGCGCGCGAGGAGGGCGTCCCGGTGTCGATTCTGGGCGGCGGCGCCAACACGCTCGTGGGCGACGGCGGCGTGCCCGGCCTGACGTTGAAGCTCCCCGGGGACTTGTTCCCCGAGGTGGCGGAGGTGGGCCCCGAGGAGGGGCGGCTGACGCTGGGCGCCGGGGCGGCCATCGTGCGCCTCATCAACGTGATGCGGGCCAACGCCCTGGTGGGGGCGGAGTTCCTGGCCGGCATCCCCGGCACGCTGGGGGGCGCGGTGGCGATGAACGCCGGCACCAAGAATGGTGAGGCCTTCCGCGTCATCGAGGCGGTGGAGGTGGCGACGGCGGACGGGGTGGGGTGGCTGACGAAGGCGCAGGTGCCGCACGTCTACCGGCACGCGGCGCTGCCACCGGGCGGCGTCGTCACCCGGGTGCGCTTCGCGCTGCGCAAGGGCGACGTGGCGGCCTCCAAGGCCGTCATGGACGCGGACCTGGGTTACCGGAAGCGGACACAGCCGCTCAGCCAGCCCAACTTCGGCAGCGTCTTCACCAACCCGCCGGGCGACCATGCCGGGCGGCTGATTGAACTGGCGGGCCTGAAAGGGTACTCGCTGGGGCGCGCGCAGGTGTCCACGCTGCACGCCAACTGGATCGTGAACCTGGGCGGCGCCACCGCCCGGGACGTGCTGGGGCTCGTCACCCTCATGCGGCAGCGGGTGCGAGAGCAGTCCGGAATCGACATGAAACCCGAAGTCAAGCGCCTGGGAGACTTCCTGTGACTGTGAACCGCGGTGCCTTCACGAAGGACGAGCTCAAGCGGAAGCGAGTGGGCGTACTCCTGGGGGGCATGTCCGCCGAGCGCGAGGTGTCCCTTCGCACCGGCGAGTCCGTATCCGGGGCGCTGCGCTCGCTGGGCTACGACGTGGTGGACATCGACGTGGGCAAGGACCTGCCCGCGCGCCTGACGGCGGAGAAGGTGGACGTGGCGTGGCTGGCCGTCCACGGCCGCTATGGCGAGGACGGCTGTCTCCAGGGGCTTCTGGAGTCGCTCTTCATCCCTTATACCGGCAGCGGCGTGCTGGCCTCCGCGCTGGCCATGGACAAGGTGTACGCCAAGCAGATCTTCGTGGCGCATGGCATCCCCACGCCCGCGTACCGCATGTTCCGGGACGCCGCGTCCGCCCTGGCGGCGGCGGACAGCCTGCCCTTCCCGTTTCCAGTAGTGGTGAAGCCCAGCCGGGAAGGCAGCAGCGTGGGCGTGCACATCTGCAAGACGCGGGATGCGTACGAGGCCGCCGTGACGGACGCGGCGCGGTATGCCGGCTCCCTGCTGGTGGAGCAGTTCGTCAAGGGGCGCGAAGTGCAGGGCGGCGTCCTGGACGATGAGGCCCTGGGCGTCATCGAGATTCGCGCCGCGCGCGAGTTCTACGACTACGACGCGAAGTACACCGCGGGGACGGGCACGCAGTACCTCTTCCCCGCGCCCCTGCCTCCGGATCAGTATGCGCGGGTGAACGAGGTGTGCCTGGCCGCGCACCAGGCCCTGGGCTGTAGCGGGGGCTCGCGGTCGGACGTCATCGTCACGGACGGAGGCGATGTGTTCCTGCTGGAGACCAATACGCTGCCGGGCATGACGGCCACGAGCCTCCTGCCCAAGATTGCCGCGGGACGCGGTATCGACTTCCCGGCCCTGTGTGAGCGCCTGTTGCTGGGCGCGTGCCTCAAGGCCTGAGCGTTCGTTTCCGCTCCGGCGCAACCCGGCGCCGGGGTTCCACGAAAATTTCGAAGCCCCTGTGCGGCGCATTGCGCTACAGCGACGTGCCTGTAGCCAAAAACTGGCGCGGTTCCCCAACCGCGCACAGCATGCGTCAACCGTTTTCTTCCCATGGCCTTTGGCAAATCCAGAAACCGCCGCCGTCAGGACACCGCCCAGCAGAAAGAGGCGGTCCGGGGCGCGGTGCGCTCGCATGCGCCGGGGGTGCTGAAGGTGCTGGGGCTGACCGCCGCCCTCGGCCTGCTGGTGTGGGGGGGCGCGGCGCTGCGGGAGTGGGCGCTGACGTCGCCGCGGTTCGAGCTGGAGGAGGTGGCCTTCTCCGGCCTCCAGCGCGCCTCGCGCGTGGAGCTGCTGCGGCTGGCGGCGCTGACGAAGGGGCAGAACCTGTGGACGCTGGACGTGGACGCGCTGGAGCGCGCCATGGACCAGCACCCCTGGCTCCGCACGGTGGCGGTGACGCGGCGCTTCCCCAGCCGCGTGTCGGTGGAGGTGACGGAGCACACCCCGGTGGCCATGGCCGTGCTCGGCGAGCTGTACGTCCTGGACGACGAGGGCGAGCCCTTCAAGCGGGTGACGCCCGGGGACGGCCTGGACCTGCCCCTGGTGACGGGCCTGGACCGGGAAGGTTATGTGGCGGATCCGGCGGCGGCGCAGGCGCGCTTCCGCTCGGCGTTGGAGGTGGCGAGCGCCTATGCGCGGCTGTCACCCGACAAGTCCGAGCAGCTGTCGGAGGTCCGCCTGGAGGCGCAGAGCCTGACGCTGGTGACGGCGTCCGGGCAGGAAGTGCGCCTGGGTGAAGGCGATTCGGAGGTCAAGCTGCAACGTCTGGCCCGTGTCCGGCGCGAACTGGGCGCCAGGGGGCTTGCAGCGGAGATCATTCACCTGGATAACCGTGCCCGGCCCGGCTGGGTGGCGGTGAAGATTTCGAGCCCCGCGTCCGAGAGGAGCGGGGCTTCGATGCGGTAAGCGGACGCGCCCCTTTCACGAGAGTGGGGGGCCTGGGAGGGTTGTCATGGCGAAGCAGAAGTCGGGGGAGATCATCGTCGGCCTCGACATCGGCACGACGAAGATCTGCGCTATCGTCGGAGAGCTGACCGACAGCGGCATCGACATCATCGGTATCGGTACGCATCCGTCGAAGGGCCTGCGCAAGGGCGTGGTGGTGAACATCGAGGCGACCGTCTCCTCCATCCGCCGCGCGGTGGAAGAGGCGGAGCTCATGGCGGGGGCGGAGATTTCCCACGTCTACACGGGCATCGCCGGGGGCCACATCAAGGGCTTCAATTCCCAGGGCATCGTCGCCGTCAAGGACAAGGAGGTCCGCGAGGCGGACCTGGCCCGGGTCATCGACGCGGCCAAGGCCGTGGCGATTCCGCTGGACCGCGAGGTCATCCACGTCCTCCCGCAGGAGTTCATCATCGACGACCAGGGCGGCATCAAGGAGCCCCTGGGCATGGCCGGCGTCCGTCTGGAGGCCAAGGTCCATATCGTCACCGGCGCCGTGTCCAGCGCGCAGAACATCGTCAAGTGCGCCAACCGCACCGGGCTCAACGTCTCCGACATCGTCCTCCAGCCGCTGGCCAGCGCGGAGGCGGTGCTGGGTGAGGACGAGAAGGAGCTGGGCGTGTGCCTCGTCGACATCGGCGGCGGCACCACGGACATCGCCATCTTCTCCGGCGGCTCCATCGTCCACACGGCGGTGATTGCGCTGGGCGGCAACAACCTCACCAGCGACATCGCCATCGGCCTGCGCACGCCCGCGCACGATGCCGAGCGCATCAAGCAGAAGTACGGCTGCGCCCTGTCGTCGCTCATCAACAAGGACGACACCCTCGAGGTGCCCAGCGTCGGCGGCCGTCAGCCTCGCGTGCTCGGCCGGCAGATTCTCTGCGAGATACTGGAGCCGCGCGTGGAGGAGATCTTCCAGCTCGTGCACCGCGAAATCCAGAAGTGCGGCTACGAGGACCTGCTGGCCTCGGGCGTGGTGATTACGGGTGGCTCCACGCTGCTCGCCGGGATGCCGGAGCTGGCCGAAGAGGTGCTGGGTCTGCCGGTGCGCCGTGGCATGCCGCGCGGCATCGGCGGCCTGGTGGACGTGGTGAAGAGCCCCATGTACGCCACCGGCGTCGGCCTGGTCGTCTACGGCGCCCGCCACCTGGACCGGCGCATGTTCCGCATCCGCGAAGACAACGTGTACAAGAAGGTGAAGGGCCGCATGCGCGAGTGGCTCGAGGAAATCTTCTGACGCGCCGGGCCGAGCGCCCACCGCGTTGCCAAAGGGCTCTCCGAAAGGAGGGCCCTTTTTCGTTGGCGCTGAGCCACACCCTGCGTCCCGGTTGACGCGTCAGCGTCCCGCGTTGACGCGTCAAACGACCTGGTGGGTTGACCTCCGAAGGCGCCGGGCCGGTCCAGTTTCCGGAATCTGGATCCGTGGTTCGGATGGGGCGCCGCCCACCCCTGGAGCAGGGCGCTGAAATCCTCTGAATACCGAGGGTCGTAGATTGGACAGGGGCTGGCTCTCGGATTGCTATGGGCGGCATTTGCCGCTGGGCCCACACCCCCCAACGACCCCACGTTTATGAATCGAATGACCTTTTACGTCCCCCTGCTTAGTCGGGTTTTCCGAGAGCGCCTCGGCCTGGCCATCGCACCCCTGGTGTTGTTGTGCGCGGTGCTGATGGGGCCCGTGGCGCTGGCTGCGGTGGACAACGTCGGCTTGGGGAACGGGAGTAGCGGCGCGCTGACCGTCAATGCCGCCAACACGGTCATCAACGCCTACGCGCGCGTGACAGCCGCGGTGCCGGCCGGCCAGAACTTCGCGAACGTGGATTCCTCCACCGGATTTGCGGTGGGCAATCTGGTGATGGTGTTCCAGGCCACGGGCCTGACTGCGCCCACGACATCCGGGAGTCAGGCTCCCATCAACCTGGCGGGCGGCCCCGTGGGCCGCTGGGAGTTCGCGCGGGTTCAGAGCCTCACGGCGACGCGGCTCACCTTCACGCAGCCGCTCACGGTGGCCTTCGGGGCGACGGGGACGCAGGCGATTCGGGTGCCCGAGTACACCAGCGTGACGGTGAATGCCGCTGGAAGCATCGTCGCCCGGGACTGGGATGGCGCGACGGGCGGTGTGGTGGCCTTCCTGTCGCAGATGGGGGTGACCAACGCGGGCGCCATCCACGCGGATGGCCGCGGTTTCCGTGGCGGCTTTGCCTGGAATAGTGAAGTTGGGAATGGGTGCTCCGGGTTGGACGAAGGGCTGCCGGGTGGGACATCAAAGGGCGAGGGCCTGGTGCCGGGGCGCTTCGGTGGTGACACTTATCCGATTCCCGATGGAACGACGGGCCGGGGCAATATCGCGAACGCCGGTGGTGGCGGCGTCTGCCACAACTCGGGTGGCGGAGGTGGCAGCAACGCGGGCGCGGGCGGCATCGGTGGGCGGACGTGGGAGGGGGAGGAGGAGTCCCCTTCTTCCCGGCCGGTAGGTGGTCTCGGCGGCGCGGCGGTGACCTTTGATGCGGTGTCGTATGCGTTGTTCGGCGGCGGTGGTGGCGCGGGCCATGGCAACGACGACGCGGCGGGCGGTGGGAGCGCGGGTGGTGGAGTCGTGTTCATCCGCGCGGCGTCGCTCTCGGGGGCCGGCCGCGTGTCGGCGAACGGGCTGGCGGGCGGCAACGCCGTGGAGCTTGGCAATGACGCCGCGGGTGGCGCTGGCGCTGGCGGTACCGTGTACCTGCGCGTCACCGGCGCCCTGAACTGCGCGAGCAACACGGTGATAGCCCGTGGTGGCGATGGTGGCAGCACGACCTTTGACCAGCACGGCACGGGTGGCGGTGGTGGTGGTGGTCGCGTGCTGCTTCAGGGCGCCACCGTTGGATGCACCCCGGTCGTCACGGGCGGCGCCGCGGGCACACAGCCGACGGCCAACGCTCCGGACGGGTACACGTATGGGGCCGCCCCTGGGAATCCAGGCGTCGTCACCGTCCTGCCAGGGGCCTTCCCGACGAACGTGGCCGCTCCCGTGGTGGTGACGCCGGCAAACGACTCCACCACGGGCGTACGTCCCGACATCACCGGCACTGCGCCCGCGAACTCCACGGTCGTCATCTTTGTGGATGGCATCGAAGTAGGCCGCGTGACGGCGGACGGCTCGGGCAACTTCAGCTTCACGCCGCCCGCGGACCTGGCCATCGGCGCTCACACGGTGAATGCCTACGCCCTGCTCCAGGGCGTGGCGTCCGTGCGGAGCAACACCAACAACTTCAGCGTGGCCTCCGACACGACGCCTCCGGACACCACCATCGTGAGTGGTCCGCCGTCGGTATCGAACTCCACCAGCGCCACGTTCGACTTCAGCTCGAACGAGAGCCCGGTGACGTATGAGTGCTCGTTGAACGGTGGTCCGTTCGTGGACTGCACGGACCCGCAGACGTTCACGGGGCTGAGCGAAGGCGACCACACGCTGGCGGTGCGCGCGCGGGATGCGGCGGGCAATGTGGACCCGACGCCCGCCCAGTATGCGTGGACGGTGGATACGACGCCTCCGGCGCTGCCGACCATCGACTCGCCCGCGGACCAGGAGGAGGTCGCGACCGCGACGCCGACGCTGACGGGAACGGGAGAGCCGGGCAGCTCCATCTACCTGGAGGTCGGCGGCGCCACGCACGGTCCCGTCTCCGTCGATGAGGACGGCAACTGGACCTTCACCGTGCCGGGGCCGCTGGATGAGGGCCCGCACACGGTGACCGTCACCAGCGTCGATGAGGCGGGCAACACCGCCGGGCCGGTGACGAGCACGTTCATCGTCGACCTGACTGCGCCCGACACCTTCATCGACGCGGGGCCGGCTCTCGTGACGCGCGAGACGTCGGCCACCTTCGACCTCCGCTCGGAGGGTGGTGGCGTGGCCTACGAGTGCAGCCTGGATGGGGGCGCGTATGTCGCCTGCACCAACCCCGCGGTGCTCACGGGCCTGGAGGATGGCGACCACCTGCTGCTGGTTCGTGCGGTGGACGCGGCCGGCAACGCGGACCCGACGCCCGCCCAGTACGCGTGGACGGTGGACACGACGGCGCCCGAAACGCTCGTCGTGGACGGTCCCGCCTCTCCGACGTCGTCGACGTCTGCCTCCTTCGAGTTCGCGGCTTCCGAGCCGGGCGCCACCTACGAGTGCAGCCTGGACGGCGCGCCCTATGTGCCGTGCACGGAGACGGTGACGTTCGACGGCTTCGCGGAAGGGGAGCACACGCTCCTGGTGCGCGCGGTGGATGCGGCCGGCAATGTGGACCCGACGCCCGCCGAGCACACCTGGACGGTGGACCTCACGCCGCCGGTGGCGCCGCTCATCACCTCGCCCGCGGACGGCGCGGTGCTGGATGGCGGTGTGGTGACCCTCACGGGCACGGCGGATGGCGCTGAGTTCGTGACGCTGACGGTGGATGGCGCGACCTATGGCCCCATTCCCGTCGATGCCAATGGCACCTGGACCTTCACGCCGCTGGTGACGCTGCCGGACGGCACCTACACGGTCATCGTCACGGCGACCGATGAGGCGGGGAACACCAGCGCTCCGACGAGCTCCACCTTTACGGTGGATACGGTGGCGCCGGATACCGCCATCGACAGTGGCCCGGCGGTCCTGACGAACGTGGCCACCGCGGACTTCGTCTTCTTGTCGAACGAGTCGCCGGTGACGTACGAGTGCTCGCTGGACGGCGCGCCCTTCACGGCGTGCCCGGCCCAGGCGCACTTCGGCCCGCTGTCGGACGGCGAGCACACGCTGAGCGTGCGCGCGGTGGACGCGGCCGGCAACGTGGACCCGACGCCCGCCGAGCACACCTGGACGGTGGACACGACGGCGCCGGTGGTGACCATCAGCACGCCCGCGGACGGCGTGGTGCTCGCCGTGGCGGTGGTGACGTACTCCGGGACGACGGACCCGGGCAGCACCGTGACGGTGGTGGTGGATGGCGTCATCGTGGGCACGGTGGTGGCCGACGGGGCGGGCAACTGGTCGCTCCCCGTGGGCGATACGCTGACGGAGGGCACCCACACGGTGTCCGCCACGGCGGAGGACGAGGCGGGCAACACCGGCACGCCGGTGACGCACACGTTCATCGTGGACGCGGAGCCGCCGGAGACGATGTTCATCTCGACGCCGCCCGCGCTCTCCAACAGCGATTCGGCGACGTTCGAATTCGACTCGGACGAGTCTCCGGTGACGTACGAGTGCAGCCTGGATGGCGCGGCCTTCACGGCATGCACGAACCCCGTCACCTTCACGGGGCTGGATGATGGCGAGCACACCCTGGTGGTGCGTGCGGTGGACGAGGACGGTAACGTGGACCCGATCCCGCCCGTGTACACCTGGACGGTGGACACCACCGCGCCGGACACCCTCATCATCTCGGGGCCGCCGCTGTCGGATGCGCCCACCACGGCCACGTTCGACTTCGATTCGGACGAGTCTCCGGTGACGTATGAGTGCAGCCTGGACGGCGCCGCCTATGTGCTGTGCACGGACCCGGTCACCTTCACCGGTCTGGCGGAGGGCAGCCACACGTTGAGCGTGCGCGCGGTGGACGCGGCGGGCAACGTGGACGACACGCCCGCCACCTACACCTGGTCCGTGGCGATCGACTCGGACGGCGACGGGCTGACCGACGCCGAGGAGCTCGAGCTGGGCACCAACCCGTACGACCCCGACTCGGATGGTGACGGCCTGCCGGACGGCATCGAGGTGAACGTCGCCGGAACGGACCCGCTCGACGACGACACCGATGACGACGGCATCCTGGACGGCAACGAGGACGCCAACCACAACGGCATCGTCGATGACGGAGAGACGGACCCGAAGAAGTGGGACACCGACGGCGACCTGCTCTCCGACGGCCTGGAGATTGGCCTCGTCGAGCCGCAGGGCACCGGGACCGACATGACGCGCTTCGTGGCGGACGCGGACCCGACGACGACGACGGACCCGCTCAACCCCGACACGGACCATGGCAGCGTGTGGGACGGCATCGAGGACAGCAACCGAAACGGCCGCGTCGATCCGGGCGAGACGGACCCGCTCAACCCCGCGGATGATGTCGACAGCGACGGTGACGGCATCGACGACGCGACCGAAATCGCGCTCGGCCTGGACCCCCACGACGCGGACACCGACGACGACGGCATCCCCGATGGCCTGGACGGCATCACCGACACGGATGGCGACGGACTCATCGACGCGCTGGACCCGGACAGCGACAACGACGGCATCCTGGACGGCACGGAGGCGGGCATCACGCTGGAGACCGCCCACGCGGACACCGACCGCAGCTCGCCCAACTTCCGTCCGGACGCGGACCCGAGCACCACCACCGACCCGAAGAACCCGGACACGGACGGTGACGGGCTGCTCGACGGCGAGGAGGACGCCAACCGTGACGGCCGCGTCGACACCACGGAGACCGACCCGAACAACCCGGACACGGATGGCGACGGCCTGAGCGATGGCGTGGAGGTGAAGGGCTCCAACCCCACCGACCCGCTCAATCCGGACACGGATGGTGACGGTCTGCTGGACGGCGAGGAGGACGCCAACCACAACGGCGCCTTCGACAACGGCGAGACGGACCCGAACAACCCGGACACGGACGCTGGCGGCGTGAATGATGGTGAGGAGGTCGCTGGCGGCACCAACCCGCTGGATGGCAATGACGACTTCGTCATCTCCGGCCGCGGTTGCAGCACGAGCGGCGCGGGCACCTTCGCGCCTCTGGCGCTGCTGCTCCTCGGGCTGCCCCTGCTGGGACGCTTCCGCCGCTCGGCGGGGCGGACCGGCGGGTTTCCAGGGGCCGCCGCTGTGATGCTCGCGCTGGCCGGCGTGCTGATGGCGGGCCCGGCCTCGGCGCAGGTGTCGGCGCCGGCCGCGTCCCAGTCCATCGATGTGCAGCAGTACAAGCCGGGGCCCAGCTCGAAGGACATCCTGGGCGTCCAGAGCGCCCAGGTTCATCCGCACCTGGGCTGGAACGTGGGGCTGTCCGTCAACTACGCGGACAAGCCGCTCAACTTCATGGACCCGCGCTCGGACCGGTTCATCGCCGCGCTGGTCCGCAGCCAGGTGGGCGTGGACTTGATGGGCTCGGTGGGCCTCTTCGACCGCTTCGAGCTGGGTGTGCTGCTGCCTGTGACGCTGCAGCGCTCACAGGCGGCGCCCATGGTGGACCCGTCCTTCGCCCAGGGCGTGGGCTCGGGCGGCATCGGTGACTTGCGGCTGGTCCCCAAAGCCCGGCTGCTGGAGGAGGGGGACTTCGGCCTGGCGCTGACGGTGCCGGTGGTGCTGCCCACGGGCGGCGGTTCGGACTTCCTCGGGGGGTCCGGCGTGGGCGTGCAGCCACGCCTCGTGGCCGAGTACGGCGAGCGGTTCCGGCTGGCCGCCAACGTGGGCGTGGACTTCCGGCAGAAGCAGCAGCTGCGGAACCTGAACATTGGCAACGCGGTGTCCTACGGCGTGGGCGCCGAGCTGCCCTTCACCGTGCGCGAGGTGCCGCTGGCGCTCGCGGCCACCGTGGTGGGCGCGGTGGGGCTGGACCAGCACGACACCGAGGAACGGCCGTTGGAGCTGCTGGCGGCGCTGAAGTACCGCTCCCTGGGGGGCTTCGCCGCGCACGTGGGCGGCGGCCCCGGCCTCACCCGCGGCTATGGCACGCCGGGCTTCCGGCTGCTGGCGGGCTTCAGCTACAGCCCGGAGCCCTCTCGCGAGTCCGCGCCCGCGGCGCCGGTGGACACGGACGGGGATGGCATCCTGGACATCGACGACCGCTGCCCGACGGAGCCCGAGGACAAGGACGGCTTCCAGGACGAGGACGGCTGCCCCGACCCGGACAATGACGGGGACGGCATCCCCGACACGGAGGACAAGTGCCCGAACGAGCCCGAGACGGTCAACGGCTTCGAGGACACGGACGGCTGCCCGGACATCGCGCCGCCGGTGGACTCCGACGGGGATGGCATCATGGATCCGGATGACCGCTGCCCCAACGAGCCGGAGGACATCGACGGCTTCCAGGACGAGGACGGCTGCCCCGACCCGGACAACGACCGGGACGGCATCCCCGACACGGAGGACATGTGCCCGAACGAGCCGGAGACCATCAACGGCTTCCAGGATGAGGACGGCTGCCCGGACCAGGGCAAGGTGAAGGTGCTCGTCGAGGGCGAGCGCATCGTCATCCTGGAGAAGGTCTACTTCGCGACTGGAAAGGACGTCATCCTGGCCCGCTCGTTCCCGCTGCTGAAGCAGGTGGCCGCGGTGCTGCGCGCCAATACGCAGGTGGAGCGGGTCCGCGTCGAGGGCCACACGGACAGCCAGGGCGATGACGCGAAGAACCTGGACCTGTCCCAGCGCCGCGCGAACAACGTCCGCGCCTTCCTGATGAAGGAAGGCATCGCCGAGGACCGCATGGAAGCGGTGGGCTATGGCGAGACGAAGCCGGTGGACACCAACAAGACGGCGAAGGGCCGCGAGAACAACCGCCGCGTGGAGTTCACCATCCTCCGAGTCGCGAAGGTGGAGGTGGAGCGCGACGCGAACTGACGCGCTGACCTTGGATATCCGGTGAAACACACCGGTTGATTTCACGCGCGGGTGGCTCCGGGAGGTTTTCGGGGCCACCCGTCGTTTTTTCGGGCATGCTGTATCCGACCCGCTACGCGGTGCTGGCAGGCGCGAGTCAAGAGGCGAAGTTCGCCCACCGCGCCGCACGTCTGTCCGTCCTGGTGCCGGCGTAAGTGCGCGTCAGGACTCGGACGCGCAGCATCCCGCTACAGGCTCGTAGCAGAATACTTGCCAAAGCATGGGACTTGCTGATGATTGTGGAGGTTGGGAGCACGCGCGCTGCACTGCGCAACTCCGGGCGAGAGGACCACCATGGACCAGTTCGATCAGAACAAGCAGGCCGCCAAGATTCGGGTCGTCGGCGCGGGTGGGGCCGGCTGCAACGCGGTCAATACGATGATCCTGTCCAAGCTGGACCGGGTGGACTTCATCGCCGCCAACACCGATGTCCAGGCGCTCGCCGCGAGCAAGGCGCCCACCCGGCTCCAGCTGGGCCAGGCGCTGACGAAGGGCCTGGGCGCGGGCGCCAACCCGGAGATGGGCCGCGAGGCCGCCCTGGAGTCGCGCGACCAGATTGCCGCGGTGCTCGAGGGCGCCGACATGGTGTTCGTCACCGCCGGCATGGGTGGCGGCACCGGGACGGGCGCCGCGCCCATCATCGCGGACATCGCCAAGAGCCTGGGCTGCCTCACCGTGGGCGTGGTGACCAAGCCCTTCCTCTTCGAGGGCAACAAGCGCCGCAAGCAGGCCGAGCAGGGCATCGTGGAACTCAAGGCCGCGGTGGACACGCTCATCACCATTCCGAACCAGCGCCTGCTGTCGCTCTCCAACGAGCCCATGCCGCTGCTGGAGACCTTCAAGCGCGCGGACGAGGTGCTGCTCAACGCCGTTCAGGGCATCAGCGACCTCATCCAGTACCACGGCTACATCAACGTCGACTTCGCCGACGTGAAGACCATCATGAGCGACAAGGGCATCGCGCTCATGGGCACGGGCAACTCGTCGGGTGACAAGCGCGCGCTGGTGGCGATGCAGCAGGCCATCTCCAGCCCGCTGCTGGAGGATGTCACCATCGACGGCGCCACGGGCCTGCTCATCAACATCACCGGCGGCCGTGACATGACCCTACAGGAGGTCAACGAGGCCCTGACGCTGGTGCACGATGCCGCCGACAGCGAGGCGGAGATCATCTTCGGTTCGCTCATCGACGAGAACATCTCGGACGAGGTGAAGATCACCATCATCGCCACTGGCTTCGTGCACCGCGACCAGCCCAAGGTCCGCACGGTGGCGCCGGTGGTCCAGGTGCCCATGTCGCGTCCGGGCCCGTCCGTGCTCGCGAACGCGCGCGAGGAGGTCGCCAGCCTGGTGCCCGCGAAGGCCAACGGCTCGCGTCCCTTGACGGTGGAGAGCAGCAAGGTCGTGAGCGCGCGCACCTCGGTGGTGAAGGACGCGCCGCTGCCGCTGGACGAGGATCAGTTCGACATCCCTACCTTCCTGCGGCGCCAGGGCCAGACGGAGCTGCCGTAAGGGGCGCGGGAGGGCGGGGGCTCAGCGGCCGGGGAGCTGGGCCACGCTGGCTTCGTCGCGGCCGGACAGGGTGTCCGCGCGGTCGAAGAGGCCGTCGACTTCCGAATAGAGCGCATCCACGCGCTCCGGGAGCCGGGCCGCGGGCAGCACGCCGTCGCCGGACACTTCCTCCAGGCGCGCGTGGGCCCGCTGCAGCAGTTGGAGCGCCTTGAGCAGCGCCAGGCCGCGGCGGGTGCCTTCCTGCGTGAAGAGCGTTCCGCTCTGCGTCAGGGTTTCGAGCGTCGTGCGCACGAAGCGCACGCGGTCCGCCTGCCGGCCACGGTAGAGGTCCAGGCGCTTGGCGCGGCGCGCGCGGTGCAGGTCCACCACGCCGCCAGGGCTTGAAGAGGAGGGGGGCGTCACGGGGGACAAGGTACGTCACCGTCTCGCAGACCCGCAAATTTACTGGACTGTAGGGACCTGTTGCACGTCCGCCCGCACCCTTGTCTTGGGAGGAGGCGAGGGTTAGGTTCGCGGCCCTTTCGCACCCGCACCCCAGGGGTCCTGCCATGTTCCAGAAGCTGCTCATCGCCAACCGGGGAGAGATTGCCCGCCGCATCGGCGTGGTGGCCCGGAGCATGGGGCTCAAGACGGTCGCCGTGTACTCGGACGCGGACGCCGAGCTGCCCTTCGTGAAGGAGGCCGACGAGGCGGTGCGCATCGGGCCCGCGCCGGCCAGGGACAGCTACCTCAACGCCGCCGCCATCCTGGAGGCCGCGAAGCAGACGGGCGCCCAGGCCATCCACCCAGGCTATGGCTTCCTGTCCGAGAACGGCGAGTTCGCCCAGGCGTGCAAGGACGCGGGGCTCATCTTCGTGGGCCCGCCGCCCGAGGCGATGGCGCGGATGAAGGACAAGAGCCAGGCCCGCAAGCTGGTGGCCGCCGCGGGCGTCCCGGTGGTGCCCGGCAGTGACGGCGTGGTGCCCGATGTGGCCAGCGCCCAGGCGGCGGCGGAGCGCATCGGCTTCCCGGTGCTCCTCAAGGCGGCCAGCGGCGGCGGTGGCATCGGCATGGCGGTGGCGAACAACCCCGCGGAGCTGGAGAAGGCGTTCCGCCAGTGCTCGGACCGGGCGAAGGCCGCCTTCGGCAAGGAAGGCGTGTACGTGGAGCGCTACTTCCCGGCGCCGCGTCACATCGAGGTCCAGATTCTGGGGGACCACCACGGCCACCTCATCCACGGCCTGGAGCGCGAGTGCTCCATCCAGCGCCGCCACCAGAAGGTCGTGGAGGAGGCGCCCTCCGTGCTGTTCGCGGACGGCCGCAACCCGGAGCTGGCGGAGAAGCTGTTCAGCGCCGCCATCGCCGCGGCGAAGGCCTTCGGCTACGCGAACGCCGGCACGGTGGAGTTCCTGTACTCGGACGGGCAGGTGTACTTCATCGAGATGAACGCCCGCCTCCAGGTGGAGCACCCGGTGACGGAGCTCACCACGGGGCTGGACCTCATCGGGTGGCAGCTGCGCATCGCCGCCGGTGAGCCCCTGACGGTGAAACAGGAGGACGTGAAGCGGCGCGGGGCGGCGCTGGAGTTCCGCATCTACGCCGAGGACCCCGTGAAGTTCTTCCCGTCCCCGGGGCCGCTGAAGGTGTTCCAGGCGCCCACGGGCGAGGGCGTCCGGCTGGACGCGGGCTATGGTGAGGGCAACACCGTCACGCCCAACTACGACCCGATGATTGCCAAGCTCATCGTCAGCGGTGAGACGCGGGCGCAGGCCATCGAGCGCTCCGTGGCGGCGCTCCAGTCCTTCCGCATCGAAGGCATCAAGACGAACATCCCGCTCCACCTGCGCATCGTGCAGGATGCGGCCTTCCGGGCTGGCGAGCTGGACACGCACTTCCTGGAGCACCACGCCAAGCCGGCGTAGCGGGCCCGCTCCAGCCCCACCCACCCCTGAGGAGGCACGGATTCATGACGAAGGTTAAGGCGCACATCACCGGCACTGTGTGGAAGATTGAGGTCAAGGTTGGCGACCAGGTCAACGCGGGCGACGTGGTCGCCATCCTCGAGTCCATGAAGATGGAGATGCCCGTGGAGCCAGAGGATGGCGGCATCGTGCAGGAGATCCTTGTGAAGGAGTCCCAGTCGGTCACAGAGGGCGAAGTCCTCATGGTGCTCGGCTAGCAGTGGAGCCCGCCGCCGCGACAGGGGCGTCACTTGCGGTCGAGGACCGCGACGATGGGGTCCGGGTGCTGACGCTGTCCAACCCGGCCCGGCGCAACGCGCTCGATGACGGGCTGCTGGCTCGGCTGGACGCGGCGCTGGAGCCCGCCCCGCATGTGCGCGCCCTCCTGGTGCGCGGCGCGGGCGGAGCGTTCTGCTCCGGTTATGACCTGACGCACCTGGGGCCACCTGGCGCGGATGGGCGGCTGCCGGATGATTTGTTGGTGGAGTGCCTGCTGAAGCTGGAGTCCCACCCCGCGCCGAGCGTGGCGCTGGTGGAGGGGGCGGCGGTGGGGGCGGGCTTCGACCTGGCGGCGTCGTGCGACTTCCGCATCGGCACGCCCAGCGCCGTCTTCCTCATGCCCCCCGCGCGGCTGGGCATCGTGTATTCGCCCGAGGGACTGGCCCGGGCGGCGCGGCTGGTGGGCGTGGCGCGGGCCAAGCAGCTCTTCCTCGCCGCACGGAAGCTGAGCGCGCGAGAGGCGCTGGACTGGGGCCTGCTGGACGACTGTGCCGCGGACGCAGAGTCCCGGGCGCTGGCGCTGTGCGCCACCCTGGCGAGCCATGCGCCGCTGGCGGTGTCGGGGATGAAGGAGTCCTTCGGGCGGCTGTCGCGCGCGCCTCTGGAGGCGGTGGACCGGACCCGGCTGCGTGCCTTGCGCGCGGAGGCTTTCGGGAGCGACGACGCGAAGGAGGGGCGGGCGGCCTTTCTCGAGAAGCGCCCACCCCGCTTCTCCGGCCGCTAGTCAGGGCGGCCGGTGGGGTGCTGCCACGGCGACATCGACATCAGGTGTCGCCGAAGAGCTCGCCCATGCGCAGCTGCAGGGCCGAGGCAATCTTGTACAGCGAGGAGATGGAGGCGGAGGACTCCGCGCGCTCGATCTGCGACAGCAGCGACACGGACAGGCCCGTGCGCCGCGCGAGCTGCTTGAGCGTGAGCTCCTGCGTCTTGCGCGCGTCACGGATGGTGCGGCCGATGGCGCGGTGCAGGTCCGCCTCAGGGTCCTGGGACAGGCCCTTCTTCTGGAGGGCGTTGCGGACCGCGGAGATGAACTGCTCCGGCTCCATGGGCTTCTTGACGTAGTCGGAAGCCTGGGCCTTGAGCGAGGCGACGGCCGTGTCCACCGTGGGGTACGCGGTGGCGACGATGACGGCGACGTCCGTGTCGTACTTGCGAATCTGCTCCAGCACCTCGGTGCCCGACATCTGCGGCATCATCATGTCGAGGATGACGAGATGAAAATCGGAGCCCCGGAGGATTTCCACCGTCTGGGTGGGGTCCGTCGTGGTCACGACCTCGTAGCCTTCGCGCGTCAGGACCAGCTTCAGGTAGTCGCAGTTGTCCTGCTCATCATCAACTACCAGGATGCGAATCTGCACAGCGTCTCCTCGCTGCAGTCAGGGTCATGTGGCCGGAGGTCCCCGTGGGGGGCGAGGGCACCTCCGACGGGTCACTACTTCTTGGGACTCTTGTAACCGTCGACGAAGCCCTTCACCTTCTCGTACTGCGGGTGGTTGGGCGCCAGTTCCAAGAACTGCATGTAGTGCATCGCGCCCTTGTCGGGCTGATTGTCCTTCGCGTAGGCCGACCCGAGGTACAGGTGGCACTCGGGGCGGCCTGGCTCCACCTCGATGCACTTCTCCAGCCGCTCGATGGCCTGGCGGTAGCGCATGACCTTGAGGAGAGCGAGGCCTTCCTCCTGGAGCTTGGCCGCGGCGGACTGGGGCGGGGGCTCGGGGGGGGCCTTCGCCGCGGCGGCCGCGGCTGCCGCAGTGGCTGCCTTCTTCTGGGCCTCGGCGACCTGTGCTTTCAGCGCGGCGTACTCCCTGGCGAACGCCTTGGTGCCGGCGCTCTCGCGCAGGGCCTCATCCGCATCGGAGAGCTTGCCGTCGCCCAGCGCCTGGCGGGCCTCGTCGAGCCGGCGCTTCATCAACTGCTCGGCGCGGGCCTCGTCGAGCCGCGTCTCGATCTCCCGGGGGCGCTGGCCGTTCGCGTCCTTGATGACCTCCAGCGCCGCCACGGCCGTGTCGAAGTCGCGCGCCGCGATCGCCTTGTCCGCGACCGCCCGCTGCTCCTCCAGCGAGGGGCCACGAGGTGGCGGAGGCGTCTCGGGCTTGGGAGGCGTCGCCGCGGCGTGGGCCTCGTTGCCCACGGGCTCGTCATCAGCGGGTGTGGGCGGTGTGTCGATGGCAGGGCGCGCGGTGGCCGGCTCCGGCGGCTCGGCCACGACGACGGGCGTCGGGGACTGCATGCCCTGCTGGTTCATGAAGTAGACGGCCGCGCCTCCACCGCCGAGCAGCAGCGCGACGAAGCCCGCCACCAGCGGCAGCTTCGAGCGGGAGCCCCCGCCGGCGGCCAGGTCGTCCGTCACGTCGCCGGCGCTGATGAAGCGCAGCTTCACGTGACCCAGCTCGATGACGTCACCCGTGGAGAGCGTGGCCTGTGCGTAGCTCTCACCGTTGACCGTCATGCCGTTGGCGGACTGCATGTCGATGACGCGCCACTCGCCGCTGTCCTCTCGGACGAGCTTGGCGTGGGTGCGCGACAGCGACCGATGATCCAACGTGATGTCGTTGTCGTCGGTGCGGCCGATCCGCAGCTCCGTGCGGATGCAGGCGAACTCCTGGCCCTTGAGCTCGTCGGGGGACAGAACGAGCAGCCGGGGCGCGTCCTCGGCGGGGACGTCCACGACCTTGCGCGGGCGATCCGCCTCCACCTGATCCAACCGGATGATGGAGGTGGAGTGCCGGCGCATTTCCGAGGCGCTGAGCGAGGGCGGCGTGTGGTCGCTCTCCTCGGCTTCGTCGTCGCGGGAGTGCTCCCCGGAGTCGTCGTCTTCGTCCGGCTCGGGCTCCGGCCGGCGGGCGGGCACTTTGGTGGTGATGGGGCCTACGGCGTTGGGCGCACCTTCGGCCTGGAGAGCCAGGTCGTAGTCGCCAATCTGGACCAGGTCGCCCGTTTTCAGGGGCGACTGACCCGCGATTCGCTCGCCGTTGATCCGGGTGCCGTTATAGCTCCCCAGGTCCTCCACCACGACGTGGCCATTGAGTCGTACCAGTCGCGCGTGACGACGAGACACATTCCGTTCCGTCAGGCGGATGGTGTTTCCCTCCTGACGGCCAATGGTGATCTCGTCACGCACGAAGGGAACGACAGTCTTGCGCCCTTCGTCGTCTTCGATGATGAGCTTCAGCACGGGTCCGATCCGCGTACAGTCATAGCAGAACGCCCTTTCCCTGTACAAGACATGCATCCCCTTCAAAAGACAGGGCTTTCTTCAGAGGAAGTGGGGCAGGAGAGCACGTTGTCCATCGGTCAATTGGCCGGTGGAGGGCGACCCGGGGGGGCGCCCTGGGGCACCCTGATCCTGGCCGCCACGCTGGTGGGCATCCATGCCGCGGCGCGTTCTTCCGGGCCGCTGGGGGTGGATGTCCTCTTGAGGTGGGGCGCGAAGGCGGGCCCCCTGGTGGTGGACGCGGGGCAGCCCTGGCGGCTCGTCACCGCCAACTTCCTCCATCGGGACTTCCTTCACCTGGGGCTGAACCTCCTGGTGCTGCTGGCGGCGGGCAGCGTCCTGGAGCGGCTCTGCCGCCGCCGGGACTACCTGGCGCTGCTGGCCGCGGCCGGGCTGGCCACGATGGCCGGCTCGCTCGGCTGGTCCGGGGCGGTGAGCGTCGGCGCGTCCGGGATGGTGTACGGCTGTGTAGGGGCGCTGCTGGTGCTGGGCCGCCGCCACCGGTCGCGGCTGTCGGCGCGGTGGATGTCCGGGGAGGCGGCGCTGCCCACGGTGCTCGTCTTCCTCTGGATGGGCTGGACGTCGGTGGGGGTGGACAACGCCGGGCACCTGGGGGGGCTGCTCGCGGGCCTGCTGTGTGGTGTCTTCCTGGAGCCTCGCTGGAAGCCGGACTCGGGCTGGCTGCGGCCGGTGGGCATGGTGGCGGCGGCGGTGCTGCTGGCGTTCGGCGTCGTGGCGGAGCGCTCGGCCTGGCGCACGGAGCGGGATGACGGCTTCGGCATCTCGGTGGCCCTGCCGGGGGACTGGCGGGGCGAGCTGGACGGGCACGGGCGGCGGACCTTCTCCAACGGATTGCCGGGACGGGGCCGTGCGACGTTCTCCGCGGAGGCCATCGAGACGGGCGAGCCGGGGGATGGGGCGGTGCAGGCGCGGCAGTACCTGGAGGAGGTGCTGGTGCACGGCGCACCGGGCCCCGAGGGCCGGACACGGAAGGTGACGGGGCCGGTGGCGGCGCGCGTCGGAGGGCGGAGCGCGCAGCGGATGCGGGCGGAGCTGGATGCGCCTGGAGGCGCCACGCACCTGATGGCTCTCTTCGTGCCCCGGGGCGAGTGGGTCTACCGGTTCGTCTTCACGTGGCCCGCGGCGTACCCCGCCTATGCGGAGGTCGTGGAGCGGATGGTGGCGGAGCTGCGCTTCGATGAGCCCTCCGTCCTGCGCGAGGCGCGGGCCAGGGCCCTGCTCGTCCCGGGGGCTCCCGGGCCGCTCCGCTCACTGGGCGCGGTGCTCCGCAGGCTGGGGCTCCCCAGGGAAGCGGTGGCGCCGCTGGCGGAGTCCGTGCGGCTGTCACCCTCTCATGTGGAGACGCGGGTGGAGCTGGCGCGGGCGCTCCTGGAGGCCGCACGCGTGGATGAGGGGTGTCACGCGGCCGCGGAGGCGCGGCTGTACGGCCCTTCGGACACGGGGGCATTGGAGGCGGGCGTGCGCTGCGAGTTGTCGCGCGGCGACGTCGAGCGGGCCTTGGAGCGCTTGGTCGAGGCGCGCAGGGTGGACCCCCAGGATGCCCGGCTGCGCGCGGCGGAGCTGGCGCTCCGGACGGTGCTGGAGTCCTCGCCGCGCCCCTGAATGCCGGGAAGCGCCCTGGCTGCGGCGGTCCAGCGAGGGGACGGGCCGCACTCACCACCCAGTGCCGAAGGCGCGCACCGCGAGCCCCGTGCTCACCGTCCACTCGCTGCGCCGGACCAGCCCCGCGTCCCGGTGGGCATAGGCGCCGGACACCTGGAACACCACGGGCTGGTCCTCGACGGCCAGGACGACGCGCTCCAGGCCGGCGTCTGCCCTCGCACGGAAGTACAGCCCCCGGTCGAAGCCCACACTCCAGCCCGCGAGCCCTGTCGCGCGCAGGGCCCAGAGCCCATCCGCTGACTCCAGCCCGGCGTCGACCATCAGCTCCGTGAACGGCGCCACCGTGTGCTGCTGCGCTCCGTCGCGCGCGCGCCGCACCGTATGCGTGGCAAGCGGCCCCACGCCGAACCACACGCGCTCCGTCTCCGAGCGCACCGGGTCCAGCAGCAACCCCACGCGCCCCGACTCCAGTGTCCAGCCGGGTCCCTCCCAGACGCGGCGCTCCACGTGTCCCAGGCGCAGCGCCACCGTCACGTCGAAGGGGAAGGGGACGCGGAGCGGCCTCGCCGTGGGCACCAGGATGAAGCCCTCCTCGAGGTGGCGGCGCAGCGTCCCGTCATAGGCCGTGAAGGTGAGCCCGCGCTGTGCGCCGTCCCAGGCCTCCAACGTCAGCAGGCGGTGGTTGTTGAACCAGGGCGAGCCCTTGCTTCGGCTGTTGCGTCCCATGCGGATGTGCACGCTGGTGCGCACCGCGCGGGAGAGCCCCGCCTCGGTGAGTCGCATGCGCGTGCCCAGCACGAACCCGTCTCCTGGGTCGAAGCAGAGGGGGTGGGGCTCGCCCCGCGCGTCCAGGGCGATGCAGGCGTCGGCATCGGCCCCTGGCGGCGCCTCCGCGGTGGAGGCCAGCAGCAACACCAGTCCGAGCATCAGCACGCGCCTACTCCTTCGGGGTCGCGGTGACGGGGGCGGTGCGCCGCGCGGGCGCCCACAGCGAGAAGCGCAGGCCCGCGGACGCGGACCACTCCCAGCGCACGGGCACGCCGGCGAGGTCGTCACGCCGCACGCCGCGTCCGTCCACCAGCAGGCTCAGGGGTTGGTCATTGATCGCCACGAGGATGACCTCATAGCCGGCCTGGAAGCGCAGCCGCTCGGGCTGGCGCGGGCGGCCCGCCACCCTGGGCGCCAGCAGCACCTTCTCCGCTTCCACGCTCAGGCGCAGGTGGTGGAAGCCGTCCCGGTCCAGCGTGAGGTCCCCTTCCAGCGCCGCGGTCGGCACGACGGTGTTGAAGCCGTGCACGATGTCGCGCTCCAGGGACGGCCCGCCGCGGATGCGCACGTAGGACACCAGGTCCTTCGAGTGCCACAGGTCCACCGTCGCGTGGAGGGCGCCCCACGTGAGGAAGCGCGCCACCACGTCATCCCGCTTCAGCTCCTCCAGGTGGAGCGTCTCCAGCCAGAGGCCCAGGTTCAGGTGGAGGTCGTGCCGCCGGGGCTTCCCGAAGAAGCTCGTCACGCGAAGGAGCGGGTCGTCGCGCTGGACGCTGAAGTCGTAGCGGAGCGTGGTCAGGTCGAGCGAGGGCTCGCCCAGGTGCAGCTCCGTCTCCAGGAAGCGGAACCGATGCAGGCGCTTGCCGCGGCCAGGGACTTCCACCGCGATGCCGAAGTCGGCGCGCACGCGGCTCACCACGCTCCCGTCGTGGGTCAGCGGCGCCCAGGCGGCTCCCAGCCAGATGCGCCGGTTCAGGTCGAAGTTGAACTGCATCACCCGCCCGCGCTCGTCGCGGTACCAGCCCGGTGGCGCATCCGCGAGCGCGGGCTCCATCCGGTATGTCTTCACCTGCTCCGCCGCGTCATCGTCGAACGCGTTCGAGCAGGGCGTCACCCGCGCCTGAAGCCGGTCCGTCTCCACGCCTTCCATGTCCAGCTCCCGCAGCGGCGCCACCCGGCATCGCTGGGTGGCGTCGTCACACTGGGCCCGCCACTCGCCGAAGGGATGGGCCTTCGTCGGCGGCAGCCGCAAGCACACCGTGCGGGCGTTCCAGGTCTGGACGGGAAGTGGTGAGGAGGGGGGCTGAAGGACGGGGGCCTCGCCTCCTGGCTGTGCGAGCAGGAGGGCGACGGCGAGCGGCACTGCGGGGGCGAGCATGAGGTCTCCTCGGCGGCCCCTTCGCGTCGGCCTCGGGAAGGGGCGCCGGCCCCGGGCGTTTCAAGCGCCGTGCCCCTGCCGAGGAGACGTGCTTTCGCGGGGTTGGCATTTCCGCCGTGTACATCCGCCTGCACAGCGGCGCGCAGTCAGGCTCACGGCGTTGGCCATTGGCGGTGGTCGACCGGCGGGAGGCGCGGGGGTATAACGCCGCGTCCCGCCGAGTGTGGGCCGGCCTATCGCCCGGAACGACTCAAGGAGCACCAGTCCGTGGAGAGCGAAGTCGAACAGCAGCGGGAGCAGACCTTCTCCGAGGCCATCCTCGGCAAGGACTTCTTCCAGGCGAAATGGGCGAAGCGGTGGCTGGAGCTGTCCTTCAGCCTGCGCGTCGTGACGGCCACGGCGGGGTTCGCGGCCCTGCTCTTCCTCCCCTACCTGGGCGCGGTGGGGCTCTGGGACTGCTGGGAGACGCACTACGGCGAGGTCGCGCGGATGATGATCGTCCGCCAGGACTACGTGTACCCCTTCTGGGAGGGCGCGTGGTTCTTCTCCAAGCCGCCGCTCACCATGTGGATGCAGGCGCTGGGCATGAACGCCGTGGGCGCGGTGAACCCCGGCGGGGTACTCGGGCGCTACACCGAGTGGGGCATGCGGGTGCCCTTCGCGCTGCTGAGCATCGCCGCGGTGGCGCTGCTGTCGCTGGCCGTGGCCCGCGTGGTGTCCCGGCGCGCGGGGCTGGCCACCGGCTTCGTGCTGGCCACCATGCCGCTGTACTTCCTCCTCACGCGGCAGACGGTGACGGACACGCCCTTCGTCACCACCTTCATCTGCGCCATGGCGTGCGCGCTCATCGGCCAGCTGGATGAGACGACGAAGCACCGCGCCGCCTGGTGGTATGGCTTCTATTTCTTCGCGGGCCTGTCCGCGCTGGCCAAGGGCCTGCTCGGCGTGGGGCTCCCCGCCGTCATCCTGGTGCTGTACGCCGCGCTGTCCGTCATCCCCTGGGACAGCGCCAGCCTGGACGCGCACCTGAAGTGGCTCACGCAGTCCCGCTTCCGCAAGGACGTGCGCGAGGGCCGCCAGCCCATGCCCGTGTTGTGGGGGCAGATGTACCGGATGCACCTGGGCACCGGCATTCTGGTGTTCCTCGCGGTGGCGGGCCCCTGGTACCTGACGCTGTCCCTGTTCGGCTCCGTGGACGACGAGGGCAAGCTCTTCTGGTACCGCTTCTTCGTCCACGACCACCTCAACCGCCTCACGGCGGGGGTGCACACCACCACGCCGGGCGGCACGTTCATCTACTTCATCGAGCAGGGGGGCTTCGCCATCTTCCCCTGGGTGGCGCTGCTGCCCGGGGCCTTCTCGGTGGTGGCGCGGCTGAAGCTGCGCTCGGCGAAGGCGGCGGACCACCTGGCCATCATCGCGGTGCTGTGGGTGGCCTTCTCCTTCTGGCTGCTGTCCTCCAGCGCCACCAAGTTCCACCACTACGTCTTCCCGGTGCTGCCGGGCCTGGCCGTCCTCCTGGCGCTGTTCATCGACCGGCTGTGGGACGAGGGCATCTCCGCGCACGCGGTGAGCCTCATCTTCGGGCTCATGCTCTTCGTCCTGGTGGGGAAGAACATCGCGGAGAACCCGAAGATCTACACCGACCTCTTCGTCTACAACTACGACCGGCCCTACCCGCAGGACCTGGTGACGAAGCCCATCGCCTTCTTCTCCTCGCGTCCGCTGTGGACGGGAGACCTGGTGACGTTGGTGCTGCTGGCCATTGGCGTCTACCTCTCGTTCGACGCCTTCTCCGCGAAGGGACGGGCGCGGACGACGCCGAGCGCGCGCGCCGTGGCGCTGCTGCTGCTGCTGGGGGGCGTGGCCACCCTGGGCGCGGTGAGCGCCCAGGCGCAGGTGTCCGCCAAGGCGCTGGCGGGCGTGGCGGTGGTCATCGTCGCGGGCTACCTGGGCTGGGAGTCCATGCGGTCGAGCGGCGAGGGCCGCGCGTCGCTCCAGACGTTCGCCGGCGTGCTGGCGGTGGTGGGCGTGGCGCTCGCGGTGCGCGGCTTCCGTCAGCCGGCGGTGGAGGACTCGCTGCTCAAGGCGCTGTCGGAGCCCGTCAGCATCAAGAAGTCGCTGGGCTTCACCTTCGCGGTGGCGGGCGGCATGGCGGTGGTCGCGGCGCTGATGCGGGCGCGGGCGATGCTCTTCGGCACCTTCTGGGTGCTCGCCGCGGGGATGGCGCTCTGGTTCAACTGGAGCCACTGGGTGGACCTGTCCCACCACTGGACGCAGCGCGACCTCTTCTGGCGGTACTACGCGCAGCGCCAGGAGGGCGAGCCCATCATCGCGTACATGATGAACTGGCGCGGCGAGACGCTCTACTCGCAGAACATGGTGGAGCAGTACCGCGCGTCGGACGCGAACGCGCGCATGCGTGCCGCGGCCCAGCGCCCGGGCCGGGAGTGGGCCCTGGTGGAGCACAACCGGCTCAACCTGCTGCGCACCGCGGTGGGCGCGGACAAGGTCGTCACGCCGGTGGATCGGGACATCAACAACAAGTTCGTCCTGGTGACCATCGATTGAGCGGCATCCACGTCCAGGGACTGGGCAAGCGCTTCGGCGACCGCGTGGCCGTGGAGGCGCTGTCCTTCCACGTGCGGCCCGGTGAGGTCTTCGGGCTGCTGGGGCCCAACGGCGCGGGGAAGACGACCACGGTCCGCATGCTCACCGGGCTGCTGCGCCCCAGCGAGGGCGAGGCCACCGTCTGGGGGCATCGGGTGGACCGCGACGGCGAGCCGCTGCGCAAGGTGGTGGGGCTGCTCACGGAGCAGCCCGGCCTCTATGACAGGCTCACCGCTCGGGAGAACCTGCGCTTCTTCATGAAGCTGCACGAGCTGGACGAGTCCCGCGCCTGGCCCCGCGCCCTCCACTACCTGGAGCGCTTCGGGCTGGGCGGGCGCGAGCTGGAGCCGGTGGGCGGCTTCTCCAAGGGCATGCGGCAGAAGCTGGCCATCGTGCGGACGCTGGTCCACGACCCGAAGGTCATCTTCCTGGACGAGCCCACCAGCGGCCTGGACCCGGAGTCCGCGCGCACGGTGCGCGACGCCGTGGCGGAGCTGGCGTTGGAGGGGCGCACCATCGTCCTGTGCTCACACAACCTGGCGGAGGTGGAGCGCCTGTGCGAGCGCGTGGCCGTGGTGAAGCGCCGCCTGCTGGCCATGGGGCCGGTGCGCGAGCTGCGCCACGCGGGGCAGGCGCTGGAGGTGCGCGTGGACGGCGAGGCGGAGCGCTTCCTCGGCGCGCTGATGCGGCTGCCCTTCGAGCCCAATGTCCTGGCCGAGGGGCCGCGGCTGCGCGTCATGCTGGGGGACGAGGCGCATGCCCCCGACGTCGTGGCGTGCCTGGTGGGCGCGGGCGCGCGGGTCCACAGCGCGGTGCCCACGCAGCGGCCCCTGGAAGAGGTCTACCTGGAGCTGCTGAGCGAGGGGAGGGGATAGCCCATGTCATTCCGCCCGAAGCGTGCCCTGGCGGTGTTCTGGAAGGACTTCCTGGACCTGCGGAAGAACGTGGGTCTGCTGGTGTCCATGTCGGTGCTGCCGGCCGTCATGGTGCTGGTGCCCGTTGGCGTGGTGTGGACGTACGTTCGCACGCCCAACCACGCGGACCTGCGCAGCGTGGCGCTCTTCTACGACCCGACGCTGCCGCTGGGGGCCAGCGCCGCGCGCTTCCTCATCGATAAGACGCTCACCGACTGGTTCGGCATGTTCCTGGTGATGCCGGTGTTCGTGCCCATCCTCATCGCGTCCCAGAGCGTGGCGGGGGAGAAGGAGCGGCGCACGCTGGAGCCGCTGCTGTCCTCGCCGGTGACGGCGGCGGAGCTGGTGACGGGCAAGAGCCTGGCGGCGCTGGTGCCCTCCGTGGCCATCACCTGGACGGCCTTCGCCCTGTTCTGCGTGGGCGTGGACATCGTCGCGTGGCCGCTGGTGCAGATGCCGCTGATGCCCAACGCGCTGTGGACCTTCGGAGTATTTGTCATCGCGCCGCTGTTCGCCTTCTTCGGCAATGGGGTGGCGGTGCTCATCTCCGCGCGGGTGAGCGAGGCGCGCATGGCCCAGCAGCTCTCCGCGCTGGTGGTGCTGCCGCTGGTGGGCATGGTGGGGGGCCAGATTGCGGGCGTGCTCAAGGCGGGGCTCGGGTACTACGTGCTCCAGGGGGCGGTGGTGCTGGTGCTGGACGCCTTCCTGCTGTGGGCCAGCATCCGACTGCTGGACCGCGAGCGCCTGGTGAGCCGCTGGGGCTGAGCGCCCGGCCGTCGGCTCGGGGGGCATGCGGCCTGCCGGGCGGCTAGGATTTCGCCAGTGAAACTGGCATGTTGGAAGCAGGTGGCGGTACGTGAGCGCGCGCGCTTTCGTCCCGGGTGCCATGCTCTTAAAAGGGGTGGCGTGGTGGTGCGGGTTGACCGGCTGCCAACGCGGCCACGGAGGCGCTGACTGGCAATGGGAATCTTCGACAGCATCAAGGGTGAGGCGAAGCGCAACTTCATCGCCCGAGCGGACACGGCGAAGGGCGACATCATCTACAAGTATCCGGAGAACAACATCCGGATGCTGACCCAGCTCACCGTCGATGCGGACGAGGTCGCGCTCTTCGCCAAGGACGGCAAGGTGGAGGGCAAGCTCGGGCCCGGCCGTCACTCGTTGGACACGAACAACATCCCGTTCCTGTCCCGGCTCATCGAGGGCTTCACGGGCGGCAATCTCTTCATCTCCGAGGTCTTCTTCGTCTCCACCCGCGAGGTGGCCGGCGTGAAGTTCGGCGGCCCCATCGGTGACGTGAGGGACCCGGAGACGGGCCTGGGCATCGGCACCATGGTGTACGGCGACTTCTCCATCCGCGTGACGGACCCGGAGCGCCTCGTGGTGGGCCTGGTGGGCATGGGCCGCACCGGCAACGACGAGCTGCTCGGCTGGTTCAAGAACCAGGTCCTCAAGGTGACGCGCGACCGCATCGCGGAGCTGCTTGTCAAGAAGCGCTGGCCGCTGCTCGACGTCACGAGTGGTGCGTACACGGAGGAAATCGAGACCGAGGTCATCGCCGGCCTCAAGCCCCACGTGGATGGCTATGGCCTCACCGTGGTGCGGATGGGCAACTTCCACGTCTCCATCAAGGAGGAGGACGAGGCGACCCTGAAGAAGCTGGGCAAGGACGTGGCCTACTCGCGTCTGGCTGGCGGCTTCCAACAGTATGCCCAGGGGCAGGCGATGCTCGGCGCGGCCGAGGGTATGGCCAAGGGCGGTGGGGGTGACGGCGGCGCTGGCAACGCGCTGGGGGGCATGGGCATGGGCATGGGCTTCGGGATGGCCCAGCAGTTCATGAACTCGCAGCAGCGGGCCCCGGAGCCCGCACCCGCGGCGCCTCCGGCGGACACGCGCAGCCCCGCGCAGCGGCTGAAGGAACTCAAGGAGCTGAAGGACGCCGGCGTGCTGTCCGACGATGAGTACAACGCCAAGCGCGCGGAGCTGATGAAGCTTCTGTAGCACTTCCGTCACGGCGACGTGGTACGTCAGGGCCTCTGTCCGACACCGGGCGGGGGCCCTTCGTGTGTCCGGGGGCTGCCCTCCGGGTCAATGGACCACAAAGAATGACTTGGATACAGTGTGCGGGCTCGTCCGCCACGCGGCGTGCGGACCGGGGCCTCCCTCTGGGAGAACGGTGACGCGCACCGCCGCCCAAGGACGGGGGGGACGTAACTGCGGGAAGCAGCACGCTCCAGCGGGCCGGACGTCCCCGCGCCAGCCTTGGCTGGCCAATGGCACTCAGGGAGATACGGCGTTGAAGCCTTTTCGTTGCAGGTCCCGCTCGTTGTGGTTGTTGCTCGCCCTCTCGCTGACCGCTTGCCGGGAGGATGGTCCTCTCACGCCTCCTCCTTCGGTGGAAGAGCCGCGAGAGGAGCAAACGGTTCCCCACGTCACCATCGACGGGATGGACAACGAGTCCGGAGTCCTGCGTGGCACCATCCAGGGTCAGGGCGAAATCCGTGCCGTGGGCATTCGCGTGGATGGCGTGCTCATCGGCTGGGCCGAGGTGCGTGGAGACCAGTGGAGCTTCCGGTGGCAGCCCGAGCACGGGGCCCGCTCCGTGGAGGTGGTGGCGCATGACGGCTCGAGCGAGCCGGGGCGCGCCACGCTCGTGCTCCAGCAGCTGGACTTCAGCGCGCCTCACTCGCTCTACCAGTCCACGTCGCTGCTGGCGCTCCCCGTCGCCGAGGGGCTGGTGACGCGTTACACGCTGGATGGCACCACGCCGACGGCCACCTCTCCAGCCTATGCCGCGCCGCTCGTCCTGATGCGCAACGAGGGCGCACCCGCGCCGCTCTCCCTCATCCCGACGAACCCCCCCGAGTCACCGGTGGAGTGGCTGTGGTTGCCGCCCGCGGGCCCGGTGGGCCGCGCCGCCGTGGTGCGCTTCCAGCAGTTCCGGGGCGCCTCGCCCGAGGGGGCGTCCGGCACCCGGACCTACCTCATCGACGCGTCGCATGGCTCGCTGCCAGTCATGTCGCTGACGGTGGACCCCGAGCACTTCTTCGGCTTCGAGCACGGCATCTACGTCCCGGGCCGGACGCACGCGGAGGACCCACAGCCGGATTGGCTCTGGGGTAACGGCAACTATCACCAGGGCGGAAAGGACTGGGAGCGGCCGCTCCACGTGGAGTGGTTCCTCCCGGAGGGGCAGCCGGTGATTTCGCAGAACGCCGGCGTGCGCATCCACGGCTCCGGCAGCGCCGCGCTGCCGCACAAGAGCTTGCGCCTGTACGCGAAGGACGACTACGGCCCCAAGACGTTCAGCGCGGCCGTCTTCCCCGACCTTTCCATTGAGGAGTTCACGCGGCTCATCGTCCGCACGTCGGGGCAGGACCTGCTCTTCACCAAGGTCCGCGACTGTGTGCTCCAGGGGCTCCTGCGCGAGACGTCGCTCAACCTGCAGGCGTGCCGCCCCACGGTGCTGTACCTCAACGGCGAGTACTGGGGGCTGCACGAGCTGCGCGAGCGGTATGACGAGTACTACCTGGCGTCGCACCACGGCGTCGACCGCAAGCGGGTGGCCATCCTCGAGTTGAACGGTCTGCTCGACACCGGCGAGGACGGGGACGAGGAGCCCTACCTGGAGCTGCTGGAGTACATCCGGGAGAACGATGTCTCCCAGCCGGAGCACTTCGCCCACGTGGAGTCGCAGATGGATGTCGACGACTTCATCGACTACCACATCGCCGAAATCTACTTCGCCAACGCCGACTGGCCCCACAACAACGTGAAGTTCTGGCGCTACACCCGGCCGGAGGCCAATGGTCCCGCTGCGAAGGACGGGCGCTGGCGCTGGCTGGTCTATGACCTGGATGGCGCGTTCCTGGGAGACCCGGCCTTCGACTCGCTGGAGCGCGTGCTGACGGATGACACGCTGCCGGAGTGGTCCGTCGTCATGATTCGCAAGCTGATGACGAACCCCGACTTCAAGAGCCGCTTCGTGTCGCGGTTCCTGTGGCACCTGGACCACACGTTCACCCCGGAGCGCGTGACGGCGCACCTGGACGCGGTGGTGGGCCAGGTGGAGGCGGAGATGCCCGCGCACATCGAGCGTTGGCGCTACCCGGCCTCGGTGGAGGTCTGGCGCTACAACGTGGACGCGATGCGCGCGTTCGGCCAGGTGCGGTCGGCGCACGTGCGCCAGCACCTGGAAGCGGCGTTCGGCCCCTTCTAGGGAGCCGGTGCCGGCGGGGCGGGAGGGGCGGTGAACTCCTCCAGCCCCGGCGCGGGCGGGGGCTGGGTGAAGCCCTCCAGCCCCGGCGCGGCGGGGAGGATGGCGTCCTCCACGCCCTCCAGGTTGAGCTTCATGGGCACCTGGAGCGTGGTGCCCAGCCGCAGCAGCAGCACGTCGGGCTCGATGCCCTTCTCGCCAATCGCCTCGGCCACCTCGCGCGCCGACAGCGCGTTGCCCCTGGCCCAGAGGTCCCTGAGGAACTGGCCCGCCTGGGGCGTGCGCCACCACGCGGGGCCGAAGCGCGCCTTGAGCTGCGCCTGGAGCTGGCCCGCCAGGAACCAGGCGCGGAAGCTGTCCGCGGACTGGAAGAAGTCCTCCTGGTCCACGAGGTAGCGCTCGGCGTCCGCGTCCGTCATCGGGATGCCGTCGGTGCGCGTCATGACCTCGCGGTAGAGCGCCTTCGGGTCTGCCTCCACGCGGCGGTGCAGCTCCAGCTGGTACAGCAGGCGGCCCGCGGCGTGGCGGATGAGGTACAGCTTGTGCGCGCTGGACGCGGCCAGGTACTGCGCGCGCTGCTCGCCGCTGACGCCCGCGTGCTCCTCCAGCCAGACGGGGTCCTCCACCAGGTCCTCGAAGAGGGCGGAGTAGGCCTCTCCCACGGTGGGGTTGCCCAGCCGCGCCAGCTCGAAGCGCGTCTCCCGCGTGAAGGCCGCGTGCAGCGCATGGCCGAACTCGTGCAGCACGCGCGCCTGGTGCAGCACGCCGGTGCCCGGTTTGAAGGAGATGCGCACGTCGGAGGGCACCTTCACCGCCAGCGCCAGCGGGCGCGAGCTCTTGGCCTTCACCTCGCGGGCGTCAATGGTGACGTTGGGCAGCCCGCCCAGGTCCAGGCTCATGCCGGCCAGCGTCCCGTGGGCCTTGAGCAGCGACTCGCCCTTGGGGAAGGCGTCCTCGACCTCGCGTGAGCGGAACAGGCGGGGGATGTCCGCGCGGGTGACGTCCTTGAAGGGCATGCCCAGCTCGCGCTGGCTCAGCCGCTCCATCACCACCCGGTAGGGGGCCTGGGTGGCCTGGAGGATTTCCTCCGCCAGCACGCTCAGGCGTCCGAGGTCCGCCTGCCGCAGCTCGCTGCCGAAGGCCTCGTAGGAGGCGAAGCCCAGCTCGCGCACCAGCTCGTCGGCGCGCTCCTCGCGCCGGCGCAGCGTCTGGTTGAGCCGCTCGATGGCGGGCGTGGCCGCGGCGTACATCGCGCGCCGGCGCGCGGCCGTGCGCTCATTGGCGAGCAGCCGCTCCAGGTCGCGGTAGCGCAGCTCCTTGCCGTCCACGGTGAAGGTGAGCGACGCCTCCAGGTTGGCGGCCGCGTCGTTGAGCTCCGCCAGCGCGTGGGAGAGATACTCCCCGGCGAAATGCGAGTGCAGCGCGGTGAGGGCGCGCACCTCGCGGGCATCGTTGGTGAGCTGGCGCAGCCGGTCGATGCGGCGGATGTTCTCGACGCTGAAGAGCGCCTCGTGGCCCGCATACGTCGCGGCGACGTCCACATGGCGCCCTTCCGTCCAGAAGCTCCACACCAGCCCGCTCTGGGCTTCGAGGAGGGCCTCGGCCTGGCTGGACATGGCGCGCACGTCCGCTTCGAGTTGCTGCTTTTCGGAGAGGGCCCGCCGGGCGTCGGCGGGGGGGCCCTTGGGACAGGCGCTGAGGCAGCAGGCGAGGGCCAGCAGCAGGGGAATCCTTGGGTGCATGTGACTCCTCATGTTACTTGCGCCCTGCCCATGCCCAACCTTTCTCAATGGCGGGCCGCCCGGGGGCGCCAGGCCCTCTACTCCGCCCTGCGACGATTCTTCACCGCCCACGGCTACCTGGAGGTGGAGACGCCGCTGCTCGTCCCCGCCCCGGGGATGGAGCCGCACATCAACGCGTTCGAGGCCGGCTTCATCCCGGAGACCGACGTGGGCTCCGCGCGCACGCTCTACCTGCACACCAGCCCCGAGTACGCCATGAAGCGTCTGCTCGCGGACGGCGCGGGGCCCATGTTCCAGCTCTGCAAGGTGTTCCGGAACGGCGAGGTCTCTCCGACCCACAATCCGGAATTCACGATGCTGGAGTTCTACCGGCCCCATGCGGACTACCACGCCATCATGGAGGACCTGGAGGGCGCGCTCGCGGAGGCGGGCCGCAGCGCCACGGAGGGGGAGCCCGGCGCCGACCCGGCCTTCTTCACCCGGACGCCCTATGAGCGCCTGACGGTGCGTGACGCGGTGCTGCGAGCCACCGGCGTGGACATCCGTCAGCATCCGGACGGTCCGTCACTGAAGCGGGCGGCGGAGGCGGCCGGCGTGCGCACCGGGGACGCCGAGTCCTTCGACGATGTCTTCTTCCACCTCTTCCTCCAGAAGGTGGAGACGGGGCTGGGGCACGAGCGGCCCACCTTCCTCATCGAATACCCCGCCTCCATGGCGGCGCTGTCCCGCCTGAAGCCGGGCGATTCCGCGGTGGCGGAGCGGGTGGAGCTGTATGCCAAGGGGCTGGAGCTGGCGAACGGCTTCTCCGAGCTGACGGACCCGGTGGAACAGCGGACCCGATTGGTGGAAGAACAGGAACTCAGGCGCCGGCTGGGGCGCTCCGTGTATCCTCTGGACGAGCGGTTCCTCGGCGCGGTAGGGCGGATGCCTCCCTCGGCGGGGATCGCCGTGGGAGTCGATAGAATCCTGATGCTGCTGCTCGGGGTCCAGCGCATCACGGACGTGCTCTTGTTCCCCGCCCACGAGTTCGTTTGATACGCAAGCTCCTCCAGACGGCATTTGCTGGAACGGCGGCGGTGGGAATCACCGGCGTGTTGTCACCCGTGGTGTCGGTGCTGTCGCTTCGGGACGCGCGCGACGCGGACGGGGTGCTGGTCCTGTGGTCGCGCTCGGTGCTGGCGTCCGCGGGCGTGCGACACGAGGCGGTGGGCGTGGAGAACATCCCCACCGACACCAACGTCGTCTTCGTCAGCAACCACCAGTCGCACTACGACGCGCTGGTGAACTTCGTCCATATCCGCAAGCACACGCGCTACGTGGCGAAGGCGGAGCTGTTCCGCATTCCCCTCTTCGGGGCGGCGCTCCGGCGTGCGGGCAACATCCCCGTGGAGCGCACCGGGGGCGGGGGAGACAGGGCCCGTCTGTCCGAGGCCGTCAGGGCGCTGCGAGAGCGCGTGAGCGTGCTCTTCTTCGCCGAGGGCACGCGCAGTGAGGACGGGCGGCTGCGGCCCTTCAAGAAGGGCGCCGCGACGCTCGCCATCCAGGCGGGCGTGCCGGTGGTGCCCCTGGCCGTGTCCGGCACGCGGCTCATCCTTCCCAAGGGGGGACGGGCCGTGCGGTGGGGGCAGCGGGTGGCGCTGGTGGTGGGCAAGCCCATCTCCACCCAGGGGCTGACGCTTCAGGACCGCGACTCGCTCACGCGCCAGCTGGAAGACGCGGTCTCAGAACTCTATGCCGAGGCATGCAAGCGCTCGGGAGACTCTCCATGAAGAAGCCAATCCAAACCACGTCTCAGGCCGCCCATCCGTGGCATGGCATCACGCCGGGCGCGGACGCGCCTGAAATCGTCACCGCGTACATCGAAATCGTCCCCACGGACGCGGTGAAGTACGAGCTGGACAAGGAGTCCGGCATCCTCAAGCTGGACCGCCCTCAGCGCTTCAGCAGCCAGTGCCCCACGCTCTACGGCTTCATCCCCCAGACGTTCTGCGACGAGCTGGTGGCGAAGCGCTGCGCCGAGCGCACGGGCCTGAAGGACATCAAGGGCGACGGCGACCCCATCGACATCTGCGTGCTGACGGAAAAGGTCATCTCCAGCGGCAACTTGCTGGTGCGGGCGATTCCCATCGGCGGCTTCCGGATGGTCGACGGCGACGAGGCGGACGACAAAATCATCGCCGTGCTGGAGTCCGACCTGGTGTACGGCGAGCTGCAGCACATCGCGCAGCTGCCGCGCGCGCTGCTCGATCGCCTCAAGCACTACTTCCTCACGTACAAGCAGATTCCGGGCGAGGGGAAGCGCAGCGTGGAGATCGCCGAGGTCTACGACCAGCCCGAGGCGCTCGAGGTCATCAAGCGCAGCATGAAGGACTACGAGCGCATCTACCGTCCCCAACAGGCCCCGGCACCGCGAGGCGGCCGCACGCGCAAGGCGGCGGTGGCCGCGAAGGCCGCGAAGCCAGCCAAGGCCAAGACGAAGGCGGCGCGCAACGCCCGCGCGTCCTGAGCTGGCTCAGCGGACCTCGACCAGCCGCACGCGCTTGTAGATGCGGCGGTCCAGCGGCAACCGGGTGTCGACGAAGCCGAGCGCCTCGTCGAACTCGAAGCTGAACGAGGGGATGGGCGGGCTGATGGAGATGCGCAGCTCGAACTCCCAGACGCTGGTGATGCGCGCCCTGCCGCCCACGGCCTCGGGTGGCGGCGGTGGCAGCCTCTCCGCGGCGGCGCGCACGTCCTTGACGGCCTCCCGGTCGACCTCGGGCTGGTGACTGGGCTCCAGGAGCTGCACGTCGAGGAGCTGGCCCCGCGAGTCCTGGACGACGCGGATGAGGGCGCGCCGCGTGGAGTGGAACTCCTGGCGCATCTGCTGGCGCATCTCCCGGCGGGCGTTGAGGCTGGCGTCTCCAGCCGTGCTGGGGGGCCGGCGCCGGTCCTCGGAGGGCCTGTTCCTGGCGGCGAAGGAGCCGGAGGCGCCATAGTCCGCCGCGCGCTCCATCCAGACGCGCGAATACGCGCGCCCGCGCTCCATGCCCATGTCGAAGTAGCCCTGGAGGCCGTGCTCCTTCACGGCGCGGTCGGCGTCCCAGGCCCGCATCAGCGCCTTGCCGAGCTCGCCGTAGTACGGGTGGACGAGGCCGCGCTCCACCCGGCCCCGGCCCACGCTTTCGGAGACCAACTCCTCCACCAGGGACTGGGCGGACGGCGGGGCATGCGGGTCCACGACACCGCCGTCGAGAACGACCTCTGGGGCGCGGGTGTTCCCCGGGAGCGCGGTGACCTGGCGGGCCGCGAGCAGCAGCCGCGAGCCCATGGCGGGCTCGGGGTGGCCGGAGGGAGGTTGCGCCGCGCGCGGGGCATCCGCGGACAAGGGGGAGTTCTGCCGCGGCGGCCGGGGCGCCGCGGGGGGGAGCGCATCGTCGGAAACGGGGGTTGCGGGCCCGGCCTGGGCAAGGCGGGATGGGTTGGCTGCCGCCGTGCCGGGCTCGGGCGCCGCTGGCGTGTCGCGCCTCGACGGAGCCGGCTCGCGCTGGACCGTTGGCGCCCTCACGTCGGCGGGAACACGGGCCTCGGCCACCTCCACGTCGACCCATTGGAGCGCGGGCGTCCGGGCGGGCGGCGGGCGCTGCGCGACATGCTCCCCACCCTCCAGGGCTAGCCACAGGGCCCCATGCACGCCCAGGCTGGCGGCGAGCGCGAGCAGCAGGCGTCGGGTGGAGGCGGGCGGCATGCGCTCCCATTTATCCCCGTTTCGCGAGCCACCCCGGGAATGAAAGGCGCGAGGTTAGGAAATACAACCCTGACGCGTTTACTCTTCGCGGCATCGGAGGAAGGACCCCTGCATGGCGACCTCGCTGCTCGCGACGGATGGCTACAAGTTCAGCATGGCAGAGGCGGGCTGGCCGCTTCGTCGGGAAACGTTCTACTACTCGCACCGGAGGGGCGGCCTCCAGGTGATGCCGCTCGATGTCGCCGCGTTCGTGCAGGCGCTCATCCCGGCGCCCACGGCCGAGGACTACGACTACCTCGGCCGGTACGACTATGAGATGGGGGTGGGCTTCAAGGCCGCCATCCTCCGCCGTGAGAAACTCAGCATCCGCGCCATCCCCAAGGGCGCGCTCTTCTACCCACGCGAGCCCATCCTCACGCTCACCGGGCCGTCTGCCCTGGTGTCGTGGGTGGAGCCCTTGCTGCTCCAGCTCAACTTCCGCATCCAGGTCGCCACGCTCGCGCTGTCGGACCGCGAGGCGCTGGCTCGTGCGCTCGCCACCGTCACCTGCGACGAGCAGAAGGCCATCGCGCTGGAGACGCTCGACGCGGTGGGCGTGAAGGCGGTGCCCATCACCGTGGACGCGGAGGGCTACGCGAAGCGCGTCTACTCCACCGTCAAGGAGCTGGTGGACATCGTCGAGGACCCGGCCCGCATCTTCGAGGTGGGGCTGCGCGCCGCCACCTGTCTGGAGCAGCACACGCTCGCGCTGCGGAGCTGCAAGGATGCGGGCGTCACCCGCACCAGCAACGTGGAAGGCGCCCGCCAGCTGGGCATGATTCCCGTGGGCACCATGGGCCACGAGCACATCCAGCGCTACGGCTCGGATGAGGCGGCCTTCCGCGCCATGCGTGAGCGCCGGCCCCAGCGCTCCAGCTACCTGCTGGACACCTTCGACACGCTCACTTCAGGCATCCCCGCGGCCTTCGAGCTCATCCGCGAGGAGCCCGAGAACCAGGACTCCATCCGCTTCGACTCGGGCAACAAGAAGCTCCAGTACCTCTACGCGGTGACGCGGGCGCGCGACATCGGCATCCGCCCCGTCAACATCCTGGAGGACGGCCTGGACGCGGAGGCCACGCGCGAGTTCGAGGCGCTGCGGCGCCAGGTCGCCTGGGAGCCGTCCGCCCAGTTCTACGGCTACGGCGGGCACATCGTCGCGCGCACCATGGGGTGCCCCCTCACGAGGGACCGCGTGGCCGCCATCTACAAGCTGTCGCGCACGGGCACCACGCCGGTGATGAAGTTCGGCAACGAGCTGGCCGAGGGCAAGAAGAGCATCCCCGGCGAGCCCGTCCTCTTCCGCCGCCGCCATGGCTCGGGGCCCATCGGGCTGGTGGGGCAGGCGGGAGAGCCCGTGCCCGACGGCTACTTCCCACTGATGGAGAGCGCGCCGGAGGCGCCGTCGCTCGTGGGCGCGCAGGAGACGGCGGCCGATGCCCGCGTGGGCTACACCGCCGCGACACAGGCGCTGGTGGACGCGCTGCACCGCCGCCACTTCCCCCATTCGCGGGACTGAGCACACGCCCGCCGGGATTCCGAGGCCGACATGTCCCTGCCCATCCCTCGTTTCCATGAAGACGCCCGCGCCAGTCAGCTCTACCTGGAGCGTGGCGCGGAGGTCGCGGAGGAAGCCCTCCGCTACGTGGCCGAGCACCGCATCCGGCCCGCGCGGGAGGACGCGACGCGGGTGGTCGTGTTCGGCATCGACATGCAGGTGGCCTTCTGCACGCCGGGCGCCAGCCTCTTCGTGCCCGGCGCGGTGGAGGACACCCAGCGCGCGCTGCGCTGGCTCTACGCGAACCTGGACCGGGTGACGGAGCTGGTGTTCTCGCTGGACACCCACCGGGCGTTCCACGTCTTCCACCCCTCCTGGTGGCGGGACGCGCAGGGCCGGCCGCCGCCGCCCTTGACGGCCATCACCGCCGAGGACGTGCGCTCGGGCCGTTGGCGGGCCACGCGCTTCCACGAGGAGAGCCTGGCCTACTGCGAGCAACTGGAGGCCAGCGGCCGCTATGTGCTCACCGTCTGGCCCTTCCACGCGATGCTCGGCGGGTTGAGTCACGCGCTGGTGCCGTCCGTCTTCGAGGCGAGCCTCTTCCACGCCCTGGTCCGCGACGTGCCCACGCACTTCGAGCTCAAGGGGGAGCACCCCCTCACGGAGAACTACTCCGTGCTCTCGCCCGAGGTGACGGAGGTGAAGGGGCAGCAGGTCGGGGCGTTCAACACGCGCCTCTTCGAGCATCTGATGTCCTTCGACCGCGTCTACGTCTTCGGTCAGGCCAGCTCGCACTGTGTGTTGAGCACGCTGCTGGACCTGCGGCGTCACATCGAGTGGACCGACCCGTCGAAGATGGGGCGTGTCCACATCCTGGAGGACGCCATGAGCCCGGTGCCGGCGCCGCCGCTGGACCCGCTTCCGCCCTCGCTGGACTTCCCCCGGCTGGCCCGCGAGGCGCTCCGGGACTTCCAGGCGGCCGGAATGCGGGTGGTGCGGACCACCGACCCGGTGGAGGGATAAGCGGCCGGGCTGCGTGCCCGTACCCAGCGTGTGGTAGAATCTCCCGCTCGTTCCCGGTGAGGCCGGGGACCTCCGCGTCGGCGAAGGGGGAGTCATGGCCGCTCAATTCAATCCGCCCGCGTTCAAGGTGCAGATCGGCTCACATGACGCCGATGCATTGAGCGTCTCGGGCATCTCTGGCACCGAAGCGCTGAGCCACCTGTTCGACTTCCGGGTGGACTTCTTCGCCAAGGACGGCGAGCCCATCGACGCCAAGGAGCTGGTGGGGCAGGACGCGCTCCTCACCCTCTCCGTTCGCGGCAGCGCGCCGCGCTACGTGCACGGCTGGGTACGCGAAGTGGAGGCGCTGGGCCTGAAGACGGGCCGCCGCCGCTACCGCGCGCACGTGGTGCCCCGGCTGTGGCGGCTCACCCAGCAGCACCGCAGCCGCATCTTCCAGCAGAAGTCCGTGCCGGACATCCTGAAGGCCGTCCTGGGCGAGGCGGGCGTGAAGACGCGGCAGACGCTGTCGGGCAGCTACGCGCCCCGCGACTACTGCGTGCAGTACCGCGAGAGCGACTTCGCCTTCATCAGCCGCCTGATGGAGTGGGAAGGCATCTTCTACTTCTTCGAGCATGCGGAGGACGGGCACACCCTGGTGCTGGGAGACAAGCCCAGCGCGCACGCGCCCCTGGCCCAGGGCCAGCAGCTCCCGCTGCGCCCCAGTCTGGGCAAGGAGGCAGTGGAAGGGGAGTACCTCTCCTCGCTGGAGGTGGTGCACCGCCTGCGGCCCGGCGCCGTGCACCTGAAGGACTTCGACTTCGAGAAGCCCGGCCTGGACATCTCCGGCAAGGTGCAGGCGCCCGACGGCGTCCCGGAGCTGGAGCTCTACGACTATCCGGCGGGCTACGTGGCGCCGGGCGTGGGCAAGGCCGCGTCGGCCGTTCGTACGGAAGCGGCCCGCATGGCCGGGCGCACGCTGTCGGGGCAGGGCGTGGCGCCGCGCCTGACGCCCGGCTACGTGCTGGAGGTGCTGTCCCCCGAGGACGGCACCTTCGCGGGGGAGTACCTCATCACCGAGGTCGTCCACTCGGGCACCCAGCCGGACGTCAGCGCGGGCAGCGAGGCGCTTCAGGGGCTGTATCGCAACCAGTACCAACTGCTGCCCAAGTCCGTGCCCTACCGGCCCCGCCGGCTGACGCCGCTGCCGCAGATTGCAGGACCGCAGACGGCCACGGTGGTGGGGCCCGCGGGAGAGGAAATCCACACCGACGCGCACGGGCGCATCAAGGTGCAGTTCCACTGGGACCGCGAGGGCACGCAGGACGACAGGGCCTCGTGCTGGGTCCGCGTGGGACAGCCCTGGGGCGGCCCAGCCTGGGGCGACGTGTGGCTGCCGCGCATCGGCCAGGAGGTGGTGGTGCGCTTCCTGGAGGGCGACCCGGACCGGCCGCTGGTGGCGGGGGCCGTCTATAACGGCGCCAACACCGTGCCCTACGGCTTGCCGGGGGAGAAGACGAAGTCCACGCGCAAGAGCGCCTCCAGCCTGGGCAGCGACGGCTTCAACGAGGTCCGGCTCGAGGACGCTGCGGGCCAGGAAGAGGTCTTCACCCACGCGCAGAAGGACGAGGCGCTGCTGACGGAGAACGACAAGGACCAGCAGGTGCGCGGCTTCGAGGACCTGCTGGTGAAGAAGGACCGCAAGCGCACGGTGGAAGGCAACCAGGAGCTGCGCGTGGGCGCCGACGACGTGAGCGTCGTCGAGCAGAACCAGACGCTGACGGTGCAGGGCAACCGCGCCACCCGGACGACGCAGTCCCACGATGAGGCGGTGGAGGGCAACCAGCTGATGACGGTGGGCGGCAACCTCACCGCGCTGGTGCTCAAGGGCGCCATGGAGAACGTGGGCGCGGCCAAGGCCACCACCATTGGTGGGGCCTACAGCGTCAACGTGGCGCTGGCCTACAACGAGGCCACCGGCGGCGCGCGCGCGGTGGAGGTCGCCGCCATGCACACGGAGCACGTGCTGGGCTCTCGCCAGGAGATGGTCGCCAAGGACAAGACGGTGGACGTGGGCGGCGGCTGGGACTTGCGGACCAAGGGCCAGCTCACGCTGACCATCGGCAAGGACTGGAAAGAGGACATCGGCAAGAAGACGGGCGTCTACGTCACCGACGCCACGGGCGCGCTGGCCAAGCAGTTCGAGCTGAAGGCGGACACCTTCTCGCTCATCGTCGGGGACAACCTCATCCTCAAGATGGAGAAGTCCGGCAAGGTGACCTTCACCCTCAAGACGCTCACCGTCGACGGCAAGGAAGTGAAGTTCAAGGGCGCGAAGGTGAAGATGGAGGCGGCCGGCTCGCTCAAGAGCGACAAGCGCAAGGCGGAGGAGCTGGAGCACCTCAAGGACCCGGCCCCCGTCAACGTAGAGTTCACGCTCAAGGACATCAACGGCAAGCCCGTCAAGGACCAGCCCTTCGAGCTGCACATGCCCGACGGCTCCATCAAGAAGGGCACGGTGGATGGGAGCGGAAAGGGCATGGTGGAGAAGGTTCCACCCGGCGACTACCGCGTTGTCTTCCCGGAGATGTCAGGCCGCATCAACAAGGGTTCCTGAGGCGGAACGGCCCGCGAGGGCACACGCGCCAGTTCGGATAGGCCAGCGATGGAAACGTACATCGTGAAGAACGGGGACACCCCCGACTCAGTCGCGCAGAAGTATGGCTTCAAGGAATGGAAGCTCATCTACGAGCATCCGGACAACGCCGCCCTGCGCGCCACGCGCGGCGCCAACGAAATCAAGGCGGATGACCGGGTCCTCATCCCGGACCTGCCCGAGAACCAGATTTCGGCCGGCGGGCCTCAGAGCCTCATCGCCACCTCGGGAAGACCGCTGGTGCTGCCGCCCGTCCACTTCGACGCGCACATGCACATCATGAGCGGCAACTGCACGCCCATGCCCGCCATCGTCCAGATGATGAGGGACAAGGGCTTCGGGTGGGCCATCGATACGGGCACCAGCCGCACCAAGGTCAATCGCCTGGGCTGGTGGGTGGCGCGGGTCCCGTTCGGTCTCGCGCCCACGATTGGCGACCTGTCGGGCCGCAAGACACTGCGCATCGGGCAGGACCTGGTCCGCCTCAACGACCACCTCGTCCAGGATGACGTGGCCGTCATGGCGGACGGCATGGGCGGCGCGACGACGTACGAGATTCCGGCGACCTTCCGGAGCTACCCCTCCACCCAGGGGCACTACGAGGCGCGGGACTCCTATCTGGGCATGTCCGTGGTCCTCACCATGGACATGGATTACTGCCACCTGGCGGGCTACGACGGAGACCCCGTCTACAGCGTCGAGTCCACCGACGAGGGCCCGCGCATCACCTACCGGTGGCGCACCGAGCCGAACGACCCGGGAGAGCGCATCACCGCCAGCGCGGACGAGGAGGGGCTCTTCGAGACGTGGTCGCAGCAGATGGAGCAGACGATGCGCGCCGCGGTGGAGCATCCCTTCCGGATGCTGCCGCTCTACCACTTCGAGCCGCGCCGCTACATCAAGAGCGCCAAGAAGGACGGCCCCTTCAAGCGGGTCGTGACGGCGTCCCAGGCCGCGCCCTTCCTGGGCTTCAAGATGTACTCGCCCCAGGGCTACATGCCCGTGGAGCGCCACCCGAAGGTGAAGGAGGTCCTGAGCTGGTTCTTCGCCGAGTGCGAGAAGAAGGACATCCCCATCATGACCCACTGCACGCCCGCGGGGTTCTATACGCACGAGCGGCGCTTCTACCTGGACCATGAGCCGGATGCGGCCATCCGAAGCAGCGCGAAGTACGCCCCGGACAAGGACAAGCTGGCGGCGGCGGACAAGAACATCGAGAAGGCGCGCGAGCACCTCAAGGAGGTGGAGGAGAGCTGGCTGAAGCGCAACATCCCGTTCAACGCCCGCCGCGCGCGCAACGCCATCGACGATGCGCTCGAGGCGCGCGAGGCGGTGCTGAACCCAGGGCGGATGCGCTACTTCTACGAGAACTACGTGCACCCCGAGGCCTGGCGCCCGCTGCTCAAGACGCACCCGAAGTTGCGGCTGTGCCTGGCGCACTTCGCCAGTGACGGTAGCTTCTGGAACTGGCGCAAGGGGCTCACCGTCACCACGGACGGGCAGAAGATTGCCTATGACAAGAGTTGGATCGTCTCCATCATCGAGCTGTGTCAGGAGTACGAGAACTTCTACACGGACATCTCGTACCTGGACTTGATGGAGGACGAGAAGTGGAAGCTGCTCGCTGAAATCCTGAAGAAGCACCCGTGGATGTTGAAGAAGGTCATGTTCGGCACGGACTGGTACATGATTACCGCCGAGCCGGTGGCCTACGCGGACTGGTACAGCCGCACCCTCCGGGGCCTGGAGTTCATCCAGAAGCAGCTCCCGACGCAGGTGAACCTCTTCACGCAGTTCGCCACGGTCAACCCGACGCGCTACTACCGGCTGATGGAGGTCGCTCCGAAGTTGAAGGAGGGGCTGAAGGAGTTCCAGGGCCGCCTGGGCGTGAAGGGGGCGCCGGTGGAGCAACTGGAGACGAACTTCACCACGCTGATGCGGCTGCAGAGTCCCCTGGAGCAGCTCGACAAGGCCGGTGGGCTGGCCAGCGGCCCGATTCACTACACCGCTTCCTCGAAGCCGAAGTAGGAGCGCCCGTTCATGGATTCCAAGCCCACGCCGGACAAAGCCGGAGGCGCCACGCCCGCGAGCAAGGACCCGTTCCTGCTGACCCCCGGTCTTCCGGGGCCCGCCGCGCCCGTCCGTCAGCGCTCGCCCTTCCCGTGGAACATGGTGGCGTTGGTCACGCCCATTCCCGAGCCGGACTCGGTGGCGGTCATCACCTTCGATGAGACGCTGTGGCGGCTCCAGTTCACGGACGGCAAGGTCCGCTCCGTCAAGCTGGACGACGACTACATCGAGCGTGTCTCCGCCGGGGACATGAGCCCGTTGCAGCCGGCCAGCCCCACGCAGCTCGCCTACCTCCAGACGCGCCGGCTGGTGCTCTACGACCTCAAGTGGCAGCTCGCGAAGTCCTGGTCCCTGGCGGCCAGCCTGGAGGAGGTCGCGGTGCGGGGCGCGTGGCTCTCCCAGACGCCTCCGGTGCTGGTGGTGGAGCTCAAGGACACCACGAACTTCCTCACCGAGGACACCCTCGACTTCCGGTTGCGCACCTGGCGCCTGGAGGGTGACAAGCGCGTGCAATTGGGGGCGCTGGAGCTGGGCTCCGTCGTCGGCGCGGTGAAATGGGACGCGGGCGCGGGGCTGGTGGCGGTGCAGCGCCCCGGCGCGGCGCTGGAGCTCTACAAGCAGGACCTGGGCAAACCCCAGCCGGAGCACCCGCTGGCGCTCGCGCTGCGCAAGCTGACGGTGGATGGGCTCACCGTGCAGTCGCTGCGCCTGCACCCCTCGCTGCCGATGGCGCTGGTGGCCCTGGGGCGGGAGGCCCCGCCGAAGCGCGAGGCGGGGAAGGAGACGCCCGAGGCACCGGGCATCTGGCGTGTGTCCTGGGAGGGGGCGCCCGCCGTGACGTCGCGGGTGGCGCGTTACGCCGACGGGGAGTCGGTGAGCCTGGGCGAGTTCTCCCCGGAGAACGACTGGCTCTACTACCGCGTGGTGGACGCGGCGCACCGCAACCCGCATCTCTACGTGCAGCAGGTGCGCGCGGCCTTCAATCCGCCCCTGTCGCTGGGGCCCGTGCCGGAGTCGGGCGCGGCGCTGCTGTGGACGGGCGGGGCGACGTCGCTCGTCATGTACGACGGGTCGAAGGACGCGCTGGTCCAATGGAAGCTGCCCGGAGCGGCGCCAGCGAAGCCCGCCGCTTCTCCTCCCAAGTCCGGCGGGAAGTAGCGCTGCGGCTCAGCGCTGCTTGAGGCGCAGGGTGGCCCACCGCGCCGCGGCCTCGCACAGCGCTGTTTCGGCGTTCTCGGTGGGGTGGGGCTGCGAGGACAGCTCCACCACTTCGTGGAAGAGGTCCAGCTCCAGGCCCTCGTCTCGCCGCACCTGCCCGGCGAAGAGCACCACCGGGGTGCCGTGCTCGCGGGCAAGGCGCGCGATGCCGCCCGGCCCCTTGCCCAGCGACGTCTGCCGGTCGAAGCGGCCCTCGCCCGTGAGCACCACGTCCGCCATCAACACGCGCCGCTCCAGGCCCAGTGCCCGCTGCACCAGCTCGTAGCCCGGCACCAGCCGGGCGCCCGCGAGCGCCAGCAGGCCGAAGCCGAAGCCGCCGGCGGCACCCGCGCCGGGCCAGCCCGCGGGCGTGTCGCCCAGCACCTGGGCCGCGTGCGCCAGCGCGGCTTCCAGGACTTCGACGCCCGCCGCGTCAGCGCCTTTCTGGGGGCCGAAGAGCCGCGCCGCGCCATCCGGCCCCAGCAGCGGCGAGGTGACGTCCGTGGCGCCCAGCACCTCCACCTCGCCCAGCCGTGGGTGGCGTCCGCTGGCGTCCACCGAGACGAGCCGCGCCAGCGCCGCGCCACCCGGGGGCAGCGGCTGGCCCTGCGCGTCCAGGAAGCGGAAGCCCAGCGCCTCGAGCGCACCCGCTCCGGCGTCGCTGGTGGCGCTCCCGCCCAGGCCGACGATGAGTCGCTCACAGCCCGAGTCCAGGGCCGCCCGCATCAGCTCGCCCGTGCCGTAGGTGGACGCACTCAGCGCGTCGCGGGCCTCGGGGGCCAGCAGGGACAGTCCGGAGGCCGCCGCCATCTCCACCACCGCGGTGCGGCCATCCTCTACCAGCGCCCAGTGCGCCTCCACGGGCGCGCCGAGCGGCCCGCGCACCACCTGCTTCCGGCGCTCGCCACGCAGGCCCGCCAGCAGCGCCTCCACCGTTCCCGGCCCGCCGTCCGCGAGCGGCGCCACGTCCAGGACCACGTCGGGCGACGAGGCCCGGAGGCCCCTGGCCATCGCTTCTGCCGCCTCCGCGGCGGTCAGGGTTCCCTTGAATTCTTGCGGTGCGACGAGCCAGCGAGGAGAAATCACGATGAGGGGCTTGGCGCTTTCTTCGGTGTCCAGGGGACTCCAGGAGGCCAGGGGACCCGTACCGCGTCCTTCGCCTGCAAGAGCCCCCACCCGTGGCATACCACTCCAAGCGCCATTCTCACTCCTGGGGGAGGGGTGTCACATCACTTCGATGTTTCAACCCGCAAAACCTGCCAAGAATTCCTGTAAAGACTTGAATTGGCAGGCAAGATTTACACTTTCACGGCGGCGCGCCATGCCTCCGCATGCCAGTCCAGCAGCGGGCGCGGGGCCTTCAGGGACGGGTCCACGCGCTGGGACACACGCTCCAGGCGCTCCAGCAGCGCGGCCACCGTCTCCGCGGGCTGACGCGCGGGGCCGCGGATGCGCTCGCAGAAGAAGGTCCGGCAGCCGAAGGGACGGTCCGCGTACACCGAGCAGCGCAGGCCGGTGGCGTCCAGGTAGGGGCAGCCGCCGTCCGCGCGAGGCGGGGGCAGCGGGCGCTTCTGTGACAACAGCGCCCACTCGGGCTGCCATAGCCAGGGCTGGCGCCGGGTGATGGCGAGCTGGCAGCACTCCCCGCTGGCCGGGCAGGAGTAGGGGGCGTAGGCCGCGTCCGCCTGGCGATAGATGGCGCGCACCTCCTTCAGCGCGCGTTCCCGCTCGCGGGTACCGCCCCGGGGGGCGTCGTCCTCGTCGTCCCAGTCGTCCCGCGTCCACATGGCCGTGGCCTCAGAGCACCCGGAGCACGAAGCACTTCAGGTAGCGCGTCTCGCGCAGGTTGAGCAGCACCGGATGGTCCCGGCCGGCGCCTCGGCGCTCGATGATCTGCACGCGGCGGCGGGCGTCGGCCGCGGCGGAGGCGAGCATGTCCTCGAAGGCCTGCTCGTCCACGTGGTACGTGCAGCTCGCGGTGATGAGGATGCCGCCTGGCCGCAGCAGCTGCAGGGCGCGCAGGTTGATTTCCTTGTACCCGCGCACCGCGGCGGGGATGGCGTCCTTGTTCTTCGCGAAGGAGGGCGGGTCCAGGACGATGGTGTCGAAGCGCTTGCCCTCGTCCACCGCGTCGCGGAGGAAGTCGAAGGCGTTGCCCACCACCACGTCCAGGTTGCTCAGCTTGTTGGCCGCGGCGTTCTCCCGCAGCTGTGCCGCCGCCGCGTCCGAAATCTCCACCGCCGTGACGCGCGTGGCCCGCGTGGCGAGTTGGAGCGCGAAGCCGCCGACGTAGGAGAAGCAGTCCAGCGCCTCGCCGTGTGCGTAATGCGAGGCCATGACGTGATTCTCGCGCTGGTCCAGGAAGGCGCCCGTCTTCTGGCCCTCCAGCAGGTCGGCGCGCATCTTCACCAGCCCCTCGTCGAAGGCCACCGGGCCGGACCACTCCCCGCGCAGCACGCCCTTCTCCGGGGGGAGCCCCTCCAGGTGGCGCACGCCCACGTCGGAGCGGTTGATGATGCCGCGCGGCTGGAACTGCGCCTGGAGCAGGTCGGCGATGAGCGCCTTGCGTTGCTCCATGGCCGGGACGAGGAACTGCACGCTGAGGAAGTCGCCGTAGCGGTCCACCACGAGGCCGGGCAGGCCGTCCGCCTCGCCATGCACCAGCCGGTAGGTCGTCTCGCCGGGCAGCGCGAGCTGGCGCAGCGCGGCCGCGGCCTGGAGCCGCTCCCGGAAGAAGTCCTCATCCACCGCGATGTCGTCGAAGGACAGCCAGCGCAGGGAAATCTTCGAGTGCTTCGAATAGAAGGCCTTGCCGAGGAACCAGCCCCGGGTGTCCGTCACCCGCACCACCTCGCCGCCGGCCAGGGCCGGGTCGCCGTTGAGGTCCGCGCGGTAGATCCACGGGTGTCCGCCCTGCCAGCGCTCCACGCCGCGGCGCAGCAGGGAGACCTGTGGGAGGCCGTCCGGGCCCAGCTCCGGCGTGGCGCGGTCCGGTGCGGGCTTCTCGGGGCGGGCGTGGGGACGGCCCCGGCCCTGGGGCGGAGCGGGAGGCCGGGAGGCGCCTCGGTGCGGGCGGGGGGGCTTGGATGAGGTGGGCATGGCGTTGGCGGCGTATACTCGCAACCCGCGTGAGATACGAGTTGCTCCTCCAGACGATGACCCCGGGAACGCCCTACGAGGCGGCGCGGGTGGATGCCCTCCTTTCCCAGCGGGGCGTGGCTGTCCGGCCGGACGGCGTGCGGCGGTGGTCCTTCAAGCACGGCGACGTCGAGGTCGGCGAGCTGCGCGAGGGCGGCCAGGTGGTGGCCACCGAGCTGCGCGTGCCGCTGTCGGACCGGACGGACCTGGTGCGCGAGGTGCTGGCGGAGGCAGCGGCGCTGGCCTCGGAGGCCGAGGTCCGGCTGGTGGACCCGCAGCTCAGCCGCCAGCTCACCACGCAGGAGGACTCCGGCGTGGTGGAGCAGTACGTCCGGACCGCGCGCTACGCGGGGGAGGTGGCCGGCATGCCCGAGGCGCTGGGCGCGGGCAGCAGTTCGCTGGAGCCGCAGGGGCCGCGAGGCCTCCAGCTGTCCGGGCGCGTCCTGCTCATCGCCATCGGCGTCCTGGTGGTCCTGTACCTGCTGGTGGATTCGCTCGTGTCCCAACTGGGCGGGCGCTGACGCTCAGGCACACGCCGGACTTGCGCGTCCGGATGTCCGGCACGCTCCCCTCCGAAGGGTTACCTTGGGGGCGTGTTCAGACTTCTCCTCGTCGCCTGCCTCGTGGTGCCGTTTCTCGAGCTGTATCTGCTCCTGGCCATCGGCCGGCAGATAGGGCCCCTGCCCACGCTCGCCTGGGTGCTGGTGTCGGGCATGGTGGGCGCGGCGCTGTCCCGCCGGGAGGGGCGGCGGATGCTGCGCCAATCGCGTGAGGCCATGGCGCGAGGCCAGGTTCCGGAGGAGGGCATCCTCAGTGGCGTGCTGGTGCTGGTGGGCGGCGTGCTGCTCATCATCCCCGGCGTCATCACGGACGTGGCGGGGCTGTTGCTGCTCCTGCCGCCGGTGCGGCGCCTCATCGCCTCGCGCGTGCGCCGCAACCTTGAGCGCAAGGTGCGAGAGGGCTCGGTGCACGTCACCACCTTCGGCGGTGGCGCCTTCGGAGGCGGCTTCCATGCGTCGGTGGGCGGGCCCTTCCCCGGAGCCCCCGCGCCGCGCACGCCGTACACGCGCGTCATCGAGGAGGACGCCGGCGCTCAGGCCCGGCGGCCGCAGCGGCCGCAGGCGGAGGTGGACGCCGAGTTCACCGAGGAGGAGCCGGGGCGGAGCTGACGCCCCGGCCGTGCGTCAGCCGCCCCGCGAGCCCAGGGTGCCGACGCTGGCCTCCAGGGTGGTGGAGCCCGTGCGCCACGGCCTCGCCTGGTCCCTCAGCCAGCTGCCGATACGCGCCACCAGCGCGCAGGTCAGCAGCAGGGCCACGCCGATGCCCAGCGCCGTCGGCAGGCCCAACGTGGGCCCCACGCGGCTGGACAGGCCCGAGTAGCTGGCCCAGCCGTACACCACCGGCAGGTGCAGCACGTAGATCCACAGCGACAGGCGCCCCAGGGGGGCCAGCAGCCCGCTCACGCGGCGGGGCAGCAGGTTGACGAGCCCCAGCACCAGCAGGCCCTGGCCCACGCGGTAGGCCACGAGCCAGGCGCTGGAGGGGCCCCAGTCGGCCGTCTGCCCGAGCATGACCCAGATGAGCCCACCTCCGACCAGCACCAGCGCCAGCCCCTGTGTCCAGCCGGGGCGCAGCACGTTGAGCATGTGCGCGGCGAGGGCGCCCGCGAAGAAGTAGCTGGCCCAGGGGAAGAAGGGGAAACGGCTGGCGCCGCCGCTGCCGATGAACTGCATCAGGGGGCCGGGCAGTCCTTCTCCCAGCGTCCACATCGTGGTGGACGCCAGCGGCAGCCCCACCGCCAGCGTCACCAGCACCACCGTGCGGCCCCAGCGGGCCGGGGCGATGGCCAGCAGCGTGGCGCCGACGAGGAGGGCGAAGCCGATGCACTGAAGCGCATCGAAGGTGAACACCTTCGTGAGCATCTTCTCGGTCCAGCCCATGTGGCGCACCCCCGCCCAGCCGGGCCAGTGCACGAGGTAGCCGAGGAAGATGAGCAGCAACGCGCGGCGCACCCGGCGTCCGTAGGTGTCTCTTGCGGCCGTGGGCCGGGAGCCCAGCGCCGCCACCACGGCCCAGCCGCTCACCAGCAGGAACAGGGGCGCGGTGATGCCGCGGAACGTCCAGTACGTCTGCACCCAGGGATGCGCGCGCACCTCCGGCGCCAGCAACGCGTCCAGGGTGTGGCCCAGGACCATCGCCAGCACGGCGAGCCCGCGCGCGCCGTCGAGACCCGGATGCCGGGTTTCCCGCTTCTGGAAGGTAAAGGTCGGGCCGAGTTGACTCACGAGGTCTCCAGCATAGGCCGTGACTCGGGCCGCGTCTCGAAAACGCATGCCCTGGCCGACCGCGCTTCACGGGGAGACCGGGGGCCCGGACGGGCCGCATGGTGCTACAGGAAGGGACATGCGCCTGCCTGGATACCTACCGCTCGGCCTGTTGCTCGTCTCATGCATCGCCCCTGGGGCGCGCGCCGCGTCGGGGGATGACTGGCTGGGGCCGGACAAGCCCAAACACTTCGCCGCGTGTTTCACGCTCGCCAGCGCGGGGTACGCGGGGGGCGCGCTCTTCTTCGACGAGCCCTCCACGCGCTGGCTCACCGGCGCGGGACTCGCGATGGGCGTGGGCGTGGGCAAGGAGCTCTACGATTGGGGCCGAGGTACCACGTTTTCGATGAAGGACCTGGCGTGGGACGCGGTGGGCACGGCGTCCGGGCTCGCGGTGGCGTACCTGGTGGACCGGCTCGTATTCCGCCGCGAGGCATCGCCGGACGTGGCGCGGCGCGGCTCGCGGCTCCGCGACCCCGTGGCGCTCCGCTTCGAGGGGCCCGGGGGCGTCGCCGTCCGGGGGGACCTCACCACGCACCGGGCGCTCGGCGGGCCGCACCTCTTCCTCGCGTCGCAGCCCCGGGGCCCGCATCACCAGGACGCCGCCCTGACCGCCGCCCGGCATGGCGACACCCCGCTGGCCGAGCCCGGCGCCTCTCCCGTCCTGCCGACTGGCGCACGCGGCGCGCCTGGTACCCGGAGGTAGCGCACTGTCGACCAGCGCGCAGGCGCTGCCAGCGGCCGGGGGCCCTCAGGGCGGGAGGGGACCCTGGCGCCTGATAGGAGCGGAAAGCAGGCGTGCGAGGCCGCCAGGACGCGGCGTTCCACCCGGGCCGCTTGCTGGTAGGTTGCGCCGCGCTATCGAAGCAGCCGTGGAGGGCTCCATGTTCCAGAACCGGTGGGTTTCGTTGCTGTCGCTGTCCGCCCTGGGCGTGGGTGCGCTCGTGGGATGCGAGCGGACGCCGCCCCCTGCCGCGCCCATGGTGGCGCCGGAGGCGGAGAAGCTGCCCGCGCCCAAGCCCATGACGCCCGAGCAGCTGTCGCACTTCTTCAAGCCCCTGCCGCAGCGCAAGGACGCGCCGCCCCCGCCCGAGGATACCGAGGCGCAGGTGGCGCTGGGGCGGATGCTCTACTTCGAGCCACGCCTGTCGAAGAACCACGACGTGTCCTGCAACACCTGCCACGGCCTGACGACCTTCGGCGTGGACAACAAGGCGCTGTCGGACGGGCACAAGGGGCTGAAGGGCTCGCGCAACTCGCCCACCGTGTACAACGCGGCGGGCCACATCGCGCAGTTCTGGGACGGGCGCGCGGACACGCTGGAGGCGCAGGCCACGGGGCCCATCCTCAATCCGGTGGAGATGGCCATGCCGGGCGAGCAGCGCGTGGTGGCCACGCTGACCTCCATCCCGGAGTACACCCGGCGCTTCCGCGAGGCCTTCCCTGGCGAGAAGAAGCCGGTGACGATGGCCAACGCCGCGCGCGCCATCGCGGCCTTCGAGCGCAAGCTCGTCACCACCTCGCGCTTCGACGCCTTCCTGACCGGAGCGCACGACGCGCTCACCGAGCAGGAGCAGCGCGGCCTCCAGCTCTTCGTCACCACCGGCTGCACCACGTGCCACAACGGGCCCGCTGTGGGCGGCACCTCCTTCCAGAAGCTGGGCCTCATCGAGGACTACCCGGGGCTGAAGGACGCCGGCCGCTTCGACGCCACGCAGAACGAGGAGGACCGGGGCAAGTTCCGCGTGCCCACGCTCCTCAACGTGGAGAAGACGGGGCCCTACCTGCACGACGGCAGCGTGGTGGAACTGCCGGCGATGGTGCGGCTGATGGCGAAGCACCAGCTGGCGCGCACCCTGACGGACGCCGAGGTGGACGACCTGGTCGCCTTCCTCAAGAGCCTCACGGGCGAGCTGCCCCCGGCCGACCTCATCTCCCCGCCGGAGCTGCCCCCCAGCACCGCGAAGACGCCCAAGCCGGACCCGTCTTGAGGCGTGCGCGGCGCCCCGCGCGTTGCTAAGCAGCGGGGCCATGGACCGAATGCTCTTCTACGCCCACTCCGGGCTCCGCTATCTGGTGCTGCTGGCCGGCGTGCTGGCCCTCGCGTACTTCGCCTACGGGCTCGCTACCCGGAAGCCCTTCGACAAGCTGGGGCGCATTCTGGGCTCCGCCTACTCCGGCCTGCTCCAGCTCCAGGTGCTGCTGGGCGTCGGCGTGCTGGTGACGCGCTTCTACTACCCCGCGCTCATCGGCCACGTCGTGATGATGGTGCTCGCCGTCGGCGCCGCGCAGGCGACGCTGTCCATCAACCGCCGCAAGCCGCAGCCCGCCTTCGTGCTGCCGCTGGTGGGCGTGGTGGTGTCCATGGTCTTCATCATCGGCGGCATCATGGCCATTGGCCGGGGCATCTTCACCAGCACGGCGATGTGAGCCCCGAGGCCCGGCGGGCGCAGCTCACCGGGTAAATGCTGCGCTGAATCATGGCGCGCGGCGCAAATGCTGCGCGCTTTCCGGCCCACGCCCACGCATGACCGCCTGGGTATGGGCCGTTCGTCATTCTGGCCTTCGCATTGCAATTCGTGTCGAGCGTGCCGGGCAGTGAGCCCGGCCTCCCTTCGAGGAGGGGCACGCGGCGATGCGGACATACGCCCAGGAAGGACGACCGCGCGGGGCGCGGGGGCTCGTCCCCGTCATTCAGCTGCTGGCCGTGCTGGCGGCACCGGCGGTGGGAGCACAGGGCGCCACCCAGGGCGCGACGCTCTTCACGCAGCGCTGCGCCACCTGCCACACGGTGGGCGAGGGCGACCGCGTGGGGCCGGACCTGCACGGGGTGCTGGAGCGGCGCGAGGAGGCGTGGGTCACGCGCTTCATCACCAGCCCGGGCGCGGTCATCGACGAGGGCGACCCGGTGGCCACCGCGCTGCTGGAGCAGTTCAACGGCATCCGCATGCCGGACCAGCAGCTCACGCCGGAGGAGCGCACCGCCCTCTACGCCTTCTTCCGCGACTGCACGCAGAAGGGGAAGGGGGCCTGCAAGCCGTCGCCGGCGGCGAAGATGGGGACGGACGCGACGCCGGAGGAGATTGCCCGGGGCCGCCGTCTCTTCGAGGGCACCGAGCCCCTGGCGAAGGGGGGCCCCGCCTGCTTCGGTTGCCATGACGTGCGCGGCGTGGGCGTGGCCGGCGGCGGCACGCTGGGGCCCAACCTCACCTTCGCCTTCGCGCGAATGGGCGAGCGGGGCATGCGGCCCGCGCTGGCGAAGCTGGACACGCCGATGATGGGCCCGCTGTACGTGAAGGCGCCGCTCGAGGAAGAGGAGCAGTACGCCCTCAAGGCCTTCTTCGCGGACGCGTCGCGCGACGGCAGCAGGCCCCGCCCGGACCGGGACTTCTTCTACCTGGGGCTCGTCGGGACGCTGGCGGTGCTCGGGTTCATGGGCGTCGCCTTCGGCGCGACGGCCAAGCGAGGTCAGCCGTGAGTGATGCCCTCTTCTCCGCCATCCCCTATGTGGCGGCGGGCGCGGCCGTGGCCGGCGTGGCGCGCCGGCTGATGTCGAGAGCGCCCGCGCCCACCGCCGGGACGCCCTGGACGCCCTCGGGGCGGGCCGTGCTCGCGGGGGGCGCCATCGTCGCGCTCAACCACGCGCTGGGGCTGCTGGCGCCCCGGGTGATGCAGGCCTTCAACGCGTCGCCGGGGCGGCTGTTCACGCTGGAGGCGGTGAGCCTCATCGGCGGGTTGCTGCTCGCGTGGGGGCTCGCGGGCCTCACGCTGCGGCGCGCACGGGACGGCCAGTGGGGCTCGGCCGCGCTGCTGGGGCTGGTGCTCACGCAGGCGCTCTCCGGCCTCTACCTGGCGGTGGCGCTGCGCTGGGGCTCGGCCTGGTACGTCCACGTGGTGGTGCCGTACCTGCGCTCGGTGCTCGTCTTCCAGCCGGACGCGGCGCTCCTGGCGCAGGCGCCCTTCGTCGTCCAGCTCCACACCCTCTCCGGGATGGTGGTGCTGGCGCTGGCTCCCTTCATCCGCGCGCGGTCCGTGCCCGCCGCCGCGCCCCTGCTCGTCACGCCCCGGGAGGAGACCGCCGGCTGAAGCGGTGGTGCACCCGTCATGAAAGACGCTTCGACTCGCATTCCGCGTCACGTCCTCGCCGCTGGCTGGCTGGGCTCGCTGGCCGCGCTCTCCCTGGCGGGGTGCAGCGGTCCGGTGAACAACCAGCAGGGCTACATGCCCGAGCAGCCCGTGGCCTTCTCGCACGCCGTCCACGCCGGCCAGTACGGCCTGGACTGTCAGTACTGCCACGTGGGCGCGGAGAAGAGCCGCCACGCGGGCGTGCCGCCCACCAGCGTGTGCATGAACTGCCACACGCAGGTGAAGACGGACTCGCCTGAAATCCAGAAGGTCGCCGCCGCGGTGGCGGAGAACAAGCCGCTCGCGTGGGTGCGCATCCACCGGCTGCCGGACCACGCGTACTTCAACCACGCCAGCCACGTGGGCGCGGGCCTGGAGTGCCAGACGTGCCACGGGCCCGTGCAGGAGATGGTGCGCGTGGAGCAGAAGGAGCCCATGACGATGGGCTGGTGCCTGGACTGCCACCGCGACACGGCGGCGAAGCAGGTGTCGGCCCCGAAGCCGTCCGCGCCTCGCGCGGGTGAGCTGCTGGCCCTGTCCTCCGGCGCTCCTGCCCCCGAGCCGCTGAAGGCCCCCCGCGTCCTGCAGCCCCCCACGGACTGCTCGAGCTGCCACCGCTGAGGAGTCCCACCCATGTCCGATTCACTTCCCAAGTACTGGCAGAGCCTGGCCGAGCGCGCGGGCGACCCGGGTGTCAGCGCCCAGGCGCACGACGAGTTCGCGGAGCCGCTGCCCGTGGGCGTCGCCGCCACGCCTCCGGACGCGAACAGCCGCCGCGACTTCTTCAAGCTGATGGGCCTGAGCGCCGCGGCGGCCATGGTGGCCTGCCAGCGCGCCCCGGTTCAGAAAATCATCCCCTATGTAGCGCGCCCGGACGAGGTCACGCCGGGGCTGGCGCTCTGGTACGCGTCCACGTGCAACGGCTGTAGCGCCCGGTGCGGCCTGCTGCTCAAGACGCGCGACGGCCGCCCCATCAAGGTGGAGGGCAACGACGAGCACCCCGTGTCGCGCGGCGGCGTGTGCGCGGTGGGGCAGGCGTCCGTGCTCTCGCTCTATGACGCCAGCCGGGCCCGCTTCCCCAGCCGCGCGGGCACGCGCGTGGCCTGGACGGAGCTGGACGCGGACGTCACGCAGGCCCTGCACAAGGCCGCCGAGGCGGGGCAGGGCATCCGCGTGGTGCTGCCCTGGCACCTGGGGCCCACGGCGGAGGCGGCCGTGAAGCGCTTCCTGGCCGCGTATCCCACCGCGCTCACCGTGCGCGACGAGCCGTTGGGTGAGCTGGCCGCCATCGCGGAGGCCCACCGCGTCACGCACGGTGTTCACGCCGTCCCGGACTACCGCTTCGACAAGGCCACCGTCATCGCCAGCTTCGGGGCGGACTTCCTGGGGACGTGGGTGTCGCCGGTGGCCTTCACCCGCCAGTACACGGAGGCCCGGGACGCGGCCGGTCAGCGGCGGATGGCGCGGCACTACCAGGTCGAAGCGATGATGACGCTGACGGGCGCCTCCGCGGACCGGCGCTTCGTGGTGGCGCCGTCCGAGCTGCCGCTGGTGCTGGGGGACCTGGTGCGGCGGCTGGCGCTGAAGGCGGGCCGGGAGCTGCCCGGTCTGCCGACGCTGCCCGCGCCCGCGCTGGACGAGGCCACGCGGGAGGAGCTCGCGAAGGCGCTCTGGGCCCAGCGCGAGGGAGCCCTGGTGGTGGCGGGCGGTGACGACGTGGCCACGCAGGTGCTGGTCAACACCGCCAACGCGCTGCTGGGCAACGAGGGCCGCACGGTGTCGCTGTCGGCGGGCACGGCGCTGGATGCGGACGCGCTGTCACTGGAGGCCCTGCTCACGGAGCTGCGCGCGGGCACCGTGGGCGCGGTGCTCTTCCTGGGCGCCAACCCCGTCTACACCGACCCGCGCGGCGAGGAGCTGGCGACGCTGTTGAAGGGCGTGCCGCTGACGCTGTCCACCAGCGACCGGCGGGACGAGACGGCCCTCCACACGGGCCTCCACGCACCGGAGCCCACGGCGCTGGAGTCGTGGGGGGACGCGGAGGTGCGCCAGGGCGTGGTGTCCCTGCGCCAGCCCGCGGTGGCGCCGCTGCACGAGACGCGCAGCGCGGTGGAGTCGCTGCTCCAGTGGGCGGGAGCCCCTCAGGCGCACTACGACTTCCTGCGCGCGCGCTGGGAGGAGGAGGTGTTCCCCCGTGTGGACGCGGCGGGGCTGGGCTTCGGCGCCTTCTGGGACGACGCCCTCCGGCGGGGTGTGGCGACGTTGCCCGGCGCCCGGACCGAGGCCCCGGCCTTTCGCGAGGAAAGCCTGGCGAAGGCACTGGCCGGCGTGGCCCGCCCCTCCGTGGACTGGGAGCTGGTGCTGTACCCCACGGTCGCGGTGCGCGACGGCGCCGTCACGAACAACGGCTGGCTCCAGGAGGTGGCGGACCCCATCACCAAGGCGACGTGGGGGAACCCCGCGTGCATCGCCCCGGCCCGCGCGGAGGCGCTGGGGCTGAAGGACGGTGACGTGGTGAACGTGCGCGCGGGCGGCCGGACGGTGTCGGTGCCCGTGCTGGTGCAGGCGGGGACGCACCCCTCCGTCATCGCCATGCCGGTGGGCTACGGCCGCACCCGTGCCGGCCGCGTGGCGGATGGGGTGGGCGTCAACGTCTATCCGCTGACGGCGGTGGTGGACGGCCGCGCGCGGCGCGCGGTGCCGGGTGTCACGGTGGAGGCCACGGGGGAGCAGCAGGCGCTGGCGCTCACCCAGACGCACCACCGGCTGGAGGGGCGTCCACACGTTCGCGAGGCGGAGCTGGCCGCCTTCCTGGCCAACCCGCGCGCGGGCAACGAGGCGCAGGCGGGCCACGGCGGGGGAGGGCACTCGCTCTCCATGTGGTCCGGCCATGAGTACAAGGGCCACCGCTGGGCGCTGGCGGTGGACCTGAGCGCCTGCACGGGGTGCTCGGCTTGCGTGGTGTCCTGCCAGGCGGAGAACAACATCCCAAGCGTGGGCCGCGAGGAGGTGCTGCGCCGGCGGGAGATGCACTGGATGCGCATCGACCGGTACTACCAGGGCGACGAGGCCAATCCCCAGGTCGTCCACCAGCCGATGATGTGCCAGCACTGCGAGAACGCGCCGTGCGAGACGGTGTGCCCGGTGCTGGCCACGGTGCACTCCAGCGAGGGGCTCAACCAGCAGGTCTACAACCGCTGCGTGGGGACGCGGTACTGCGCCAACAACTGCCCCACCAAGGTCCGCCGCTTCAACTGGTTCGACTATCCGCACGACGAGCCGCTGGAGCGGATGGTGCTCAACCCGGACGTCGTCGTGCGCAGCCGGGGCGTCATGGAGAAGTGCTCGATGTGCGTGCAGCGCATCCAGGAGTCCAAGGCCGCCGCCAACCGCGAGGGCCGCCCGCTGCGCGACGGGGACATCCAGACGGCCTGTCAGCAGAGCTGCCCCGCGAAGGCCATCCACTTCGGTGACGCGAACGACCCCGACAGCCAGGTGGCGCGGCTCGCGAAGGACGGTCGCGCGTTCCGGCTGCTGGAGGAGCTGAACATCGGGTCGTCCATCACCTACCTCACGAAGATCCGGAACACCGGGTCGGGAAGCGGAACATGAGCAACCAGCACCTGTCCCCGCTGCGCGAGCCGCTCGTCACCGAGCCGCGCTCCCTGGGCCAGCTCACCGAGGAAATCTGCGCCCCCATGGAGCGGCCTCCCACGTGGAAGTGGTGGGGGGCCTTTGGCATCGCGGTGTCCGTGCTCGGCACGGGCGCCGGCATCGTCGGCTACCAGGTGGCCACGGGCATCGGCGTGTGGGGCCTCAACAAGACGATTGGCTGGGCCTTCGACATCACCAACTTCGTGTTCTGGGTGGGCATCGGCCACGCCGGCACGCTCATCTCCGCCATCCTCTTCCTCTTCCGGCAGAAGTGGCGCACCAGCATCAACCGCGCGGCCGAGGCGATGACGCTGTTCGCCGTCATGTGCGCGGCGCTCTTCCCCCTCATCCACATGGGCCGGCCGTGGCTGGCCTTCTGGGTGATGCCGTATCCGAACTCGCGCGGCAGCCTGTGGGTGAACTTCCGCTCGCCGCTCTTGTGGGACGTGTTCGCCATCTCCACGTACTTCACCGTGTCCGCGGTGTTCTGGTACGTGGGCCTGCTGCCTGACCTCGCCACCGTGCGCGACCGGGCGAAGGCGGGGATTCGCAAGGCCCTCTTCAAGGTGATGTCGCTGGGGTGGACGGGCTCGAACCGGACGTGGAGCCGCTACGAGACGGTGTACCTGCTGCTGGCGGGCCTCGCCACGCCGCTGGTGCTCAGCGTGCACACCATCGTCTCCATGGACTTCGCCACGTCGGTCATCCCCGGCTGGCACACCACCATCTTCCCGCCGTACTTCGTCGCGGGCGCGGTGTTCAGCGGCTTCGCCATGGTGCTGACGCTGATGATCATCACCCGCGTGGTGCTGGGCTATGAGCACCTCATCACCCTGCGCCACCTGGAGAACATGACGAAGATCATCATCGTCACGGGGGGCCTGGTGTCGCTGGCCTACGCGACGGAGTTCTTCATCGCCTGGTACTCGGGCAACCCCTACGAGCGCTTCGCCTTCATGAACCGCGCCTTTGGCCCCTACGCCTGGGCCTACTGGATCATGGTGACGTGCAACGTGGTGTCGCCGCACCTCTTCTGGTTCAAGAAGATTCGCACCTCGCCCGCGGCCATCTTCGTCCTGTCGCTGGTCATCAACGTGGGCATGTGGTTCGAGCGCTTCGTCATCATCGTCACCAGCCTCCACCGCGACTTCCTGCCGTCGAGCTGGGCCATGTACACGCCGACGATGGTGGAGGTGGGCACCTTCATCGGCACCTTCGGCCTCTTCTTCACGCTGTTCCTGCTCTTCGTCCGCGTGCTGCCCATCATCTCCATCGGTGAGGTGAAGAGCGTGCTGGGCTTCGCCCGCGACGGGCACGAGGCGCAGCCGCGGATGCCCGCAGCGCCGGCCGCCGAGGAGCCGCACCCCGCCGCCCACCGGCCTGTCGCGGCGGTGCCGCTGGCCATCGCCACCCGAAAGGACGTCCCCGTATGAGCGCTCCGGTTCTCATCGGCTACTTCGACAACGAGGCGCAGGTGCTCGACGCCACCCGGGCGGTGCGCGAGGCGGGCTTCACCCTCCACGACGTGTACACACCCTATGCGGTCCACGGCCTGGATGACGCCATGGGCCTCAAGCCCAGCCGCCTCACGTGGGTGTGTTTTGGCGCGGGGCTGCTGGGCTGCACGCTCGCCATGTCACTCCAGCTCTACACCAGCGTGGTGAGCTGGCCGCTCAACGTGGGAGGCAAGCCCTTCAACTCGTTCCCCGCGTTCATCCCGGTGTCGTTCGAGCTGACGGTGCTCTTCGCTGCGCTGACGACGGTGGCGGCCTTCCTGGTGCGCGCCAGGCTCTTCCCGGGGAGCCGGCGCCCGGCGCTGCCGCGTGTCACGGATGACCGCTTCGCCATCGCGGTGGCGCCGCGCGAGGACCCGTCGGAGCTGAACGTGGCCGAGGACCTGATGCGCAGCCACGGCGCGGTGGCGACGGCCCTGCTGGAGGTGGCGTCGTGAGGAAGCTTCGCGTGGGTACGGTGGCCCTGGGACTGGCCGTCGCGGGCTGCGAGCAGGACGAGACGCGGCCCAACTTCGAGTACGCGCCGGACATGGTGTCGTCCGTGCCGTATGACAGCTTCGCGGCCAACCCCGTCACCGTGGATGGCAAGACGCTGCTGGCGCCCGTGAAGGGCACCGTGCCGCGTGGGTACCAGCCGCTGCACCTGGCGGCGGGGCCGGAGGAGGCGGCGCGCGCGGGGCGGGAGCTTCAGAACCCGTACCCCGCGTCACCGGAGGTGCTGGCGCGGGGGAAGGTGGCCTTCTCGCGCTACTGCGGGCCGTGCCACGGCACGGAAGGACTGGGAGACGGCCTCGTCACGGCGCGCTTCCCCATGCCGCCGTCGCTGCTGGCCGAGCACGCGAAGCAGCTCCCCGACGGACAGGTGTTCCACATCATCACCCACGGCCAGGGCCTGATGCCGGCCCATGGCTCGCAGGTGGCTCCGGAGGACCGGTGGAAGATCGTCCACTACGTCCGGACCTTGCAGGACCCCGCGCGGACGGCGCGGAAGGACGTGCCATGAGTGCTCCGATGCATGCGGTGTCCACCGCTCCGGCGAGCGGCTTCGAGGTTCCTCCCGCCGTGCACCGCGCGGCGCAGGTGCTGGCGGGCGTGGGCCTGGGTACGCTGGTGGCGGGGCTGGCCCTGGCGCGCGAGCGGGCCCTGTCGAGCCTGCTGACCAATGGCTTCTATTTCCTATGCCTGGGCCTGGGCGGCGCGGTGTTCCTGGCGCTGATGTACGTGGCCAACGCGGGCTGGTTCACCGTGTTCAAGCGCATCCCCGAGGCCTTCGCGGCCTATGTGCCCTGGGGCGCGGTGACGCTGCTGGCGCTGTTGCCCTTCGTGACGACGCTGTACCCGTGGGCGCGGCCGGGCGTCATGGAGACGGACCACCTGCTGCACGAGAAGGCTGCCTTCCTCAACGTGCCGTTCTTCGCGGTGCGCATGGTGGTGATGCTGGCGCTGTGGACGGGCTTCACGTGGATGCTCCGGCGCATCTCCCTGCGGCAGGACGCGGAGCGCTCGGCGGAGCTGGCCGGGCGCAACGTGCGGGTGTCGGCGCTGTTCCTGGTGCTGTTCTCGCTGACCTTCTGCCTGGCCGCGTTCGACTGGCTGATGAGCCTGGAGCCGCACTGGTTCAGCACCATCTACGCGCTCTACAACATCGCGGGGCTGCTCAGCTCCACCGTGTGCGCCATCACCGTGGCGGCCATCCTGCTCCACCGCGCGGGCGCGCTGCCGCAGCTCAACACCAGCCACTTGCACGACCTGGGCAAGCTGATGTTCGGCTTCGCCACGCTGTGGGCCTACCTGTGGTTCTCGCAGTACCTGCTCATCTGGTACGCGAACATCCCGGAGGAGACGGTCTACTTCATCACCCGGCTGCACGGGACGTGGGCCGTGGCCTTCTACGCGAACGTCGTCCTCAACTGGGCGCTGCCCTTCGTGCTGCTGTTGCCCCGGCCGGCGAAGCGCAACCCGTCGCACCTGCTGCGGGTGGCCGGCATCCTCCTGGTGGGGCGCTGGCTGGACCTGTACCTGATGGTGGTGCCCGGCCAGCAACCGGACGGCGTGGCCCTGGGCGTGTTCGAGCTGGCCGGCTTCGTGGGGCTGGGCGCGCTTTTCACGCTGGCGGTGACGCGCACGGTGCGCTCGACGCCCATGGTGCCGGTGGGTGACCCGTACCTGGTGGAGAGCCTGCACCACCACACCTGAACCGGGCTCCGAGAAAAGGGAGCGGTGGATGCCTCGATGTCAGGGCCTCCCCGGAAGCCCGCTCCCGAACGCGACGCCCCCCCTCCTCCTCGGCGGGCGGCGTCGCCCTTTCCAGGGTAGGGTGGGCCATGGCTCCTTCGCTCCCTGGACGCGCGCCGCTCCGTGTCGCCCTGCTGGGCTTCGGCTTCGCGGGCAGGCGCTTCCATGCCCCGCTGATTGACGCCGTGGACGGTCTGGAGCTTCGCGTCGTTGCCTCGCGCCAGGAGGCGGCGGTGAAGGCCGCGCTGCCTCGGGCCACCGTCTGTGCCTCCCCGTGGGACGCGGCGGTGCATCCCGACGTGGATCTGGTCGTCATCGCCACGCCCAACGACAGCCACGCGCCGCTGGCGGAGCTCGCGCTGCGGGCCGGGAAGCACGTCGTCGTGGACAAGCCCTTCACCCTCACCCTGGACGAGGCCCGCGCGCTGCGGGCGCTGGCGGAGGAGCGCGGTCTGCTGCTCTCCGTGTTCCACAACCGGCGCTGGGATAGCGACTTCCTGGCTCTGCAGGCGTTGCTGGCGGAGGGGGCGCTGGGCCACATCGTCCACGTCGAGTCGCGCTTCGACCGTTTCCGTCCGGACGTGCGCGACCGCTGGCGGGAGCAGGCGGTGCCGGGGGCGGGCCTCTGGTACGACCTGGGGCCGCACCTCATCGACCAGGCGCTGCAGTTGTTCGGCCTGCCGGAGTCGGTGTCTGGAACGCGCGCGGCCCTCCGGGATGGCGCGAAGGTGGACGACTGGTTCCAGTTCACACTCGCCTATCCACGGCGGCAGGTGGTGCTCCAGGCATCCATGCTCATCGCGGCCCGGATGCCGCGCTTCGCGGTGCATGGCACGCGGGGCTCGTGGCTCAAGTTCGGCATGGATTCTCAGGAGGCGCGCCTGGTTGCGGGGGAGCCTCCGGGCGCCCCGGCCTGGGGCGAGGACCCATTGCCCGGTCAGAGGTGGGATGGCTCGGCTTCGGAGGGGAGGCCCACCGTGGCACCGCCGGGGGACTACCGGCGTTTCTACGCGGGCATCCGAGATGCCCTGCTGGGAGGGGCGTCCAACCCCGTGACGCCAGCCCAGGCCCTGGCCGTCATGGCCGTGCTGGAGGCGGGCCTCCAGGCCCAGGCGCGTGGCTGTGCGCAGTCCCTGGCGCTGGCCGACGCGGAGCGGGCCGCCTTCGACGCAGGCGCTGCTTGATTCGCGCCCGGTGGGATGCCTACTCCTAGCGTCGTCGTGGACTCCCATTGTCGCGCGTGCGACCCGCTGAGGACCCCTTGAGCTCGAAGAAGCCCGGCCGCAATGACCCGTGCCCCTGTGGCAGTGGCAAGAAATACAAGGTGTGCCACGCCGCCGAGGACCGGGCCCGTGCCGCGCCACCCGCCGCCCCCTCCACGTCCCTCAAGGCCGACCTCCAGGCGGCGATGGAAGTGCTGGGTGACCCCGATGTGTCCAACCTGTCCGGTGCCCTGGAGCGGCTGGCGGACCTGATGGCGGAGTGGGGGCCGCTGCCCGGCCTGCGCTTCGACGTGAAGGCCTTCTCCGAGCACGTGGGCCAGGAGCTGGCCCGGCTGTCCGAGAACGCGGAGCAGGATGCCGTCAGCGCCCGGCGCGAGCTGCTGGTGGGGACGGTGCGTGCGCTCGGCACGCCCGCCTTCCTGGAGGCGCTCGGCGGCGCGCTGATGTCTCGGATGTCCACGCCGGGACTGTCCGGCGAGGACCGGCGAGCCATTGGCGTGGGCACGTTGCTGGCCTCCGCGTCCAAGCGGATGGGGAAGGCCCGGCCAGAGGACATCCCCGTCCTGGACGTCGTCTTCGACGTGCAGTTCCGCGAGTGGAGCGCGAAGCACAAGGAGCTGTCCCAGAAGTACGAGGCGCTGGTGAAGGGCCTGGAGGAGGAGGCGCTCCCCGACGAAGCGAAGGCCGCGCTCCAGCAGGCCCGAGGCGGCGACGTGGGCGCGCTGCTCAAGTACGTGCAGGAAGACCCGGAACTGGCCGAGCGCATCGCCCGCGAGGCGAAGGAGCGGGCTGCCCGCGTCGAAGCGTGGCTTCGGGCCGCGACGTCGCCCGCCGTCTTCTCGCCCGAGGAGGAGCTGTGGCTCACCTGCGCGCTCTGGGAGCCGATGCAGGCCTTGAAGGCCCTGCCCGCGGGGACGGAGCCCGCGGTGCGCCGGGATGCGGTGACGGGACTGATGCGGGCGGTGAAGGTCGCGCTCGATGAGGACTTCCTCGCGGGGCTGCTCGACCGGCTGCGCGAGAAGGCGAAGGACTCCGCCGTGGACGAGGCGGTCCGCGCGGCGTTCATGGATGCCGCCATCGCCTTCGAAGCGGAGCCCGCGCGCATGACGCTCGCCGCGCTGCTCACGGCGCGGAAGGAGGCCGAGGGGCGTTCGCCCGAGGAGATGGTGGCGCTGGCCGACCTCAAGGCGCTCACCTCGTGGACGCCGGAGTCCTTCGAGCCCTATCGAGCCTTGCTGCTGAGCATGGGCCTGCCGGCCGCGGCCGCGCGCATCCAGCGGTGCCAGGACTGGCTCGAGGCACACCCGGTGACACTGCGCACCGAGCCTGCCTGAGGGGCGAAGCAACAGGCCGCCTGGCGCCGCCGGGCGGCCACGGGCTCCCGAATGAAGCCCTGCGCGAACGCGTTCTCGGCTTTCTCCCTCGGGCGCACGGCACTGTGGCGCGGCACCACCTACAGCGAGCTGCGAGCCACTCGTCCTCGTGCACCTGCACGCCGTCACCTTCTGGGAACGTCCACGCATTGAACGGACACTCCCGACCTACCTCCCCCGTCGCGGCTGTGGGGGGAGGGCGAGTGCTTCATGACATTCCGGGCGGCGGTGACCCCACGACGCGCGGCGTCGGGCTTCTCAAGAAGGTTCGGAGCTGGCGAGAATGCCTCACCCGTCAGAGCAGGGTGCTTTCGAGGAGCTGGAAGCCCGTGCCAATGCCTTGCACATTGGTCAGCTGCAGCAGGACCTCGCCCGAGGGGAGCTGCCAGTATGCGTCCGCGCGTGCGTAGTCGTCCGGGAGGAGGCGGGGATAGGCCATGAACTCCTCCCAGGTGCGCCCGTCCGTACTCATGAAGAGGTGGGCCGCCTCATCCCCGGGCGCGTACACGTCCCCGCCGGTCTCGCGTGTGGTTCCCATCAGGTAGCCGCCATCGCGAAGCCGAAGCACGGAGTAGCTGGGCCCGGGCAGCCGCGTCATCTCTATCATTTCGTCGTTCGCCCCCACGCGACGAACGCTAGGAAAGTCCGGCCCGTACAGGGTATCCGAGCCGAAGAGCAGGCCGGGTGGGGTGATGATGCCGTCCACCGCGACGCCCCAAGGACCGTCCACCACGGCTCTCCACGTAACGCCGTCGTCCACCGAGCGCAGCAAGCCTCCGCGGGCGTCGCCCATCATCGCCCACAAAACGCCCTGCTCCGCGTCCGCCACCAGCGAGTGGCAATGTCGGCGTCCAGTCAGCGTGGCACGCACCTTCCAGGTGGCGCCCCCGTCCGTGCTCGCCCAGATGCGGATGGGCGACTCGATGGCGAACACCTGGTATTCACCAAAGAAGACGGTGCCGTGCAGCTCGCGGATGTTGCCTGGCTGAAGCATGCGGAACAGCCCCAGGGGCAGCACATCGCTCCAGGTGGCGCCGTTGTCCGTGGAGCGCGCGAGCGCGTGCATCCCATCCTGGGCGAGGGTGTCCGCGAGCAAGGTTCCGTCCTTCAGCGACGTCATCACCTGGAAGGAAGAGCCCTGCGGGTGGCGACCGCGCGGCTGCCAGGAGCGCGCGTTGTCCGTGCTGGCCCAGAGGAGCGCACGGCCCATCTCACGATTCACGGCGAACACGGTGCCAGCGGAGTCCACTGTGAGCACGTCATGGCTGGAGCTCGTCAGTGTCACCTTGAGGGTCATCTTCCTGGAGGGCTCCTCGGGAGGCTCGTGTCCAAGCCGTTGTGCCACCTCGGCCCCAATCCAAGCCTGGGCCCGTTCGGAGAAGCCTCCGGTGTCATTCTGCATGTGGGGTTGGTAGCTCTCGGGATTGCTCGGGTCTCGAAGCAGCACGTCGAAGTCCACGACCTGGGCTGCTGGAATCTCCGAGCGCAGCCAGTCATTCACCACGTTCCGAGCGTCACGGGACGGCTCCCCGCTGGACTGCGAGGTACCCCGGGGCGGGAGCGTTCCGGCATAGACATGACATCGCGAGCGCAGCCGCGACAGCAGCGCCTCCAGCGAGGAAGAGAGTGTGGACGTATCGACGGAAGGCGCTTCATCGTCACCCAGCAACACCAGGCAGTCCGTGACACCGGCGAGCCGCAGCGTCCCCGCGTCAAGCGCCGCGGTCACCGAGGCGATGCTCTGGCCTTCCTGGCTGAGATTGAGCACCGGCTGGCCGAGCAGGCGCTCGGTCACGGCGGGCCAGGTCTCCCGAAAGTCGCCGGTGGGCGCGCCCTTGCCTACAGCGAACCCACCTCCGATGAGGGCGATGGTGCGCGTCGCCTTGGCGTCCACCTCGATGCCGCCAAGCCCCACGAGTCGCTTCTGGGCCTTTCCAAATCGGCCGGGCTTCGAGGAGTGGCTCCCCTCGGCCGCGTAGCTCTGGGGGAAGAGGTCCATTTGCCCCTCGGCGATGGCGCCCTCGACCTCGAAGGAGATGGCCAACTCCTCACGGAAGCTCACGGGCAGTGCCACAGGGTCGCTGTGCACGGTGTGGCGCGCGGCGAGCAGGGCGCCAGGGGTGCCCTGGAAGGTTAGCGGCAGGGGGGCGGATGCGAGCACGCCATTGGCGTCCGCGCGGGCCACGGTGGCCGCATGGATTCTCAGCGCGTCATCCCCCGCGAAGAAGACGAACCTCAACTGCTCGCCGGCGCGCGCCACTGGGATGCGGAAACGAAAGGTCGTGCGCTTCTCCACGGTTCGCGACCCCGGCAGCGATTGCTGGAAGGCCTGGGGGAATACCTGCTGTTCGACATCGTCCGGTGGCACTTCACCAGGAGAAGGCTCTTCTCGCCCTGGAGGGTGGCCGTCATCGGGACTCGAGGGTTCGACGGGAATGGGGGCATCGGGGATAGGCAGCGGCGTGTTCATCCCTGGGGTCGAGTCACATGCCACGCCGATGCAGAGCACCCATGCTGCCAGACACATCGCCCATAAATCCCATCGTAGTGTCATGATTTTCCGTGCCTCCACGCAGCTCATGAATCCCATCGCAGCGCCATGATTTTCCGTGCCTCCACGCCGCCGCCCGGGAAGCTGAGCAAGGGAGGAGCCAGAGGCCAGTGCCTCGGTGGGACCATGTCCGTGTCGGTGACCACCCAGGACACCTGTCTTGGGTCAACTCCCGAATCCTGTGTCGTTCGTCGGGAGGGGGGCGGGGGAGGGCAGCTCCTCGAAGGCATCAAGCAGCAGCGGCGTCTGGGGTTGAGTTCAGCAGGGCCATGTCGAGGTAGCGGCGGTCATCCCAGACGCCGGTGCCTTCGAGGGCGACGGCGGTGAATCACCTTCAGGACGTAGTCCCTGGAAACGGCGATGGCGTTGGCGCGCAGCTCAATCAGCTTCTGGTTCGCTTCAGCAATAATTCATGCAGAGGTGCGGAATGCAGAGGTGCGGAATGCAGAGCCCGTTGGGGCATTGGGAGTCAAAGGAGCAGGCCAGGCCAGCGGCGTAGAGGCCACCCGAGCAACGATTGACGCATGCCTGCGCGGACACCTCATCTTCTGCTTCGGTGGGCCTCGCTGAATTCCGCGCCTCTTCTGGGGTCCCCACTTCCTCATGCGCGACCGTCTCCAAGGAATCCTTGAGCTGCACGGCCTCCGGCGAGCCGCACGCAATCAGTGAGAGGGCCAGGCAGGCAAAGGGAATGAGCCTCATGGGCGCCTCCATGGTTTCGATTTTTGCTCTGAATGGATTTGATGTGCTGCGTCTTTCAATTGCAATTTGGCCGTGTTGCTTTTTGAGCGGGCAGGCTTTGGGGTAAGAGTTGTGAAGGGTATGGTGCTATAGTTTTTGAATTGACGCCTTCTCCAAACGGGTGTCCCAGTTCACTTTGGGGGGGGCGAAAATTAAGCACGAAGGCCCCGCGATATTCATCGCGAGGTCCGTGTTAAACAAAACGGCCCTGCCAGTTGGCAGGGCCTTTCAGTCAGCCTCGCGTGGTTCTCGTCGGGCCTGTGCGCTCCGGTAAGCAGGGGCGCCGCGGGATTCATCCGCGTGGTGCTTCCACTGAGGCCATCTGGGCGCTTGGGGTGGTTTCATCGGCTGCTGCCTGCTGGAGCCAGTCCGCTGCTTCGACCCAGACGGACCGGGGTGTGCTGGGGCGGAACCAGCCGAAGTGGCCGACGCGCTTCATCCCAAGCTCCGCGGGCGTGCGGTGGAGGTGCTCGCGGGTGGCGTTCGGGTAGTAGTCGAGCAGGGCGCTCGCGGCGCGTCGGGGCGCGATGGGGTCATCCGAGAAGCTGTAGAGCCGCAGCCGGGCGCGGACGTGGTCGTTGAACGGCCGCAGCGGGGCGCCGCGCTCGTCGGAGACGTAGTTCGGATTGCGGCACCAGCGCGCCCACTGCTTCGCGATGCCTCCGGGCAGGTCCTCCGAACCCACCGCGCGGCCCGGGAAGTAGCCCAGCGCCGCGACGGATACGGGCAGCGCGACGTACCAGAGCGCCGCCAGCGTCACGGCCTGCGTGAGCGGCCAGTTGCGCCACCAGCCGTGCTGCGACGCAATCAGGAGCGCGGCCTGGATGCGCGAGGCATTGTCGGCCAGTCCCAGCATCTGTCCGCCCGCGGAATGTCCGATGACGGCGAGCCGGTGCGAGGGAAACCGTGCCGTCACCCAGTCGATGACGGCGGGCGTGTCCAGCTCGCCCCAATCCTGGAAGCGGACCTGGTTGCGGCGCGCGCCGTCGACCACCGAGTCCCCCATGGTCCGGTAGTCGTAGGTGACGACGGTGAACCCCTGACCCGCCAGGAAGCGGGCGAAGGCGTCGTAGTACCTGCGCGGAACGGCCGTCGCGGGATTCACCTGGACGACGATGCCGTTGCTCTCGGCGGACTGGAACACCGTCGCGGCCAGCGGGAGCCCGTCGCGAGCGGGAATCTGGACGACCTCCGCAGCGGCCTGCGTGCCGGAGGAGGGCAGGGGGGCATCGTGCATCACGGCACCTTTCTGGAGGGAGGGACTTCTGGCCGCAGGCAGCGCCACGCGGCGTCGGCGAGCACCTTCTCGATGCCGGCCTTGAGCTCGACATGGCCATGGGCCCACGCGCGCAGCAGCTCCTGCGCGGGGCCAAGCATCAGCGGTAGATAGACGGAAGGGGGGAGCGGCAGCAGTGCTCCCTCCTGGGCGAAGGCCTTCAGCCGGTGGAAGCCCTCCCGGATGAAGCCTCCGGTCGCGGACTGGATTTCCTGCTCGGCCGCGGCCACGGCTTCCTCGCGTCGCATGCTCAGCAGATAGCGCGCGGCCTCCGGGTGCTCCCGGGACCAGGCGATGTGGTGGGTGACCACGGCCCGCACGAAGGACTCCGCGTCGTGCTTCCGCTCCAGCCGCGCTCGCAGCGACTCCTTATGGAGGCGGAGGCAGTCGATGTAGAGCGCCACCGCGATGCCTTCCTTCGCACCGAAGTGATGGTAGACGCTGCCCACGCTGGCGCCGCTGACCTTGCGGATGTCCTCGATGGTCGTCGCGGCCCACCCCAGCCGGGAGAAGCAATCGAGTGCGGCATCGAGGATGGCGCGACGGCTCTGTTCCCCCGTCGCACTGCGGCGCTTTCGCTCCATGACTAGAATCTGGTTCTAGAATGTGGTTCTAGTCAAGCCGCCCACGTATGCTCGCTTGGCCGGCGTCGAGTGGGCGTCACCATCGTCATCGGAGCGCTGGGGCGGCGGCCGTCCCTCCGGGGCAAGGTCATCGTCGGTACACGCATGGACTCCACGCACCGGCAGGGCGTGTTCTCGAAGGCACCGTGGGGCCGTGCTTCATCCCGTGGTTGGAGTCCCTGGGCGGCTCAATGACAGCTGGCGCCGCCGATGTTCACGCTCACCGCGCGGTAGACGAGCACGGCCGCCGCGGTGAGCGGCACCGCGCGCTGCAGAACGAGGGAGAGCAGCCTGGGCCGGTGCTTCCAGAGCCCCGCCTGGACCTGCGCGCCCAGCAGGGCAGGCAGGCCGCCGAGCGCGAACGCGGCGAGCACCAGCGCTCCGCCTCCGAACGAGCCGCTGGCCAGCGCCGCCGCGAAGACGCCGTACAGCAGGCCGCACGGCAGCAGCGGCGTCACCGCACCCATTGCGCTGGCGCGGCCCGTCCACGAAAACTTTGCGCCCCAGCGCGTCACGTGACGCGCCAGGTTCGAGAGGCCAGGGAGCGGGCGCAGGCGCTTGCCCAACTCCAGCGCGGACGCGACCAGCGCGGCCGCCATCAGCCATGGCAGGTAGGGCTGCGTCGAGACGGCCAGTGCCTGGGTGACGCCTCCGCCCAGCGCCCCCAGTGCGCCGCCCACGAGGGTGTAGGCGCCGAGGCGGGTCGCTTGATAGGCGGCGATGGCGCGGCGCCGCTCCGCGCCAGGGACCGAGGGGAGGCCCGCGCACGCCAGCGGCCCGCACATGAGGAGGCAGTGCACGCTTCCCGTGAGCCCGACCACGAGCGCACCCAGCGCGCCGGCGATGACGGTGGGGGCGGGGGCGGCGGCGGGCGGCAGCGAGGCGATGGCGGTGAATTCGAGCGGCATGGGCGCGGTGCATCGCAACAGGCATGCCGTTCGCAAGGTGACGCCGTGAATGCTCGCCTCCACGCCATCGGAGCCTGCTCCGGCTGCCTGTCGCCACTGCGGTAGTCCCGTTCCTCCGGGGAGCGCGGCGCGCGACTTCTGCTGTATGGGCTGCGAGGCCGTGTACGGCCTGTTGGTGGAGCAAGGGCTCACGCGCTACTACCAGCTCGCGCAGGGAAAGACGGCGCCCGCGCCAGAGCCGCGCAAGGAACGCGCGTACGCGTGGCTGGAGCCGCTCGTCACGCGCGCCGAGTCGATTCCCGGCCCCTTGTGCGCGCTCGAGCTGGACGTACAGGGCATCCACTGCGCCGCCTGTGTGTGGTTGATGAACGAGCTGTTCCGCCGCCAGTCCGGCGGCGCGGGGCTGACGGTGGACCCGGCGCTGGGCAAGGTCCGGATGCAGTGGCTGAGCGGCGCCTTCGACGTGGCGGCGTTCCTTCGTGGCGTCGAGGGCTTCGGGTACCTCTTCGGCCCCAGCCGCAAGCGTCCGGAGCGTTCCAGCCTGGACCTGCCCATCCGGCTGGGCATCTGCGCCGCGCTGTCGATGAACGTGATGCTGTTCTCGGTGAGCTTCTACGTGGGGCTCACGCCGGAGGATGGCGATGTCTTCGGCCTCTTCACGCGCTTGAGCCTGTGGCTGTCGTCCGCCGTCGTGGTCGTGGGGGGCTGGCCCTTCTTCCGCTCGGCGCTCCACGGACTGCGGCGCGGTGTGCTGCACCTGGACCTGCCCATCGCCCTGGGCATCGTCCTGGTCTACGGCATGTCGCTGGCACAGGCGCGGGGCGGGCGGGGGGACCTGGCCTACTTCGACACGCTCAACACCTTCGTCACGCTGATGTTGGTGGGGCGCTGGCTCCAGCAGCGCGTGCTGGAGCGCAACCGGCGCTTCCTCCTGGATGACGACGGCGCGGAGGGCCTCTTCGTCCGGAGGGAGGAGGGCGACCGGCTCGCGACCGTGCGCGCCGCCCAGGTGGCCGAGGGCGACGTGCTGGTGATTGCCCCCGGGGACCTGGTGCCCGTGGACGCGGCGGTGCTCGACACGGACGCGCGCGTGTCCACCGACTGGATTACGGGCGAGCCCGGTGAGCGCATGGTGGCGAGAGGACGGGAGCTGCCCGCGGGCGCCTTCAACGCGGGTCGGGAGGCGATTCGCGTTCGTGCGAAGCAGGCGTTCACGGACTCGCCGCTGGTGGCGCTGTTGCGCCGCGCGCCGACGCCAGTGCTCGCGGACGCGCCGCATACGCGCTTCTGGGACCGCGTGTCGCGCCGCTGGGTCGTCGCGGTGCTGGCCGTGTCGGCGCTGGGGCTGGCGATGTGGTGGCCCGCGGGGCCGGACAAGGCGCTGGAGGTCGCGGTCGCGCTGTTGGTGGTGACGTGCCCTTGCGCCATCGGCATCGCGACGCCGTTGGCCTACGAGCTGGTGCAGGCGCGCCTGCGCCGTGGCGGCTTCTTCGTCCGGAGCGCGGACCTGCTGGACCGCCTGCCTCGCGTGCGCAAGGTGCTGTTCGACAAGACGGGGACGCTGACGCTGGGCCGGCTGGAGGTGGTGGACCGGGCCGCGGTGACCGGGTTGACGCCCGCGTCGCGGGACATCGCCTTCGACCTGGTGTCGCGCAGCAATCACCCCGCGAGCCGGTGTCTGTCCGCCGTGTTGGCTCGGGAGGGGGCCCGGTTTACTCCGGAGGCGCGTGTGGCGGAGCACGTGGGGCGGGGGCTGGAGCTGGAGCGTGACGGCGTGCGGTGGCGGTTGGGGCGTGCGGACTGGGCCACCGAGCCGGGGGCCTCGCCACGTCCGGCGGTCCTCCTGTCGGGCTCGGGGCTGGCGGCGGGGCCAGTGCTCACGCGGGACGGAGTGCCGGTGGCCTTCTTCCAGCTCCAGGAGTCGGTGCGGCCCGACGCGCGCCGCGAGGTCCAGGCGCTCCAGGCCGAGGGCCGCGACGTGTGGCTCATCTCCGGAGACACGCCCGCGCGCGTGGAGGAGATGGCCGTCGCGCTGGGCATCCCCGCCGAGCACGCGCTGGGAGGCCAGCGCCCCGAGGACAAGGCCGCGGCCGTGGCGAAGCTGGATGCCGCGGACACGCTGTACCTCGGAGACGGCGTCAATGACAGCCTCGCCTTCGAGCGGGCCCTGTGCGCGGGCACGCCCGCCATCGACCGGCCCGTGATGCCGGGCAAGAGCGACTTCTTCCTGTTGGGCGAAGGGCTGGGAGCCATCCGAGAGGCCCTGCGGCTGTCGATGCGGCTGCGGCAGGTGGTGCGCCGGCTGCTGGCGTTGGCCGTGACGTACAACGTGGTGGCCGTCTCCGTGTGTCTCGCCGGGTGGATGACGCCGCTGCGCGCCGCCGTGGCCATGCCTGCCATCAGTCTCACCACCCTCTTCATCACGGTGTGGTGGCTGTCCGCCTCGCGCGAGCGCGCCGCCGCCGCGCCCACGCCGCCGCTGCGGGAGGTGCCGGCATGAACGTCCTCGTCCTCCAGGTCTTCGTGAGCCTGATGCTCGTCGCCAGCTCGGTGCTGCTGTTCATCTACAGCGTGCGCCACCGCGACCACGAGCACGCCGACCGGCTCTCGCTCTTCCCGCTCGAAGACGACAGCGCCCGTCCGGCGTCTGGCGCTTCCGAGCCCTCGTCCTCCGCTTCCCAGGAGTGAAGCCGTGCATCAGCAACGAATCATCTATGACGACACCACGGTCCGGCGCTTCGTCCTCGCGTCGGTGCTGTTCGGCATCGTGGGCATGGCGGTAGGGGCGCTGGTCGCCAGCCAGCTCGCGTGGTGGCAGGCGAACCTGGGCATCCCCTACACGACCTACTCCCGCCTGCGCCCGCTACACACGAACGCGGTCATCTTCGCCTTCGTGGGCAACATGATGTTCGCGGGCATCTACTACTCCACGCAGCGCCTGCTGAAGACGCGCATGGCGTCGGACCTGCTCTCGAAGATCCACTTCTGGGGCTGGCAGCTCATCATCGTCGCGGCGGCAATCACGCTACCCCTGGGCATCACCACCTCCAAGGAGTACGCGGAGCTGGAGTGGCCCATCGACGTGGCCATCGCCGTCATCTGGGTCGTCTTCGCCATCAACTTCTTCTGGACGCTGGCGAAGCGCCACGAGAAGAACCTCTACGTCGCCATCTGGTTCTACATCGCCACCATCGTCACGGTGGCGGTGCTCCACATCGTCAACAGCCTGGCGCTGCCGCTGTCGGCGCTGAAGAGCTACTCCGTCTACGCGGGGGTCCAGGACGCGCTGGTGCAGTGGTGGTACGGCCATAACGCCGTCGCCTTCTTCCTCACCACGCCCATCCTGGGCATCATGTATTACTTCCTGCCCAAGGCGGCGGAGCGGCCGGTGTACTCGTACCGGCTGTCCATCATCCACTTCTGGGCCCTGGTCTTCATCTACATCTGGGCCGGTCCGCACCACCTGCTCTACACGGCGCTGCCGGACTGGGCGCAGTCGCTGGGCATGATCTTCAGCGTCATGCTGTGGGCGCCGTCGTGGGGCGGCATGCTCAACGGCCTGCTCACGCTCAAGGGCGCCTGGTACAAGCTGCGCGAGGACCCCGTCCTCAAGTTCCTCATCGCGGGCGTCACCTTCTACGGCATGGCCACCTTCGAGGGGCCGCTGCTGTCCATCAAGTCGGTGAGCGCGCTGGGCCACTACACGGACTGGATTGTCGGCCACGTCCACAGCGGCGCGCTGGGGTGGAACGGCTTCATGGCGGCCGGCATGTTCTACTGGCTGGTGCCCAGGCTGTACGGCACGAAGCTGCACTCGACCAAGGCGGCGGACGCGCACTTCTGGCTCGGGACGGTGGGCATCCTCCTCTACATGGTCTCCATGTGGATCAGCGGCGTCACGCAGGGCCTCATGTGGCGCGCGGTGAACCCCGACGGCACGCTGCTCTACCCGAACTTCGTGGAGACGCTGCTGGCCATCCGGCCCATGTACATCGTCCGCTTCGTCGGCGGGTCCATGTACCTGGTGGGCTTCATCATGATGGCCTGGAACCTGTGGAAGACGGCCCGCGCTGGCAAGGCCGTGGACGGAGAGGCCACCGTCGTGGTGGAGCCGCCCGCGCCCGCCGCCGAGCCCGTGCCCGCGGCGGCGCCGACTCCCGGCTGGGTGCAGGTCGTCACCGGCCGGCCGCTGCTGTTCGCCATCGCCATCCTCACGGTGACGATGTTCCTCGGCTGGGCGAAGCCTGTGCGCGCGCTGGTGCTGCTGGGCGCCATCATCGCCTTGGGTGAGTTCGCCTGGATTGTCACGCGCCGCGACCGCGAGGCGGGCCGTCCGTCCTGGTTTGGCCTCATCGAGGGCCGGCCGCTCGCCTTCACCGTGCTCACGCTGATCGCCATCCTCATCGGCGGCGTGGCGGAGCTGCTGCCCACCATCATGATCAAGCAGGCGGTGCCGGCGCACGGTCAGGCGCAGGAGCCATACTCGCCGCTGGAGCTCCAGGGGCGTGACCTCTACGTGCGCGAGGGTTGCTACACCTGCCACTCGCAGATGATTCGCCCCTTCGTGGCGGAGACGCAGCGCTACGGCGACGTGTCCCGGGCGGAGGAGTTCATCTACGACTTCCCCTTCCAGTGGGGAAGCAAGCGCACCGGCCCCGACCTGCACCGGCTGGGCGGCAAGTACCCGAACCTCTGGCACTACACGCACATGATGGACCCCCGGGCGACGAGCCCCGGCTCCAACATGCCACCCTACCCATGGCTGGCGGAGCAACGCATCGCGGTGAAGGACGCGCCGAAGAAGCTGGCGCTGATGCAGCGGCTGGGGGTGCCGTACTCCAACGCGGACGTGGACGGCGCCGAGGCCCGGCAGAAGGTGCAGGCGGAGGGCATCACCGCGGACCTGGCCGGGCAGGGCATCCAGGTGCCGTGGGACTCGGAGATGGTGGCCATCATCGCCTATCTCCAACGCCTGGGCCGTGGCCCGCAGGACGTGCCCGCAGTGCCGGAGACGCCGCCCTCGCGCCTGCCCGCCGCCGCCATCTCCAGTGAGGGGGCTCGCTGATGTACAAGCAATTCTATCAGGGGATGTCGCTCACCGAGCTGCCCCTCTTCGCGTTGGTCCTGTTCATCGCGGTGTTCCTCGGCGTCGTCGCCTGGCTCTTTCTCGCGCGGCGCAGTGGGGACTTCGACGCGCTCGCGCGGATGCCGCTGAGCGAGCGAGGGGAGGGTGGCCATGAGTGACAAGTCGCTGTTGCATTCCGTGTATGACGGCATCGAGGAGCACGACAACCACCTGCCCAACTGGTGGCTGTTCATCCTCTGGGCGTCCATCGTCTTCTCGGCGGGCTACTGGTTCTGGTTCCACATCGCGGAGGCGGGGCCGGACCAGCTCGGTGAGTACGCCGCCGAGGCCGCGGAGGTGGCGAAGCGCGCGTCCGGCAACACGCCCGCGTCTGACGACATGCTGCTCGCGCTGGCCAAGGACCCGGCGTCGGTGGACAGCGGCAAGCAGCTGTTCCAGGCGAACTGCGCGGCCTGCCACGGTGGCCAGGGCCAGGGCCTCATCGGCCCCAACCTGACGGACGCGTACTGGGTGCATGGAGGCTCGCCCATGGCCATCCACAGGGTGGTGGCGGAGGGCGTGGTGGCCAAGGGCATGCCCGCGTGGGAGCGCACCCTGGGCGCCGAGCGCGTCAAGGCCGTCACCGCCTACGTGCTCACGCTCAAGGGCACCGAGGTGCCCGGGGGCAAGGAGCCCCAGGGCGAGCCCGAGCAGCCGTAGCTCACGGAGAGGACACTGCCATGTCGGCGGCACCGCAGCGGGAGGGCCCGCGCATCGACCAGCTCACCTCCATCCACGCGGATGGCTCGCGGCTGGCGCTCCATCCGGCGGACGTACACGGCCGGTTCATCACCCGGCGGCGGCTGCTGTTCGTCGGGCTCATCGCCGTCTATCTGGCGCTGCCGCTGGTGCAGGTGGGCGGCCACCCGGCCGTGCACCTGGATGTGGCGGCGCGCCGCTTCTACCTCTTCGGCGGCACGTACAACGCCCAGGACTTCTGGCGCGTCCTCTTCCTGCTGACGTCGGTGGGCTTCGGCCTGCTCTTCGTCACCGCGTGGCTGGGGCGCGTGTGGTGCGGCTGGGCCTGCCCCCAGACGGTGTTCCTGGAGGCCCTGTATCGCCCCATCGAGCGCTTCTTTGACGGGCCCCGGGAGCGGCGGCTGAAGGCGGCGCGGGAGCCCTGGACGGCCGCCCGCGTGGCCCGGGCCGTGCTCAAGCACGGGGCATACGCCGCGGTGTCGCTGCTCATCTCCCACGCGGCGCTCAGCCTCTTCGTCTCGGCGGGCGGGCTCGTCGCCATGGTGGCCGCTGGACCGGTGGCCTCCCCCGTGGCCTTCACGTGGGCCATGGTGGTGACGGGCGCGCTGTACTTCAACTTCGCGTGGTTCCGTGAGCAGCTCTGCGTGGTGGTGTGCCCCTATGGCCGGCTCCAGTCCGCGATGCAGGACCGGGACTCGCTCATCGTCGGCTACGACACGCAGCGCGGCGAGCCCCGGGGGCGCCTGCTCAAGGTGGCTCCGGGGGCCCCGGCGCCCGCGCGGGGTGACTGCGTGGACTGCTTCAAGTGCGTGGCCGTGTGCCCCACGGGCATCGACATCCGCAATGGCTTGCAGATGGACTGTCTGGCCTGCGCGCAGTGCGTGGACGCGTGTGACGGCGTCATGGACAAGCTGGGCAAGCCGCGCGGGCTCATCCGCTATGACTCGCTCAACGGGCTTGCGGGCCAGCCGCGCCGGGTGCTCCGGCCCCGGCTGTTCATCTACGGCGCGCTGATGCTGGTGGCGGTGGTGGGCCTGACGCTGAGCCTCGTGCGGCGCGTGCCCTTCGAGGCGAACCTGCTGCGCTTCCAGGGGATGCCCTACGTCGTCGAGCAGGGCGGGGTGCGCAACCAGTTCGAGCTGCACCTGGTGAACAAGAACCCCTCGGAGACGGTGTTCACCATCCGCGTGGACAGCCCCGTGCCCGCGAAGGTGGTGGTGCCGCAGTCGCAGGTGACGCTCGGCTCACTGGAGAGCTTCCGAGTGCCACTGTTCATCACCGTGGAGCAGGGCGTGAAGGCGCCCTTTGGCTTCACCGTGGAGGTGACGGACTCGGCCTCGGGCGAGGTGAAGCGCATCGAGGCCCGGTTCCTCGGACCTGCCCCGGCGGGTGGCTAGGAGCAGGCTGCCTGGCGCAGCGATTGCGCCAGGCGCGGGGCGGGGCCGCACGGCTTGCAGGGATTCGCCGGCCGCCTCCGCCATCCCCGTCGAGGATGCTCCTGGCACGAGGCTTGGAGTGGAGGAGGGCCGAGATGGAGCCCCCCCACTACGAAGTCCCGACGCCTCCCGAGGCCCTGCTGAGCCGGTACAACGTCTCCGGGCCCCGCTACACCAGCTACCCCACGGCGCCCGAGTGGCGGAAGGACTTCGGCCCCGAGCACCTGCTGGCCCGGCTGGAGCGGGCCGGCGCCCAGCCGAGCACCACGCCCCTGTCGCTGTACGTCCACCTGCCTTTCTGCCGCAGCCTCTGCTGGTACTGCGGCTGCAACGTCGTGGTCAGCAAAGACCGGGGCGCGGCGGACCGCTACATCGACCATCTGGTGATGGAGCTGGACCTGGTGGTGGAGCGGCTCGGCGCGCGGCGCACCCTCTCGCAGGTTCATTGGGGCGGCGGGACGCCGACCTTCCTGGATGAGGCGCAGCTGGAGCGGCTGTGGACGGCGCTCACCCGCCGCTTCCGCGTCGCGCCGGACGCGGAGGTGTCCATCGAAGTCCACCCGGCCCTGACGACGCCCGGCCAGCTCACGCTGCTGCGGAGCCTGGGCTTCAACCGCGTGTCCATGGGCCTGCAGGACTTCGACCCGCGCGTTCAGCAGGTCACCAACCGCATTCAGTCCGCCGAGGACACGCGTGCGCTGCTGGAGCATGCGCGGCTGCTGGGCTTCAAGGGCGTGAACTTCGACCTCATCTACGGCCTGCCGCACCAGGAGGCGGCGGGGTGGGCGCTCACGCTGGAGACCGTGCTGTCGATGCGGCCGGACCGGCTGGCCGTCTACTCGTTCGCCTTCATGCCCGAGGTGCTGAAGCACCAGCGGCGCATGCCGGCGGAGGCCATCCCCGGAGGACGTACCAAGCTGGAGCTGTTCCGCGCCGCCTACGCGGCCTTCGTGGACGCGGGCTACCGGCCCATCGGCATGGACCACTTCGCCGTCCCGGAGGACGAGCTGTCACGCGCGCAGGCCGAGCGCCGGCTGGGCCGCAACTTCCAGGGCTACACCGTCCAGGCCGCGTCGGACGTGGTGGCCCTGGGCAGCACCGGCATCAGCGACGTGGACGGGGCGTATGCGCAGAACGTCCGCGCCCTGCCGCGCTACTACGAGCGGGTGTCCCAGGGCTGCCTGGCCACCGAGCGCGGCCTGGCGCTGACGGAGGATGACCAGCGGCGCCGCGCCGTCATCACCCGGCTGATGTGCAACTTCTGGGTGGACCTGGGGCCCGACGCCACCGGGTACTTCGCCCCGGAGCTGGAGCGGCTGCGCGCGTTCGAGGACGACGGCCTGGTGACGCGCACCGGCACGCAGCTCGAGCTGACGCCCCTGGGCCGCCTCTTCGTCCGCAACGTAGCGATGGTCTTCGACGCGTATCTCGCGGGGGCGGAGCGGCCCCGCTTTTCCCGCACGGTGTGAAGGGGACAGGTCATGGATGCATTGGATGTGTTGAGCCAGGAGCACCGCCAGATTCAGCGCGTGTTGCAGGTCCTGGAGCGGGCGGTGGCGAAGGGCCGTGACGGCGAGTTCGTGCCAGCCTCGCTCTTCCTGCGGGCCGGGAACTTCTTCCTCACGTTCGTGGACGGCAGCCACCACGCGAAAGAGATGGTGCTCTTCCAGACGATGGTGGCGCACCGGCTGCCGCTGGCGCCCGGGCTGCTCGCGCAGGTCTCCGGCGAGCACGGCACGGGCGGCGAGCACGCGGTGGCGCTGCTCTGCGCGGCCGAGTCGATGCTGCGCGGCGGCGAGACGGACCCCTCGCGCATGCTCGACGCCGCCGAGGACTGGCTGCGGCTGTACCGCGGGCACACGGCCGTGGAGGAGGCGCAGGTGTTCCCCATGGCGCGGCGGTTGTTGCCGGCGGGAGTCCTGGACCGGATGCGGACGCGCTTCGCTCGCATCGAGGCCTCGCATGGCTCGCTGGGCGAGGCCGCGGAGGCCATGGAGCGCGCCTTCCTGCCCGTGCCGCGCGCGCGTGGCGGCCTGCGTGGCCCGGTGTGCTCGTTCTGAAACGCGAAGGGCGCCGCGGAGTCAGCTCCGCGG